>CALEVN010000032.1 GCA_937924685.1 uncultured Candidatus Altimarinota bacterium | reverse complement strand
CTTCCAATATGCTTGCCTGCGCGTTTTTGCTGGCACCAACTAACATAACGTCAAGCCTGTGACCGGTTATCTCGCAAGGGGCAACCGTAACTAATCCGTTTTTGTTGAGTTGCTTTGTAATTATGTTTTTTTGCTCATCGGGTATGTTTTGGTCGTAGCATTTGTCTAAAGACAATGTTAACGGTATGATTGGAATTAACGTATTACCTGAAGAGGCAATGACAGAGAAAGAAATACCTGGATTTTGTAATAATTTTTGATACAATGCATCGGTAAAAATTTCACCTTGCATTGCTAATACTTCACCAGTTGAGGGATTAACAATATCTGTACCAATTGTTTTATCAACAACAGATTCTTTTGGTATAAATAATGTAACAATACCTTTTGCCGTAAGAGTATCTATTATTTCTTGATTGATTTTTTTGTTTATAAATTTACGCTCGATTTTTTCAGGAAGCATTCCTTTTTCAATACGAAGGCCGAGGCAGTTATCATTGATTGATTGAACAATTGCTTTATTTTCAACTTTAAAATCATTAAAATGATAAAATAATCTTATAATTTCTTCACGCAAAAAACCTAATGCTTGCAAAAATGTCGTTGCTAACATTTTTTTTGTTTTATCTATTTTAACATACAGCACATCTTTAGAATCGATTTCAAAATCAATCCAAGATCCACGCGCCGGAATAATACGAGCAATGAAACTTGAATTGTTTTGCTCTTTTATTTTTTTTCCATGAGCAAATATAACCCCAGGAGATCGGTGAATTTGACTTACAATAACACGCTCAACTCCATTAACAATGAATGTTCCCGTGTCACCTAATCTTATAACATTACCATCTTCATACATGCCAACCATAACAGGAAGATCCATAAAGAAAATTTCTTGTTCTTTTACATCACGAATGGCACGCTGATTTGATTCTTTATCAATATCCCATGAAATAAGTTGAATTTTGACTTTTAATGGTAAAGAAAAAGTTTGACTACCTGATCTGCATTCTTCAATACTAAGCTCAGGTTTCAATTTTACCCTTGTAAGGCATTGCGAACAACGAATATAATGAGCGGTATTTTTATGACAATGCTTACATTCATTCCCTTCTAAACGAGAAGCTTCTTGTACTCCGCAAGAAGTACAGCTCCATGTATAACGTGATTCTATTTTTTTCAAATTACCACATACACATGCCCAGTTGCCCAATTCATATCCAATGTATTCCAATGACATATGATCTTCGTATACGACAGGAAAAATATCTTTAAATACTTTTTCTATGCCAGTTTTTTTTCTCTCATAAGGCAGAAAATCTACCTGAACAAAATCATTAAACGAATTCGATTGTATCTCAATCAGGTTTGGGAGGGATATAAGACTCTTGACCCTTGCAAATGATTTTCTTATAGCAAGATTAGTACGCAAAATACTCAACATTAAGCTGCTCCTTTAATTTAAATATATAAAATACTTGATTTTTTAAAATATTGTATAATATAGGTTTCTGTAAAGGTTTTACTTTCTCTTAATCTCTTTTATGAGTAAAATAATTATTCGCTACTTCATCGCTAGTCTTTGTCTTTCCGGCATGACTTCTGCGTTTGCATATTCGAATGCTGACTGTCTCACCGTCGATAGCCTCGCAAGCCGTGGTATCGTGAGCTATAGAAATAGCTGTAGTGAATACAATCTCGACCGAAATATATCTCGACAAGAGGTCGCTGCTGTTGCTCTCAAAGTCGCAGAGACCTGTGGAACTATCCAAAATATACCCCCTCTCGGACAGTATAACTGTACAAATGTTTTTAACGATGTATCAGGTGGCTACCCAAACGATTGGGCTTGTAGAGCTGTAGAAACTCTTGCAAATCGTGGAATTATATCAAAAAACGACTCATATTTTAGACCCCTCCAGAGTATCACACGAGCAGAGGCGCTCTCTATCATGCTCGATAGTGCAGGACTCAATTTCCGCAGTACAAACTATGATGATTGGAGATTTGCTAGTACTGGAGCTGTGAATTGGCAAAAACCAGTTATACAATATGCTTATGACAATGGCATTATTAGCTCTATAAATTCGTATAGCCCAAATCTGAGTGCTTACCGAAATGAGATATTTAACTATGCAAAAAAGGCTATCGATCTATGTGGAGGAAATTACAACAACAATAACAATAACTATAATTACGGTAACTGTGGAGTTGGTCAATACTCTTCTGGAAATAGCTGTTTTTCTTGTTCTAGCGCTCCTTGGAATGGTTACTACACGACTGCTAATTCTTGTAACTGGTCATGCAATAGTGGATACTATAAATCTGGAAATAGCTGTATAGCAAACAATAATTCTTACAGCAATAACAACTGTGGTGTTGGTCAATACTATTCTGGAAATACATGTTATTCTTGTCTCAGCGCTCCATCAAATGCGTATTATACAACTCAAGGAACATGTGACTGGACATGTAATAGCGGATATTATAAGTCTGGAAGTGTCTGCGTCAGCAATTATAATTACAATAATAATTACTATAACTCATGCTCTCTCGGACAGTACTGGTCAAATAACACTTGTTATACATGTGGATCAGCCCCATCAAACGCATATTATACTTCTCAGGGGACATGTGATTGGGCATGTAATAGCGGATACTACAAGTCTAACGGCGTCTGTGTATCGAACAATACGTACAACAACTACAACTGTGGTGCAGGACAATACTACTCAAATGGTACATGTTACTCATGTGGTACCGCTCCATACAATGGATACTACAATACTTCTGGGTCGTGTACTGTTACGTGTTATTCTGGCTACTACTACAATTCTTCTACGAATACCTGTGTCAGTAATTACAATAACAACAATAACTATAATAACTGTAGCCTCGGTCAGTATTATTCTGGAAATACTTGCTACACTTGTAATACAAAACCATCAAATTCATACTATACCACTGCAGGCAGCTGTAATTGGACATGTAATAGTGGATACTATTCTGATGGTGCATTCTGTGTTTCAAATACACAAACCTGTGGTACAGGACAATACTGGGCTGGCAGCACTTGTGTAAGCTGCTACACAAAACCATCAAATTCATACTATACAACGACAAACTCTTGTAATTGGACATGTAATAGTGGGTATTACCGATCAGGCGATACTTGTGTCAGCAATTACAATAATAATTACAATTACAACAACTGTGGTGTAGGTCAGTATTATTCTGGAAATACATGTTACTCTTGTGGTACTGCTCCATACAATGGATACTACACAACCTCTGGTTCTTGTACTGTTGCTTGTTATTCTGGCTACTATTACAATTCTTCGACAAATACGTGTGTCAGCAATTACAATAATAATTACAATAACTGTTCAGCAGGACAATACTACTCGAATGGTACATGTTACTCATGTGGTACCGCTCCAGTAAATGGTTACTATGCGACATCGAATTCATGTACTGTCACATGTTATTCTGGTTACTACTACAATTCTTCGACAAATACGTGTGTCAGCAATTACAATAATAACTACAATTACAACAATAATTGTGGATCAAATACATGTGGCGTAGGTCAATATTGTTCAAACAATACTGTATATACATGTAGCACAAAACCTGCAAATTCATACTACACTACAGCAAATTCATGCAATTGGGCATGTAATAGTGGTTACCTCCAAATCGGAAACATGTGTGTCTGGTACTAGTCTGCAATCTAAAAAAAGAAAAAAGCCTCATTCTGAGGCTTTTTTCTTGCAAAAAATACGATATAGATATACTGCGCGAGTCGCTCGGAATATGAGCGATCCACGTATATCATCTACGATGTGTCCTATCTCTCCACTTGAAACGGAGAGACCCTCACAATCGGCTACGGTGAGATACGTTCAAGGATTATTTTTTTCTTTTTCTCTTATGTCTCTCATAAAAGACATGCTGCACCACGCAGTACATATCGGTAGCGATACAAAACACTGGTCTCCTGCCATGAAGCCTTATATTCATGGACAACAGAATGGTATCCACGTCTTCGACCTCACAAAAACTGAGGCTCATCTCGCAGAAACCAAGAAAGCTCTCGAAGAGTTTTGCAAATCTGGTAAGGAACTCCTCATCGTCGGTACAAAAGTACAGACTCAGAAAATCGCTCAAGACCTCGCTGAAAAAACAGGTCATGCAAGTGTCACTTCTGTCTGGGTTCCAGGACTCCTCACAAACTACAATACCATCAAACGTCAGATCCGTGAGTACAACAAGATCATGAAAGACATAGAAACTGGTGAGATCAATCGTCTCTCAAAGAAAGAAAAAGCTATGGTCATGACTCGACTCACTCGTCTCAAAAAGCGTTACGAAGGCATCAAAGACCTCAAAAAAGCTCCAGAAGGAATCTTTGTTATCGATGGACACTACGAACTCCAGGCAATCAAAGAAGCAAATGTTCTCGGTCTTACTGTCTTTGCTATCCTCGGTACAACTGGCCAACCAAAACTCTGTGACCACTTTGTCCCTGCAAACGTCAACAATCTCAAATCACTCACATTTATCACAGACGAGCTCACTCCAGCCATGAAGCGTACAGCTCGTGAAACTGTTGCTGAAAAAATCGCAAAGAAGCCTACTACAAAAACAGAAGAAGCTGCTGCTGAATAAGAACAGAGCAATTACTTTGCTCATAAATTCGTAATTTTTAATTCGTAATTTTAACTATGACAGCTATCACACTCGAACTCATCAAAGAACTCCGAGACGCAACTGGTGTCTCTATCACAGAATGTAAAAAAGCCCTCGAAGAAACAGGGGGTAATATCGATGCAGCTATTGATGAACTCCGTAAGAAGGGTATCGCAAAAGCTGGTAAACGTGCTGAAAATGCAACTCACGAAGGTCGTATCCAGATCAAACACGATGGCAATAAAGCATACGTCGCTTCTCTTACATGTGAGACTGACTTCGTCGCTCGTACAGATAATTTCGCAAATTTTATCGCTGAGCTCATGGAAGTTCTCGTCAAAGCTGGTAATGTCGAAGAGGCAAAAGTAGCTTTTGCTCCACGCATGTCAGATATCATCCAACAAACTGGTGAAAATGTCGTTTTCGGACCTATGGATGTCATTGATGGTGCAGTTATCGGTACCTATGTTCACTCGAATAGCAAGGTCGCTGCTGTCGTCGCTGCCAATGCCGGTGTCGATGAAGAAAAAGCACGCCAAGTTGCTATGCACGTCACCGCGACAAACCCAACTGGTCTTCGTGTCTCAGAATTCCCTGCTGATGCTATCGCTCACGAGCGTGAAGTACAGATGGATATGATGAAACAAGATCCAAAAAATGAAGGAAAACCAGAAAATATCCTCGCAAATATCATCGAAGGAAAGATGAAGAAATTCGTCGAAGAAGGAACTCTCCTCACTCAACCATTCGTCGTCAATCCTGACCAAACTATCGAGCAATATCTCGGTGGTGACGTTCTCGTCTCATTCAAGAGATACTCAATCTAGTTCTTTAACTTCTAAAAAAGGCTCCAATTGGAGCCTTTTTTATATAAATACTTCTAGAGATCAGAAAAATCTATATCAAACAAAAACATCAAGATAACACTGATGCCAGCAACAAAAACAACAGAGATAATTTCTACTGTGCTCATAGAGTGCTGGAGGAATACAACATCGAGAATATTCCAGAGTGACCACCAATATGCGATAATGATAGATGCTGCTATCATATGGTGATACGCAGGACGTGGTTTACGGAAAAAAGCTGGAATAAAACGTAACATGCTCGCAGTGTACCATACTTGGAAGTGAAAGGCAAGGTCGACTTGTTTTTTCTGTGACTCTTTCTACAATGCACCTACTTACTCTGTACTTTGTCTTTTGTACTTTGTATTGTTATAAAGGGTGGTAGTACAACGGTTAGTATAGGGATCTCCAAAGTCCTTGATCTCAGTTCGATTCTGAGCCGCCCTGCCAAAATAAACATGAAACAAATCTTCATCAATCTCGCGGTCACAGACGTTACCAAGTCAATGGAATTTTATACTGCGCTCGGTTTCTCAAACAATCCCCAATTTTCTGACGACTCAGGCAAGTGTATGGTCTGGGCGGACAATATCTTTCTCATGATTCTCTCACAGGAGAAATTTGCTTCATTTGCAACCAAACCTATCGCTGATACCAAAAATACACTCGCAGGACTCTATTCCCTCTCTGTGAATAGCATCGAGGAAGTAAACGCTTTTATGAATCGTGGACTCAAAGCAGGCGGGAAAGAACCAAGCCCAATGAAAGATTACGGTTTTATGCAACAACGCACTCTCGAAGACTTCGACGGACACACTTGGGAAGTGTTTTATATGGATATAAGTAAGTTTCCGAAGCAATAGTATTATTTAAAATATGGACAACAATATAATACAAATCTGACTAAAAGAATTGTTAGGTTTGTGAGTAGTCGGCTCTGCAATTTTATCTATAATAGTCTATTGGTTGAAAGTTAGATTAGAAAAATCAATTCAACATGAATATAGTAAAATAGAAAAACAAATTCAGTTAGAAAACGATAAAAAATTAGAAGATTATAAGAAAACATTTGATAGAAAAGTAGAAAGTTATACTAATCTTATAGCTCTTCTAAGCTCATTCATGGATGATCCAGGACTCACTGAAGAAGAAACTACAAAGAGACAAAGACAATTCATAAATAAATTTCATGATGATATTTTGCTATACTCAACTAAAGAAGTTGTGGATAGTGTAAATAATTTTTTTAAAGAAATACGGACGAATGGTAGCCCTAAGGTCAAACAAGCACTTCTCCGCGTAAATCCAAATACAATTACAGTGGCAGTACTCAATATCATAGCAGCAATGAGAAAAGACTTATGACTTGAATCTGAATTCGTGAAAAACTGACAAGATATGTACAGTATTAAAAACTAGCTTTCTCCACCCACATAGCATCCCCGAAACTGAGAAATCGGAAGTCGTGGTCGAGGGCATATTGGTAGGCTGCCGTCATGTTTTCTAGCCCCATAAATGCAGCGACGAGGACGAGGAGTGACGTGCGTGGGGCGTGGAAATTAGTAATGAGAGCATCGACGAGCTGGAATTGATACCCTGGTGTCACATAGAGATCAGTATTTCCTTCGTACATACAAGGTACAAAAGACAAAGGACAAAGTGATGGATTTGTATCTTCATTTTTTTCAATTCCATTCTTTTGTATTTTGTACTTTGTATTTTGTACTGGCTTCAGCTTACCCACAGCAAGCGACTCAAGTGAACGCATGGAAGTCGTGCCAACGGCTATCACTCTCCCCTTTCGGTGTTTGAGGAGTTCAATAGTTTCTGCTGGGATAGTCACCCATTCTGAGTGTATCTGGTATTGCGTGACATCGTCTTCGTAGATGGGTTTGAAAGTACCAGGACCGATATGCAGTGTCACATGGGCTATCTTCACTCACATGGCTTGGATTTTTGTGAGGAGCTCTGGTGTGAAGTGGCGTCATGCGGTCGGTGCGGCAGTGGAGCCGAGATTTTCTGCATAGACAGTTTGATAGAGCTCGGAGTTTTCGAGGTGTTCTGTGATATAGGGAGGAAGCGGGATTTCTCCGTATTTTTGAAGTACTTCGAGCCATTCGTGGTGTGGAACAGGCACTCGAACCAGTCTGCCTGCGTAGATCTCCCCGACTATTTCCAGATCCATCCCATTTTCGAGGAGGATATGTCGACCAGTCTTGAGCCGCTCTCCAGGGAAGCACATGATTTCCCAGATATCAGGAGCAGTATTGCGGAGAAAGAGACACTCTACTTCTTTGGTTATTATTTCACCATCAGAGATTCCGTTATTTTGTCCTTTTTCCTTTGTATTTTGTCTTTTTAAGTAAGTCACTCATTTGATTCTCGCAGGCATCACTCGTGTATCATTGATGACGAGGATATCGTCGGGACGAAGGAGTGATGTGATATCTCGGAAAATGATTTCTTGAAAGTTTTCTGATTCGTTATTTTTCACTACGAGTAATCTTGAACTATCTCTCGGCTCAAGTGGATGTTGAGCGATTTTTTCAGCAGGCAGTAAATAATCAAAGAGTTTTGTCTCCATATATTAGCTTGGATGGTCTTGATTTTCAGAGATTTTGCAAGAAAATTTCTCACATGAAAAATTCTAGTCTCGAAAATCTCCTCCAAGTACAGCGCTGACATCTCGATAAGCTCAGCAATATAGTCAAAGAAGCTATCGAAGAGGAAGAACTCATCGTCAATAAAGTCGCAAATCCAGGACAAGAAAAAGTCTCTGGTGTCCAACGTATCGCTGATTGGATTACGTGGTTTAGTGGAAGTATGCAGTTTTTGGCTCTGAATGCTCTTTTCTTTTTTGCGTGGATATTTTTCAATACAGTTGATCTCGGCATAGGTTTCCTGGACCCATATCCATACGGATTTCTCACGATGGTTGTTTCACTTGAGGCGATTTTTCTCTCTATTTTTGTCCTCATCAGCCAGAACCGACAGGCTGATAAAGATCGTCAACAGAATGAAAATGACTACCTCATCAATCTCAAGGCTGAAGTAGAAGTCCGCAGTCTTCATCAAAAGATGGATCTCCTCCTCCAAGAACAAATCGAGACCCTCTACGATACTCAAGCACAACAACTCGAAATGCTCGGAGAGATAAAAAATAAACTCAAGGGAACTACGAAAAAGAAGACAAAGAAAAGTACGAAGAAGTAATTTTAAAGCATAATTTTTGCATATCAGAAACAGGTTTTTAGGGGAGCAGCTGTTTGAGCGTCATGAATACAGAAAATAAGATGCTAAACAGGAAAGCGAGTTTTGGCTCCCGTCCAGAGTGAGATTCACTCACTCTTCCCTACTTTTGTTACTTTTTGCAGAAAAAGTAAAAGAAAAGAATCTCGCTGTCATGGATTCCACCTCGCGCTCGTAAACTCGCTTGGCTGGAATGACGGTGATGGGAATAAGTTGATTATTGACCATTTTTCCTATACTCTCCGCATGTCCTACGCCTCCCCTGTTATCCTCAGTTTCGATAAAGCTTCTTTTGCCTTCAATGACGGTAAACGCGTCATTTTGAATGAAGCGAATTTTTCTATTCGTGAAAATACCAAGATCACCATCATGGGCCAAAATGGCGCTGGTAAATCCACGATGTTCAAAATCATTATGGGTGAGCTCAAGCTCCAATCAGGCAAGATGAATCTCGTGCCAGGAAAAACCGTCGCTATCGCACGTCAGGTTATCCCTCGTGACCAGATGCATCTCACAGTAAAAGAATATTTCGCTACAGCATTCAAAAATCCAGATGGAAAAATCGAGAAAAAAATAGCAACCGTTCTCGAAGAAGTAAACCTCGTCGCCGAGCTTGATAAAACACTCAAACAATTCTCAGGCGGTCAGCAAGCTCGCCTCCTCCTTGCACATGCACTTATCCAGGAACCAGATATTCTCCTCCTCGATGAGCCAACGAATAATCTCGATACAGCTGGCATCAGCCATCTCATCAACTTTATTTTGACCTACGAAAAAACCGTCGTGGTTATCTCACACGATGCGGATTTTCTCAATATGTTTACGGATGGTGTCCTCTACCTCAATGTCCAGCGTCAAAACGTCGAACAATACTGGGGAAACTATTATGACGTCGTGGATCAAATCGCGGCGCAGATAGAAAAAGAGCGCATGCAAAATGCTCGTATGGAAAAAGAAATCCAGGATTCAAAAGATAAAATCAACTTCTTCTCAAACAAAGGAGGTAAGATGCGTAAACTCGCGAGTAAACTCCGTGACGATGTCGAAGAAGCAGAAGAAAACAAAGTTGCTGTACGAAAAGACGATAAAACTATCCCTCATTTTACGATAGAGTTTCCAAACCTTATCGGGCCTATCGTACAGATAAATAGCCTCTCTCTCATGAGCCCTTTGACGCATGACGTCGTCCATGTTCCCTTCTCTCTTACGGTGAAAAAAAATCAACGCTATATCCTCAAAGGCCCAAACGGTATTGGCAAATCCACTCTCCTCAAGCGACTCACGAGCGGACAAGATGAAGATGCTGTTATCACACCTGAAGTGTCTATCGGATATTACAGTCAGGATTTCGATGCTCTCGATATGAATATGACAGTCTGGGACTCCCTTCATTCTGTCACCACAGAATGCACTGATCAAGACGTCTACAAAACCGCAGCACAATTTCTCCTCATAGGCGACCTCTTAAAAAATCCTATCTACGCACTTTCAGAAGGCCAAAAAGGTCTCCTCTGCTACGCTCGATTTGTCCTCCAAAAACCACATCTCCTTATCCTCGATGAGCCAAGCAATCATATCAATTTCCGCCACCTCCCTGTCATAGCAGAATCTCTCAATGAGTATGAGGGCGGTATAATCATGGTCAGCCACGATGATGCATTTGTGGAGAAAATCGACAATCTCGAAGAGATTGATTTGAAACGATTACTCGGAATCTAATTCATATTTTTAATATGGTACAATTCGGTACACGACAAGATTATTACAATTTTCTCGGCGATAGAAAACTTCTTGAAACCCATGAGTGCCCCTTTTGTGACCTTGAAGGAAATAAGAATCATATTATTTGGGAATGAGAACATTGGATCATTCTCTACAATAAATACCCCTACACTGGCAATGATCAGCATATCATGGCGGTTCCTCGTGTGCACAAGGAGTTTTTTACAGAATTTACCAAGGAAGAAGTAACAGAGCTCACACAGGTCCACGAAGAAGTAAAAAAATTCTTCTGAGAAAAGCCTTATTTCTCCTTTTGCCGTGAAACGCATGGAACGATTACGAAAAGCATCAAACACTATCATATGCAGTTTATTGGCGCAGAACTCCAAGGGAAATATCTCAGAAAAATGCTCCAAAATCAAGGTTTTCCAATCGAACAAGAGCTGGATATATCAAAATCAGACATAATTATTCACAACAATGACAATAATTAGCTCTCGCGACGAATACAAAAAAATCCTCTGAGACAGAAAATTTATTGGTCGAGAAGATTGTCCTTTTTGTGAGCCAGAAAGATTTTCGACGCCTGTACTCTGGAAATGAAAATACTGGATGATCGTACAAAATAAATACCCTTACACAGGAACAAAAGAGCATATAATGGCTGTTCCCTACGAACATCATGTCCATGCCAGCGAATTTAGCCCAGCAGTTTGGGCAGAAATGGAGGACATTCATTCATGGGTGAAGAATTATTACCAAAGTGAAGAATATTTCTCATTTACTCGTGAAACTATAACGCCAAGCAGACCTGATACGAGAAGTGTAGAGCACTATCATACTCATTTTTGTGCTGGAGTACTCTATGGAGATACAATTAGAAATATGCTCAAAAGTCAGGGGTTTCCTGTGGAACGGGATTTGTAAAATAAGTTTACTTTTGCATAATTAATTATACATTTCAGCTATGAACAAATTCGACACACTTATCGTTACTGTGCCAAATACTGCACTGTTTCCAGACGGTATTCATACAGAGGGTTTTATTCCTCATGCCGAGCGGGATATGCGTAGCATCATCCTCTCAAATTTTGGCTATACACGCCGTGGTGATGCTGAGATGGATTTCACCATAAAACAGCCTATTTCCTACGCTATTATCCGCAATACTGAAGGGAAAATATTTGCCTATCAACGAGGTCAGAAACGCACAGAAGCGCACGAGACTCGTCTCGCTGGTAAATGGGCGTGTGGTATCGGTGGTCATATCGAAAAAGAAGATGAAGCAGGTGATATCCTCGCTGATTCACTTCTCCGCGAACTCGAAGAAGAGATCACATTGCACGGAAAAATCCTCTCTGTGAATCCTATTGGATATATCAATAGTGAAAAAGATGAGGTCAGTAAAGTCCACATCGGAGTTCTCTACGTCATCGATACAGATTCCAAAACCGCAGAATGAAGCGAAGAAGTAGTCAATGAATGATTCTACACGCCAGAAGAGCTCCACCAGATGATGCAAAACCCTGAGACTGAATGGGAAGAATGGACGAAGATAGCTCTTAAAGCAGTGATTGGATAGTATGCTCGAAATCAAGAACTTACATGCATCCGTCGCTGATACAGAAATACTTCACGGTATCGATGTGACGTTCGAAACAGGAAAAAATACCTGCATCCTCGGCAAGAATGGCTCTGGAAAGTCTTCACTCGCGAGCATCATCATGGGCAATCCTGCCTATGAAGTAACTCAATGAACTATTTCTCTCGACGGGGAAAATCTTCTCACAATGGCGCCAGAAGAGCGCTCTCTCAGGGGTATTTTTCTCTCATTTCAAAATGTCACGGAGATAAAAGGTATCAAAGTGAGTGAATACCTCCGAACTATCTACAATCTCCATCTTCCTCGTATCGCACCTGGTACAAATGTACTTTCCCCCATGCTTTTTTCTCGATTCCTAAAACCTATTCTTGCGAGCTGCGATATCCCTGAATCATTTATGGAACGTGATCTCAATGTCGGTTTCTCTGGTGGTGAAAAGCGAAAACTCGAGGTATTACAACTCAAACTCCTGAAACCTACCTATATAATACTGGATGAGATAGATTCTGGTCTCGATCTCGATGCATTTAAGCTGGTCGCGAAGATGCTCTCTGAGTGCAGTGGTCCAGATACCAGTATCATTATTATCACACATTATTTTGAAATCCTTGAAAGCTTTCAGGTGGATCAAGTTGTTATGATGGATAAGGGTATTATCGCACGTCGTGGTGGACAAGAATTAGCAGCAGAAATACGACAAAAAGGCTTCAAGGAAGAAAAATAGTATAAAAATCAGCTCAAAGTAAGGTCCTGTCAAGCGTATAGACCCCATGAATATTTTGCATCAGAAAAAAATGCATGGTAGGATGTACCTATATGCCATCCAACAATTATTCTACTGACCGCAATGAGCGCGTCATTGCTCGCAAAAACAACGCAAAAAAGGAACTTCTCGGGAAATACAAACTCCCAAAGACCACACGATATGTCTCATGTATCGATCTCCACGATAGTAAAACTCGTGATTTTGTGATTCAGGGGCTTGCTGACCTCGGCATAGCTGTCTTTATTACTGGGAAGACAGCAAGTAAGAGCTCTCTCATAAAGAGTGTCCACGATTTCGATGAAGAATTTCTCGAAGGGTGTGATTTTCTCGTTTCTGATAGTCATACGAGTCCTGCTCGTATTACTGCGTGCATCCTCGCTGGTATAATCCCTATTGTCCCAAAAAACACCCCATTTAAAGGGATGTTTTCGCAATTTGACCCCATGAAATTCACAGGAAATAGTTTTGTCTATGAGGGTGGTCAATATCAGATTTTTGCTTCAGTCGTAGCCCTTCTCGAAAATATGAAATTCCCTGCTGATCGGGAGATTCTCCTCAAAAACGTCGTCGGAACACTCTAAAATAGTTCTATGGGTAATGAAAAATTCTCAGAACAATCAAATGGAGAATCTAAAATTAATCCAGAACAACTGCAACAGCTTCAGGGTAAAGAGTTAGCTGATGCACTCAAGAAGGTACCAATTACTGAATTAAAGAAAATTGTCCCCAATTTTACAGTAGAACAACTTGTAGTGGTAATTGAGAACATATCAAATAATGATGTTGGAGAAGTTTTTTCCCAAGTTGCGAGTGAAAAAATAAAGGCTCTTCAGTCTGCTTATCAAGTGCACCTAGATGAAAAAGAGGCTGTAAGACTCCAAAAAGAACTCCAGCGTTTAGAGCAAAATGAGGCCCTCGAAAAACAAATAGATTTTATGGAACGGCAGGTTGCCGAAAGTCAGAAAACTATCAAAAAACTTTCAGAACAAAAAGTAATGTGGGATTTAGGAACAGATTTCAATGAATCTATTGATGCAGCAATACAAGCCCAACAAGAATTATTGGTGGAATATGAAAGAGTTCGAACGGCCAATAAGGCACTCATAAATAATCCAAATTATACAGGGATTATACAACCAGATTACAATATCTATACACGTCACAGGAATGCTATAGGGAAACTCATCGCAGACACAGAAAGACAGGCGGCAAATGGAATAAAAGGTGCTAAAGTAATTCACGGCATTGCGAAAGAGATAGGAAAAGGAATTGTAGCGATTGAAACCGGTGGAAATCCTGTCGCTGTGGCTGCCACTGGAGCAGGATTTGATTCAATTCTAGGAGTCGGAGATATAGCCACGTGAGAAAAATCAGTAGATGATGTCCTTCTTGCTCTCTGAACATCTTTTTGATCTGACGTAGTTGCAGGGTATTTTTCAAAAATACCTTGAGTCAAGTCATTGGCAGGAGCTCTAGGACCAAAAATTGGAAAAAAACTCGCAGAATATCTCACGCAAAAACTCGGAGCATCAATAATAAAAATGACTATCAAAAATGGAACTAAAGCAATTAAATGAGAACTGGTATGGCAAGAAGTCGAAAAAGATTTGCCAGCAGATACTCCCGATGATGTACGTCAAAAAATGAAATCAGAAATAATCAAAATTGATACAAATTCCATCCTTCAGGAATTCGTCGTAGAATTAGGAAAAAATGCTATACCAATCAAAGGAGCAGAATCTGATGCACTTAAGTCAGCACTGTTACTCTTATTGAAATGAACAGTCTCTCAATCAACTAAAATTATCTAATATGGGCAATAACATCGATACATCTCACGAAAATTCAATCCGAGAAATTCATACTATTTTTCGCAACTTTCAGAGTATAGACAATATACATGATATCGTCAAAAAGCGACAACAAGAAGGAAAAATATCATCTCGAGAAATATGACCCCTGCTCCGATCAGTAAAAGCCTTTGAAGGAAATGTCGTTAATCCAGGAAAAAAAGAACTGTTTTTCCCATCTGATAAAGCATTCGAAGAATCCATAACTAATGCTCACATCAGAATGATCAAACTGACAGATAGACTCGGGAGTGATGGACAAAAATATCTAGCAGAATGGAATAGGATATTTGATGTATATGGAAAAATAGTACGTATGAAACTCTCTCTCCTAAAACAAGAAATCTCAGATTTCAAAAGCAAACAAGAAAAAGACAAAACGAGGAAAGCTGAGGATGAGTTAAAAAAACTCTAAAAAAAGAAAAAATAAAAGACTCGAAAGCGTTTTGCCTTCTCGGGTCTTTTTTATATCATGCTGCTTATGAAAAGTTCTCGCCTCATCATCTTTGGAGTCCTCATTCTCGATGTCATCAGTATCGGGATTATGATTCCCGCTTTCGATACAATGCGGACATTTTACCATATGAGTCCATGGACATGAGTCATATGGGGTCAAGAAGTATATCTCACTCCTGGAACGATGATTAGTCTGGGTATCGCTATCTACTCTCTCTGTGCGTTCTTTAGTGCTCCTATTCTAGGACGATTATCCGATAAATATGGGAGAAAAAAACCACTCATTGTTTGTGTTATCGGAACATGTCTCTCCTACCTTCTTCTCCTTGTGACTCAGAATTATTGGTGGTATATAGCATCCCGTATAGTCAATGGGCTCACTGGTGGCAATATCAGTATTATCCAGGCTATCCTCGCAGACATATCGCCGACTGCCGAAGAGCGGAATAAAAACTTCGGACTTCTCTGAGCAATTTTCGGTATTGGTTTTATCATCGGTCCTCTTCTCGGTACTATTTTTATGAAGCTCACAAATATTCAAACAATTTTTATATTTGGAGCCCTCTTCTCAGCTATTGAAGTTATCGCAATAGCCTTTCAGTATAGAGAAACTCATACTCCTGATAAAACAGTCAAAATATCTCTCAATCTGGCAGCACCATTTATACGATACTTTAGCATGAAGCAGATATCGAGATACCTCTGGTCATACCTCATCCTCAATACTGGCATATTTCTCTTTCAGGCTGTGATGACTCTCGCTATTAGCCAGTATTTTGGTGTACCTGGTGAAGATATAGGCTATTATTTAGCCATTCAGGGCGTGCTCATAGCCATAAATCAAGGTTATCTTTTCTCGAGATTTTGGACAAAAAAATTCACCCCATACGCGAGTATCATTGGGCTCCATATCGTGGGTATAATTGTCTTTATTTTGATGGGGTTTGTACACAATTGGACTGTATTTGTCATTCTCTGGCTTGGTATATCTCCGCTCTCATCACTTATTGGGGCATTTTATACGACAGAAATTATCGCCCATACAGATAAAAAAGAGGCTGGTGGTATCAATGGTATCCTCGGGTCTATCGGTTCTATTACGATGATTATTGGCCCTGTTATTGGTGGTTTTTTACTCTCTACCAGTATTCGCACATTTCTCGGTACGGCATTTTTTATAGGTATCAGTCTCATTGTCATGCTCTCTCAAACCAAAAAAATCTAATATGCGTCTCTGGAAGAAAAAACTCAAACCCAAAAAAATACAACGAGAAGATACGGGCTGGTCAATATCAACCAAGGTATTTCATGGCCCAGAAAAGACGCTCAGAAAAACAAGAACGAACAAGACATCATCAATTCAAATAATAAAAAATACCTATCTGTGGATCAAAAACTATCTACAAACAGTTTGATGGTTATTTATTGGATGATTAGTTATACTCGGATTTTTTGTCCTTTTTGCGACGCCTATTTTTACACTCAAGGCCGATAGAATAGAAGTTGTACTCAAGCCAGAGCCAGTTTTTGATCGCGGTGCTATCGAATCACTCCTTCGCGATTTTGCGGGGAAAAATGTGTTTTCTATTTCCACTCAGGATGTCTTTGAATCTCTCTCAGAAAATGTACGACACATAGCCTCTGTCGAAAAAAGTCTCATCCTGCCCGATGGCATGCGAGTCGTGATATCATCCTTTCCTCCTTCCTACAGGGCTTTTATTGGTGAAGAACGGTTTCTATTAACAGAAAATGGGCAACTCATACCCGACATTCCTGAAGTAGAAGCTCCTGCGCTCCAGATTTTCCACCTCGTACAGGATCCAAATATTGGGAAAAAAACACCCATTATGGATGAAGACATGTACGGTATTCGTCTTATTCTCAACTCGTGGAAACAAGCGCTCTCTGCTCTTCCAATCGATGAACTCCGATTTTATGAGCAAGAAAAGGAACTTCACATAGTGACGGGCGGGACTCATTGTATATTTTCTCTTGAAAGTGGTCAGGGCGAAGTGGATACCCTCAAAACCCTTATTGATAAAGGAAATGTTGTACTCTCTCGCCTCACGTATATAGATCTGAGAATACCGAAAAGAGTCTATACCTGTCCAAAGAGTGAAGGGGCATGTTCTCAAAATCTCGCTCACATCTACAACAATTAGAGATATCTGTCTCTCAAAATCTCGTGAAGAACGGTGAAAATACTATCGAGTGCATTTGCACGCACGACGACTTTTGTGACATCCCAAATTTTTGCAGGAACAGGACTGACTTCGTAGGCTGTATTTTGGAAGTATTCTCCAAAAACTTTTTCGTGTAAAAAATCATATTTTTTCTGTAAATATGGCTGTTTGCTTGCACGAGCCTTGAAAGCCGAATTGTGAAACACGTACATCGCAAAAGATTCAGCAAAATCTTCATACTGATTCGTGGCAGCATATCCAGACACAAATGCGGTAGAGCTCATATTTGCCTTTATAACACTCGGCTCAGACCATGAAATAGTATAAAATGATTTTGAAGGATCGGGACTGAGGCCACTAGAAGTAAGGAAATAAATATCCACCATATGACCGAGCTCATGGACGAGGACTTTTCCAACCTCAGTGAGAGATTGGATTTTTCCAGAAAGAGTCACCATTTCATTGCTGACTTGACCTCGAGGGCTCGTACGGTCGGTATCAATGATAATAGGAAAATCCCAGAGCGTCTCTCGAAAATAGTTACCAGCCACGACTCTATCAATCATAGAATCATAACCTCTTGGAATACTCGCAGAATCTGGACGAACTTCGAGGACAACAGGAGTCTGAAAATTATCAATCGTTGAAGAAGGCATCTCAGGAACTTGAATATTGGTATTTTGAGTCATTTGCTCTATACGTACGACGATTTTCTGAGCTTTGTCAGGAGATACGGTCTGAAGTGCATTCTGTATATCACTATTGTTTGCTGAAAAGTAAGTGCCTACATCTTCTTGATTTGCCTGGGGAAGAAAAAGTGAAGTAAAATGGGGCTTTTCAGGAATTTTTGTAGCAACATATATTTGAGTTGTACCCATTTTCTCATGCTCTTCTTCGCTTGGATTATACCATCGTAGTGTCCCAATAAGTGCTTGTCCGGAACCCATGATGACCATGACACCAAAAAAGACCGCAAAAAATGGAGCAAAAAATGATTTTTTATTGAAATATATCATACACAAAATTAATAATCACCTGAATAATAAGCGTTGCGCCAATCATGATGAGAAAACCCATAACCACAGAAAATATCTTTGTCTTAGCATTTTCTTTTGCTTCAGCACTGACTGGTAGTACCAGTATGAGACCTATCCACACTATAACTCCGATAGCCACTATAGCTGTCAATGTCTGTACTCGTTTGATAACTGCTGCGGTAATTTCAGTAAAATTTGACCCCTCTTTAACCACAGAAAGCTCGATATTTGGGTCTGTTTTTATACCAATTGATGGATTACAGTTTTTAAAATCAATTTTTGATTCTGCACCAGTGAAATTACAATTTGAGGCAGCAAATACGCTGGCAAAAAGACACGTAGTAGCAAGAAGAATAATGAGAAAAAAGCGTTTCATATTAGAGACGGATATTTTTGATAAAATCTATGATAAAATAGGCGAAAGGTATGAGCGCCAATCAAACTACCACATAGGCGAGTGATTTGAGAGAAGAGGTCATTTCTTCTGTATTTCCAGGAGCCCAGAGTAATTTGGCTCCAATATAGATGATATAAGCAACCGCTATGATCCCGATAAAAACAAAAATCCAATACTGTATTTCCTTAGCAATATCAACATAGTTGAGGTCCTGTTTCGTAGAGCCAGCATTCGGAATGAGTACCTGTATACGGTTCGTCAAATCCTCTTGCGTGAGGTCACTCTGAGCAAGCGATGGATAACTCAAAAATCCACAGGTGCTAATAATTGTCAGTGAAAAGAGGAGGATTTTTTTCATAACTAGAGTTGGATAGAAGAAGGGAGGAGATTCGTCAATGATATGATAGCCCACGCTGTAAATGCGAGCACAACTCCTATCAATATAGCTACCATATAGTTTTTAGCACTTTCTGTCTTTTCCTCGTCTCCACGAGACATGATATACATAATTCCAACTATGCAGACGCCCAAAACAGCCGCAATTGCTGTGAAATCCTGAAGCATACTCACAACCGTAGAAAAAAATGTGCTTAAACCCTTTTCATCAGCGCCTGGAGTGATGCTCTGACCGGGAAGTCCATGATTACTGTCTGGAAGAGAATCTTTTACCTTTGCAAAAGCGTTCCCCAGGACGAAGAAAGTCGATGTTAGATATCCAATATATTTCATAGAGTAACGATAATAACATAAGCGAGAAGACCAATAATCATACCAAATATGGCATCTTTGAGTATTGATTTTCATTTTTCGGTCTGTTCAGAGTTTGCCCCGCCAGTTACCATATAAAATCCACCCAGGATAACCATAATAGTAGCTCAGAGAGCTATCAAGGTCGTCATAGTTGGTATCATACCGATAACATAGTCGGAAATATTGTCGATACCCTTATCAGAGGGGATCTTTCGGTATGAAGGGAACATTTTAGTAACATTGAGTGTATAAGTCGACTTCCCTATACCTTGGGTTGTAATAGATCATTCTGCAGATACATATGCGACAGAGAGGAGAAAGCCGAAAAAAGTAAAAAAGAGTTTTTTCATAGACATAAGTATACTGCCATACTTTCTCTTGGATTGCAAAAAAGATTGCAAAAAAAACACTTTTTATTAGACTCTCGGGGTATTTTATTCCCCTTATGACAATTATTATTCTCGTATCAGCTATTTTTCTCATCGCACTCATACTTCTCCAGGTAAAAGATGGCGGTCTCAATGTCACTCTCACAGGAACCCTTCAGGCCCCTATTGAAAAGAGAGGACCAGCAAAAACTCTCCATATAGCTACAATTATTTGTGCAGTTGTTTTTGTCGGTGCATGTACGGCGTCTTTTCTCATCTAGTCATCATCAACTAATACACTTATGAGTGTTTATTCTGAAATAAAAAAATACCTCCTCGTTCTCGTGGGGTTTTTTTGCTTGATTTTATCAGCACATATCGTCGTACTCTATCTCTACAATGATGCAGAGACATATCCGATAGCTGGCGGCACCATCAATATAGGTGTTGTTGGAAAATTCCCTTCTCTCGATGTACTTTCAGTAGACACAAAACTTGATAACAATTCGAATGATACAGTACTTCACTTTCTCTATCGCGGAATACTCAAGTATTCTGTAAAAGAAAAGAAAATAGTCTGAGATATAGCTAGTTGTGGCCTCGATACTTTCCCGACTATCCGCTGTACACTCAAACAAAACGCATTCTGGAATGATGGCGCAAGTGTCGGAGTAGCTGATATCATAAATACCTACTCTTTTTTCTCGACAAATACCAGAAGCGAGACTATGAAGAATCGTCTTTCTCTCTTGAGTGTAGATGAGGATAAGTGAGATATAGTATTCCACTTTAAAACGAACGATGTATCCTCCCTTGATCTTCTCTTTTTACCTATACTTCGAAAAAAGGACATATCACACTTTGAGACTAATAGTGATATATCCACCTTCTCATTCAACGGTCCTTATATACTTGATACGATTGATCAAACTCGTGGGACGATTCTCATCAAGCAAAATCAATACTTCAAAGGCGATGCTGATACTATACACTATTTCGATCAGATACGGTTTGGTTTTGGTGAAGATGAAAACTCAGTTGATGACGTGATCGATAGTGATATAAAGCTCTCTGATACATCATTTGCCTCATGAAAGGTATCTAAATATATCCGCCCTGTTCTCTACAGTATATTTATGAATAGTACCACTATTCCAAACACCCTTAGAACAGCTATTTTCAATGATATTTTCAACACTCTACAAATAGAAAAAAATGACGCCCTACTTCCAGAAGAAAACATATTTCTCGGAGAAATACCAAATAGTCCTCGAAAGTCGACTGAGAGCCTCTTTTTCAATGCTGTCTTTAATCTCGGATACAATTTTGGAGGCGCCGCACCAGCAAAAACACCAGAACAAACGCCAGTAGAGCACACGCTCGCTGATTTTCAAAAACCTCTCAAGTATTTTACCAATCCAAGCTCAGTGACTCCGGGCTTTGCCTCATCAGAAACAGTAGAAATACGAGGTAGGGTACCAAAAGGAACACGGAGAGTTATTATCAATGATTACAACCTTCAAAACTTTGCTTTCGGAAGAAAACAATTCGTCTATAACGCAAAAAAAACGTTTAAAAATATCGTAGATGGTAAAAATACCTATAAGGTTGTCTTTTACGGTGTTGGTACAAAAATAATAGACCAGGAAACTCTCACACTCTATTACAATGCAGACGCCGAGGAACTCAAAAAAATGCAAACCGAATGGCTCAAAAGCGTAGAGCCTGCTCCGGTCGAAAAACCAGCTACTATAGAGGTACCCGTACAGAATCTCGACCCAAAAAAACTCTACAAAAGCGGTAAACCTCTCAGATTTACCATTATTGTACAAGCCGATGTGCCACTCTTGGACACCGTAGCTCAAAAAATTTCCGAAAAGCTCCAAGAACTCTGAAGCGAGACACAAGTTATGACTATGTCGGTTTCTGACATAAAAAAGAATCTTCAAAACCCTGACTTCAATTATGACATAGTTCTTTCTGGTATAAATTTATGACTCTTTCACTATAACATACTCCCCTTTTTTCACTCTGGCCAAGTCAAAGAATGATTCAATATATCTCGAATACGCAATACCTCTCTTGATACTGTTATGGAGCGCATTTCTGAACAACTCTATACAAATTCACCAGATAAACTCAGATCACTCGAAACAAGTGCTCAAAAAATCCTCGAACAAGAACACGTCATTTTCCCTCTGGCTGCACCATACGAATATATAAAATCAAAAGACACTGTTCTCGGCCTGACACTTCCGGAATTTCTCCCAGGAAGAGAAACTCTCGTCGAAATAATCTCAAATAGTTATTTCAAAAAATGATACAAACGATCAAAAGATCCAAAAACTTTTGCATGATTTTCTCTGTGGCTAAAAAATGAACTCTTCTCCAATATATAAGCACCTAGTTCATGCCTGGCAGGTCACCCTTAATGGACAAAAAATTCGAAGATTTAACTTTTTTGGGTCTATTCTCGATACCATTATTCTCTCCGGAACATTGATCTACCAGATAGGATATGTATGGCTCGATGTCATGGGAAAGAAATCTGATTTCTTTGAATGGCTTTTAGCGGCTATCAGAAATCTCCTCTGACATCACGGAACGACATTTATATCTGGACTCCTTTTTATAGGTCTCTTTTATTTTCTCGTGAATTTTCTGATCAAAAATATTTTTAATGCCGGTCTTATCTATCTCATCCGCGCATTTAACAATAAAAATGAAAGAGAATATCGGATGATGTCAGCACTCAATTTTGGATGGAGAAAATCCATAAAACTCGCAGAATATCATTCCCTTCTCTTCTGGTCAAAACCAGTTTATATATTTTATATATTTTTCTGGGGATACAGGCTCCTGAGCGGTAACTGGTGAATCATATTCACTATGGCAGGCATATTTGTCGTCGCACTGATTATTACGCGTTTTCTCTTTGAATATGCGAGATACTATATCATGCTCAATGATACTGGCGTATTTGAAGCACTTGGTCTCTCCCTCGGAATGACTCTCGAAAACATAAACGTCACTCTTCGCATATTCATCTCACTTCTGATTGTCTATCTCCGAGAGATCATTCTCTTATTTGGTATATTTTTGCTCCCCTTTATTATGAGTTGGCTTGTGGCTCTTGGGCTCGGACCTGTATTTTTACAGTGAGTTTTTATGTTTATAGGGCTGGTATATTTTGCTTTTTTGATTATAGTCTCAGCCATGAACGCTGTGATTGAGCTCTTTGTGGAGTCTCTCTGGTACTCAGTTTTCCGTGAAAATGCAGAACATGCAAGTCATGGAGGACATCATGGGGGAGGGGGTCACTGAGACGAGAGCCATGGTCATCATTCGAATAATCACCATTAATTTTCTTTTATGGATACAACTCACATACTTACTGAGCTCGCTCAAGGGTTTTTCGAATCACTCGGTATCGAGTTTTCTGGACTTGAGATACAGACGCAAGATGCTGAAAAACATATATATGTTATCAAGATATCAACAACAGATTCGCCACTTCTGATTGGTCCTCACGGCAGAACACTCGAAGAAACTCAGGCACTTCTCATGCAAATGGCAGAAAATAAACTCCAGACTCACTGTCTTATACATCTCGAAATAAATGATTATCTCGCTGAAAAACAAAAAAGGCTTTTTTCTATCATCGATCGAAAGGTAGAACTCGCTCATAAAAATGGTATTGATCAGGTCGTCTATGATCTTTCAGGATATGAACGAAAACAAGTTCATGCTTATATCAGTGAAAAATACACAGATATAGCAACTAAAAGTATCGATGGAGAAAGAGGCCGAGAGCTCCATATATCACTCAAAGAATGAGTCATGCCAACTGGTCATACAGAACCAGAAAAACCAGAAAGAGAAGTAAAAATCGATAGCAGTCTCGACCTCGACGGCACTAATATATAAATCTTATGAAAAAAATTATTCTCCCCCTTATCATCGTAGCATCACTTTGGGCTGCCATCCCTTGGACTAATGTCGGATTTGAAAAACTGGATACTTATCTCGACGACTATAAACTCGGTCTCGACCTTCATGGTGGTGTCGAGCTCGATTATCTGGTCGATTTTAGTAATACGCCAGGCCTCACGCCAGAGCGAAAGACTCAAATTCTAGAAGATATGAAGACAATCCTTGATGGACGTGTACGTCGTATCGGTACAACTGAACCAACGCTCAATACGGCCTATTATGGAGATGAAACGCATATTATCGTACAAATCCCTACACCGAGTGAAAATGATCGTCTTTCTGCAACAGAAAGACAAAAAAAAGATGAGCAATTTATCATAGAAGCAAAAGAAGTCATTGGCCAAGTCGTCAAAATCCAGTTCAAAGAACCTCGCCCAGAAAACGAATTTCAGGAAATACTGAAAAAACGAGGAAGCGTCATGGCTGGCATAGAAAGAGAATTTAATAAAAAAGATCCTTTTGATTCATTTGCTGGAAAAATGGCCGATACCTATGAAAATGTATTTTCTCTGAAAAAAGGAGAAATCAGCGCTCTGACCGGAGGTACCGTTACTCTCAAAAACCTCAAAACAACCCTTGGAAAAGATATAAAAATGACTGGAAATACTTTTATTGGTAAAGTAACTGACATTACTCTCGGAACGAGAAAGGGTGATGGCTTTATCTCTCTTGAATCACTCAATGATGGCCTCGTAAATGAAGATACTCCTCTCGATGCAAAATTACTTTTCGTTGATAAAGAACCCCTCCGATTCAAGGCTGCTCTTGGAAAAAATGGAGAAGTACTCGATGAAAAACACCTCATCAATACCATGCCAAGCCCGGATCCAACAACAGGACAGTATATAGTTAACCTCGTTTTTGATGAAACAGGTAAGCAGATGTTTGGCGATATCACCGAGAAAAATGCTGGCGGCGTCATAGCTATATTTCTCGGCAATCGACTTCTCACAGCTCCTCGTGTGTCTGCGAGAATCGATGGTAATGCTATCATCACCTCTGGAGGCGAACCAGACAGTAAAAAATGGGCAACAAGCCTCAGTAAAGAAATAAATGAAGGTATAGTACCAGTGGGCATCTATGAACATAGTGAGCACACTATTGGGCCAAATCTCTGACAAACCTCACTGAAACAACTGATCGTGAGCGGTATTATTGGTCTTGTGGTTATTTGTGTATTTTTATTCTGGAGATACAGAATGGCTGGGGTCGTCGCAGGGGCATCTCTGATTATCTATGTTGTTATTCTTCTTGCATTAGTGCGAGTTATGGGAGTCACCCTTACTCTCTCGGGTGTTGCTGGTATAGTTCTCTCTCTGGGTGTTGCTATCGATAGTAATATCTTGCTGCTAGAGAGGGTGAGAGACTTTCTCGATCACGGAAAGGACGTACCTACAGCACTCAAATTAGGCTTCCGCGAAGCATGGTCAGCAGTCTGGGACAGTAACCTGACAGGCCTCCTCGTTGGTCTCGTACTCTGGTGGATGGGCGTCAGTCTGGTAAAAGGATTCGGCCAAATGACCGTATTGGGCATCATCGTCAGTCTCTGTGTGGTCAAATACATCTGTAATCCTCTCACTATCTGGATCAGAAATAAGATTGGATAGAAAAAATATCCTCATAATAAAACCCCCTGCAGCTCGCAGGGGTTTTTATATCTTGTACTTGTTGGCATTGGACACAGATAATATTTCCATAAGTATTTTGCTTCCTATACAGATAATACGAAGCTTCTGGAAGTACAAAATACGATTCTAACTGACCTCCAAAAAACTATGTTTGAAGGCATCTGGAAATCATTAGAACCACAAAAATAAGCATCTATAAACTATCGAGCAACGATAGTCTGTACAATCTTTTGTACAACTGGATGAGCAATATTATTAGCCTCTACACGAACAGCAGTTTGATTACTCAAAAGAATGAGCACATACTTTCCGGCTGGATCTTCGTATTTTGAAGTATTTTGAAGTTCTGAAGGGATTTTTTTACCATAGAAATATATGCGAATAGCAGCATCGGCAAAAGTATCAGGAACATCTTTTGCTATCCCAACAGTATGGAGAGCACTTCCCTGCCCGCCAAATCCTGAATAATACACATTCACTGGTACATCAAAGGCATAACCAAAATGAGTATTTTCGTAGTGATTTATTTTATCATTTTTAGGAAGAGGAAGGTCGACTTTTTCACCATTATCTACGACTCCTGAAACCGACTGCGTAGGTGTAGGAGCACTTGGCGACTCCACTTCAGAGGATATAACAGCTGGAACATCCGGAACTGTAGGTATAACAACTGGCGGACGAGTAGTCGGATGTTGAGATGTGGCACCATTTGGTGTAATAGCTCACCACTTCATGCCCACCCAAAAACAACCAATAACAATCAGGATAAAAGCAATGCCCTGGAGTATTTGTTTCATATTATTTTTTCTTAGATGGTAGATGATCAGTCACCCGACGAACTATGTCAGTCGGTATTTTATCAATAATTGCAAAGGCATCTTGAAATTTCTCAACAGTCTGAGCAAAGCGATCGGCTACACGAGACATATGAGCAAAACGACGAAGTATGATGATGAGGTAGAGACCTACACCAGCGATAACGATAGTGGATACGATGATAAGGACATCGAGAGAATTGAGAGGAGTCATGACAAAAGTATAGCCCTTTTTATATGAAATCAAAATTATGGAATTTTTCTTTCTGGAAAGTAGGATATTTTTTATATGATAATGGAATATAAATGCTATTTTTATGACGGCAAAAGCGGAAATGTGGCGATATGTAATGGACAGGGCGCCTGCACTTAAAAAATTAATTGATAATTTTTGAGATACATCACTCTGGGACTACGCCTCTCAATTTTACACCCATCGTTGATCTCTCTCAGCCGAAAGGAAAAATGAATTTCTCTCCTATGTTTGAGAGTATATATGAGAAGCATACGGCGAAGAAATGTGCGATCTCGTCCTCGAAAGTCTCACATGAAATTATTGCATTTCAACAGCCGATCATCACGGTCCTCTTGGTCATCCATTTTTTTTCCAGTCCGCTATTCTTCGATGACTCTGCAATCCGCAGAGAGCGATTGTGAATTTTTGCACGAGTCATGTCAGCCTCGGAAATTCTTCATATCCTCGAGGTTTTGTCGTTCATGCTGAAAATGGACCGTATCATTGACTCCCCTTTTTCCCAGCAAAAGAAAGGATGTTGCCAGTATTTGAACATAGGGCATTTGAGAAAAAAGATGTAGAAAAAATATTGTCTCTTTCCGGAAACATCAATCAAAAAATAACTCTTTGGCTCAAAGAAAATGCCCTTTCGGAGAAAATTCTTTCTCAAAAGACGTATTCCCAGCAAATAACACTCTTAAATAAAATTCTATGGGAGAGCATCTTTGATGGGAATATGCCAACCTTTATATCACTCGATGGTGAAAAAATAGTCAATAAAATCCTCTCTTGCCACCTAAAAAAAGATACTTCTATACTAAAAAACATACTAACCAATATAAGCTGGCAATCAGATATAGAGAAATACTTCGATAGGATATCTTGTTGTTTTGATCATGAAAGAGAAAGGTGAACATATCTTTTTTGGCATATAAATAACGATGGCGTGAGAACAGCTCTCTGGAGAAACGAAGACAAACTCGAATCACGAGATAAAAAAATTTGTCTCTCTATGAATGAAGATGATATTTGAGAGGCTCTTTCGGCAGGCCGTGTTATACCCTCTGGTCTTCTCATGCATACAACACTCGCATGCTATTATGGAGTGACATGTTTTGGTGGATTTGCACAGGGGACATATTTACCTCAAATATTTGATGCGTATCAAAAAATCTCTCAAAAAACCTGAGAATTACCCGCTATACAACCAGATATTCTCTGCGAGGATATAATACTTTTGCGTGATGAGCAATGAAGAATCATGACCGCGCTCGATATGTTTGTTTCAAAGGAATCTTGGAATATAGAAAAGTTGCTTCAGAATGCTAAAAACACGACCTTATCAGAATCCATAGAGCTCATGCTTCCCGAAATTGCTCGGTGTTTATAGTTTTATGCACGCAATATACTACATTTCGTCAAGTATATTTATACTCGAAAGTATTGTATTTATAGGGTAAATCCAGTAGTCTAGGGGCAGTGAAGATTTTTCAAAAATTATGCGACGAATTGTATCGATTTTCTCTCTTCTGTGTTTTTCACTCTTACAACTATCACCTTTTCTGGCTTTCGCAGCCGACAAGAACATAGATGTGAAGGATTTCGATGTTACAGCGCCAACAGAAGTAAAAGTAAACGAAGCGTTTGATATTGGCGTGAAGGCTGTTGATACCACAGGGAAAAAACTCTCAACATACGAAGGTACTATTTATTTTGATGTCAGAAAAGGAACAGATACGGATATCACCATGCCGCCTTCTTCGGACGAATGATACACATTTACCTTATGAGATCAGGGTGAACACACCTTTGCAAAAGGATTTACAATTAAGAAAGCAGGAGCTTACGAAATCGATGTATATGAGATAGATACACCAGGGGACGGTGTTTCAAAAACAATAAAAATCACTGCCGTAGATAAGGATACTCCACCGCCAACAAAAGCCGATGTTACTATCGAAGAGCCTGTAAATAAGGTGACAGTTTCAACAAAAACTATCCCCGTGAGTGGTACTTCAAAAGCGACGAGTAGCATCAACATCCTTCTCAATGGTAAAAAAGTAACCAGTACACAGACGGATAAAGATGGTAAATTTTCTGCAACTCTCAACGACCTTATAGCGGGTGATAACACGATTGTTGCTGAAGTTTTGGACGGTAATGCTGCAGTGATCGGTACATCACCTACCACCACTATCAAATTCAGTACAGAAGCACCAAAAATCACCTCCCTTACCATCAAAGAAGGGGACGAATTTTTCGCAGGATCAAGTATTAACTTTGTAGCCGTGGGAGATCAAAACCTCAAGACAGTACAGGTAAAAGTAGGCGACCAAATGGCCCTCCTCCAAGAAGATAAGAATAAGCTTGGCACCTATAATGGAGTTTTTAAGACGTCTGCTTTTGATGGAGAGTTCAGCGCCAATGTCGCTGTAGAATCGCAACTCGGTGTCAAAGCTGAAATGAAGGATATGGCAAAATTCACAACAGTAACAGCAAAATTTGAAAATGTGAAAGTAGAAACGACAAAAGAGAAGAAAGGGCGCTTCACATTTGATCTCACACCGGATCTCGATCGCATCAGTTATTTTAAAATAAAATATGGCACAGAGACTGGTAAATATACCAAAGAAGTTATTACCTACGAGAAAAGTCAGATAAAAAAGGAAGAATGAAAATACACATGGTACATACCAAACCTCGAACCTGGTGAATATTTCTCAACCATAATAGCACTCGATAAAGACCGAAAAGAAACAGCTATAAATTCGGGGGAACAAACATTCACTCTCGCTCTCGATGCTGCACCAACATGTACGATTGAAAAAATCAGTGGACTAAAATTCGAAAAAACGACATCCACATACTCCATCATTACTTGGGACAAGCAAGATGATGCTGCTACTTATCAAATCTTCAAAAAAGATGCTGGAGGCCAATTTGCGATGATTGATGAAATTACAACAAATAAATATCGCATCAACGTCGATACGAGTGCTGGACAAAAAATATTTGAAGACTTCAAAGTACGCGGTATCTGTAAAAATGGTGCCTACGTCGGAGAAGGAGATTTTTCTGAAAGCGTAAAGGTACAAACCTGACCAGAACTTATTATATTCTTCGCGCTCTTTATTGCTTCAGGGATAGCCTTTATTCTCGTTCGAAGAGGATATATTAGCTAAACATATTTTCTAGTGATTTCAGGCATTCTGGGAGCTCAAAACAACCAGACGAACCATTCAGGTGTCCTCCATTGTTAACAACAATTAAATCTCAATGAAGCATCTTTGCTAGAAATTGTGCATTTTCAAGGGGAACAAGTGGATCATTACTTCCATGTATAATGGAAAATGTCTTGCAGGAAGAAATTATTTTTTCAAAATCAAAATCTCTACCTAAGAAACTATCCAATTTGCTATTATTATTTTTGACCGAAGGAGACGAGACGAGTACGGTACCTGCTATACTCTGCGCATGGGCAATCTCAAGATAACGTAAAATGGCTGGCCCTCACAGTGAGTGACCGATAAGATATATCTCATCACCTCTATTACGCTGAACATGTCTATCAATTTCCGCTATCCACTCTGAACAAATAGGATTGTCTGAATCTGGCATAGATAGTGCGCAGGCGTATATGTCTTTCTTTTCGAGTTCTCGCATAAGCCATGGACGCCAACCTCCATTAGGACTTCCTTCGAAACCATGAATTATAAAAATTTTTTTCATTGTATTTGGTGCCCGAGAAGGGACTCGAACCGGAGAAGTGAGTAAACCTCACTTCGAGTAGCAACGGGTTCGATTATCTTTCAAAATGGTGCCCAAGGAGGGACTCGAACCCTCACACCTTGCGGAACAGGCTTCTGAAACCTGCGTGTCTACCATTTCACCACCTGGGCAAGGTTTTGATACATATATGGTGTCCGCGGATGGGATCGAACCATCGACCTTTAGCTTAGAAGGCTACTGCTCTTCCACTGAGCTACGCGGACACAAAAACTGAAAGCAAAAGTGATTATAAGAGTATTTGTATGCAAGCAAGAAAAAACGCCCCTTTCGGAGCGTCTTTTTTGAGATTTTTCTTACAAACCAAAGTCCTGGAGAAATGCTACGACGCCTTTTTTTGCCATAGTTCGAATAGCAGAAGCAGAGAGTCTCATACGGTAGATCATACCATCACGAGGATCACGGATTTTCTTATAGTGAAGATTTACCATGAAGTTACGCTTTGTACGACGTACAGAGTGAGAAACTTTGTTACCACTTCCAGTGGTTTTTCATGTATAGACACAGATACGTGGCATAAACTAATAATTAAACGGAATTAAGCAGCAATGATAGCGATATCAACACCAACTCCTGAAGGGAGATTGAGCTTCTGAAGAGTCTCGAGTGTTTCTGGAGTAGGCTCATTGATGAGGAGGAGACGTCGGTGACGACGAATCTCAAACTGTTCACGAGCATTCTTATTGACGAATGTTGATCGGTTGAGAGTGAATTTTTCAATCTTTGTTGGAAGAGGGATAGGTCCGACAGTTTGTGAACCAGTATCCTTTGCAGCACTGACGATTTTTTTCACAGCTTCATCGACAACACGATGTTCAAAAGCTTTCACAGAAATCTTGAGAGTTTCTTTTTTAGAACCAGAAGTTTTCAATTCTTTTGCTGATACTTTTTCAGACTTTGCAGCCTTTACAGGAGCAGCTTTTGTTACTTTTTTTGTTGGTGCTTTTTTAGCAGCAGGAGCTTTAGCAGACATAATTAGTCGAGGATTTTTGTAATAATACCAGAACCAACTGTCTTACCACCTTCACGGATAGCAAATCGGAGTTGATTTTCCATAGCGATACCACAACCGAGTTCTACGAGGAACTTGATGTTATCACCAGGCATAACCATCTCTACACCAGCTGGGAGTTCAATAGAACCAGTTACATCGGTAGTTCGGAAATAGAACTGAGGTTTGTAACCCTTGAAGAAAGGAGTGTGTCGTCCACCTTCCTCTTTCTTGAGAACGTATACTTCAGCTTCAAATTTCTTGTGTGGTTTGATAGATCCAACTTTTGCCATAACCTGACCTCGTTCGATCTGCTCACGCTCGATACCTCGGAGGAGGATACCTGCGTTGTCACCAGCCTGACCTTGGTTGAGTGATTTTTTGAACATTTCAACACCAGTAACAACAGATTTCTGTGTGTCACGGATACCGACGATTTCTACTTCATCATTGACTTTGACGATACCTTGTTCGATACGACCTGTAGCAACAGTACCACGACCCTTAATAGAGAAGACATCTTCAATAGACATGAGGAATGGTTTGTCGAGTTCACGAACTGGCTCAGGGATATAGCTGTCGAGAGCGTCGAGAAGATCTCGAACACCTTTTGAAGCAGCTGGATCAGTAGGATTTTGGAGAGCTGTGAAAGCAGAACCACGAACAACAGGAGCGTTGTCACCATCGAAACCGTATTTAGAGAGAAGTTCACGAACTTCCATTTCTACGAGATCAACGAGCTCTGGATCAGCGATATCACATTTATTGAGGAATACTACAATACGAGATACACCAACCTGAGAAGCAAGAAGAACGTGTTCACGAGTTTGAGGCATGACACCATCAACAGCAGAAACAACGAGAATAGCACCGTCCATTTGAGCAGCACCAGTAATCATGTTCTTGACGTAGTCAGCATGTCCTGGACAGTCAACGTGTGCGTAGTGACGCATAGGAGACTCGTACTCTACGTGAGAAGTTGAGATTGTAATAATCTTGTCAGAACCAGCACGAGCTGTACCACCTTTAGCGATATCAGCATATGATACACCTGAACCACCTACTGCAGTAAGAGCAGCTGTGAGTGTTGTTTTACCGTGGTCGATGTGACCGATAGTACCAACGTTTACGTGTGGCTTTGTTCTTTGAAAATCAGCCATAAGAGAAAAATAAAGGAATTAAAAAGTAGGGGTATTATAGGGAAAAGAAGTATATTTCAAATGATTTTTTGATTACTTCTTCTTTTTTGCTTTTCGGACTTTCTTTTCGATACGTACGAGAGCCGCACGAAGTTTCCGATGACGAGATCCAGAGAGGCGTACCATATTAATTTTTGATTACATTAGAAAGACCCATTTTCTTGAGGCGTGCTACGGCTTTTACCATAGCATCCGCGAGCCATGCAGTTTTACCTTCATGTTTTTCACGGCGAAGAAGTTTTGAATACGTCTTCTGGGCGTTGTGAATTTTATCACCAGTGATCGATCGTCGTTTGCTGACAATATAGATCTTATTTCGCGGTCTTTTTCCACAGCCTACCATAAAACAAAAAAGGAGAAAATAAAAATGGTGGAGTCTAAGGGAGTCGAACCCTTGACCTCCTCGGTGCAAGCGAGGCGCTCTAGCCAACTGAGCTAAGACCCCAAACAAACTTTATGGAATACTAGGGGCTCACCAAATCAAATCTGGGAGGAGCAGGAAGACATATGGTCATAGACACAAAGCCTCGCGCTACCACACAAAAACAAATCTGGCGGGAGCGACGGGACTCGAACCCGCGACCTCCTCCGTGACAGGGAGGCGCTCTAACCAGCTGAGCTACGCCCCCTCGTATACCTAAAGTGTCGGGAGTATAAATAAAATATTTAGATATGCAAACTTTTTTATTTTTACATAAAAATACTTCTCTTCTTTGCTCTTTATTGTGCTATTCAGCCTGGGAAATAATACGAGCAATCTGTGTATCGAGCAATCGTACTTGTATATCTATCTGTCTAATACCCAGATCGGACTGAGATATTCTTTCACTGAGAGCATTTCGTTGTTTTGAAACACTATCTTCGAGCACTTGTGTCTGTTTTTTCTTGAGCAAGATATCTTGTTTTTTCTGAAGAAGTGATGCAAGAGCAATCTCATATTCCTCATTAGTCATATCTTTCCCCTTTTTCGATTCATTTAATACTATTTCACTATTTATCTTTTGGAACTCTTCCTCTATACTATGTAGAATGTCTGTATTATATGTGAGATTCTCCTCGACACTCTCGATATTTTTTTTACTTTCGGCGAGTGACTGCATGAGTGATTTTTTCTCTCACAAAAGAGCATTACGCTGGTCCTGCAGAGCATTTATCTGAACGATAACCTCTGGAGGGAGAGATATGGCGGAAGATTGGAGTGAAGGGAAAAATCTATTCCAAATAAGTATACCAAAAACACACGTCAGTATAGCAACTGTGGCTATTATTCATGTATTTTTTGTGATTGATATATCTCTCATGTACATATATTACCATACATATTTATAAAATGCAAATAGTTTGATTTTCAGAAAAAAGAGTACAATCAAACTCATGATACATAGAAAAATTTTTGAAAAAATAAAAAAACATATTGCTAGTTACATATGGCTCGATCAATGTGCTGGTGGTATATGTATACGTGAGAGAAGGGGGATAAAAGAACTCCTCTGCATCATGCACAAAAAAGGTTGACTCATGCTCCCAAAATGACGTGTTAAACCACAAGAAACCCTCAAAGAAGCAGCTAAAAGAGAATTCGAAGAAGAAACTGGACTCTATAGCTACCAGCTCGGTGATGTGATTGGCATACTCAGAGATAGATACAGAAGAAAAAAAATCACCTTCTTTTGGTTCAAAAACCCCTCCAATAAACACGCAGAAATTCATGATGAAGCTATAGTGTGGGTGGAGCTCCAAAAAGCACCCCAACAAATGAAGCACAAAAGTGAACGAAAATTTATAGAAAAGTATGTCCTCTAAAATAGTCTGAGTACTTAATCTCTCTCCGGATTCTTTTTCAGACGGAAAAGACTACACTCTGAATGAACTCGGAAATCAAATACAAAAACTCATCGATGATGGAGTCGATATTATTGATGTAGGTGCAGAGAGTACGGCACCTGGATCATCACCTATATCGACGGAAGAGGAACTCGGGAGATTGAAGAATTTTTTTGCGATTATAAGCTATTTTAGGGAAAAAGGTATTGTTTTTTCTCTTGATACAAAAAAATCAAAGATTGCTCAAATAGGTATCGACGCTGGTATAAAAATAATAAATGACGTATCAGGCGGACGGTATGACCCCTATATGGTCGATGTCATAGCAAAAAATCGGAATATATCATACATTATCATGTACTGTAAAAATGAGTATTGACATGCTGATCTCGAACCAGAAAAAAATCCATGAGATATATTTACGACGGTAACGCATTTTTTTGATACCACTCTCCCTTATATGGTTTCAAGAGGAGTACATCAAGAACAGATCATACTCGATCCGGGTATGGGTTCTTTTGTGAGCACTGATGAAAATGACTCAATTCGGATATTATATCTTTTACCAGAACTTAAAAAAAGGTATCAACTTCCCATTCTTGTCGGTACTTCCAGAAAATGATTCCTGGGGAAAATAAGTCCAGATAAAGGGCCGAATGACAGAATAGCAAGTTCTCTCGTTTCAAGTATATACGCTCTAGATCGATGAGCTGATTATGTGCGCGTACATGATGTCTATGAAATGAGGCAAGCGATCACGGTATGGAATTACCTCCATTTCTAGAGTGATTTTTTTGTGATTTTTTCAGCAAAAATAGCTATCTGACGAATGTAGATAACGACAGCAATCATGATTCAGAAAAGTACAATTTTTCACCATGTACCTAAGAATATAGCACTTGCTCCAAAGAAAAATGAGAGAATCATGACTATTTTTCTCTGAAGCGATACATCTATCCCCTCCCCTGTCATTCTATGATGTAAGTGTGTGAGATCGCCTTTCATAGGATTTTTACCATTTCTGATACGACTAATAATAACATAAAAAGCATCTATAAAATAAATACCGAGAACGATCGAGGCAGTCGCTATTTTTCAACCAGAAACGATGGAAAGTGTCGCAATCATAAAGCCCAGAAACATAGTCCCTGCATCCCCTACTATACATGATCGCATGACATCAAAGCGCCAAAAAATGAACAGAGTCGGGATAAAAATAGTAAGAAATGCTAATACAAAACGTGAATTGTTCTGGGATGCAAGAGAAGTATCCGAGAGATAGAGTTTTACGGAGAGCCCTGCTAATATAATACACGTGACGAGACTGACGCTCGATGTCATAGCACGACCATTATCGCTCCAATTAATAGCATTCATTACGAGAACATACCATACTATAGTAGATAAAAGTGGCACAAGGTAGACCGTATTGGCACCAATATGCCATTGAAGCAATTCAAATTCATCAAGCGGAATAATTCATCCAAATATATTGCTCACATAACCAATTTTAATAGCGGTGAGGCCAAAAAAAGTACCAACTCCAATCTGAAACAAAAGACGAAAAAGAGGTGGTAATGTCCGTTTTTGGTCATCCCATGCCATCACACACGTGGTAAGAAAACCCGCGATCAACACATAAATACTCTTTTTTATATCACCATCTGCTACGGCAAAAAGTATCCATGGTGACCAGAGAATCATATTGAGAATCATCACAATGCCCCCTGGATATGGAAGTGGAGCACGGTGTTTCTCGTGAACATAGAGATGGGGCTTATCGACTATGTTATGACGAATAAAATAAGCAAATACTGCCTTTATTATGAAAAAAGTTGTCACACCAGAACCCAGAAAAACCATCAACCAGAAAAAGAAGCTTTGCATGGAGGCATTGTAGGGAATTTTTCATGAGAGCAAACTCGTGTGAAACATTTGATTACTGAGGGATAATATGGTTTAATGATGTATAGAGAGCTAATTTTTTATATTTCTATATGGAGACAAATACGATAACGCGTGTATCAATTTGGGGTGGTATCGGCCTTCTCACGATAGGGACCCTCTACTTTTTAGCGTCACAAGGAAACCAGTCTCTACGTTCTGATGCATTGTCAATAACTCCAGCAACTTGTTCCCTTCCCTCAGAAATAGAAGCAAAAACAAAGGAAAAAGAATCACTCGTGGAAGCCATAAAAAACACCCTTAAAGAAAAACAAAAAATAGAGACAGACATCTCATCAAAAACAGAACTTCTCACAGCCACGACTGTCTCAATAAAGAATCTCCAAGAGCAAATACTCAGTGACGAGTCTCTCACAAATGAAGAAAAAAAATCCAGTAATCTCCTCGCACAAAAAAATAAAAAAATCATTCTTGGGTGACTTTTACAAGAAGTGAATACGAAAAAAAATACTGCTGAATCAGATAAAAACACGATGGATAGACTCTATGTGCCAGTTCCTCAGGCAAAGTCTAACTATGATATCGCAACAAAACAATACAACGATAAAGTAGCTCTGGATCTTCTCGCTCAACCAGCTGATATATCAAAAAAGCCAAGTGATACTCAATACAAGGCTCGTCTCAATGTAGAGACGCTTGCTTCTGCAGCGGATATTTCGAAAAAACCAAGTGACGCCCAGATGAAAGCGCGAAAAAATGTGGATGAATTAGTAATTTTGGCGGATAAAAACAAGAAGCCAAGTGATACTCAATACAAGGCTCGTCTCAATGTAGAGACGCTTGCTTCTG
>CALEVN010000031.1 GCA_937924685.1 uncultured Candidatus Altimarinota bacterium | reverse complement strand
CTATATATGGGTATGTCGTGAGAAGTGTCTGATGAACAAGGATCTGTTGAATCTTCTGAGGCAACAAAAGATAGATTTTTTAGTCCAGCTGCTTTGAGAATTGTAAATACACTTGGCTTGCCCAGTCGTTATAGTGGTGACAGCTTTGGAGCGTGACTTGCTTGGCATAATGGCCTTATTATTACGTCAGAAGAAGAGGATTCACTCTTAACACCCAGGGAACTAGCTCAAAAATATCCTTGGCTTGCATATCTCTATAGCGAAAAGAAGTAAGAGTAGATTTTGATTTTTCAGAAAAATCGATACTCTCTGTCAATAACACTTTATGAAAATAATTTTTGTTACAGGCGGTATTATTTCTGGTTTAGGTAAATGAGTGACGGCCTCATCGATTGGCCGTCTTTTAAAATCATCAGGATATACTGTAAACATGATGAAGATAGACCCATATCTTCAGGTGGATGCGGGGACGATGTCTCCTTATGAACATGGGGAAGTATTTGTCACAGAAGATGGAGCAGAGACAGATCTCGATGTCGGAAATTATGAGAGATTTGTCGATATAGAACTCAATAAAGAATCAAATCCAACGACAGGAAAAATCTACCTCACCGTCATCGAAAATGAGCGACGAGGGGATTATCTCGGGAAAACAGTCCAGGTTATCCCTCATATAACGGATGAAATCAAGCGACGTATCCGTGCTCAAGCGGAAAAAGCAGAAGTCTGTATTGTGGAAATCGGAGGTCTCGTATGAGATGCAGAAAGTCCAGTTTTTATCGAGGCTATTCGTCAGATGCGAAAGGATATCGGCCGTGAAAATGTCTGTTATGTACACGTTGTTCCGCTCTTGTATGTCGATGTTTCTGGGGAATTTAAGACAAAAGCGATTCAGCTCTCGACTCGTCAACTTCGTGAGGCGGGTATTCAACCGGATATCCTCATCTCTCGATGCTCGAAGCCTATGCCTCAAGAGCTCAAGCCAAAAATATCGATGTTTACTGATGTTGATGAATCAAATATCATTGAAGCCATGGATGCTCGCACTATTTACGAGGTGCCACTCTTGTTTCAGAACCAATGACTCAAGGAAATTCTCGAAAATACACTCCATCTCGAACACAGAAAAACTGACCTCAGCGATTGGAAAGCATTCGTCGACAATATTGTTTCTCCACAAAAAGAAGTCCATATAGCCATCGTGGGTAAATATGCAGAACTCGAAGATGCGTATATGAGTGTCCGAGAAGCTCTCGTGCATGCCGGTGCTAAATATGCGACGAAAGTGAAGAGACACTGGATCAATGCTGAGGATATCGAAAGTGATCCGACACTCCTCCAAAAACTTCGAGAGAAGGGGGAACTTCACGGTATTATCATCCCTGGTGGTTTTGGCTCTCGCGGTATCGAATGAAAAATATCTACTATTCGCTTTGCTCGTGAAAATAATATCCCATTTATGGGTATATGTCTCGGTCTCCAGCTCTCTGTCGTGGAATTTGCCAGAAATGTCTGCGGCATTGCAGATGCGACATCGACTGAATTTGAGAAACCGGGAACACCATTTATCGATTATCTCCCAGATCAGAGCGATACGATTGCAAAGGGAGGCACACTCCGACTCGGACACCAAGATGCGACAGTTACAGATGGCTCTCTTATCCACAAGCTCTACGGCTCTACGACTATTAATGATCGCCATCGTCATCGCTATGAAGTATGCCCTGATAAACATGAGATACTTCGTTCGCACTGACTCGTTCTCTCAGGCACATCTCACGAGTGACGACTGGTCGAATATATCGAAAATCCTGCCTGTAAGTATTTTGTTGGAACCCAAGCCCATCCTGAATTCAAATCTCGCCCAGGAAAACCACATCCACTCTTTGATGGTCTCATCGCTGCTTGTATTTAGCTCCATATGAAACCCATTATTTTTCGTTTTGAATATCAGACGTTGAGTGCTATCCTCGTTATATTACTAGGGACTCTTGGCTATCATATTATTGAGGGTTGGCGTTGGCTCGATAGTCTCTATTTTTCTGTTATGACAGCGACGACGGTAGGATATGGTGATTTTCATCCTGCGACAGATCATGGAAAGATATTTACCATGTTTTATGTGATAGCATCTATCTGAGTTATCTCTAGTTTTATCAAAGAAGTTACACGAAAACAGCATGAGCGATCTCGTAAAATATCAGAGAATCTTACGAGATAGTTCCAGTGGTCCTGGCATGGAATAAATTGACATATCGCTCATCCTGGTATAATGAGATAACATTATATTATGACTCAACTACGACAAGCGGCTTGCCAAATGTTACAATCCTATAAGGATGTTCCATTTCATGGTCCCGATCACGGTGACGAAGTGATGGTGAATATAATAAGAATGTGATATGAAAATGATGTCGAATTGCTCCTTTCGACTGCCGGCCATGATATAGATCACACCTTTGCTGTTCAGTCGGATGACGAAGTACGCGCAGCTCGTATTAGTCATGGTATTGGTAAGAAATTTGGAATTGATATCCGTACACGTAATAGCGTCGAACATCTCATTTTAGGTACTGTTTTCCCAAATAGATCAAAAATATCCTGAAAACAGGAAGTCATTGCGGATGCAGATATAGCAAATGTGGGAGGTGATTTTCATCACCACATGAGATGTACTGCTCGTCTTATCATGGAGACTCATGCTCCTACTGGGAGAGCGATGACTCGTGATGTGATTATGTCGGGTTTTCAGAGAAATATATGATTTTATGCTTTCCTGACAGGGATTACTGGAAATCCAGATAATCCTTTTTTGACACCAGAGGCACAAAAGGCATTTCCTCATTTTCCGAGAAATAGAGATATGTTTCTCGAAAAATTAGCAAATGATCCTGAGTATTTTATTCGTACGGTACAACAAGAGTGGCGTAATTTTTTTGGAGCGGATTTAGTTTTGTTTGAACAAAATTAGCGATCTCTGAGTTCGTCATCACTTTCTTCTCTCGTTTCTTGTTTTCCTATTTTCTTAAGTCCAAAACCCCCCAGAGCTACTAAACCTCCCAATCCTCCAATTTTGGCTAGTGTAACTGCCAATTCAGGCTGTTTATTCAACATCGCCAAAACCGTAGCTATTGGTAGAGTGAGAGCAGCAGTACTTGCTCATCCAACAACAAGTACTTTTGCAATTCCATTTTTGCACCTCTGGTAAGAAGGTTCTAGGGATTTATTTGTATTTTTTACTCCTACTGGAATGCAAAACAGGGAATCTTCAATTGGCATAAAAATATAATTTAGATCGGAAGAGCACACGTCTGAACTC
>CALEVN010000030.1 GCA_937924685.1 uncultured Candidatus Altimarinota bacterium | reverse complement strand
GATCTACACAGGCGAAGACACTCTTTCCCTACACGACGCTCTTCCGATCTCATCACGAGCCAGTATAACTCAAGTACTGCTAATACTCTCAACTGGGCAGCACCTGCTACTCTCAAGAATACTAGTACTCCAAATACTAATGGATACTACTACTTCAGTAACATAGCTGGTAATACTCTCAGCATCAATAGTACTCCAACCGGTACTGGTTCAAAAGCTGTCATCGTCGAAGGAGGAAATATCCAGATTAATTCAAACATTGATTACTCTGGTACAGACAAGACTCTCATCCTCATCGCACGAAAGAACACAACGACAAACATCGGAGGAAACATCTACATCAATCCATCTGTCACACGTATTGATGCTATCATCATCGCTGATGGTGCTATGATCAATGCGACAACCACAAATACTGGTAGCACTTCTACTACTACAACCAAAAACTGGATCGATAATCCAAATGAACTCAACAACCGTCTCACTCTCAATGGACGACTCTATTCATTTAATACGAGAGGTGGATCACTCAATCCTGATCTCACACCTGTCACTGCGAATGGAAAATATTTCCTCGATTCGACACTCAAGACAGATGGCACTCCAGCAAAAGCAGCAAGTATGGATCTCGAAGGATTTCGTCTCGTCAGAAATGATGGCAATATGGCATGTCCACTCAATGTCTCATACAAACTCTTTACCAATTCTACTCTTCCGAGATTACTCCAGAGACCAACTGGATACACGGGTGGTAGTTGTGGATTTTAATTTCTCTTCTTATGAAAAAACCCCTCCTCATCTCCGCCTCTCTTCTCACTCTCTGAGTCGTCACTGGTATCTATGCTCAATCAGTTTGAGCTACATCTTCCATCGTTGATAAAATGAAAGCAGTGGCTCATAGTTTCACTCTTGCTACGAGCCTTAATCCGACTGATACAGGTCTCACTTCTGATCCAGTCAAAGGAAAGAAAACAGGAGATATCCTGACAGCAGGAGAGTGGAATAGAATGTTAGAACTCGTGGGTGAAGGGGGTGGGGGTGGCGGAAGTAGTAAAATGGTTATGAGTGAGATGAGTCCAACAGCGTACACTAACCTCGTAGATGCAGTGAATTATTGTCGAAATCTTACCGAGAATGGTATTACAAACTGGAAATTTCCGACGTATGGTGACCTAGTTAATTTTATTGATCCAAAGTATTCACAAGATATGGTTTGGGTTGCTGATTTTGATGTAAGTGTAGGTGCGTCAACGTATATTATAAAAGATTATTTTGCTTCTATGCGTCTCTCTGATTGATACTGGAGTGTATCTAATGCGGCAGATGGAGCTGGAAAAGTTCGATGTGTCGCCCAAACTGGTGGAAGTACAGCTGGAGCTTGATCTCAGGTTTCATCAAGGGCTGCAGCCGTTCGAGCGAGCGGTCATCCATTAGCTATTCCGAGTGGTATTACTGATTGGCCAGATGCAATTGTGTGCGATGGTTATGGTGGTTGGGCTGGATGAACTCAAACTTTAACTCTAGACCTCACAGGTAATAATGTAGTCTGATATACACAAGCAGAAGGTATCGGTGTTTTCTTTGATCCATCTACCGGAGTACTTGGTCGAGCAGATAGAGTGGGGTCATGTGGCGCTACAAATATAGCAGCTATTTGTGCAGCAGGACGTTGTACTTATTCTAGTAGTGCTTCAGTGGCAAGCAGTTCTTGGGTCGATGTACCTCTCACAGATACTGCTGACTATGATAAAACGTGTGAATATCGGTACTCACTTAGTCTATTGAGCGCTCCAAATACAGCATGGATGTCCGATACAAGTGCTTATTATTATCCAATGGGAGTATCAAGTAAATACTTATCAGGACTTTTTTCATGAACAACGTTATATGGTGTTCGTAGTAGTAATAAAAACCAATACGGATACAAAGATACTGCAGGTGTCTTCACCCACACTACCGAGGTAAATGTTACAAAAATGCAAAAACGCTGTAATTAATCTACTTTTTTATCACTCTTAATTTCTTATGAAAAAACCCCTCCTTATCTCCGCCTCGCTTCTCACTCTCTGAGTCGTCACTGGTATCTATGCTCAATCAGTTTGAGCTACATCTTCCATCGTTGATAAAATGAAAGCAGTGGCTCATAGTTTCACTCTTGCTACGAGCCTTAATCCGACTGATACAGGTCTCACTTCTGATCCAGTCAAAGGAAAGAAAACAGGAGATATCCTGACAGCAGGAGAGTGGAATAGGGTACTGGAATTAGTGGGTGAAGGTGGCGGTTCTGGAGGTGCTGGTTGGGTCGATGTACCATTAAATGATACTTCTGATTTTGATCCAACTTGTCTCTATCGTTATAAAACATGAAACGTAGGTCATATTCCATATCTCGGTACCTCACCATATTATTTTCCAAATGCTGTAGACTCAAAACAGCTTATTTGGTGGATAGATACACAGGTACATCATATTTCCTCTACTTCTAAAACAGTCTATCGTATAGATGGTGTTGGATATGCCCCTTCAGGTGGTATCACAAAAATAGAAAAACTCTGTGGAGGTGATAGCGCAGCAGGCGGTGGAATATCAAATGTCGAAGTAGTTACTTCTCAGGATGTATGAGCTGCTGCTGGTACCAGTTATGCAAATCGTTGGTCAGAAGCAAATTGTCCTGCAGGTAAGAAAATTATATCATGAGGTTGTACGTATCCTAATACGCGAAATAGCTTTATTCACAATGCTCCAAAGAGTGATTTAAGTGGATGGGCGTGCGGAGGTATAGCGTATAATTGAGACATCAGTCCTACAAGTGCGGAATATCCTACACGTCCAACTGCCTATGCTGTGTGTGGTGTTTATGGTTCTTCTGGAACGGTATCATCGAGCTGGGTTGATGTTCCTCTAACAGATACCAGCTCTTTTGATATTGATAATTGTGAATACAGATTCAGAGTGAGTTGATTGGGAGGAAACTCTGTCATCCCAGGTTTTTCTCAAACTCATTGGTATGATGTAATTTATAAATCTGCAAATGCTATTGCAAATGCAGGATGGTATTATCTTAAGTCAGACAATAAAGAAGTTCTGTACGTTATAGATGCAAGTAATAATAATGTATTGAATGCGACTACCGCATGGGGCGCTAAAGTATCAAAGGTTCAAAAACGCTGTAATTAAAATTGATTCAAAAGAATTGTTAGAATGATTTTTGCTCGAAATGTTTTTCTCTTTTTTTGTAGTCCGTGAAACTTCTCTATAATAGAATTACTTTTTATCCTTGTTCTATGAAATCACATTTTTTATTAGCAACAGTTGCTGTCTTGGTACTCAGCGCTTGTAGTCTCTCGCAGAAAAATAATCAACCACCACTTACTCCCGTGAGACCTATTACAGAGGAGGAGCTGGTGTCATTTTATCAGCCTGGTTTTCAGCTTATGCCTCGCAAAGCTGATACGCCAAATGTATTTCATGCAAACGTCGATGCAGATAGTGATGAGGAAGTACTCATGATACTCAATCCTACGAGTGGATGTTCTACGACAGATCGTGCACGACTTTTGACGCTCAAGTATAATCATGAAGAAGATAAGTGGTTTCTCGCACATACTCTCATTCTTGCTGGAAAACAAGGACGTATAGAATCGTTCAAAGAACAACCAACCGATGTGACTGGTGACGGACTTCCTGATATGGAGATTGTTTCTGAGACAAATGGGTGTGGTGGACCATGGACTGTCTACAAGCAACTCCTCACTTATAAAAACGGAGAGATAGTTGATCTCACAGGAGGTATCATTTCTTCACTTGAGGGATGAGTCGGACTTATCGTACGAGATGGTAAAAAATATGAGATATACGCTCGTGTCGGCCAAGAGGGGAATTGTAATCCGTATAGTATTACGACATATGATTTTGATGGTCAGAAATTTGTCCAAGGGCAGACAGTAACCAGTACATATAAATATAAAACAAAATTTGATCTCTCTGGTGGTACAGCTCCTGATTCATTTGATAACTGATGTGTCCTCATCATCAATGATAATGCAAAAAAACTCAGATATATCCGAGATGATGCTATGAATCATGTCTATCCTGATGTAGTACCGAAGAGCTAAAAACTTTCTTCACACTCTCAAAAATCCTCTTGTTTTCGCAAGATGATTTTTTACTCCAATCATCATTATCTATTGTCAATTATTTTGTTCTTTTACTACTTTGTGACACGGTGTTTCTGCATAGAATAGAGCTATTACTATTTTTCTATGACCAAAAAAACCTATATACTTCCGTTGGTGTGTCTTTTTGTGTGCTCTTCTTGTAGCCTTTTCCCGCAGCAAAAAAGAGCTGTCATAGCTCCTCCAGAAAAACCTCTCACCGAGATGGAACAATCTCTCCGACTTCAATCAGAGTACATAAATGGTCTTCGTCTCCATGGAGCGACACAACCTGGAGAGAGAAGTATCTACTTTGATACGAAAAAAAATATCATTGAGGCATATAAAAATGGTGATCGTTCGGTCAATCTCCTCCGAGCTTATATTTATCTGGCAACACTGGAAGGTAATTTTTCTATGAAAGATACACTTGCAAAAGAACTTTGTAAGGTTGATACGACGACCTGTACAAAGGCATTAACACATGTCACCGTTTCAGGTATTGTTCGTGATTCTCTTGGACATGCACTTCCTGGTATTTCTGTCGAGGTGCTTGGAACGGAGTTTAAAACAACGGCTGATAAGTCGGGGAAGTATTCTCTCACATTTGATACACAGTCTCCATCTGTTCTTCGTCTTCAGGCTTCTTCTCCGAAATACATGATAGGTGTCAAAAAAATCAACATCGTCGACACTATTCGTGCGTCTGATAACAAACAAGAATTCACACAAAACTTCACTCTCACAACACCATTTGAGACTGTGACGATCGATACAGCAAATCAAACTATATCAGGGAAAAATACAGAGAAAACAGCAACAGGGTATTCTATTGTTACTCCCTATACCAAGTATATGATTCCTCTTGATGCTATCGTCAAAGGAACTACTCCGTATCGAGGCAAGGTCACTGCTATGGTCTTTGAATTTGATCGTAAATCAGGAGGATTCCTCCTCGATGCCGATGCATTTGATGGCATAGAAGGATTTGCTACTCAGCTCTTTGTGACCTATGGTATGCCATATATTATTTTTACTGCTGAAGATGGGACACGTCTGGATGTTCTTCGCTCTCATCCTATGACTATTGCTACTTCGAAACGAGAAACTGATGAGAAGACGACAAAGCCAGAATTTCTCGAACTCTATAAAATCGCTTATCAAGATGGTGTAAAAGAACCAGGAAAATATCCAATTACAAATAAGTGGTTTTTTGATCACGGTAATCTCGGCCTTATTCCAGGTTTTTGGGTATTTGATCGTGTGACAGGATATTGGGATAATGTCGGTATGCGATTTGCCTCTGAAAATCCTGATGCTCCATATAATGTCGAATCCACTTTCTACACTATCTACGACACTCAACGATAATATCTAATTCTCTTTTTATGCGTTTACGTTTTTCTCTTCTCTCACTCATCGTAGCTATAGCGCTCGGATGCGTCTGACTCTATTCTGTCTATGCAAATGAAGACCTCGGTACTACCCTTCAAGCATGTACGATTATCAAAGATGTGACTGAGCCAGTCACGAATGGTTCATGTTTTGGTCAGAAACAATTTGATGGTACGCAAACTGTTCATAGCCTTGTAAATGATGATGGTGAACATCATGATGAATTTGGTGAATGTGTCCCAGAAGGTGAGGGTACATGGATTAAAAAAGAATGTGCACCGACGTATACCTGTAAAGACAACACGGGAATTGATGTCTCGAATGCTGCATTTATATCTGCCCATGAGCAACCATATGAAAATGCTCCAGAGGTGAATCCTCCGATTTTTCCTCTTGCTCAAGACTTCTTAAAAGACCTTGTTTTCTCTAATAATAACAGCGTTGCAGATACTGCGAATGGTTGTGAATATACCTGTAATGATGGTTACCGTATGGTATCGAGTACTTGTACAGCGACAGGCGGCACGACGACAGCGACGACTGTTTCATGTACGGTTGCTCCGACATTTACTGTGGCTGCTCCGACAGGTAATAATCAAGGTACACAGGCAACAGCTACACTTAATGCTACTGGTACAGTTGCTACCGTTACCAATGCTGGTTCTGGATATACAGGTGATCCAGTAGTGACGCTTACCGGAGGAACATGTAATTTTTATCCAAATATAAAAGCCACAGTCAACGCAACAACTGGTGTAATATCAAATATTACTGTTTCTGCTACTGGTGTTACTGCTACTGCGACTTCAAATATTACTGGTACTACCGCAACTGTTGTCGGAGGTGGATCTGGATATATAGCGACTCCTATGGTTACTGTTACGGGAGGTAATTGTACCACGAAACCTACTGCAACGGCTGTTGTAGATACCACGACAAAAACTGTGACAAGTGTGACACTTGCTGGAGCAGTTGGTTGTACTGCAGCTCCGATTTTGGTTATTGCAGCACCTACTGGTATAGCTTCTTGTACTGCAGCTCCGACTCTTACTATAGCTCCTCCTACTGGTACTACGGCTGGTACTACGGCTACTGTCACTGCTACCGTGAATGGTACGAGTCTCGCTGTCAATGTCACAAATGGTGGTTCTGGATATACAGTCGCTCCAAATGTTACCGTCACAGGCGGTACTTGTTCGACACCTGTCACAGCAACAGCGACTATTGATACAGCGACTAAAAAAGTAACAGGTATCGTTCTCAGTACTACCGGTACCACAGCAACAGCAACATCAAATGCTGCAGGTACGGTAGCCACTGTCGTGAATGGTGGTTCTGGATATTCTACTGCTCCTGTGGTTACAGTAACTGGTAACGCATGTACGACACTTCCTACAGCCGTTGCAACTGTTGCGAATGGTGCTGTAACAGCTATTACTCTCTCTGGTGGTAATGCATGTACCGCAGCTCCGACACTTACAGTTGCTCCACCGGTAGCAAATAATTGTAGCTCAACTGGTACAATCAAAAAATGTCAGGCTCTTGTCTGTACTGGTACTGTCCCCGCTGATGCTCAGTACTGTACGGATGATACAAAAATTAATGGTCATGAAGATGTCGCTCGCGTTCGTCGTGCAGACGCAGGTGCATGTACTGATCCTCAAAAATGTGAATGGTATTGTCCGAGCACAAAGCCTGTTTATTGTGAGATCCAAAATACATGTGCTCGTACACTTGATGAGTGTTCATGTCCGTCAGGACAGCAGAAATGTAGTGATGGTACTTGTGCTGCTACATGTAATAACACTTGTGCAACGTCAGCTCCTTCACAACTTAAGACCAATATTGATCAACCACTTATCCAGTGTGATGCTATCGATAATACAAAGACACACTTTCGATATAAAATCACAAAGACCGGAGGTACATCAGCTGATACATTTATTTCTGGTCTCTACACGGTTGGTACTATGGTAAAACATACTGGACCACTTGCTACTGGTACTTACACTGTTACTTGTCTCTATGGTACATCAGCGAGTACTGATGCTACTACTATGACAGCTGGTACTTGTACGAAACCTATGGAGGTAAAAGATACTGGTGATGTACAGGGATGTAGCCGTATATATGGTTACAAAGGTAATACTCTTTCTGACGATATGTGGAATGCGACATCTTTTGATGCATCATTCCGTTGTGGTAGTCGTCTCGCATCAACTGTTGTGACAAATCCGTACAGACTTGTTATCGGGGCTCAAACACCAGCCTATCTCCAATATGATAAAATTATTTCAGATCTCTTTAATGGTATCGCCATCTGACCTGTCTCAACACAGACGCAGAACTATACTTTCTCAAGCTCGACTGATGCATACTGTGCAGTGAAGATCGGTGATGGATATAGTACGAACAATAGTTGTCGTGTGCGTGCCTGTGTTGGTGCTGAATGTTCGACACCACAGACATTTATTATCACTCCTTCATCAAATGCTGTCTGTACAGATAGGACTGATTTTACCTATGACATAGGATGTAACGAAGAGAGCACAGACTATACTCAGTGTGTCGCATGGCTCTACAGCAGTACTGCGAGTAATCGTACTGTCAAAGTAAAAGTGAATGGTGTTGATCAGGATCGTATTATCACATGTACTTCATCGACTCCTGCTGGTGCACTTGGGCCAGTCAAAACATGTGTGATGACGCTTCCAACTGGTGGCATGCCTGTGACAGTTTTCTCTGGTGATAATAATAGTTTTCAGACGACACTGTATACTCTCTCACGAGATACACAAGCACCATCAGGAACTCTCGAATATTTCACGAATTATTCTGCTGGTACAAAACTCGATGCGAGCCAATATGATCTCTGGCAGAAACAACCAATCACTGCTGTTATAACCTGTACTGATCAACCTGGTACGAGTGATGGAAGTAGTTGTAGCTGTTCTCCATCTCTCAAAAATGATACCAATGGTATTTGGTCTCTCGGTGTCCGAAGTTCAAATACTTCCATTGGTCCTGATGTTATGAAATACTCTCGTGTTCTCACTAATTCTTCTGCGACAGCACCATATCCTGTCACTGTGTATGATACTGCAGGAAATATAGGACCTGCTTATACGCCTGATATTGGTGTCGACACTGTTCCGCCGAAAGTAACCGCAAGTATTTCAGGAACCACTGTAACGCTCAATGTCAGTGATTCATCTGATGGAGGTTCTGGTCTCTGGAAACCAAATAATGGTATTCCAGCAGGTGTTAATAAGAATACATCAACAGGAGCAATTCTCTATCGTATAGGAAGGAAATCTGCTCAGGCTTCACTAGAATTTGGATCGACCTGTATTAGTCCTTCGAATAACCTCAACTATTATCATAGAAATGAAGCTGGTGTGTCTATGAGTCAAACATTTTCTATAGATATAGGGAGTCAGGCAGGTGATCCCTATATTATTGCATACTGTATTGAGGACAACGCCTGAAACGTCACTCGTGGTGTCTACCCATCTGATCCTGTCGGATGTTTCTCATCTACTAACATGAACCCAGTTCCAACTATCACGACTTATATTTCTCCACTTCAAGCGGCTATAACAGGAAACCAGTATGGTTATTCTCTCTCTGAGAATGGTAACAATGCTACTTGCTTCCGAGGTATTCTTTCTGGTAACATCACAACACTTGTTACAAATCAATATAATTCGAGTAATTCAAATACTCTCAACTGGGCAGCACCTGCCACACTCAAAAATAGCAGTACTCCAAATACTAATGGATACTACTACTTCTCAAGCATAGCCGGCAACACTCTCAGCATCAACAGTACTCCAACAGGTACTGGCTCAAAAGCTGTCATTGTCGAAGGAGGAAATATCCAGATTAATTCAAACATTGATTATTCAGGAACAGACAAGACGCTTATTCTTATAGCTCGTGGTAATGGTACAAACGGAGGAAACATCTACATCAATCCATCGGTCACACGTATTGATGCTGTGATCATTGCTGATGGTTGATCTGTGATGAATGCTATCACGAATGGTACCACCACTACAACCAAAAACTGGATCGATAATCCAAATGAACTCAGTAACCGTCTCACTATTAATGGACGTATTTATAGCTTCAACACCAGAGGAGGATCACTTATGATCGATGGCGATCACTTCAAACAAACGACAAGTGGTAAAATATTTAATGGTTCAACTCTTCAGAGTAATACTACTCAAAACCCAGTTACACCTGCTCAGGCCGCTACGGTTGATCTCGAGAGACTCCGTGTCATCCTCAACGATGGAAATGCTGTCTGTACAACACAAGTAAACTATGACACTCTTGCTGGTTCAGCCCTTCCTGCATTGCTCCAAAAACCTAACGGGTATACTGGAGGAAGCTGTAGTTTCTAAGTTTTTTCATGAAGATAGCTCGACTTATTATCTTTTGTATTTTGTGTTTTTTGGTTGGGGTAGGTATTTCTTTGTCGGGTATGTCTCTCCCAGAGTTTATTCGTGCTAGAAATATTTTTCTGCCTACTACTTCTCAGACTCCTTCCCAAACACAAAAAAATGACAATACTCCTGTTATTTCTTCGGAAAACAGTGTTCCTCTCATGGATCCGAAATTTGCAGAACCAGTCCAAGTCAAAGCTCTCATAGATACAAAACTCAAGCCACTTATCGATACAGATAATCCTCTCAATCTCGATAGTCCATACAAGCAAACAAAAAGATCTATCCTGGATGCCTACGCTGCTGGCGCTCGAGATGAAGCAACGATACAGTCATTTCTCTACATTGCCTCTCTTGAGAATAATCAAGCAGACTATAAAAAAGCTTCTGCCGAATGGTGTCAAAAAAAACCGACAGAATGTAGTGAAGTGCAGATGTCTATTTTTATGCTTGGTAAAGTGACTGATGATACATGAAATCCTATTGCTGGCGCACATGTTTTTGTATCGGGTGAAGAAAAGACAGCGAGTACTCAAACAGATGCAGAAGGAAAATACAGTATTACATTTACCACACTGAATCCACGTCGTATTCGCCTTCTTGTCCAACACCCAGAGTTTGCTGGATGATCATATACATTTGTCACTCTCGATGCACGTCTCACACTTGGTGCTAAAAATCAGATATTCAATAAAAATTTTACTCTCGTTCGTGCTGTTCAAAAGGTAGTAATAAATACTGTCAAAAAAACTGTTATTTCGGGAAGTGCTACTGTTACAAAAGAATGATATTTGATTGAGAATAATTTTTCGAAATATCTCATCCCGTTTGATAGTATTCGTACTCCTGATCAAAAAATATACAAAGGGAATGTGTCCATTAGCACATTTGAATTTAACCGTGAAACAGCGAATGAATTTCTTCAGAGTGATGTCTTTAGTCCTGCGTATAGTTTTGCCTCTGAATGACTCCAGACCTATAGCATGCCTCTTATTTTCTTCTATGATGCCAATGGGAAGAGGTTGGAAGTATTGAGTAAATATCCGATGACTGTTTGGACGACCAACCGTGAACTCCAAGCTCTCATACTCGAAAATGCTCAAGGAAAACACGATCCTGGTTTTAATCCAGCACAATATGAAGAAGAAAGTTCACCAGAAAATGTCGCCAAATATATAGCTCTTGATGAAAAGAAGGCCTATGAGGTTAGTATGAAGGATTCAACTCAATATCCTATAACACTTGATTGGAAATATAGGAACTACTCACGTCTTCCATGATTTTTCGTCTACGACCAGTCAACGGGCTTGTGGGAATCTGTAGGCTATTCTCTTGTCGCTCCTACTACCGACGTGAAACATTCTATTAAATCTCTTTTTTGGACTAAAAAATAACCATGAGATTTTTTTCTTCTCTTCAAAAAACTGTTTTTTTCTTTGCATGTGTCCTTCTGTCACAGAGTTTTATTTTTGCGAATTTTGATACCGTTAATACCAAATCATGTGGGGGGTGTGGTAACCAGTATTATTGGACAGGATGGTCTCCCTATGATGCCTACGAAGAACGTCAGTATCAAATGGTTCAAGTGGGGTCTGGTACCATGTCGTGGAAGTGTAGTAAGGCTTCAAGTAATGGATGTAATAATCCTAATTGTAGCTCGGGTAGTAAATGTTCTATTCATAACACTTCTTGTAGTTGTAGCTATGGTGGATGATCAGCGACATGAGCTTATAATCGAAAACCTCGATGGTCATGTCTTGGTACGCCGTCTGTGAGTCTCGCAAATTCTCATCCAGCGTCACCGAGTGAAAGTACGCCGTACACACTTCCTCAAAATTATTACTACAGTATTGTACCGAGCGATACAGCGAATAAATGTGAATATGTCTGCAATACTTGATACATCCACGTTGTCGAAGGGGGAGTGAGTCAGTGTCGACTTCCTCTCTGTCTCGCAAGCTCGATTGTCAGTATAGCAAATTCAAGTCCTGTAAGTGCCCTGGAGCTTCCATCTTCTCTGACACTCACTCATGATTATACGCTGAGTGTTGTGGAGCGATGAGTCGATACAGCCGAAAAATGTGAATATACGTGTAATGTGGGTTTTGTACGGGATGTCATAGGTGGAGTGACGCAGTGTCGTCTAGCTCGTTGTGATGCTAATCCAAGTACTCTTTTTACAAATGCCCTTCCCGTGACAAATGCGGAATTACCTGCAACACTTCCATATACTTTTACAAAGGATTATACTCAAACTCTTGTCATCAATGGCACTGATACAGCTGAAAAATGTGAATATACGTGCGATAATGGTTATCGAGCTGATCTCACAAAAAATCCGAAACAATGTGTCCCAATTGTCTGTACGGGAAATGTCGCCACGAATGGTACAAAATGTGTCGATGATGAAACAAATCTTTCATGACATCTCGATATTGCTCGTGTACGACGAGCATCACAGGCTGGATGTACTGCACCACAAAAATGTGAATGGTATTGTCCAGCTGATAAGCCTGTTTATTGTGCCACAAAAAATGCATGTGTGACAAATCTCGATGATTGTGGTTGTGATAAGGGCGAAAAGATGTGTGGAAATGGACAGTGTATCGCTGGTAATGCTACATGTCCGAGTACTAATCCGGCTCAATGTAATAATGATGGCGTATGTTCAGACAGTGAGAGCTGTGACTGTGGTGATTGTACGAATGGCGATGCTGATGACACGAATAATTGTAAAGCAAAAGATGGTCTCAGATGTACACGCGATGATACGAATCTCGCATGTACAGCAGCGGCATGCTGTCCAGCTGGCACTGGATGGAATTGCAGCACGAATAGCTGTCAAAATCAGTGTGGTGTTCATGTTCCAACTGAACTGAAAGCTGGTATTGATACTCCCTACATTACTTGTGATGCTCAACCTGGTACGACACATTTTCGATACCAGATTGTGAATGGGGGTACGACCTATACTTCTCCTCTCTTCGTCAATGGCACGTCTGCAAAACATGCCTGACCTCTCATGAGTCCAGGGACTTATTCTGTAAAATGTCTCTATGGTACATCTGTGACTCCTACGAGCAGTATGACGCCTTCTACATGTACGAAAACTATTACTGTAAAAGATCAGAGCGATACAACGGTTCAGTGATGTAGCCGTATATATGCCTATAAGGGAGATACGCTTTCAGATGATATGACAAATATGTTTTCTTTTGATGCTTCATTCCGTTGTGGAAGCAGAAAAGATACAGGTATCCTCCCTTTGCCATATAAGCTTATTAATTGATCACAAACAGCGTACCTCATGGCGGATCCATTGAATCTTCTCGGTATTTGATTCCTCTCGACCCAAACTCAGAATTATACATTTAATACCTCTTCTGATGTCACCTGTGCGGTCAAGGTAGGTGATGGTTATAGTACGAGTGATATGTGTAAAATTCATACCTGTATTGGCACTGATTGCTCAACACCTGAAACTTTTATCATCACCCCTTCCTCAAATACAGTCTGTTCGGCAAACACGACATTTACCTATGACATAGGATGTAATGAAAAAAGCTCTGATTATGCGAAATGTGTCGGATGGCTCTATCACAATAGTGGCACGACAGCATCACCTGTATATCCTACTATAAAGACACGTGAAAATGGCATAGAAAAATCTCAAAATATCAAATGTGTCACGACTACTCCGACAGGAGCTCTGAGTCCTGTGACGACGTGTACATTGATATTACCAACAGGAGGATTACCGGTCACTGTTTTTTCTGGTGATGCCAATAGTTTTCAGACGACACTCTACTCGCTCACGAGAGATACTATTCCGCCAACAGCATCTATAGCATATTTTACGCAAAATAATGCCCAGCTTGATCCGAGTCAGTACGCACTCTGGCAAAGACAGCCTGTCAATGCTGTGATTACTTGTACAGATAAGCCTGGGAAAAGTGATGGAAGCAATTGTGCGTGTGCTTCTACACTTCTGGAAACTGGTGGCCAGCAATTTTGGTCTTCTGGTATTCCAAGTTCAAATCCAAAAGAAGGTGCTGATGTCATGTCGTATAGTCGACTTTTTATCAATAATTCAACTGGACCTGCGAGTGTGACGGTGCGAGATACAGCGGGGAATGCGACACCTATTTCTGTCACAAATATCGGTGTTGATAGCGTGGCTCCAAAAATCACCGTCACAACGCCATCTGCTAATAGGGTTACTATTTCTGTGACAGATCCAACTGATGGTTGATCAGGACTCTGGAAACCAGCTTCTCTCAGGCCTCTTCCGGGCCTCACTCCAGCAATCCAGAAAAATCCTGCTGCACCGGGAATACTGTATAGGACTTTCTCAAAAGCAGCTTATATTGCCAATCCATCTTTGTATGAATTTAATGACACATGTCTCCTGACAGGTGATAATGCTGATTATTATGCGTATGGCCAGCCAGGCGCTTCAATGTCACAATCACTCACAAACCTTCTGGTCAATGGTGTCACGGGATCATTTTCAACGACGACAAATATGATAGCCTACTGTGTTCAGGACAACGCCGGAAATGTCACTCGTGGTGTCTACCCATCTGATCCTGTCTGATGTTTCTCTGCGAGCAATCTCCCGACTGTTCCAACTCTTTCTACTGCTCGCAATCTTCTTCTAACAAAGCTTTCTTCGGGTCTCCCAGAAACACAGAAATATGGATATGGACTTTCTGAAGATCGTGAAAATACATCTTGTTTTGAGAATATTTTAACTTCGAATATTAATTCGCTTGTGAAGAGCCAATATACTCCTGATATCACTGCATTTTCATGGAATAATCCAGCCTATATACTCAATCTCTCACCAACTCAAAGAAATACTCAATGATACTATTATTATCTTGATAATGCTACTCTTCCAGCTCCTGCGATTGCTACTACTCTTGGTTCACTCTTGGTGATTCCTAGCTCTCCAAGTGGGACTGGTCAAAAAGTTATTGTGACAGAAGGTAAAAATATTCAAATCAATGCTGATATAAAATATAATTGAGGCAATAAACAGCTCGTCATTATCGCTCGTAAAAATGCCAAAGGCGGAGGGGGGAATATACTCATAGATCCGTCTGTGACACGTATAGATGCTATTCTGATAGCGGATGGTGCTCTCATAAATGCTTCAAATGGAGTCTTAAAAAATACTGTTTCTCATGCTTCGCTGTTGACGAGCAGACTTACTCTCAATGGACGACTCTATAGCTTTAACCATCGATGATGATCACTCTTGAGCAGTGATTTGAGTCAGCTTCCAGCTACCACCACATTCGGTCGATATTTCAATGGTAGCGCACTGGTGGCAAATGGAACTCTGACACCATCAGTTCAGTCTGATCTTGAACGATTCCGTATGATACTGAATGATGGTAGTCCTCTCTGTACATTTCATATCAACTATCAGCTTTTTAACAATGCAGCCTTGCCTCCAATACTTGAACGTCCGACTAATTTTTCTGGCGGTACCTGTTCATTTTAAGTACTATTTTTAATCGGTGATTGTCGTCATCGAACATAGAGTATACTAACCCTCATAAAAATATGAGGGTTAGTATTTTTTTGTGCCGTAGGGGAGAAGTGAGTGAATCTCACTTCGAGTCAATCGAACTACTGACATAATAAAACCTCATATTTTATTATGAGGTTTTGTATTTTTTGGTGCCGAGGAGTAGAATCGAACTACCGACACAAGGCTTTTCAGGCCTCTGCTCTACCACTGAGCTACCCCGGCGACTGGTCACACTCTATTGATACTCGCAAAATTGCAAACAAAAATTAATGTTTGATCTTTATTTGACCAAATTCAAGCTCAACAGGTGTGTCACGACCGAGGAGGTTGATATTGAGTTTGAGAGTTGCTTTCTTTTCGTTGATTTCAACTATTTTCCCTTCACTTCCAGCAAATGAACCAGCAAGAATAGTTGCATAGTCGCCGATTTTTACAGGAGTCTTGTATTCAGCATTTTTTTCGTCAACCATACCCTGTATACGAGCGAGCTCAGCATCTGTAACCGGTACTGGCGTTGTTCCTGCGCCGAGAAATCCTGTAACGTTTGGTGTATTTCGTACGACATACCATGATTCATTTGTGACAATCATTTTTACGAGGATATATCCAGGAAATACATTTTTTTTATTTTTTATTGATCCCCCTCCTTTTTTGAGTGTGACGACATCATGAAGTGGAACAAAACAATCGAGAATAAACTTCTCGAGATTAAACATCTCTCTTCTCTGCATGAGGGAAGTACGAACGTTGTCTTCTGTACCAGAGATAACTCGGATGACATACCATTCTGGTTTTGGGGCGAAGAGTTTTGACATAAGTCGGAACGGAAGAGGATAAAATTATTTCTTGACGGGTTCTGTTTCTGTGACCGGTGTTACTTCGAGTTCTTTGCCATCAGCAGTTGTTATCTTCATAGGTTGGGTAGTGACCGGAGATCCTGAGAGGTCAGCTTTTTGTGGAGCATGGATCATACCTCGTATACCAAATATACCATTACTAAAAATGACGGTAAGGAGATATGTAAAGAGCGTCATCGCTACTATAATACCGACAACTGCTTGGAAAAACTTCTTTGTCTCAATATGTGTCGGCCACACAACGTGCTCGAGCTCTGCCATTGATTCTTTTATAAAATTTGCCATAAGAAAGGTAAATAACGAACAAAAATGCCCTAGGAGTATAGAAAAAATACCAGAAGAGTCAAATAGTCTCTAAAACTCGATACCATCCCACACTTTTGCTGCAATATTACGGGGTTTTCACTGAAGGGGGTCATGATGGAGGTTGATGAACGGGACGCTATTCGCTTCGAGAAATCCACAACGCTGTTCTCGCCATGAACGCGAAATGTCTGGCACCATAAAATCAAATCCTATAATTGTATCATTGAATACACGTGCTGCTTTTTCAAATAAAACACGATTGTCAGGATGGCAGATTTCGTATTCTTCTGCTGATCAGCCACCGTAACTGACACCGATTTTCTCACTGAGGTACACTGTTTCACCCTTTTTGGGGATATATGTCTCAAAAAGAGACTTATCCCACTGTGTATCGTAGATATTCCATGGTTTATGGAAATCTTCTTTTGAGAGAACGAGTCGACCATCATAAGAGAGCTGTCTTTTGAGAAACCAGTCCATTTTCTGGTCTGGTACTACCTCCGCCACTCCTTTTTCACGACTTTTATTTTTTTCCGCTATCAGTTCGTTGATACTGCTTTTTCCGTCTCCTGTGATTTGTGGCTGGAGACCTGACAGGATACCTTCGGCCTTGTAGTTAATACAGGTTGCACGATAGACAGGTCCGATAATTTGTTCTTCGACGATGACCCAGAGGCAGAGCTGACGTGCTATACGAAAGGCTTCACGGAGATCATCATGATTTCTGACATAGGTGACGACATGCCGTCCTCGACTTCCGAGTCTTGGTTTTACGATGACTGGTTTTTCTATACGATCAAATATTTTTTTAGCTTCTTCGTAGCTCCTTGCGACTCCACCCTTTGGCACCGGGAGTTCATTTTTTTCACACGTTTTCTTGAAGAGTCCTTTGTCATCTAGAGTTGCCAAACTTGCTTGATTCGCTGTTTTTGGTCGAGGAAGCCCTGAAAAGAGCATGATGTGTTTCTTTCTTGAGCCGGGAATAGTCTTTCGGACGATATAAGTATCGACACTTCTATCGAATATTTTTACTTCTCGCATCTCGAGACCGCGTTTTTCTGCTTCTTCCCAGAGAACTTTTGCTCGAGAAAGTGTATATTTACTTGGTTTTTTACCGAGATGTACTATTTGGCACAACCGAAGAAGACCTATCATAAAGAGAAATATATCATCTTCGTATCGATTGATAAAACGTGTGAGAGGATTATCCCATATTCCTACTTGTATTTTTTCAGTGAGGATATTGATACTATCAAAATACCAGTTGAGATAGTGGGGAATAGGGTTATTGCCACAATAGGGGCAGCGGTGTTTCTTGAACATATGTGCTAGTCTAGTCTTTTTTGTCATACTTCTCAAGTTTTTCCTTTCTGGTCAGGGATGACAAAGAGGTATATATAGGTTTTATATTACCCTACAGCAAACTGTTCCAAGAATTCTATTTTATTTTCGTGAAAGAGGCGGATATCATTGATACCATAGCGTATCATTGCAAGACGAGTGAGCCCGAAACCAAAAGCAAAACCAGAATATTCTTCTGGATCGACATCTGCTTGTCGTAGTACATTTGGATGAATAAGTCCTGATCCCATAAATTCGAGCCAGCGACCCTTTCCATCTCGTTCCCACCAGAGATCCACTTCTATTCCTGGCTCAACAAAAGGGAAGTAGCCTGGACGCATACGAAATTTTGGCGTATAACCAAAAAGCTCCGTCAAAATAGTTGTAATCGTTCACTTGAGATGACCGATATTGATGTTTTTGTCGACCACGATTCATTCTACTTGCTCAAACATGATATCATGTGTGGCATCGATTTTTTCGTTACGATAGACAGAACCGAGCACCATCGCTCGAAGTGGTTTTGGCTCAGTTTTTATGAGATGATTTTGGAGACATGAGGTCTGTGTCGAGAGTACACGACCATCTGTGAGCCAAAACGTATCTTGCATGTCTCGTGCAGGGTGCCAGCTCGGGATATTGAGTGCGTCAAAATTTTGAAATTCAGTCGATATGGTTGGAGCTCTCCAGAGAGAAAAACCCATCCGAGTTACGATATCAATAATGTCTGATTGGACTATTTTTATAGGATGTTGTGTACGACTCTGTCATTGTGCTGGAACTGTCATGTCGATAAAACGATTTTCAGCAGTTTTGAGTTCATTTTCACGGATTTCTTTTTCTTTTATAGTGAGCTGATTTTCTACATCAGTACGAAGTTCATTGAGTGATTTTCCAAATGTTTTTTTCTCTTCAGGGGAGAGGGAAGCCACGTTTTTGAGCATTTCAGTCAACGTTCCCTTTTTACCGACGAGACTATTTCGATATTCGATGAGATCACGGAGACTTCCGAGAGCGGCTATGCCGGCATTTATTTCAGGTTTGAGATGCTCGAGATTCATATTATTTTTTCTTCATAATAGCAGGTATAGCGATGTGTCCACCAATTATTTCCTGGTGAGTCACAGCGAGGAGTTTCTCCGGATCATCTGGCATATTTATCTCATCTTTTCGCATGATCATCTGACTTCGAGAAGCGTGTTTTGGACTATCAACTGATGACACATCTATTTCATTGAGCTTGTCAAAAAGACCAAAAATCCCAGCCAATTGGCCCTGGTAGAGCTCTAATTCTTCTGGTGTGAGATGGAGACGAGCGAGTTTTGCGACATGTCGGACTTGGTCTTGCGTTGGTATCATAGTACACTATACTGAGTAAAAATTACGACTGTATCGTATGTATTTTTCCCTCTAACGCAAGCCATGGCAGATAACTCAAATCCATCATCACTTTTCGGAGACATGACTGAGGCTACTCCAGCATCCGTGACTCCTTCAGGATCAGCAAATACTTCTCAACCAGCGAAGGTAGACTCAGCTCAGACATCTGATTCTCTCGCTACGATTCTCTGAGGAGCGAGCAATGATACGCCAGTTAGTTCTTCTGTTCCTGCGAGCCCAGATCCTCTTCCTGCGAATTCTCCTGTGATAGAAATGCCATCAACTCCTGTCACTTCATCAGAACCGGTTTTGCCAAATTCTGCTGACTCCATGGCATCTATACTTGGTTCACTCGCGACGACACCTCCGCCAACTCTTACTTCTCTTGCTCCTCCAGTCTCAACTGAATCGACTCCAAAAGAAGAACCAAAAATGCCATCTATGGCTCCTGTCATGGAGAAAGTGACAGAGTCTGTCACGACACCCAAAGTGCCTGAAGTTATTACCCCGCCATCTGAACCTGAACCAGTCATCTCAACCAAACCTCTTGAACAAAATCCGACCGATGATCCTCGTCTCAAGCATTATCTCGAAGAGGATGTCATCTATACGAGCATGCTTCGTATCATCGATGCAGACAGGATTCGCCTCCGACTCGCTATACGCTATATGATTCTGATGTTTGCGATTTTTTTGGTCATTGTCTGGATAGTGAATAATCGAATTATCATGTTTGGTTTTTCTGAATTTCAGTGGCTTGCACGGATACGAGATAGTCTTTTTGGAGTTATTGCGTGACTTTTTTCACTTACAATATGGTTTGGAAGTGAGGTATGGTTTCATAGATGGTTTTTGACTTGGTTTTTCCGTGGATTAGCGCTCTTATTTTTTGTTGCAGTACTTTCCGCTCTTTATTTTCCTCTATGGTAAAACTCACTCGTACTATCTGTATTTTTTCTTGTTTGTTTTTTCTTTCTGGGTGTTTCGGTATCGGAGAAACATCGACTCCAGCTGTCGATGATTCTGGTCTCTCCAAACATTCGTGAATTGGCTATGAAGTTCGTATTCCTGCTTCGTGGGAAGTGGTCGATAATACCCGCATTACCGCTCCGATACATGGAAAGATAGAACTCGCTATGAAGTCTCTCGTCAATCGTCGAGGTTTTATGAATAATTTTGTTATCCTCTCTGATGAGCTTCAGACGGAGACGACAGCAAGCGCTTACGTCGAACAAAGTATGCTCTGGGCAGCCAAAGAATACCTCACATTAACACTCGAAAGTGAGGAGCAAATAACTTTTGTGGATGGAGCCTCATCGAGACTTGAGGTATTTCATGCGAAATATAATGAGGTCACGGAAGAGCATCTCTTCATGCAGACAGCACGTATCTGTGGTAAAAAAGTGTATCTCCTTACTCTCGGTCTCGATAACGATACTGCGGCTGATAATTATAGTAAGTACAAAACGATACTCTCTACTTTTACCTGTAAATAAATATGCGTTTTCTCCATGCGACTCTCGGACATAAAACGGCTATACTTTTTGGAGTTGATATCGAAATAAAAAAAGGCGAGTGGGTCTTTATCGATGGTCCTTCTGGGAGTGGTAAAACGACATTCTTGCAGACGATATTTGGTATTTCAAAGCCGTTTTCTGGCTCTTTTATTGATCATCGTGGTCGTGATGTTTATAGGCTTTCTGCGAAGGATCTAAGATCATACCGACGAACGTGTGGTATGATATTTCAGGATCACAAGCTCATTCCTACAAAAACTGTTCTAGAAAATATCGCCTACGCTATGGAAATTTGTGGGTATTCGAAATCAAGTATTCGTGAGCGTACACACCAGGTACTCTCAGCTGTTTCTATGCTTGATAAATCTGATTCCTATCCAGAGCATCTCTCTGGCGGGGAAGCGCAACGTGTTGCCATAGCTCGTGCTCTCATACATGAACCAGATGTGATACTTGCTGATGAACCGACTGCGAGTCTCGATGCCGAAAATACAAAAGGTATCATAGAGCTTCTCAAAAAAATACATTCTTTTGGTGTTACTGTTGTTTTTTCAACACATGATCAAGCGCTCATGTCTCTCTCTTCCCAGTACAGGAAAATTGATATCTCAGAATGGAGTCACTGAAAGAGCTAATTTTTATTTTTTTCAGGAAACCAATTGATCACGTAGTCTTTTTCTCATCGGTATAATGGGATTTTTTCACAGGTAGTTTTCTCTCGAGACATACTGCAGCCTACTAACCATCCTTCTCGTGTTTCTGGAAATACCTGATCAAAAACAAAATTACCGAGAGAGTAATAAATCGGTACACCATCGTATATCTCTTCACCCTGAACGACATGAGGGTGGTGCCCTATGACGAGTCTAGCACCAGCATCGACCATTCTGTGCGCCATGTCTTCTTGTTTTTGGTTCTGTTTTTTTTCGTACTCTTGGCCCCAATGAATGTTAGCTATGACGATGATATTTTTTTGTTTATATGCGCGTATACGTTCTAGGAAATTCTCAAAATCATACGATGTTTCTATCGTATTCAGAGACATAAATACATATTCCTGATTGTAGATATTTTTTACTATATCATGATTTTCTCCAAATACCCTTATGCCGTATCTGCTGATAATTTCGTAGAGTTTTTCTTGTAAGCCTTCTCCACAATCTCATGAATGATTGTTCCCTATATTCATGACTGTTATGCCGATATTTGCAAATTTTTCTATATATTTTTCTGGGGTGATAAATTGGATATTTTTGTTATTTTTCGTGCATGTATTTGCTTCGTCGATAGTGGATTCGAAATTGACGATGACCTCGTCGAAACCCCGCAGTATCGTATGATACCATGAGGGAGGTTTTTTATTTGTGTCATATTCTTGATAGAATATATGCATTATTTTTTCAAACAATTGTGGATACATCTCTGTATATTTCTGAAAATCTCTCGCCCAATGCGTATCTCATCCAAAGAGAAAAACTGCTTCGGGTGATCATGTTTTTTTCTGCTCAAATACTCAGAAAACATGAGATGTATTTTGTGTATCACTTGCATGGTGAGTGATGCTATCGACGCTGGTACGATCCCACACCGAAAAATACGGTTTTCCTACTTCTCTCGCCACTTTTTGAGCTATAAAAAGGCAATTTCGACAATCCACTTCGAGATTGCTAAAATCTTTTCTTGTTCCCCATGAAAGAGTGGCGATGCTTTTTTTATCATGTAGTTCTGCAAATGGTTCTCTGACATGGTGTGAGAAATCGACAGAAGCGATCACGAGAATCTTCTTATTTTTACTCGCATTGAGTATATCATGAGCGATTATTTCTCATTGTTTTGAGACGATATTCTCTCTCTTGAGCACAATGGGGACTATCGTACTTTCTGGGAAATATCGAGCAATTCGTGTGATGTGTTCACCGAGACCATGTTCGATTGTTTTCCCCTCTGTGCCAAATAGATTTTTTGTATTTTTACTTTCATATCAGGGGAGCCCTTCTGCTTTTACACAAGTATCTTGGTAACATATTTTATTGTATCCATGCGGGAGGGATTCTGCTCATTCTGTTGTGAGTCCAAAATGATCGGGAGCGATAATGAAAATAGTATCAAAGTGAGACTCCTCGGATTTGAATTGAGTATAGAAATTTTCTATATGATTTCCTGTTATTCCGTGGTGGGGGAGTACGACAACTGATGTTGGTCAATTTCCTTCGCAAGAGAGGAATTGCCAACTGAGTAATGTTGCTCCGAAAAATACGCCTCACCATACGACAGGCCGCAGAGATCGTTTAGTAGATCGTGACATCCCCGAGAGTTTTATAGACTGTTCCGCCCCATTCTAAAACATCAAATTTTCCAGTTCGTTCAAAGGTGCGAAGGAGAGCATCGTCGAGTTTTGTGCCTACTTCTGGCCATGCATAGTTCGGTTTTCTCATGCTCGGATCAAGAGGATATGCTTCCATGAGTACTCTCAGACTCGATGCAGGTTTCTCAGAAAACGAGAGACCAACATATTTTTCTATATCTTCATTGAATTTAAAAGATATAAAATACAGCGTATCTGATCTAAACTCGTTTTTCCAATAGTCGATAAAGTCAGATTTTTCTTTGTCGTTGAATTGTATCTTTGAGAGTTTTTCGTTGAAAAATCCTTCCACATCGTGTCACCATACTTGCCAACCGTGTGTATTGAATTCGTACCCAGGAATATCTGCCGAATAATAGAGATACGGAAATACCTCTGTATTTCCTGGAGAGACAATCTGGCTGTTATCATTTGCTCGAAAGTCCCAACGTGTATTTGTATTAAAATCAGGAATGATTTTTGTGAATACACCTCCTGGCGTGAGATTGACTTGGAGAGATCTATTTTTCCCTTCATGATCGTAGACGTATACTACTGGTTTGCACATTTCGGCGAGAGGGAGAGAAGCATATTTTGACGTTGTATAGAGGAAATAATATCCATTTGTAAATGGTTTTATACGAAAGACTGGTATGATTTCTGCGATGTCATCAGCGGTATATACCTTATACTCTTTTGCTCATTTTTTTTGTATGCTTTGAGGTATATAAAATTTTGATTCATCATAGGGTTTGTAGTAGCCAAAGATTTCTCGTGTGAGATCCCTATCTTGGACGGTTCCGTCTTTGTCTATCTTCTTTCCTTTTGTATCTACTTTGATTACTGCGATTGCATTCTCTACGCCTGATTTATAAAAAAAGACAGTTCCAGGATATTCTTGGAATTCGAGAGCATAGGAGCCATTGAAGTGTTGAGAGGAGAGAATTTTGTCTGTTATTTTTGCTCAGATGTCATCGTGTATAGACCAGATCTCTTTTATTTTTTCTGGTGCATCGGGGAGATTTGCGACGCCTTGATACAGCACATTCCCATCTGGGACGTAAGAGGTGAAGTTTATGTTGGCAACTTGGAAATTCTTCGGATATTGTCACACTGCATCGTCCAGCGAGACTCACACATTTTTTTCATTGATGAAGTACTGTTCTATATTTGCACCTCCACAACTGCCTGTACCCTTTTGGATCATGAAAATATTTTTTGGCATTTTCTTGATCGTTTTGAATTCTCCTCCCATCCACATCTCATTGTAATTCGCTGTTCATCCATCTTTTTTTATCTGTATCATGACTGCATCCATCACCTCAGTATCACTCGATGTGATCATTTTTGTTGAGTCGCTATATGTGGTAATACCAGCTGTCTTTGCATAGATATAGTCTTTTGGATCGAGCGTGATAGATTCATCGTTCACTATTTTTGTATTCGTATAAAACTGTACGTACGAATCTTCAAATTCGAAATAAGGTTTATCCGCCCGGATACATATGGTTGATACACATAATTTTTTCCCAGCAAGTCACTCAGAAGGTGTAATCTGCGTTGTTTGTGGTTGAGGATTTATCGGAGGTGTATTGGTTGTTGTCTCCGATGAAGCAACCGATGTTATATCATTTACACCACTAAATATATCAATTGTACTCCCTGGATTTATCTCCGTGGCTGGTGGAGGGGTCATGGTAGGAGGTACGGGCGCAAATGGATTGGTGCAGCTTGTCAGTGCAAACATAAGCATGCATGCAGGGAAAAAAGAAGGTATTTTCATAGTATTTTTATTGTCTTATTTTTACCATCTCTGTCAATTGATTACATATTTTTCAAAACGGAGTTTGTGCTCTGCGATACATTAAGTAAAATAGGCGAGATTTCTTTTTCGATTTTCTTTTTTCTATGACCCTTCTTCTTTGAATTTTTCTGACCCTTGTCGTTTTTTTTATTGTCGTATTTCTCCATGAGATGGGACATTTTTTGGTATCACGATGGAGCGGTGTAAAGGTAGAAGAATTCGGTATAGGCATACCTCCTAGACTCAAACGACTCTTTCGTGATAAGAGAGGTACAGAATGGACTCTCAATTGGCTTCCGTTGGGTGGATTTGTACGACTCAAGTGAGAGGATATAGCTGCTCCAGAAAGTCGAGATAAAGACGCTCTTCCTCAGGCAAAATGGTGGAAGCAAGTCGCCATACTTTTGGCGGGCGTATGTATGAACTTTATACTTTCTGCAGTGCTTTTTGCTTCACTTTTCTTCTCTGGTACAGAGCCACTGACTCTGCATATACGAGAGATGATGCCAAATACACTCCTATCACATGTAGGAGCCGGTACACAGCTTATTCCTATATTTGATACACTCGAAGATGCAGAGGCAGCAGGTGTCATACGTCATCTTCCTGGTATCATTCTCGATCCTCTTCCTGGATCTATCGCTCTCAAGTCTGGTATTAAAACCGGAGATATCGCGATCGATGTCGATGGTGTTCCTATGATTCGCCCAAAGGATTTTAGTCACATCATCTCTGCTACGAGCGGAGCACACAGTCTTCGAATCATGAGAGATAAAGAGGAGATAAATATCATTGTCACTCCTGAAAAAGGAAAGATAGGTGCCTATATCGCTCCAAATATTATTCCTACTCATTATCAGTACTGATTTTTTCCTTCTCTCTATCATGGAAGTAGGGAAGTAGTGCAGCAGATTTCCTTTTCGTTCCATACTTTTGGAGCCATACTTCATACGAGTTTCTCGGATACTGCGTCACGTGCTGAAAAGCAAGAAGCCACGGCTGGCATAGGATGACCAGTGGCAATTGGTCGAGTCTTCGTCGGTCTCGCTGGTCAATGAATCGATATACGCGCTATCATCATCATGACTGCTATGATATCCCTGAGTCTCTGAGTTTTTAATCTCCTCCCATTTCCTGCACTGGATGGATGACGATGTCTCATAGTATTCGTGAATCAGGTTATTCATATTATTAACCCTCGATTCAAGATATCTCCACGAATCGAACAAATGATACATTCTATCGGTTTTATGTTGATTATTTTTGCCAGTATTCTCATTACTTGGAAGGATATATTTTTTCATTCATAAAACTATGAAACTCATTTCCTGGAATGTAAATTGAATTCGTGCTGTCATGAAAAAATGATTTCCCGATATTCTTCAAAAACTGAATCCTGATATTATTGGCCTCCAAGAAATCAAGGCAAAGCCGGAACAAATCATCGCAGAGACAGATATCATTCAATCACTTGGATATGAATGTATCTTTAACTCTGCTGAACGTCCAGGGTATTCTGGCACAGCTGTGTTTACCAAAATTCCTCCTATGGCTGTGATGAATCGTATAGGTACTGAGGCTGATAATGAATGACGTACTATTGCTCTCGAATTTTCTGATTTTTATTTGGTCAATTCATACATTCCAAATTCAAAAGATGACCTCTCTCGACTTCCATATAGACAAGAATGGGATAATACTATGTGTGTTTTTCTCGACAAGCTCCAGGTCCACAAGCCAGTGATATTTTGTGGCGATCTCAATGTCGCACACCAGCCGATAGACCTCAAGAATCCAAAACAAAATGAAGGTGTGCATGGATTCACACTCGAAGAGCGCAGAGGATTTGATTCATTTATGAATATTGGTTTGGTTGATATATTTCGTGAGCGAAATCCAGAACTTACTGGCGCCTATACATGGTGGTCGAATTTCAATAATGCTCGTGCGAATAATTCTGGTTGGAGAATTGATTATTTTCTCACTTCACGGTCGCTCACCCCTCGCATCACTGATGCATTTATTCATCCAGAGATTATGGGATCGGATCATTGTCCTGTAGGTATCATCTATGAATAATTCTTCTGTCGACATCATAACCTATAACGTGCAGCGTGATCACTCTGGCAATACTGTCTCTGCTGTCTGACAGCTTGTTCAGGAGCATCCGACGGCCGTCATATGTCTCCAGGAAGTAACTGAGGCAGTGGGAAGAAGGCTTTCTGAGGTATTTCCAACTTCTTCTCATCAGGATGAGAATATGATTATTGCTCCTCCGGGTGCGGAGCTCCTATCACCCACATCACATTTGTTTGGTTCTACGACTCGATCATTTTTGATCACAGAAATGCAGCAGAAGGGACACAATCCCATACGACTCTTAACATGAAAACTGAGGCATGGCCTTTCTTTTCTGGAACGATATATGGTATTGCGAGAGATATTTCAGCTTTGTTCCTCTGATCCCACATTGCTCGCTCTCGATACGAATTGTATTTTACCAGGAGAATTCCGTATCATGTTTTCGTTCTTGAGTCGTCATGGATTCGGATCGACTCATCATCCCGAAGGAACACACGATAAAAGACGATTAGAGCATAGTTGGTGAAGACATACACCTGTTCAATTTGCTCGAAGCGAACTCGATAGGATATTATTTTCTTCACATTTTTGATTATCGTGAAGTTCGGTTATTCCGTGAATTATTTCCTCTGATCATGAGCCAGTCGTCGCCACTCTCAATCGACTCAATTAATATTTCACGTAGATATTTTTGGTGGGCGATTGTGTCAGTCTCCAGGTGTAGCGAATTGGTGATTGTGTGTATCATCTTTCGGTAAGTTTTTTTTCTAGTGCTGGGTTATTTGTCACGAGCATGAGATACATTTTTTCTTTTTTTGCTCTTTTCTCTGCATACTCGATGATCCTGTCGCTGTATCATTGTCACTTATATTCTGGATCTGTTGCGAGCGCACCGAGCTCTATCGTAAAAGTATTTTCTGTTTGAAAAATCTCACCACAAGCGATGATTCGCTCTCCATCCTTTATGGTAACAAATTGATCTATTGTCTTCACTATATTTTCTCGACTTCTTTCACGAAGCGCGTCAGCTGTTTGATTGCGTATTTTTTCTAGAAATGTATATATATCATTCGCTTCTTCTTTGAGAGCTTTCTTCACGATTTCTTCATCGCATTCCGGTGGTTCCATCAGGACGTATTTTTTAGAAAATATTTCATTGTTTTATATTGATATTTTTCACATGTCAATAAAAATAAAAAAAATCTCTTTTCTTGCGAGTTTTTATGTCTCGAGTATACTGCATAAAATACTCACTTTCTCGTCTTATGCTCTCTCTCCAATTTATCCGTGAAAATCCTGATATTGTCCGTGCTGCGATTACCAATAAATCTGTAAAGGTAGATTTTGATGCTTTTCTCACTCTCGACGAGAAGAAAAAAACTATGCAACAAGAAGTCGAAACACTTCGTGCAAAACGTAATGAACTCTCGGCAAGTATGGGCAAAGGAAAGCCTGATCCTGCCGTTCTCGAACAAGCGAAAAAACTCAAGGAAGACCTTCAAAACCTCGAAAAAGAATACGAAGTACTCGAAGGAGAGCATACGACAATGCTCAAGAAAATTCCAAATATTCCCACAGAGGATACGCCAATCGGTCATACAGAAGAAGAAAATGTCGTCGTACGAGAATGGGGAAAGATTCCAGAGTTTTCTTTCAAGCCTCGCGATCATGCTGAGATTGCAGCGATTCATGGTTGGATAGACAAGGAACGTGCTGCCAATGTCGCAGGCTCTCGATTTGCGTATCTCATGGGCGATCTCGTGATGCTTCAGTTTGCGCTCATCCAGTTTGTGATGAATACACTGACGAGCGAAGAAACGCTGAAAAAAATTATTGCTGATCTCGGTCTCAAGATATCTCCAAAACCATTTACACCGATTCTCCCTCCGTACATGATTCGTACAGAACCATACGATGCGATGGATCGCCTTGAGCCTCGTGAAGATCGATACAAAATCGAAGGACAAGACCTCTGGCTGCAGGGAAGTGCTGAGCATGTGCTCGGTTCTATGCATGCGAATGAAATCTTTGCTGAAAAAGATATGCCTGTTCGTTATATCGGTTATGCGACATCATTTCGATGAGAAGCGGGGACATATGGTAAGGATATGGAAGGCATCATTCGTATGCATCAATTCGATAAACTTGAGATGGAGAGCTTCTCTTGTGCTGAGACATCACACGAAGAGCACCTTCTCTTTTCTGGTATCCAAGAATACCTCATGCAAGAACTCCAAATCCCATATCGCAAACTCCAAAAATGTACATTTGATATCGGTAAGCCAAATGCAAAAGGATCAGATATAGAGGCATGGCTCCCAGGTCAGGGAAAATACCGAGAGACACATACGGCTGACTATATGACAGACTATCAGGCACGTCGTCTCCAGACTCGTGTCCGCCGTGAAAACGGAGAACTGGAGCTCATTCATACCAACGATGCAACAGCATTTGCATGCGGACGAGCGCTCATCGCTATACTCGAAAATTATCAAAATGAAGATGGCAGTGTGCGTGTGCCAGAAGTACTCATTCCGTTTCTCGGTAAAAAGGTTCTCTAGATTTGATTTTCACAGAGAAAGAGTATTAGATCGGAAGAGCACACGTCTGAACTCCAGTCACGATCAGCGATCTCGTAT
>CALEVN010000029.1 GCA_937924685.1 uncultured Candidatus Altimarinota bacterium | reverse complement strand
ATATTTTGGATAGCTTCTGTTCCTTACTTTTGAGCCATGACTCATCTCGCAGTTACAGGTATATCATTTTTGATTTCATCTGGTGTTGAGAGGAATCATGTTTTTGAATGCGGGCTCATAAAATAAAAATTAAAAAATAAAAACCCTTCGTTGTGCGAAGGGTTGAAAAGTTTGTTTAATACGACAAATTATCCTTCGCAGTTTGAAAGGTCAAAGAAATAGAAGAAATAATTTGTACGTGTCATAAGATGTATTATGGTCTCTTTTTTAGAAATGCAAATTTTTTCTTTTCTTTCCTGTTTTTCTTTTCTATAATCAGCTTCATGACTTTTCTTCTCATCATACTCTGACTCATACTCTTCGAAGTCGTCAGCTCAATCGATAATGCTGTTATCAATGCTCAGGTACTTGGTACTGTTTCGCCTCGTGCGAAAAAATGGTTCCTCGTTTGGGGGATGATATTTGCGGTTTTTCTGGTTCGAGGTTTGCTTCCGTGGGCAATTATTTGGGCTACCAATCCATGACTTGGTCCTTGGGAAGCATTTATGGCCTCGTTTAGTGGAGACCCAAAAGTCCACGCTTCAATAGAATCATCTGCGCCAGTACTCCTCATGGGCGGTGGGATATTTTTGGTATTTCTCTTTTTCCATTGGCTTTTCATGGAAGAAAAACACTATTCATTTTCTTTTGAAAAATGGTTTCATCGTCATGATATATGGTTTTTCGCTGTCGCGTCTGTCATCCTCGCATGGATAGTGTGGGAAGCGAATCGTCTTGATCCTATGATTGCTTTTTCTGCTGTCGTTGGCTCTTCTGCGTTTTTTATCGCACATGGATTTAAGGAAAATGCAGAGAAAAAAGAACATGAACTTACTTCGGGTGGGAAGATGACAGACTTCAGTAAAATTCTCTATCTCGAAATCATTGATATGACGTTCTCAATTGATGGCGTTCTTGGCGCTTTTGCTTTTACACTTTCTGTACCTCTCATTTTGATTGGTAATGGTATTGGTGCTTTCGTCGTTCGTGAGCTCACACTTCATAATATTGAGAGAGTAAAAAAATATATCTATCTCAAAAACGGTGCGATGTATTCTATTGGCCTTCTCGGTTTGTTTATGGTGCTTGATGGATTTGGTCATCATATACCAGAATGGGTGAGTCCAGTTATGACTATGTTTGTCGTTGGTTACTTCACATGGAGATCGGTTAGAGCACTGAAATAAATCATTTAGAAAATATTTCACTCTTTTGTATATATTTTACACTCGAAAGCCCTTTGGAGAAAGTATTTGGTGTATATAATATTGACATCATTTTTTCTCTCTTCTAAAAAATGAGAAATTTTATTTCTCGTCGTGTTGCTCTCAAGGTTATTTTTCCCGCTTTCTTATGTGGTATTTGTTTTTTTGTAGGAATGACAATCTATCCTTATCTGGAGATATTTCTCCCTGGATACATAGTCGAATTTGTAAGAACAGGTGAATATCATCATGACGCAACGCAATCAGTCTCTTCAGCCGCTACGCGTAATACTTTTGCTGTCGAAGTATCTCAGGATCCAGTTATTCAAGAGGCTCATAAAATGCAAGAAGATGCTATCGTGAAGCTCGATCACAATTACAATGCTCTCCTCGAATGAAATAAACCATATCTCGAGACACGAAAAAAAATACGTGATGAATACGCTCTTGGTAAAAAAGATAACATCACACTTCGATCTTTTTCATACCTCAGTTCTCTTGAGGGGAAGTGGGATGATGTCAAAAAAGCAGATGAAGAGTTTTGTAAAAATAAAGAACTCTGCTCAAAGGCAACTACTCATGTAACACTTTCATGAATTATCAAAGATGATACTGATAAGCCTGTCGTAGGCGCCAAGATATCTCCCTATTGACTCGATGTGCCTGCCGTATTATCAGGTCCAGATGGTTCATATTCTCTCTCGTTTGATACGTTGTGACCTCGGAGACTCCGATTTCAAGTTATTCATTCCCAGCATGCTTTGGCAGTACATACTGTTTCTGTGGTTGATCCTCTGTATGCTGTTTCTCCAACACAAAATTTCACAAAAGATTTTACACTTCGATCTATTTATCAGGAGGCTTTTATTGATACTCAAAAAAAGACTATCACTGGCAAGGGAACTTCTCTTACTCGAGAAGGATATCAAATTGTTGACCCATTTACAAAATACTTGATTCCATTCGATACTCTCACGGCTGATGGTATAAAACCATACCGAGGGAAAGTTCGTGCAGTTATCTATGAATTTGATAGAACGACTGCGAATGAACTCCTGAATTCTGACGTCTTCACCGATGTTTCTGGTTATGCGGCACAGGCTCTCGTGACATATGGTATGCCTATTATATTTTTCTATGACTTAGCTGGCAATCGTATCGAGGTATATAAGAAAAATCCAATGCAAGTCTGGACGACCAATCGTGAGCTCAGTGCTCTCATCGAAGCCAATTCTGCCGATGAAAAAACACCTTTCTTTAATCCAGATGATTATGATGAAACACAGTCTCCTGACAATGTGAAAAAGCTCATCGCCAAAGATGAACTCTATGGTTACACTGAGAGTATGAAAGACGAAAAATCGTACCCTATAACATTTGAATGGACGCTGACCAACAAATCTCGTCTCCCAGCATTCTGGGTCTATGACCAGTTCTCATGACTCTGGGAAAATGTCTGATACTCTCTTGTGGGAAAAACTACCAACTTACCTTATTCGATACATGCTCCTTTTTGGACAAAAAAATAATCTGCTGTATCGTTTTTTTATTCTTACAAGTGTTATACTTGGTACTTTTGCTTATCCTGTTTTTGCCAATTATGACACCGTCAATTCCTCTAATCAATCCTGCTGAGACACCAGATCAGTGGGATGGACTGTTATTGATGCATACAAAGAATGTATGGGAACACAGTACTCGAGCGGTACGCAACAATTAACCTGGAAATGTCATTATGACGGGTCACACTGTAGTCCTGCGAGATCCAACGATCAATGACCACACTGTTGATATGGATCAGCTTGTATGGCGCATGCGGGAATGTGACCATGTAATCTGGATAATAACTGGACGTGGAGCTCTCAGACCTGTCGTCCGAGATTTAGCTGTCTTGCGAATGCTACTATTAATACGACCCATGCTCATATTGTTTCTCCTTCTGAGTTACCGAGTTCATTCACCCTCAGTCGTGATTATACATATTCTCTCGTTGACGATGATACGCCTGAAAAATGTGAATACATCTGTGATTCCGGTTACGTACGAGAGGGAAATGCTTGTGTTCCATTGACGTGCTCTGGTCAAAAACCAAATAATGCTATTTCCTGTAATAATGTCATAAAATCAGAAAATTTTGTCCCTGTACAACCCGGTTATCTCAAGACAGGTTTTTGGAGATTTGATACCTTTTCAGCACTTCCAACCTCATATACGCCGAGTAGTACCTATCTTTCAGGATTGGTTCTTCCAGCTCCTGCTACTGGCTCAGTACCACTCTACATGTTTTATCGTTCACCATCTCTCATCTATTTTGGACCACTTCCATATGTCGATGAAGTGTATTATAGTACTGTTCCTGAGCCACCTATGGGAATGAGACTTGCTGATGATTATCGGGGTGGCATAGTTGGTTATGTCTATACTTCTGCTGCACCTGATCGTGTCCCAGTGTATGAATTTTATGATTCAACTGCGACGCACCATCTCTGGTCAAATGCACCAGTTACTGGATGGACTAAACTCTCACCAAATACATTTGTAAATAGTTCTGATGACACGACCGTAGAATATACTGTCACTAAAAGTGTCGACATTGCCATCATCCATAATCAAAGCCCTGATCCAGAAAAAAACTGACTCGACACGACACAATCCATCAATGATGGTAAAGCCTACTTTACTGTCACCGTGAAAAATACAGGAGCAACAGCTCTCAAAAATATTTCTACCACCGATGCTGATATTACTGCTTGTAGTAAAACTGCCTCTGCTGTTGCAACCTACATGGCTGTCGCTGGTAATGTAAAAACTGATATTACTGTTACTAATGGTTCTACTCAAGCTGCTGCAACTGCGGCTACTGCAAATCTCAAAAATAATATCCTCGAACCTGGTGAAAGTTTCTCCTATGATTGTAAAGACGAGGCAATCAAAAAAACATTTCCAGCTGGAAACAAAATTGTCGTCAATGCTGTCACGAATGATACTTTCGCAACACCGATGACCGATGATGATGTGGCGACTTTGGAATACAATGTTACCCCAAGTATTATCTTGGAAATAACACATGATAAAAAAACTGGTGATGCGACACAGGATGCGAGTTTTGATCCTGATCTGACCCAAACTGAAGATGACACACAATCAGTGAACGACAGTAAAGCTTATTTTACAGTCAAAGTCACTAATCCAGAAAACTCTACTGCGCTGAATAGCATTTCTATTTCAGATAGCTTGGTTCCTACGTGTGTAAAAAATTCGAGCAATATCACAACTCTTCTGACAACTGCAGGTAATGTCAAAACAACGATTGCTAACCCAAGTGCTACTGTTATTACTGCTCTTAAAAATAATGTTCTTGATCCAGGAGAATATTTCTCTTATGACTGTTCTATCACAAATCTTTCAAAGCCATTTCCAAATGATCAAAATACTATTTCTATCAATGCACTTACTGCGGATAATTTTAAAATTCCCGTCAATGCCGTTGCTCTTACAAAAGCAGTGTATGATACAACTAAATTTAATATCACTCTTGAGCTTTTCAATGGTAATGCATTTAATTCTACGACAGGTGCAGTCATTCCTGGTGTCGAACAAGATAAGCAGATTATTATCAATGGTAAGGCGAAATTTTTTGTACGAATCTCCAACAATGGTGAGATGGCATTTAAAAATATTTCTACCATTGATGCTGCAGGACCTGTCTGTAATCGTACAATCACGCAGATAAATACACTTCTCAGTAATATCGATAAAACAACACTGCTTGGTAAAAATACACAACTCGATCCAGGAGAAAGTATATGGTATACCTGTGAAACCCAATGAATTACATTTTCTGGTGATATGAATAGTGTTCAGGTAACCGGCACTCTTGTAAATGCTTTTAATACTGTCCTCACTGATAGTGGGGAAACACTCGCAAGCTATGATGATAAACCAAATATCAAAATTGATATCATGAGTGGTACAAATAATCCGACACATCTTGCCTCTAACGATACTCAAAATATCAACTCTAATGGTGTTGCCAATTTTTATGTCGTGATCACCAATAACTGATTCGTTCCGCTCGATACTATTTCTACGAGTGATCTACTTGCGCCATCATGTACTCGAACTGCTGCACAACTTACGACGCTTATCAAAGCTCAGTGAAATAAAGATACTATTCTCGATGCCACAGGAAATGAATCTATCTCGTATACCTGTAGTACAACTGGTGTCACTTATGAAAATAATACAAATACCATCACTGTTCGTGCCACAACTGTTAATACCAAAAATTCTGATATACCTGTTTTTTATGCTTTTGATAAAAATTATAATACAAAATCTGTCGATGTTCTGGATGTACCATATTCAAGCTTATTACAAACGGACATTGCTGATGATACACACCTTTTTTGACATCATCACGTAAGCTACAACCGTGTTGATTCTATTTTTTCTTGTACTGATGAGGATCAGTGTGAGTGGTACTGCCCGACAGCGACGCCGTATTACTGTAGTTTCACAAATACATGTGTTACTTCTTCGGCTTCTTGTACACCTGCGTGTCACGAAGGTGAATATTATTGCTCATCAGAAGATGTCTGTAAAAAGGCAGGAGATACATGCAGTACTCTTACCTGTAACAATAACCATATATGTGAAACTGGTGAATCATGTAACTGTGGAGATTGTACAGATCCTAAAAATGAAAATCGTGACCACTGTGGAAATGATACTCAATGAAGACAAATGGTATGTACCCAGGATATCAGTAACGCTCGTACTGTTATACCACCAGTCTCAGAAGAATGGGAAGCATATAGTTATTCTTCGAATTTTATATTTCTCGCAAGACATCCTATTGTTCCTCATGCTATTGCAGGAAAAAAATTCTATATTTATAATCCTGAGAAAATTATTCTCAATATGACGAAAGCACAGTTTCTGGCTGATCCAGCAGCTGCTATCAAAAATGCTCTTCCTCTCCCAGTATGATATACACGTACTCCACGATCTCGTCTCTTATTTAATTTATCTCAACTTCTCTCTGAAAATGTTACTACACAACGCTCGACCATCAGTAGTCTCTCATCAAGTATAGTCAATAAATTTCTCTGTGATACTGATTCTGTTGGTGCACCTCGATGTCATGTAAATAATCTCGGCGCTTTCATACCAGCGTTTAGCTATACTCCTGATGGACCTATTTATGGTTCATTTAGTGATAGCTCAAGCGGTGTCTCTATGACAGAATATCAGAGGTTTGGTACCTTTGATCTTAATTGCCGTAAAGATACGATCACTTCTGTTTTCTACACTCCAAATACCAGCCCTCTCACCCAATGATGGTCGAATATTAATGGTATTGGTACAGCTCAAAATGATTGAGGTAAGCTCGTCTGGCAAGTCAATGATGCAGGCACTAACGGTGGCGATGCTGCTGTTATTTATAAGAAACTTTCTCCGGCTGATCTTACTGGTTTTTTTATGAATGGTGGTAAGCTCTCTGCACAAATAAAAAATATCTCTGCTTCTGCGCCTACTAGCTCTGCTGCGAGTCTTCTTGCTTCTTATCTTGAGATAGCAAGATGAGAAAATGTTTCTGTTAATGGTGCCGTAAAGCCTGCGCGTCGATTTACTTTTGTTTTTGGTTTGGACACTGATAAGACTCCTACTGTTATCGGATTGACCGACAGTGGAAGTACGTATGTAAATCCGAGCGCCTCAATATATCAATACAAAATTGTTTCCGGAGCGGATAAATATAACACCTATGAAATGAGATATGATCCAGTGACTGATACAGTTGATCTCTGGATTAATGGTATTGAGCGAATCAGTAATTTTCCTGGGAATGCCGTTGTCCCAGGATATCGTTCTCAAATTTCCGGAAGCGTCGCTGCCGTTTTTGGATCATGATCATCACCGGGTGTTGCGAAAACAAATTATGGAGATATCTCTCTCACTATCAACAATACTGCTTGTGTTGATCCTGTCTCGCCCCCAGTCGTTATGACACAGGTAGGTGCTTGTTGTCCAAGTGGTCTACAATGGGACTCTACCGAAAATAAATGTCTTCTTGTAGCTTGTTCTGAAGGGCAGTATTATTGTTCAGCACAAAAAGCATGTATACCTGGCAGTCTCCCATGTAATGATGGTACTGTGTCTCTCGTTCTCTGAGGAAATAATGTGACACCAGCTGGTGCTACTGATTGTCCTGGATCGTATTCTGGCTGACTCTGTACTTCTTATTGGAAAGTGCATGTGAATTTTTCAGAACCATTTGATGGTACGCCGTCTGTGATGGTTGCTCCGGAAAAAATTTCTGACCTGTCTGGTTGTGTATCGTATTTGACTGATGCCGTGGTGGCTTATCCAGAAAATATTTCAAGTACTGGTTTTGATTTACGAGTTGGTGGAAGTCCATTTCGATGAACGTGTGGTACATGGGAATGATCTGTGAGCCACTCTACTGCAGGATGGGTCGCATTGGGTAAACGAGCTACTGGAACTCATCAAAAACTCGTTGCACAAAGTGGTCATAATATCGACCTCGGATCAACTTCGAGCGACTGTCCTGGTGTTGCTTCTGCATGAAGCTGTAATGATTATTGGAAGAGGCATATTACTTTTGCACAACCGTTTAAAACTGTTCCGAAGGTGCTTGTTTCATGAGAGCATGTATCGACAAGTTCTGGTGGTGCGACAAGGGCATACCGTTTTTATCCAGAAAATATCACGACGACCGGTTTTGATATTCGTGGTGGATGATATTGGGGTTCTGTTCTTCCCGCAGCTGTTTGATATGTAGCTATTGGTGAGGTTCTCGCAGCAAATGAGTCATCGAGCGATATTATTTCAAAAGTATTTACGGGTTCATTTAATGGTTCGGATGGTACTTGTAGTGGTGCATATTCTGGGGGGCTTTGTATGTGATCGTGGGATAAGGATATTACTTTTGGCAGCTCTTTTGCAAATACCCCACAAATGTTTGCTTCCCCAAATGTAATTAGTAATCAATGATGATGTGTTTGAGGTGCGTCTGATGCGTATTTTGGCGCGGTTACGAATATTACAAAACTCGGTTTTCATGCTTCTGCTTTTGGATCACCTCTGACAGCATCCTGTGGAGAACCATGGGATAGTGGAGCTTCCATTGCTTCGATGAACTGGCTTGCCCTTGGAAGTGAAGAGAATAGTATCGTTTGTAATAATGATGGTATTTGTAGTGGAGAAGAGAGCTGTAACTGCGATGATTGCTCTCTAAAAACTGATCATTGTGGTTTTGACACCACAAGCGGTCAACTTCTTTGTACTAAAAATACTCCAACACTGACTGATGTTGAAGGAATAGCGCAATCAAATTTACTACAGTAGAAGGTATTCTTGCGCCATATCTTGCTCAACCTGGAAATGCTAATATTGCTGCTGGTGAATTTGGTACAGCTGCGACAGAACTCCAAATGACTCAAGATACTCAACAAACACCATTTTTTAGTTCTTTTACAAAAGATGAAGCTTGGATACGAGCAAAAGAATTGCTCTCAATATCTCCTTCAGTTCAGGTACTCTGGTCTCAATCTTCGATAAAATATGAAAATGATAGTATCGGAGATAATGAACGATATCTCTATTCTTATGTTATACAGCCAACGCCGTGAGCACAGAAACAAATATTTTTTGCAACCGAGTATCTCCCTGGATATGGATGGAGAAAAGTATATCTCATCAATAAAGATTATCCACTTTCGACAGCGGCATCTGCTCAGACATGAGCTTGTTGTCCACAGGATTCTTTTTGGAATTCAAAAGAAAATAGATGTGTTCCATCGCTTTGTGGTGAAGGAAAATTCTACTGTGCTGCTCAGAGGAAATGTCTGAATGGTGGTGAAACATGTGACAAAGTAGTTTGTAATAATGATGGTATCTGTAATGGTGATGAGAGTTGTCAGTGTAGTGATTGTGTCAACGGATGAGCTGATGATAAAGATAGGTGTAGTATAATATCCGGTGTTCAAGCGAGATGTAGTGATGATATACCGGGAGATGATAAGCCTGGAGCATGTTGCGTGTCTCCAAAAACCTGGGATTCCGCTAGTAATACTTGTGTAGAGTGTACTGCTACACAAGCGCCAAGTGAGCTGAAGCTCAATGTCGATCAGCCATATATAAATTGTGCGTGAAACGAGGGGGATCTTCTCCATACACATTTTAAATATAAATTGACCAAGGTAGGGGGTGATACTCCGTATATTTCCGGCATTTATCAGAATGGCACCCCTGTTCTTCATTCAGGATTTTTAACAGAGGGAATTTACACGGTGGAGTGTTTCTATGGCAATGCCATCTCAGTTGATACAACACCAGCTCTCGCCGATTCTTGCACTAAAACAATGACAGTAAAAGGAGATGAAAATACCCAGTGATGTAGTCGTATCTATCCATATCGCGAAAATACACTCTCCAATAATCTGATTTCTACGACGCCATTTGATGCTAATTTCCGTTGTAGTAGTCGTGTTAGTACTACAGGTATTACGAATCCATTTATCATCTATTTCGGTGGAGTCAAGACGACGCTCCCATATGAAACTGATATCTCAAATCTCTTTAATGGTCTTGGTATAGGGTCTCTCTCCGTGAAGACAGAGAATTATAATCTCCCTATTGGTACACAGGATATATCATGTGCTGTCAAAGTCGGTACTGGTTATTCTACGAATAATAGCTGTACTGCTCGTGCGTGTGTCGGTGAAGATTGTGCCACTCATCCTGATACATTTAGTGTGGTGAGTTCAGGAAATACGCTCTGTACTTCACAACCAAATGAAGAATATAATATAGGATGTAATCCAGACGCGCCTCAGTCGACACAACTTGCGTGTGCGGCTTGGTTCCAAAATCTGTTCAATCAGCAAGCAACAGGAGTTGTTACGACCTTCAAAGCACGCTTCACTTTCAATGGTGCCAATGATGAAATCGGTTGTACCAAATATCCTCCAGGAGGTATGCCAGGCGGTCTCAATATGTATGAAAACTTTGTCTGTAAAAAGATACTTCCAAGCGGAGAGCTCGTAGAAATATACGCTGCTGATAATTCTGGAACACCTATAACATCACTCCAAACAACATCGTATACAACACGACTTGATACACAAAAACCACACCTCGATCTCAAATACTATAAAGAACCAGCCCGTATCAATCTGATCACAGATATCGATCAATGGCAAAAATCTGGTGTCACTGCCGAGGCTATCTGTACTGATCTACCAAACGATGAATCTACCTATTGTTCGTGTGCTAAAACTATAGATCCTTCGACGACTGATGCGAATTCTTGGTCGTCGGGCATCATTAGTTCTCTCGGAGCTGATGTTGTATCATACACACGTACTTTTGTTCACTCTCTCACATCTGGTTCTTTTGAACATGTCGCAGTTTCTGATACTGCCTATAATGTTTCACAGGCTCAGGATATTGCTATTGGGATAGACACACAAGCGCCAACTGTCACTGTTACGGGCACGAATACTCTCACCATCGATGTCTCTGATAGTGACTCAAAAATATGGCCAGCAGGTATCATCACCAAAAAAGTACCACTCGCAAATATCGCAAATCCAGGAGCGCTCTTTGATGACTCATGTGAAATAGCAAATCCTCTCTATACTAAGATAACTGATACGGCTTCACTTGCACCATCTATTCCATCTAAAACTGTCACTATTTCTAGCTCCGAAGTAGTGAATTATTGTGTCCAAGATAATGCTTGAAATGTCACAAGAGGTATTTATCCAAATACTCCTGTTGCGTGTTTTTCGGCGAGCAACATGAATCCTGTCCCCAACACGACAACCTACAAGGATTTGCTCCTTGCACGCATCAATCCGATAGCGCCAGCTGTCCCTCAGTATGGATATAGTTTTTCTGAAGATCCAATCAATGCAGCATGTTTCCGTGGTATACTTGCAAACAATATCACAACACTTGTCACCAATCAGTACGCTCCTGATACGACGAGTACGACAGTTTCTTGGGGTTCTCCAGCCGTACTCCGTGATACGAATACCGCCAACACTTCTTGATATTATTATTTTAGTGGACATTCTGTGTCGATTGATTCATTTCCTACGACCAATTCAGGACCAAAAGCTGTTATCGTCGAAGGGGGAAATATCCAGATCAACACAGACATCACAAACTATGATACTGGCACTAATGTGCTCATCCTCATCGCACGAAAGAACACGATAACGAATACAGGAGGAAACATCTATATCAATCCATCAGTTACTCATATTGATGCCATCATAATTGTCGATGGCGCAGTCATGAATGCTGACGCAACAGGAGTGAAGAATTGGATCAATGATGCATCACTTCTCGGCACTCCTCTCAGAATCAATGGAAGACTCTATAGTTTCAATACGCGAGGATGATCACTCACCCCTGCTCTCGATGATACGCCAGCCTCACCAGGAAAATATTTCGTCGACAGCACACTGACCAATGATAGCTCGAGCACTCTCGCTGCGAGTATGGATCTAGAACGTTTTAGAATCGTACAAAATGGTACAGACCTTACTTGTTCATTCTCTATTCAGTATCGACTCTTCACTACTTCGACACTCCCAGCACTGCTGAAGAGGCCAACAAACTACAGCTCAGGCGTTTGTTCATTTTAATTTTTCAGAGGATACTTTATTCATGATATCATCCACGAATTTGAATAGTATTTTGTCAATATATTTAATGAAGCTTTGCTTTTAAATAAGCCAAATAATTGGTATATTAGTGCAAATTATTCATCCTATGAAATCTTTCAATAAGTTTTTGCCATTGTTATTTTTGTGAGCTATGGCAGTTTTTTTCGCTCTCAATACTGTAAATGCTCAAGTTCTTCCTGCTGATGCCAGTATGAAAGTGACTCGAGTTGATCAAAATTTGAATCCTATAAGTGGCACCCAGGCACAGATATTCTGAGTAGAGAGAGATACATCAGGCGTTATGGGTATACGTCGTATTTATTCTCCTCTTTATTCGACCAACCCTACACTGTTTACTACAGATTTGCAAACCATTAATAACGAATTAGCTTCCACAGGAAAATCGTATTCTTCTGGATTTAGTTTATCAGTAACAGATTTACCTTTTTATGATGAGTATCTTGGTGGTTGCACCGGTACGAATTGTACGCCAAGTTCATTCTTTCGCATGTTTGGATGAATGTCTCGTAGTTTTTGTAATGGCACAGTTTGTACTGAGGCAGAAGATATAGGCCCTGGCCAGAATATTTTTATAAAATATGTTCCCAATACTGATACATGCCCAGCAGGAAAGCATCCATTTCCAGATGTAACAAGTGTCCCTTGTTTTTTAAGAAGTACATTAAAAGCTTGAGGAGGAACAGAGTTGAAGCTCGAGAGCACTCCAAATATAGTTGGTTCTTGCTCCCTAAAAACAACGTATCAACCGAGGTCGGGCATCCCATATCCCGTTAATCCAGTTGTTGCTGGTCAATTATCTGTATCTTCACCAGGAGTTTCAATTGTAGCAAATACATCTGCTAATGTCGCTATTGGCGAAGATACCTTACCAAGTCTTCTCAACTGTCCAGTAGACTATGTAGCAATGTGTTCAATATCCGATACAGGCAGTAATCTCTGTGGTTGTTATTTTCCTCATGTACCATGAGAAACGTGGGCAACTATCAAACCAAGTAATTTTACATGTGTCGACGATCCAATCAATAGTGGCACTACTGATTGGGTTGATGTTCCACTCTCTGGAACAGACTCATTTGATATTAATGCAGAATACAGATACAAAATAAGTACGCAGTCAAATTTTTGGCTCTACCCAAAAGAGATTTCTGCACGGAGCCTCGTTTCAAATGAGAGTTATTTTGGTCAGATTTTTTATGTTAATGCCGATACTAAAGCTGCTTATCAGTATAACGGTAACTTTCTTGATACAGTTGTTCAGATTCAAAAGAGAGTATTGCCTCCATGGACTGATGTGCCTCTTACTGGCATAGATCCATTTGATCTCACTCATGAATATAGATTTAAAATGACAGTCCCTGGTCGACCTGGAGTACCCGCGTGAGATTTTTGGTATTATGCAAAACAGGTAGGAACGCAATCTCTTGTTATGAACAATGGTTATGGTGAAATTACTTTCGTAAGTGCTGCAAATAAAACTGCCTATCTTGCCCAAGGAACACCTACTGGTATCACTATTTCACAGATGCAGAGAAGAGCTCTCACTTGGAATGATGTACCTCTTAACACCACAGAGGCGTATGATGTATCCTGTGATTATCGATTCAAAATGAATTATCAATCATCTCCTCAATGGCGACCTGGAGTTCCTGCGTGAGATTTTTGGCATTATCCAGAACGATCGTCAGCACAGAGCCTCATAGCAAATGCTAACGGTGGATATCAGACATTTTCTGTATTTGCTAATAATAAAGCGGTTCTCGATTTTAATGGTGTTAATAATAACGCTGTTTTGCAGATGCAGAAAAGATGTAATACTCCTGTATTACTCGTTTGTCCAGCAGGTCAAGAAAAAGTGCCTGATCCAAAAAGTCCTGTTTGTATTCTCCGTGCAAATGTAAAATGAGTACAGGACACAGATTTTGTTCTCACGGGTTATAATCATCTTGTTTGAAATTGTACACTTGCTGGCGTTGTTCCTCAGGCACCACAGACTGCTTCTACTTCCATCACTGTTACTGCATGACTTCAGAGAACAGCATGGACACAATCTAGTCCTTGGCCATTTCAGCTTGATGCGCTTTTTACATGTCCAGCGAATACGACCAAAACTCTCTGTATGTTTACGAATGGTGGGGCAGGACCTCTCGGAGAGATGACTTGCGCGTGTTATCCAAATTGAAATGCAACCAAAACTTTCATTGATCCAAAAATCGACGTGCGTCCTGTCTATGCACGAAGTGGGAGCCCTGAGAGATTTTGTGCCGAGCAGGGATACGTAGGAACAACGACCGTCAAGCAAGTGTATAATTATACTGGAACTGGTGCAATCTGGTGAGAAGCATGGGGTTCTAATAACGGACTTGAAGCAATCAAAGAAGTCGAATGTTCTAATAAGCCGAATGTGAGTTGTAAGACTTTTACCAATCCTCAGGTAAATGGTCGTCCTGTTTATGCTCGACCTGATAGTCCAAAACAATTTTGTAAGGAACAGGGTTATGCTGAGGCAGCGACAGTGCTCACTCGTTATAATTATACTGGCGCAGGATCTCTCTGGAATGGTACTGTTTGGGAGATTAATAATGGCCTTGAGGCGATTACTGATGTTTCATGTTGTAAACTTGAAGATAAGCCAAATGATATTTGTGTTCCCGCAGGTTGTGCTGAGGGGCAATATTGGTGTAATGCTGAAAATACTTGTAAACCTGCAGGTCAATCATGTACTGCTTCGTGTGCTGCGAGTAGTGCGCCTGTGAGTTGGACACAATACAATAATCCAAGCCCGAGTAATATAAATAGTCCAAGCGCACCTTCTCTTGGTACCGCTTCGGGCGCTATCCAAGTGGATGGGAAAACGATTCAGGTAAATTATGCTGGAGATGTTCGTTCTGTCGGAATTGCAAGTAACTGGTCATGGGTGTGGACCGGGAATACTGCTCCTTTTTTGAGCACGCTTGTTCCCAATATACCAGACTCAGCAAATCTTCTCTGAGTTTTTGGGTGATCTCAGACGATGAATACTCTCACATTTTCTCAGCCTGTTACTGATCCAATTTTACTCTTCTATAGTATTGGTAGCGGATCTCTCAGTGCTACGTATGAATTTGATCGTCCATTTACTATTGTCACAGGAAGTACTGGCTTGACGGGCATGGGTGAATTTGTAAATCCTTCTGGAAATATACTGAAGGGCACAGAGGGTTATGGAGTTATTCAATTCCACGGCACTTTTAGTACTCTCAGTTTCAAAGTCCCAACAGCAGAATATTGGTCAGCGTTTACTGTCGGTCTCAAACCAGCAAGTACCTGTCCTGCTTCTGTTACTTGTAATAATAATAATACCTGTGAAGCAGGGGAGTCATGTAACTGTGGTGACTGTACGAATGGTGGAGCAGATGATAAAGATAAATGTGGACTGACATCGACAGGTGCTCAGATGGTGTGTACCAAAGATAAGGATAACTCGACAACAACATCAGGATTTGATGCCACAACTGCCCAAACTAATTTTGTTACTGTAGACACTGAACTCAAGCCATATCTTCTCCAATGATGAAATGCAAATATATCCGCTGGTGAATTTGGTACTGCGGCTACGAATCTGCAGATGACTCAAGATGATTGGAAAGATGCATCTGGTAATTTTATTACTTTTAATTCTTTTACAAAAGATGAAGCATGGGCTCGTGTAAAAATGCTTCTTAGTATCTCTGATACAACACCTGTTCTCTGGTCTCAAACATCAACACAGTATGGCAATACAGGAAGTATACGTTTTCTTTATTCCTATGTTATCCAGCAACCTTCAGGTGTTCAGAAACAGATATTTTTTGCAACAGAATATCTTACGCAAGGTAGTGGTTGGAGAAAGGTTTACCTGATAGGAAAAGATTTCCCATTGTCTCAAGTGCCATCAGCATCTATTCCAGTTGGTGCTTGTTGTCCAGCTGGATCGCAATGGAGTTCTGTACAAAATAAATGTAGTGTGCTTCTAGCTTCTGGTTGTGCCGAAGGTCAATATTACTGTTCTACAGAGGATGTTTGTAAACCAGCGGGTCAAACTTGTTCTACTGTTACTTGTAATAATAATAATACCTGTGAAGCAGGGGAGTCATGTAACTGTGGTGACTGTACGAATGGTGGAGCAGATGATAAAGATAAATGTGGACTGACATCGACAGGTGCTCAGATGGTGTGTACCAAAGACGCAAAAAATACAACAACCTCTACAGCAGTATCAACAGAAAAATGGGTAGCGTATACATATCCTGGTTATGCATCGTCTTATATTTATCTTTCAAAAATTCCTCCTGTTACAACAATCGGATGAAAAAGTTTTCTTGTCTATCCGAATGATCGAATGATTTTTGGTATGACGAAAGCAGCTTTCCTTGCTGATCCTGTGACAGCCATAAAAAATGCTGAAATTATTCCTGTTGGAAGTACTCGTACACCACATAGTCGTCTCCAGTTCAACTTTGCACAACTTCAGTCCGAGCCGCTCGCCACACAAACAGCCACTATCGATAATCTCGACACCATCGTTGCTAATCGCTATATGTGTACTCAGGATGTCGTGAACGCCACGAGTTGTCATGTGAATAATGGTGGTCCTTATGTCCCATCATTTGGTTATACTGTCGGAGGAGACATATATATATCTCTGTCAGATAGTAATAGTGGTGTTTCTTTTGCTCGTGCTGAGATACTTGGTACATTTGATGTTGCAAATTCTACATGCCAGCCCTATGCTACATCATCTCTTCTCTATGTACCAAATACTGATCCAAGGACCCAAGGATGGCTCAATATCAATGGTATTGGTACAGCACAAAATGATGGAGGAAAACTTGTCTGGCAAGTCAATGATGCTGGAACTGGTGGAGGAGATAATGCCGTTGTGTATAAGAAATTTTCGACAACTGAATTAGCTGATTTTTTCACAAAAGGTGGTAAATATTCTGTTGAACTCAAAAATATATCAGCATCAGCTCCAACAAGTTGAGCAGCTTCTCTCTTGGCATCTTATATCGAAATTGCTCGAGGAGCCAATGCGACAAAAGGGGCACGCCGATTTACTTTTGTTTTTGGACTGGACACAGATAAGACTCCAACAGTCATAGGTCTTACGAATAATTGAACGACCTATATCGCTCCAACTGATTCTACTTATAAATACCGTGTTGTAGGAGGTGCAAATCAATATAATACGTACGACATGCTCTATGATCCAGCGACAGATACAGTTGATCTGTTGGTGAATGGTGTTGAGAGAATCAGTAATTTCCCAGGAAATACTGTTGTTCCAGGATATGCTGCTGCGATTCAAGATACAGCAGCAATTATATTTGGTTCTGGAACATCTTCAGGACTTGCAAATACAAATTACGGTAATATCTCTGCATCCATAAACAATAATTGTCCAGGATCTTCTGTCCAAGTAGGTGCTTGTTGTCCAGCTGGTTCTCAGTGGGATTCGAGCCAAAGTAAATGTGGTAATCCTATTCCTCCTGGTTGTGCTGAAGGACAGTATTTCTGTTCTACAGAGAATGTTTGTAAACCAGCAGGTGCTTCTTGTTCTACTGTCACCTGTAACAATAATAATGTGTGTGATGCAAATGAATCATGTGATTGTGCTGATTGTAATGAACAAATAGATCACTGTGGTCTCAGTACTACTGGTGAACAACTTATCTGTACCAAAGATACCGCACCAGTGTGTTATACTGATAAATTTCCATACTGTCTCCCTGCTTGTCTCGATGGTAAAAAACTTAATCTAACAACTGGAAAATGTGAGGGAGTTGCTTCTACGACACCATTTCCGATGACGTGTACCAATCGCTCTGTAACTGGTGGCAACACGGCTATTGCGACTTGTCAATCAACAGAAGTTCTCACAGGAGGTGGATGCTCAAATACTTCTGGTGGCGCATACTTCCTCGGAGGTTTCCCTATCAATGCTGGTGAAACATGGCAGACATATCAGCCTACATATGATCCATCATATTGGCATAGCCTCGAAGCTCCTGCTGCAGGTACTTCACTGGTTGCGAGTGCTACTGGTTATGCATGTGCTACTGGTTATGCAGCGACTGGTGTGACAGCGACAGCGGTATGCTGTACGACTCCTCCAGCTGAGATAACCACTATTCGTAAGTGACCAGTTACTGCGTGAAGCTCTCTTGCTCAATGTAATGTAGGCGAGGTTCGTGTTGGTGGCGGATGTCGTTATGTCTCAGGTGGAGCGTATTTCCGTATGGGGCGACCGATCAATAAGTGAGAAACAATTTCAGGATATACCCCAAGTGAAGATGGATTTATCTGTATGGGAGACATTGGCACGCAAATAGAAGCTCGAGTTGTTTGTCGACCTCCTCATTTCAGTGAGACAATTACTGTTCGTAGTGCTACAAATGGTACTGCAGACTGTCTCGCTGGTGAAAAGGTCACTGGCGGATGATGTGAAAGTGTCGGAGGAATGTACTATTATATAGGGGCTCCGTACAAAACTGGTACAGTACCACCTTGGGGCGGAGCTGTTTCTACGAAGGATGGATATAGCTGTGCTTCTGGTGCGAGTGGCACTACCTCAACGGCGTATGCTGTATGTGTGAATGATGGAACAAGCGTTTCAAATCCTGCTTCTTCTTGTCGTAATTTTACTTATCCAACTTCAGATAATATTAACGTGAGTACAAATAGTTATGTAGCCAATACGAATACTGCAGCAAATCAATTTTGTACATCGAAATGATACACTTCAGGCACTCTCGTATCTGGAGGAAGCCTCGGTTCTATTCCAAATATTGCACTTGAAGTGCAGTGCTGTGGTACAGTAACAGCGACATGTCAAAATTTTAATAGTCCTGCTATTGGTGGAGGATTAGTTGTCGTCCGTCCTTCAAGTCTCGGACAGTTCTGTCGAGAAAAATGATTCACAGAACCGTTTATGAAATCATGGAATATGGTTGGTACTGTGGCAATCTGGAATGGCACATCATGGTATGGCGATACGACCGGTGGAGGAGCTACGTCTCTTGATTGTTGTAATCTCACTTCTGGTACTTCTACGAGCACTTCTGTCACACCTACTGGATCTCAGACTTTTATTTCTCCAATTAAAAATAATTGATATGTGAAAGGAGATGCTGCGAGTGTAACAAAGTTCTGTCAGGAACAATGATTCACAGCTGGTACAATTGTCTCTACTGCCTCTTCTGGTGCTCAAAAGAGTGCATGGAATGGTACTACGTGGACTACACTCGGGGATACATCTGCTAATGCAAAAGAAATACAATGTACTGGATGAACACCTAAAACATATACATGTCAGGCATATACAGGTAATATCCAAACTCACGGTGGATATCTCAGTATCCAACCTCAGAGCACAACACAATTCTGTAAAGAAGCAGGATATGATTTTCCTCAACTTACATCACAATATTCTACCAGTAGTTCATGCCGTCTCTGGAATGGTACTACATGGTATGAGGATGTAGCTTGTGTTGCGGCAAGTGGACTTCAGTGTTGTACAAATCCGAGTACGGTTAGCAGTTCTGTAAAAACTTATTTCGGAGGTATGTATGGTGGTCCGAGTTATAATAACCCTCTTACAAATGCACAATCTTGTCCGACTGGTTATACTTCGACACTTATTTCGGGGACAGCGAATCTAGATTACAATCTCTATCTCTGTACCAGAAAATCAACTGATACAACACCTGCTCCAACTCAATATGCTGAATTTGGTGGTATGTGGTGACTTGGAGGTGTCTTAACTTCATGAGTCAATAGGACTTCATGAGTGCGAGAGGTGAATCCATATACTAATGGTGAATCATGCCCAACTTGATATACTCAATATACCGTTCTTGGTACACCAAATTTCGACTGGTATCTCTACTATTGTATGAAGACTCTTGGCACGACAGTGCCTACGAGAGACTTTGGAGGTATGTGGGGCACAGGATCATACATGCCAGGGTATACATACAAAAATCCTGTTACTGATGGGGCTTCATGTCCGGCAGGATATACTATAAAAGTTGGTTGGGGAACTGATAATCTCGATTGGCTTCTACGCTGGTGTTACAAGGCAGATGTTATTACAGCTCCAATCACTATTACAACTCCAGCTCCAATTACTTTTCCAGTTCTAACTCCAACTCCTCCTTCCACACCTCAACTCTGAGCGTGTTGTCCAGCTGGTTCTGCTTGGAATTCAATAGAAAACCGTTGTGTTCCAACGACGTGTGGTGAAGGAAAATTTTATTGTGCAGCTCAGAAAAAATGTCTCAATGGATGAGAGACATGTGATACGACAGTGTGTAACAATAATGGTACGTGTGAAGGTGACGAGAGTTGTCAGTGTGGCGACTGTGTCAACGGAGGAATAGATGATAAAGATAAGTGTAGTATCATCAATGGGAAACAAGCGACATGTAGTGACGATAATCTCACTGATAATAAACCAGGTGCATGTTGTGTCGCTCCAAAAAAATGGAATACTGCGACCAATACTTGTGCAGAATGTATGACAACTCAAGCTCCAACTGAACTCCAAGTCGGTCTCGATAAACCATATATTACTTGTACTGGAAATGGTGATACAACAAAGACACACTTCCGATATCGTCTGACTCCAACAGTGGTTTCTGCTACAAGTTCGGTATTCGTCTCTGATATTTTCCCAGTCGGTAATCAAGTTCTCCATACAGCAGCTCTCCCACTTGGGAATTATACAGTTGAATGTTTCTATGGCACTGCTACAAATGTCGACACAAGTGTGTCTGCAACACCGAACGCTTGTACCAAGAATATAGAAGTTAAAAATTCTGCTCAAGGATGTAGTCGTGTCTATGCATACCGTGGTAATACACTTTCAAATGAGATGACAGGGGATTCATCATTTGATGCTTCATTCCGTTGTGGTAGTCGACTGCCTTCAACTGGATTTACAAATCCTTTTGCTCTCAGATTTGGCACACAAAGTCCTGCGTATCTCGACTATGATCCAGTCTACACTCTCTTCCTCAACGATATCGGTGTCGGCCCTCTCTCAAATCAGACTCAGGACTACACGGTTCCAACTGGTAATACGGATATTTCATGTGCTGTCAAAATCGGAACAGGGTATTCTACGAATAACAGCTGTAACCTCCGTGCATGTGTCGGTGGATCATGTTCAGTTCCTCAGACATTCTCTGTTGTCAGCGCGGGCAATACTACTTGTACTACTCAAGATGAAGAAGAATATAATATAGGATGTAATCCTGATGCCCCAGAGACCACACGTATAGCATGTGCTGCATGGTTTAGTAATCTCTTTGCTGCACAGACTGGTGCAGGAGTAAAGACCTTCAAAGCACGCTTCACTTTCAATGGTGCCAATGATGAAATCGGTTGTACC
>CALEVN010000028.1 GCA_937924685.1 uncultured Candidatus Altimarinota bacterium | reverse complement strand
TGCATTACCAATATCTTTATATGGTGCTAATTATGATTCTTTCTATCCTGATAAAACAGAAATTAAAAAAGGTTTACCTTTTGCGTTGTGGGTTTGTATGAATGGTGAAACAGAAGCATTAGGTACATTACAAAAAGCAGGTAGTGATGATGTGAATAATATTATCAATTTATTCAATTGTGGCTTTTTAACTTGTAAAGAAGAAATGTTTAATTTAAATTAAAAGCGATGGAAAATAGATTAGAAAAAGAACAAGCAATTGCATTGATGGCTGGTTGGAAATATTGGCCTAAAGCTCCATTTTGGAAATTGTTTGTACGTTATGATGATGCCTGGGAAGCCCCAAACAAAAAGTTTGCTGTTGGTGCAAAAGGTCTGCGCTATCTAACAAATATGGGTTGGCAATTTGAAGTATTTGATTTAATACGACAAGCAGGATATACCTGGCATGTTATGTTCAATGTGGTATTGGTTATGAAAGGAGAAAAAAGGCAATACAAAACGCTTGTGAAGGTTGAATATAAAGATGGTGAGTACCCAAATGAAGCAATTTTTGAAGCATTATATCAATTTTCACTACTCAATATAAAAATATGAAAGAGATAGTTGTAAAAAATTTCATTTTCATTCCTGTAAAAAGTGATGCCTACAGATTTGCGCTTATTCAGAATCCTGAATTAAAAAACAGGTATGGTAAATTAGAATGGATGGGCCGTAAGCATGGTACAAATCATGCAATGTATATTGGTGAAGGGATTGAACATTTTGAAGAGGTTGGTTTACTTTCTGAAATATTGAGAAATGAAAATCAATCTGCTCGTGTGATTGTAGGTAATTGGGATAACCCACAATCCTGTACCGCAAGAACTTGTTTGAAAGCATTTAAACAAACATTGCCACGAGGTGATTATTTTGTGATTGAAAATGTCGCAAAAAGAACACTTACCCAACAAAAAAATGCAAAAACCAACAATTATATACCAGCAAATCAATAAATTGTAAGATGAATAATCCAGAATTAAACGAAGATAAAAAGGATAAACTCAGTTGTTTAGACCCCATTTTGAAAGTGGATAGTGAGGTTGATTGGTTGAATAATTGGTTTATGTTGAGGTTTAAAACCCAGGTTCACAATGGTAAAGCCAAAATCACATCAGAAGTTGGTATGTTTTGGACAATCATAATTTGTATAAAAATAATATTTATTATATTTTAACTTCTATAATCTGCGTTTATTTCAACATATTTGTAGCCTAAATCACAACCATAAGCTGTAAATTTACCATCACCTAAACCAATATCACAAATAATTTTATATTTATCTTTTTTTATTTTTATCTTTATCAAGAACCTTTCTTACATAACTACTATCTAAATTTTCGATCTCTAATTTTATATGTTCTACATTTTCCTTACTTATCTTATCTATTTGTTTACGATTAATACCATCACAACATTTAATAAATTTTTCTAATTTTTTATTTATGTGACCAAGCAATTGAGAATGTGGATTAAGAGAAAGTACTATTCGCCCAGCGGTAAATGAACTCATGACAGCTCTCAGTAGAGACAAATTATCATACTACAACAACTGAGGTGCAATTTGATTATGAGCATCAAACAGAGAAAAGCTTCAACAAATTATGAAGCATGCTAATTCTTCAGATTTATTTATGACTCTTGTTAGATCTCTAGAATTGCAAAATTTATGATCATGAGATCCTAATAAAACATATCCCATACGGGCAGCTCAAGGCTATATTGCACAAGAATTATCAAAGATTTGATTACCATCAGATTTATGTGAAAAACCAGACATAATTTGGTCTATTGGCTTACCAGAAAGTGTATGTGATATACTCACAGCGCAATTTAAAAGCAATTAATATGCACAAAAAAATCAATACATATCGTCCTTATTACCGCTTTTTCCTCGGGAGAAAGGATGTTTCGTATTGGCTTTGATAATTAATCAGTCACAAAAAACAACCAAACCTCTCGATAAATTCGAGAGGTTTTATTTTGACAAATTAATAATATATTAGATAATAATCTAATGGATAACAGAATAATAAATCAAGAATTTGTTGTACGATGAGAATTAGACCATACACTCATCTACTGAGATGGAGCACATTCGAGAGATTTACGGAAAAAATGATTACTTCCTACCGGTACTGAGGAACATATAGCTCATCATGTCGTGCTCCCTATTATTACAATAGAGAGCGCCGTTTTAGAACTTCTACAGCTTTGAATATCTCAAGAAGATATAATTAGTTTTGCTGGGGTTATGGCAAAAGCTCCCAATGGAATTCCTTCTGTTCATGCTCTTTGGGGACCAGCAACAATAACAAAATTAAAGATTGCTGTTGCTATGGAAACATTTGGAAATTCAAATGTAATTATGAAGAAACTGTTAGAAAAAATGACATGAAAAGATGTCACGATTATAGAGACGAATAAACCAGAACATGATAGCAAAATGGCAGTTATTCAGTGACTCATAAATCTATGGTTAGTCATGGTAGGAGAATGAGAAAAAGCAAATACAGAACTGGAAGTCCAAGTTCTACAACACTGGAAGACTCCAATAGGTACTATTGTTGATATGATTCATGCAAATCCTTTTGCTGAAATTCTGATAAAAAAATTCTTTGAATCGCTCCCTGGCCACTGATACAATGTCTCAGAAGCATTGGAAAAATCTATCCGAGCAAATCTCTCTACAGCTGATATTGAAAATTTCTGAACTCCAAATTCCAACCGAGTTATGGATTTTATATCAAAAAAATCTGGAAAAATTGTTTTATCTCGTGAATCAGTGTGAAATATACAACGTGATTTAAATATAAATGGTCACGCATCTCTCAGAGCTAGACTCGAAAAAATAAGATGATCATAATCCAAAAACTCCCTCCAAATTTGGAGGGAGTTTTTGAGATACTTATTATTTTTTTGACACAGTTGAAACTGACGGAAACAATACTTCTTGAAGTGCTTGTGACACATGTTTCTTTCCTTCATTTCCATCAATGATAATTGCTGGATGGTGGGAGAAATAGTGGCGATAAGAAGTAACGTAGGTTTCCTGAAGTTTTTCGACGAGACGACGTTTTGCTTTTTTTGTGAGCTTTTCACCATCAGGCATATATTTGAGATTTTTAATCATCTGGAGAGAGAGAAGAGTTCCTTCACCTTCACCATCTTCTTCGTTTGACCTTTCCGCTATACGTTCAAGAGAAGTGCGAGCACTGACGTCGAGAAAAACAGTCGTCGCTTTTGCAAAAAGATCACGGTAAACAGTATGGGTAAACCAGAGAAGTCCTTTTTCAAGTTGTTCTAGCGTATGACCGAGGCCGAGACCCCGAATAACAATGGTAGGAATACTACGATCCATAATCACCGTATGCCCTTTGAGGAGATTTGGTATGACCTTGCGCTCGATCTGATAGAGCATGTCTGCGACTTGCAAGAGGAGATGCGCTTCTGGACTCGCAGCATCAGCTCATTTTTTTGTTTCATTCATGAGAAAAAAATCTCGGAAATGAGGTGCATCTTTCCATGAAACTATGACAGCTATCTGTCACTGTTTTTCGAGGGTTTTACGAAGTTTTTTTGCTTGTGTCGACTTACCAGAACCGTCAGTACCTTCGAGGATGATGAGTCGGCCAGGAAAATCAGAAATGCGAGAAAAATTAGGTTTCATAGAGATTAGAGTCCGGAGATAAGTTCGATACCGTATTTACGCTGAAAATAATCACCAACAAGTCGGCGCATCTCAGGAGTTGTTTCATAAACAGGCTTGAGAGCATCGAGGACGTACATATTTTCTGTTTCAGCGAGACGGTCATACGCATCGACAACACGAGTCTGAAATGCATGAAAATTGTGGAGAATATTTTCTGAAAATGCCATATCCATACCTGCTTCATAATGTTTGAGCTCAGAGCGACCAGCAGCACGCTTCATGCCTGCTTCGACGGGAAGTCGGAAATAAAATGCCATATCTGGAATTGGAAAATACTGATCATAAAAATGACGGAGTTCTTCTATTTCGAGGCCACGAGCATACCCACGAGCAAGGGCCGTATAGATATATCGATCGCAGAGGACGATCATACCCGCCTTAAGCATGCCAGCAATCTCGGTGATATAGCGTTCCATGAGGTCAGCAGCATGAACCATATCAAAGACTGTTGCGGGGAGAGCGAGATCTTCTCCTTTGAGTTTTTTAGTGAGTGGTTTGATACGTGGATTGCTGTTCCATTCAGTAAAATGAACATAAAATCCATTTGATTCAAGGAGCTTCTGAAGGATTTTTACTTGTGTTGATTTACCAGAACCATCCTGTCCTTCGACGACGATGAGTGTTCCGGGACGGACTTCTTTTGGGAAAAATGGTTTTTTCGTGATTTTTCGGTTTTCAAATCGACGAGGAGCCGATGTCTGCTTGGTAGGTGTTACTGTCTTCATATCTCAAAGGTACCAGAAATTTTTCCCAGATTCAAGAAATAGACTCCATTTTGAGCCGATAAGTAGATTGCCAAAAAAATATTTTCTGTATAAAATATATTATTATTTTCAGTCTCATCAGAGAACTACCACTTCCACCAGCGTTTTTTTGCTTTACGAATGTGTATATGAAGGAAATCGAGAACTGGTTCAGAGATATCCTGGACACGTTCGCCAATATCTATAACCCAATCCGATAATGGGCTTGGAATAATATGGGCGAGCTTCCATGATCACCAACACATCATAATAAAAGCAAGAATCTGATTGAAATTAAATATCTTCCAGTCCGTGAGAAAACCAAAAAGATAAGCAATATTATCGCTCGATGCGTCATTCCACCACTCCCCTATGAACCACATAATACCCCAGAGAAGCGCAGCGAGACCGACAGCCATACCACGTTCTGGACGGATTTTTTTGACGATATAGCAGAGAGAAAAGATGAATATAATACAGATAGCATAGACGACAGCAAGCGGAAATCGTGGAAATTCTGCGAGAATAGGATTGTTGATATAATCGACTGATAGAAGTCATTCGCTACGAATACCGTATGTCTGGCCACCAAAAAATGCACCAAAATAACCAACAATAGAAGCGAAAAGCCATGAGATAGAGACTATATCTAGAATATCATCTTTGTCGGCTTGTTCTTTATTTCTGATAAGGATGAGAAGAACGATGAGGAAACCAATGATAGCACCGCTGAGACTAAAATAAAAATCTGACATCAAAAAGAAACTCAAAATCGGAAATTCAAAGGTAAAAGCTGATTTTGTCGGAAGTCCGTAATAGAGAATGACGTGAAAAATACGAGAAGTAAGAAAAGTGACGAGAAAAAATGCCAATAAATTGACAGAGAAAAAGCTCGTATTTATCTCATATTTTCGACCAAGACGCCAAAACATCCAGTAAAATAAACCAAAAGCCAACGTCAAACCAACTCCATAGGTCATGACCGGAATTGATGTGTCGCCAAAGTTAAAAGTATACAGTTCTGGGTACATATTTGCTAGTATATGAAATAGAGTGAAGATGCAAATATGAAAAATAGTTTGATAAAATTAGATATATCAGTATAAGAATATATAAAAAATAAATTTATAATTTCATATTATGGGAGATATAAATGCTAAAGGTTCTAATTCTGCAAAAGAAAAAAATGACCCTACTTTACTCCCAAATATACGATTAAAATTTCTCTGAGCGGTCAGTGGAAACGTCACACCATCCGGAACAATATTAGAGATACTTGATAAAACATGAACGGTAGTCCTGCGAGTTCTAGTCGATGCTGGAAGCGCTATTCGCGAAGAAACATCAGAATGAAATCGCATGGAAGCTCTTCATTTTCCAGCAGATGTTGATGCTATTTTCCTGCTCCATACACACACAGATCATGTATGAGATTTCCCCCAGGCAGCCAAGGAAAATCCAAATGCAGTTGTATATTGTCCCGAAAAAAATAAAGATGCGATTGGAGTTATGGTCCGCGAAGCTTGGAAAAGAAGAAATGAACGCAATCCAACGTACGCTATTGATGAATGGGAAAAAAATACAAAAAAATTGGTGAGGAGGATGTTGGCCTTGGAACATAAAATTGCTCATCATACAGTGCAGAGATGAAAATGAGGTGGACGAACAAAAGAAACTCAGAGTGCTGATGAAGCAGGACAAGAACATATGAGACTTGTACAGCAATTAGATGAACTAGAACAACAAATATGGTCAAGTTTGGGTCTCGAAAAATATTCTCTCCGACAACTAGGAGAATTACTTGGAGATGATCATTTTTATCACACGTATCAACATACACCAATACCTGAAAGTATTTTCTTTGAAGCTATTGGAAAAATACGTTCCAAAAAGATGATAGAACTTGGAAAACAAGGGATTATTACGCCAAAAGATGTAAGTAATAGTTTGAGTCGGATTGAGGAACTCGGCTTTTCAACACGTCATAAAATAGGACATTTACTTCGTGACGATGCAAAAAATTGAGAGCGAGTTATTGTCCAATTCAAAAATTCTGGTCACACCCAAATAGTGCCTTCAGCACAAGCATATATAGAAACAACAGATGAAACATGAAGAAAAATAGGCATCCTATTCAGTGGTGATCGCTGAAATACACAATTAGAACCCCCATATGCTCAAGCTGATGATGCGGGACTCGAAAATAAAGCAGATGTACTCATACTAGAATCCACTTACGGTGATAGAGAACATAAAAATAGAGAGATAGCTCTACAGGAAATGGACCGTGTCATGTGCGATGCAATTGAAAAATGAGAAGATATTATTTTCCCAATAATTAGCCTTGACCGACCAATCGTCGTTATGTTTGAATTATGGAGACGGCTCTTGAGAGATAACCCATCACTCCTTGAAAAAGTAGATGTATATCATTTTGGCAACATGATCCAAGATTTGTTAAGAATAGCACAGAAGAACAAACATCCAATGGAGAAAGAGATTCGAAAATTTTGGAAAGAATTTCAAGTAGATCATAAAAAATCTCAGCTGAGCGCACTGCGTAAACCATGAAAAAAATGTAGAATATTTTTTGCAGGAGGTGGTTTTTTCCCTAAAAATGGTTCACCTGCAGGTGCAGTACTCGAGTATCTATTAGATCAAGAGAATATTCATATAGCCAGTGCCAACTATCACGGAGATATCGGGAGCAATGGGCACAACCTATTCTCGAGAAAACCGTTCCAGACGACAAGCGAGAGCCCAGAACAAAGAAGACTCGGAAAATGACAAAAGACGCATGTTTTTTCAGGTTTCTCTGGACATGAAGATGCTCCTGGTTTGGTAAAATATGCAAGAACAGTCGTAAAAGAAGGTGGTACGATCTACCTCAACCATGGCTCAGAAAAAGCCCGAGAAGCGCTCTATATGAGACTCATACAGGACCCTATCATTATTCAAAAAAGAATAAAAGTGATATTACCTGTTACAAGCCAAGAATATACTTTTGCTCCAAGCAAAAAAAACATTCCAAGCAAAAAAAATGCTGAAAATCCACCTTCTATAAGAGGATACTGGGAGCAAAGAAGACTTCAGGACCAACTAAAACCTCAGAGACCGATGGGAGTACCGAGAAGCACACTTTTCCATCGTCAAAAAAGACATTCAAAAGATCATAAATAATTATCTCGCGTATTCGATATAGCGGTTTTCACGGCTCACCATGACCTTCACTTCACCTGGGTATTGGAGATTATCCTGAATACCGACAGCGATTTCACGAGCGAGCTTCTCTGCTTCGAGATCAGAAGTTTTACGAGCATCGACGAAAACGCGGACTTCACGACCAGCCGAGAGAGCATAGGCTTTTTCTACACCAGCGAAGCTGAGAACGAGATTCTCCATGTCCTTCATACGCTTGATATATTCTTCGACATTCGCACGACGAGCACCAGGTCGGACAGCACTGATAGCATCCGCGATCATGATGATACCTGTTTCGATACAAGTCGCTGGTATAGCACCATGATGAGCTTCTGTTATATTGATGAGTTTTTCATCAAATGCATATTTACGAAGAATTTTTCCACCGATTTCTGGATGTGTCCCTTCGATATCATGATCGAGAGCCTTACCAATATCGTGGAGCATACCACCCTTGAGAGCGATTTCAGCATCCGCACCGACTTGTTTCGCGATAGATTCAGCGATGTAAGCGACTTCTTGAGAGTGTTTGAGGATATTTTGGCCGAAGCTCGTACGGAATCGTAGCTTACCGATGAGGCTCACGATCTCGTCTGGGAAACCAGAAATATTCATCTCAGAGAGGACTTGTTGACCGAGTTTGAGAAGGAGTTTTTCAGCGTCTTTTTGATTGTTCTGAACGATTTCTTCGATACGTGCTGGTTGGATTCTCTTGTCTGAGAGGAGATCTTCGAGAGACTTCTTTGCGACGTAGCGACGGAAAAGATCAAAACTTGAGATAAAAATCGTATTTGGAGTATCGTCGATGATGATAGACACACCTGTTTCCTTTTCAAAAGTGGTAATATTTCGACCTTCTTTACCAATGATACGGCCCTTGAGATCATCACTTTCGAGCTCGATAGTCGTCTGTGTTGTCTCAGCAGTGACAGCACCAGCATACTGCTGCATAGAGTTCACAAGGATCTCACGGCAGACTTCTTCTTCACGATTACGAAGTTCTGATTTTTTGATGTCTATATGCTTTATAAAATCAGACTCATATTGTTCTTCAATTTGCTGGAGAAGTTTAGCACGAGCATCTTCTGGAGAGAGTTTTGCCACTTCAGAGAGTTTTTTTGCAATCTCATCTTTCTTTTTACCGAGGAGTTCTTCTTCCCGAGCGAGTGATTCTTTTGCGAGATTGAGTTCTTCTGTCTTTTTGACGAGTTCATCGAGCTTTTGATCGAGTTTCTCTTCTTTTTGTTCGAGACGTTTCTCTATGTCGATGGCTTTTTTTTCTATATCAGCCGCACGATCACGATCTTCTTTTGCCTGTTTACGAGCATCGTCCATGATTTTTTGAGCATCATGATCAGCCTTTCGACGGATGTCATTGGCTTCTTTTTCTGCAGCATTCACGATACTATCCGCTCGCATACCTCACTGTTTCTTTATCACAGTTGTGTAAAAGAAAAACACTCATACACCGATGAGCAAGCCTATAAAAAGGCTTCAAAACGAAAACATAAGATGGAAATAAAAAACTAAAGTGATGACTTCTCCCCTCTCTGTGATAAAGGTTTTCTTTTCATGTGGTGCGAACAGTATGTGTGACAATTATCGATACCATTCATCTGGTTGTATATTCTTCAAACGCCGTCTCAAGTATCAGTTATATTTTATCAAAGAGTTTGGAAATTTCGATCATGGGTATAGTAGCAAAAAATATCTGAAGGGCAAGAAATTTTATAAGTACGTATCAATAAAAAACTCGCCTTTTGTCAAAAATTACTATGATACAGGAATGAAAGAAACAAAACAACGTCATGTAGGATATGTCACTCTGCTTGGGAGACCTAGTGCAGGTAAATCGAGCTTTATCAATGCGGTCATCGATGATAAGATTAGTATCGTTTCCTCGATTCCACAGACAACGAGACGGCTCATCCGCGGTATCCACACAAATGATATGTACCAGATTATTTTTCAGGATGTTCCTGGTCTCCACTCGAGTGCCCATCACTGGAATCAGTCGATCAACTGGGTAACCAAAAACGCTCTCAATGATACTGATATTATTCTCCGTGTGATCGATGGCTCGAGAGCAAAAGGCGAAGAAGAGCTCATCATCGACCGTATTGTCAGTGAGGCAAAAGTACCAGTGATAACGATTGTCACAAAATCTGATCTTCTCTCTGAAAAAGATAAAAAAAGATTTCCAAAAGAAGCTATTTTTGTCTCAAATATAACTCACGAGGGAATCGATGAGGTCACAAAAGCAGTTGGAGAAAAACTTCCCACTGGCCCCCTCCTCTACCCAGAATCAGATATTACGGATCAGGATGTCTATACACGAGTCAGCGAGATTATTCGTGAAAAAGTATTTCAAACAACCTACGAAGAAGTCCCTCACCATACCTACGTCGAAGTAGAAACTATGGAAGATAAAGGCAAACTCGTAAAAATACTCGCCTATATATTTTGTACATCAGAATCACAGAAAAAAATCCTCGTTGGAAATCACGGTTCAAAAATAAAAGATATCGGGACTCTCGCTCGACGTGACCTTCAAGACCTTTTTGAGAAAAAAGTATACCTCGAGCTCCATGTCAAAGTCTCAGAGAATTGGCAGGATCGTGAAAATATTACTAGGAAAGTTTTAGGAAAGATGTAAACATAAAAAAACCCAGGAGACGCAAAGAAGAGCGAAAAACACTTGTAGACAGACTTGCATTTGTTATTATCGAAACACTTTTACTCCTGATTCACTTTTATGCGCGGCCAATATTCCCCTACTCAGTCTCAATCAGTCCTCTGGACAAGAATCCTTCTCGGACTTGCAGCGCTCATATTGATTATTCTTATTGGCAAGTTCATAGGTGGAGGTACGAGTAGCGCATCTCTCGAAAATGCCGCTGCGAGTCTCCGTCTCCCAGATAGTACAAGCAGTGCAAACATAGTTGATGCAGATAACAAACAAAAAGACGTCAATGCAAATACACCCCTCGCTTCTCTCGATTTTATTGAAATAAAGAATGGTACAGGGCAAGTCGCTCTTCTCGGTAATCCAAAAAACACACTCAATCTCAACACTGGCACAAAGCTCAGATACCTCGGCCCAACGAATGATGGTAAATCACAATTCCGTCTCGAAAACAAGGACCTCTGGATCCAATCTGATACATCCGATATGACATTTGATCTCGTCGGTGTCACTCTCACTCCTGCTTCAACAACAGTCCTCAATGTCTCAAAAAATGAACTTTTTACAACCATCACTGTCCTCCAAGGAAGCGCAACTGTAACACTCGCTGGATCATCTCAGGAAATCGGAGCTGGTAAACAACTCAACTATTCTTCTCTCAAAACACTCACGCCAGAAGATATCACCTCTCGTATAGTACCGATCAATCCAGAAGCCCTTTCTTCTGATTGGATGAAATCAAACGGCGCTTCAGCATACATCACGCCCGCAATGACTCCTGGAACAACGACAACGAGCACAATTCCAAGCACGACAGGCACTGGTAGCCTCGTCCTCTTTGAATCTCCTGTCGATGAAAGCACAGTAGAATGAAAATCTGTCACTGTATCGGGTCGTGTACTTTCAGCCAATGTCGCTCGTGTTGTCATCAACAATGCTCCTGCAACAGTCGACCCAGCAAAACAGACATTCAGTCTCAGCGGTGTCGCACTCACAGCAAAAGAAAATAATATCGTCTACCGTACCTATGACGTCTCTGGCACAATGCTCTCAAAAGGTGTTATCACAGTGTACACCACAGCTCCTGGGGTCAGCACTACGGCTCAAACTGCTACGAGTGGGACATCAGCTCGTGCTCAAGTAGAAACATACAAACCAGACAATCGATTCAAGATTATTTCTCCAAGTACTGATTTTTTCGAGACTCGAGATACAAAAGTAAAAATCGAGTGACGCGTTGCTAGCAATGTTGTCCATCATATTACTATCAACGACTTCAAACTTGGATCTTTTGCTGTCAATGGAACATCTTGGTATTATTTTGCAAATCAGCAATTTGGTAACATGCAGGAGGGTGTCAACACCTACACTATTCGATATTTTGATGCCCAAGATAATGAGATTTACAAACAACTCTTTGTCATAAAAAAACTCTCTCCTGTATCACGAACTGTCTCTGGCGAAGTCTCACGTTAATTTCCCCATGATGAGAAATAAAAATGCATGATCTTCTATCGTAGAGGTCGTCGTCATGATGCTCATCATCAGCATATCCATCGTTGGTATTTATTCGATGGTAAATAATGGTCAGAAGCTGGCCAAGCTCACCGATGATCGTCTCACAGCACTCAATATCGCCAAAGAAGGCTTAGAGTCCATCGGGGCTCTGCGTGATACGTTCATAATGAAATCTTTCGGTGCAAACGGATGTTTTTTTACGATAGATAGTAAAAATTACGGACTCTGTCCACTCACATCCGAAACCTATATTTTCTCTGATACAAAAACGCTTCTATCAAAGACGGGCGACTTTAGCGTCTGCATCAATCCAGATGGATGGTATTCTCAAGAAAAACTCTCCTGAACAGCAAATTCGTGTACAAAGACAGCTACTCCGATCTGCGGTGGTAATCTGACCTCGAGCTGTCGTACGAGATTTACGAGAAAGGTAGATTTTGAGAAATGTAACAATCCTCAAGATCTCAAAAAATGCATCAAAGCCCGTGTAGAAGTCACTTGGTGAAGCACGAGTGATACAAAAATTACACTCGAACAAGAATTTACCAAAAAATAATTCCTTAAAATTTTGACATTATTTCCTGTACTTCATCTCTGGTCACAGGAGTACTCCATGAGATACTCGTATTTACTCAAAAAACGGCCGTATTAACGCCGATGACCTGACCTCGCTCATCAATCAAGGGGCCACCACTAAACCCACTCTGAGCGTTCACGTCAGTCTGAATAAAATAATCAGTATTATCTGAGTTATTAATCGCCAATTTCTGATGTGTATCAGATATGATCCCCTGAGATACAGCAAATGATGAATTGATAGCCAAGGCACCAAACGACAAAATAGTATCTCCTCGTTCGAGGAGAGCCTGAGAATCAATCACATGGAGGGAATCATGCTCTTGAAAAGAACTGTCTGGATTAATCTGAACCAGGGCAATGTCATGATCTAGGTTGGGTACGATTTTTTTTATATCATAGATAAGTCCGTCTTCTGTCCGAAGAGTGTAGTGACCGCCTGTAACAAAAAAATGCTTACTGGTCAGGACGATACCATGTCTCGTATCTATTATAGTTCCAGCGCCTATTACACCCTTTGTATCAGAAATAAGGACAAGAGAAGAAAGAGTTTTCTGAATAATGGTTTGTGTTCAGTGCGATTTTTCTGACGCCCCCGTTCTCATATTGAAAAATGTAAATATTCCTATCAATATGAGTCATATGATTATTATCTGGCACGTATGTTTTTTCATGGGGGAAGTATATTTTTTTTAGACAAAAAGTGAAAACAATCTAGACTGCGCAAATTATGAAGCACATAGTACTTATCGGTGGTGGTTCATGAATATCTCACCTTCTCACTGCTTTCAGGCATGAAGAAGATTGGAAAATCAGTGCCATAATAGCCACAGGTGATAGTGGAGGAAGCTCGGGTGTGATACGAAAATCATATGATGTGCCCGCACTCGGAGATATAGTAAAAAATCTCGCTGCTCTCGGTGGTGACAGTAAGCGATGGCTGGGCTATAGACATGATACAGGTTTTCTCGCAGGACACACATCTGGAAATCTCTGGCTCCTCGGGCTCATCGAGACCTACGGTTTCGAAGAAGGAATAAAAAGAGCCCACATTCTTTTAAGCTATACGAGACATGCTGTTATTCCTGTCACTTCCATGGTCCATGACATCATGGTACGAACGAAAAATAATGAAATTATTGTCTGAGAATGACCAATAGTACAATCTCAAAATCTCACACGCAATATAGCCGAGATAGCATTGACTCCGAAAGTAAGCGCATCAAAAGACGCTCTCGAAAAGATTCTCACCGCAGATTGTATTATCCTCTGACCTGGAACACTCTACACTTCCCTGATAGCATGTCTCTTACCGGATGGAATTCTCGATGCATATAAAAAATCTCATGCAAAAAAAATCTACATAGCCAATGCCGCCAATTTCCCCCCTGGTCATTGCGATGGCTACTCACTCGATGACTATCGAGAGGAGATACAGAGGTTTACTGGTATTGCTCATTTTGATCACATTCTCGCTCATGATGGGTCGGGAATACAAGAAAATCTAGTGGTCAAATCACATTCAGATAATTCTATAAGCCAAATGAATATACTTACCACACCAGCAAATAACATAGACGGAAAATATGATAGCATCAAGAGAAATACGCTACGCCATGATGGGAAAAGGGTAGCCGAGTGGATAAAAAAATTTTTTGACTAAAATGCCCTCATGTCAGGCAATACCATACATCCAAGCTCTCACGTGATCAATTGCATTATCGGAGAAAATGTACATATCGGACCTTTTTGTTATATCTCTGATTCTACTCTCGCAGATAATGTTGCCATCGAGGGCAATGCTCGGGTAGAAAAAAGTACGCTCAAAGAAAATGTAGAAATCCTCTGGGGAGGAATCATACGGGAATCAACTCTCGACACAGGCTGTATTATCGGGGGCGAAGTAAAAAAATGCACACTTGGGAAAAACAATAAAGCAAAACATCCTGGTACGAGTATCATCAGTTCAGAAACAGGAGAAAAAGTAAACTTTGGCGGATGATTTAAGTGTGCAAACTACGATGGAACAGGTAAAGGACGTTTTATCATAGGAAACAATGTGTTTTTCGGCTGTAATAGTGTCATATCTGTCAAAGCAAACCAAACCACCACCATTCATGATGGAGTCAAAATAGGTGCCAATATCCATGTCGGCACAGATGTTCCAGCAGATTCTCTCGTTTACCAGGATCGAGAAACAGGAAAAACGACTGTACGGGAAGGATATTATTCAAAAAAATAACATGCGTCATCCGTATTTTTTTCTCTTTTTTAGCGTTTTTCTCGTCCTCTATAGTGCTATCAATGGGTATATATTCATACATGGCTATAGAATGGTGGGGGTTTTTGGCATACGTACAAGTATATACACGACTGTTTTTCTGATTTGTTCTTTTGCCTATATAGTAGGCGAATACATCCAGCAACGAAGAAGCTCTGTTGTATCAGATACACTTATTACATTTGGGTCTCTCTGGTTTGTCGGCATGGTACATTTCTTTTTTGTAAGCGTGGCATACGATATTTTTCGAGGTATCAATGCCTGGACACACTGGCTCAATCCTCCAAGAATGGCATCTCTCGCCTATCATACAACGTGGATAACAGTCTGGTGAACGATTATCACTATTGTTATAGGCTATATCAATGCCAGAAACCCAAAAATCAGGCACTATACACTCTCTCTAAAAAAGAAAAACCTCATCAAAAAGAATATTCGATTAGTTGTTGCGAGCGACATACATCTGGGGCCAACTAATGGCGTCAGTCATATCGAGCGTATTGTAAAAAAAATCAATGCACTTCATCCCGATATCATCCTACTTCCTGGAGACATCGTTGATGGCGAGCTCGATCCAGTCATTCGTCGAGATTTAGGGAGCTATATACGGAAATTTGAATCTCTCTATGGTGTATTTGGTATCACAGGGAATCACGAGTACATAGGAGGTATGGAACGAGCGCGAGCCTATCTCAGAGAGCATGGTATACATATACTACAAGACGAAGTAATAGAAGTTGCTGGGCTCATCATAGCAGGAAGAGACGACATCTCTTCTTCTCGATTTGGACGACAAAGAAAGACTCTTTCAGAGATTTTAAAAGATATCGATGAGAAAAAATGTCTCATTCTCCTCGATCACCAACCAAAAAAACTCTCTGAAGCTCAAAAAAATGGCGTAGATCTACAATTTTCAGGACATACCCATAATGGACAGCTCTGGCCCCTCAATCTCATCGTAAAACGCCTTTTTGAGCTCCCTGTGGGCTACAAAAAGAAAGGACATACGCATATCTTCGTTTCGCCTGGTGTCGGCACGTGGTGACCACCCGTGCGTACAAATGCTCGACCAGATATACTCTGTGTGGATGTGGAGTTCAAGTAAAGACAATTAATATTAAAAAGCCTGTATAAATACAGGCTTTTTAAATAGAAATACATGATTAAATTTTTGCAAAAAGGATTGAGAATATAGCAACCAGTGACTTTAATGCAAAAGTTTTTTTCACTTTTTTCTTGACAAAATTTACAAATAAACATACTATTATCCCGTAACCTAAAAATTTATGGGCAATCCTAATATTGAAGATCCTTTCGCGTCTGCTGGTATAATAAATCCTCTCGCTCCAAAAGAAGGAGCTGGAAGAATAACTAGAGGTGAGTTCATTGCTAAATGACTCACATTTTTAGTTGCACTAAAGAGTACAAACATTCTAGCACAATGAGCAGATCTACCAAAAACATATGATGCAATAATGGATGCTCTCAGTAAGGGGCAACTGACTTATGAACAATTGCTCGAGATATGAAAAACTAATCTCACTAATTTTACCGATGAACAGAGAAAGGTACTAAGCGGTGAATTAGCGAAGTTAAAAATGGCAAAAGATAAAACGGTTGTTAAAACAACTAGTCAACCACCAATTAATGAATCTAAAGAAGATAAGGAAAAGAGATTGCAAGAAGAAAAGCTAGAGAAATTACAATCAGCTTCGGTCAAATCTCTTTCTTCTGTTTTTCTAGATCCAAAAAAATGGTGAATATTACCAGGGAAAACTGATAAAGTAAAAATAAAAAAAGTTGGAGCAAAAGGAATTCATATCGAATTTGATGATCAAAAAAGCAAAGAACTTAATAGAGAGGGTGGTGCCGGATTTGAAGCAATGTTAGCTCCTGGTAGCTATCAAATTAAGATAGTTTCTACCTGAAATCCTATAGTAGTGTATACTTACAATGCAGCTGGAGCAACAATTGGACCCGACGGTAATGTCATAGAAAAAGGTTCTGGTAAAAGAGGTCTCACATTATTAAGCGACGTTGAGAATACACTGATCGTACCTCCAAATTGCAGAAAAGTTCTCTTTACTGGATCAGTTACACCATTGAACACATCCCTTACAGTATCAGATTTTAATGCTTCTGTCACAGATAAAAGAGTAGCTCAACAATAAATAATGATTATTCTTCAAGAATGAAATTATTAAATTGATTGGAATACTTTGATGCCATATATTGCATTAATCTTAAAGATAGAAAGGACAGAAGAAAAAAAGCAAAAAAAGAAATCAAAAAAATATGACTTTCATGAAAAGTAATATTTTTTGATGCTATAAAAAATGAAAAAAATTGACACATATGATGTTTAGAATCACACAAGGAAATTGTAAGAATTGCAAAAAGAAATAAATACAAAAATATCCTTGTTTTTGAAGATGATATTAAAATAATTGATGAAAATATTATTTATTTACAAGAAGCAATTAACGAGTTAAAAAATAAAAAATGGTCGATTTTTTACCTATGATGCACTTTTCTATGGAAAGACTTACCTTGTTTAGAAAAAAATGGTAATTTATATAGGGTTTATTGATGACGAAGTACTCATGCTATTGCTTATAATAAATCATTTTTTGAAGTTTTTCTCAAAATACAAAGTATAAATACGATTAAAAAATATGGCGCAATAGATGTTTTTTTATCATTATTTGGACAGCAAGTTTATGAAGCCTATATGCCAATAAATGTAATTGCTAAGCAAGATATATATTTTAGTAGCATAGAAAATAAAAAAATGAATCTCGATCCTTTTATAATGGAAAATTTTATCCAGCTAAAATTAAAAAGTCTTATCAGGAACAGGATAATTAAAATTATAAGAAAGGCATTTCTAAAAACTTGGGTAATAAGCAATAGAAATACAAATATGTTCAATTGGCTGTATAAAATATATCACGATTTCCCAAAAAAAATTCATCAAGCAATCTTTTCAAAAAAATAAATATTACCTCGATCTAATCCTTAGAAGATCTCTTAAGTAATAACCATTGTCAAAATAAGACATCTTAGAAGCATCAAGCTTAAAAATATATTTGAAAAATTTTGCATTTGGATTTTCATAAACAGGTATTAAAAATGGTATAGAAAAAATTTCATTAGTATGATTTTTAAGTGTATTAAGGGTTAAGGCAGAGGTATTTTGACCAAAAGTTAGGTAAACCTCTTTCCCTCTAAAAATTTCATGTAAAAAAGCTTTTCAGCTAGTTAGACTATAATAATTTTTCTCCGCTACAATTTGTGCAATATTATAATCTAATATTTCTCATGATCGATGGGTCTTAATGTTATTCAAATTATCATTGCCCAAGTTCAGACTTGAAAAATAAGAAAGTTGAGTGAATAAATCTGATTCGCAACGGATCGGGCTTAAAAAAAGAGTTTTATCATGTTTAAAGTTCTTCTCTATAAAATAAATACTGGAATCTTTAGGTATAACTTTCTTAATGGCAATTGGTGCACGTCAATCAATTCATGAAATTCAAAGAAAGAAAAAAGAAAATAACATAAATATCATGAGTAATCTATTTTTTATGAAAGAAAAAGAAATGGGCAATAAAGGTATCAAAAAAATTTCAAAGGAAACCAAACTTCTTATAGAAAAAGTAATTTTTAAAACAGAAAATATCAAGAGTACAATAAAAATATTTATAAATAATGTGTTTTTTTTAAAAACATCTTTAAAAATATTTATAGAAGATGCAACGAACAATATTAGATAAAATGGCTGATAAAAAAAATAATGCAAAATTGGTGTAGATTGAACACTACCCGAGTTAGCCAAATAAGAAAATCATCAAATAAATGGCTGTAAACTAGCGAATGTCTCATTAATAAAAGGATCAGTCTGTATGCTAGTTAATGCAAACTGGTAAACTATCAAAAAATAAACAAATGGTCAAGCAAATAACAAAGATATAAAAAGTATTCTCACGTAATCGAAAGCCGCTTTTGGTCTAGAAATAATAAAATTATAAAATATTCAGAAAATCAATGCAAGTAAATAAATAATACCTCAAAATCTATGGCTACTAATTGCCATACCTAGGAATAAAGACAACAAAATAACAATTCAGAAGCGCTTAGGGAAAAAATAGAAGTAAGAAGCAGCCAACAAAAAAGTGGTGCTAATAAGCTGTCTGGAAATTAGCTGAATAAATACATAAGAAAACTGATATGTAAATATCGCTATTATAACAGCAATTAAACTCCATAATTTATTTTTAACCAACTTGCTTACTAAAAGGCCAATAAACAACAGTGATAAAAAATGAGAAACAAAATCAACAAATATCATTGATATTTTAGGTCCTAAGCTTAAAATTTTACCAACGATTAAAACTACCAAAAAATATCCCGGCTCTTTGGCAGGAACTAAAAAAGAAATAAGATATTTCTGCTTAAAGAAAGTATCTGCCTCATCTGAATACTGACCAAAATCACCACAGCTCAATACATAATTAGAAAATCATCGATCTATTGCTAAAATATAATCTCTGAAATAGATAAGCGATCAGCAAAAAGAAAGAAAAATAATAAAATATCTAATTGATGATTTTGTTTTTAAAAACATATTATTTTAAGCCGTTTAAAATGGCAACAAGGTTTTGAGATTTTGAAAATTTCCATTCATCTTTCCAATCCATACAATTCTCACTTTTTAGCAGAATGCAATTGGTGTAATTATAATCACTATGATATAGACAAATTTTATTTTTAAAGGGTAAGAGATTGAATCTTTTCTTAATATCTAAAGTACAATCATGGGTTTCTGATAACTTTACAAGTAAATTGTCAAAGTTAAGACGTTTAGTACGAGTATTCCATTTAATTTTTGCTTCTTCCTGACTCAAATAATGAAGAAAATGTATTTCTATACGACCGTCCAATAAGCCAATAGGGTATGGAAAATATTTAGAAGACTTTATATGTAAAAAATATTTAGATTGTTCAGGGGGGATAAAAGAAAGAACAGAGTCTCGCATAAAATATTCAAAGTTTTCCAACAACAGGATATAATCTTCCAAATAAAGAAAAAGTCCAACAAATGGGGTATTATACTTAAGGCCAAAATATTTATAAATAAATCATCACCAACAATTGGGCGCAACTATAGAAAAATCCGTATTAATCAAATACTTCCTTCTATTTTTTTTTATATAGAATAAAAGAATGTTATTGAATAATTTTATTAAATTTAGAATTTTTTTCTTAAAACTTCTAGGAATTTCCATATTTTCACTTTACTTATATATGAAATATTTCAAGAAAGTATTACATCTTACTTGATTAAATAGTATTAATTATATTATCATACAATATGATAGAACCCCATTGAGGCAGTCTAAAAGATTGTTCTAAAAAAGTACTTCAAAAAAGTATAAATAAAATAAAAATAAATGAAAATCAAGAAATAGAAACTTATAATATTTCTAACTGAAGCTACTCACCTTTATTATGATTCTGTTGAAAGTGAGATTTTGATTCAATTTTAACCGACATGAGATTAAAAAACGGCATGTTATGGAGCATACCAATATTATTAGACATTAATGAGCAGCAGAAAGAAAAAATAAAATTAGATATAGACAACGCAATTGAATTAACAAACAAACAATGAGTTCATGTAGGGACTATTAAAAACTCAGAAATATATCCTTTTGATAAAGAAAATTATTGTAAAAGTATTTTTGGAACAAATGATGCAAACCATCCGGGCGTTATGAAAACAATGAAAATGTGAGGATATTTAATTGGGTGAGAATTAGAAGTTAATGATAGCTGGAAAATAGTTTTTGATGACGTGGAAAATAAAGATATCATGACACCTGGTGAATTAAGAGGTGTGTTTGAGAAAAAATGATTTAAATCAGTGGTGGCTTTTCAAACCAGAAATGTCCCTCATCGAGGTCATGAATATATTCAAAAATGCTGACTCGAAAATGTAGATGCTCTTCTTATACATCCAGTTGTTGGCGAGAAAAAATCATGAGATTTTCAAAACCATGTTATATTATGATCATATAAAATACTAGCTAAAAAATATTACAATCCTGAAAGAGTTATTATTTCTTGCTTACCATGGGTAATGCGTTATGCATGACCAAAAGAAGCAATAATGCATGCTATAATTAGGCAAAATTTTTGATGCTCACACTTTATTGTTGGTAGAGACCATGCGTGAGTTGGAAATTACTATTGAACTTATGATGCTCAAAAAATATTTGATACTTTGTCTCCTGGAGATCTAAAAATCACAATATTGCGGTATGAAAATGCAGCATACTGTCCTCAAGTAAAATGAGTAGTAACGGATAAAACATCCCCTTCGCCTACTGCTGAAAGAATATTTATTTCTTGAACAAAGTTTAGATCTATGCTACAAGAATGAATAAGGCCGCCTGAAGAGTTCATAAGATCAGAAATTACCGACTATCTTATAAACGAAAAAGATATATTTATTAATTAATTTATGAAAGTACCAAAAAAATGATTTGTTCTGTGGTTTACTGGTCTTCCTTGTGCTGGTAAAACAACTATGGCAGATGCTGTCGCAAATAAATTAAGAGAAATATGATATACAAACATTCAGCGACTGGATGGTGATGAAGTAAGAAGGAATCTATGCAGCGATTTATGATTCTCCAGAGAAGATAGAAGTAAAAATTTAGAACGAGTAACATATGTGGCTAAGCTTTTATCAGAGAATTGAGTATGAGTAATAGCTTCTTTTGTAAGTCCTTATGAAGAGGATAGACAAAAAATAAAAAGAACTGTAACCAATTATATTGAGGTTTTTGTAGATACTCCTCTTGCAATTTGTGAATCCAGAGACTCTAAGGGTATGTATATAAAAGCTCGCGCATGAATAATTAAAGAGTTTACAGGAATTTCTGATCCTTATGAGATTCCCACAGATGCAGAAATAAATCTAAAATGAGATAATATTGATGATAAAGTAAAAAATATTCTAGATCATCTAAAAAACTACCTATAAATCTATGCTTAGAAAAACAAAAAAATATTTAAAAATACTAATTAATTTATTTCTATATTGAGATGGCTACACTCCTCAATATATATTTTTTGAGAAACAAAAATTAATATATATACAAATAGAAAAGTGTTGATCATCTTCAATATTAGAATGTTTAAAAGTTCTTCTACCTAAAGAAAAACAAACAAATGATATTATGAAAATACACTGACAATGATTTAAAAAAATAAAAAAGATCACTAAAAATTATCTTAGCAATGAATACACAATTTTTACAGTTGTTCGAGATCCTTTAGAAAGACTCATATCATGTTATCAACAAAAATATTGACCATCTAGTGAATTAAAATTAACTTGAAAATGAATATTTGATGACTATCTATTTTGATATTTAAAAAATCCGACAAGCTTAGAAGATTTTCTCACAAAAATTTTAAAAATACCTGTATGGTTAATGGAGCCTCATTTCAAGCCAATGTTTTCAAGAATACAAGTAAAAAATCCACAAAAAAATGTCTTAATACTAAATTTAGATAACTTGTCAAAAGATTTTGAACCGATAAGAACTAAATATAAATTACCTGCCCTGAAACACTTAAACGATTCTCATACAAAAAACAAAAATCCAATAAAAATTTCAAATACCTTATTAGAAAAAATTAAAAAAATCTATAAATCAGATTTTGAACTTTATGATTATGCAATTCATAAAAAATAATATTAAAAATTGAAAATTTTGTATCAATCTATCTGACAGATTAGATAAAAAAAGAAAGTGTGAAAAGGAATTTAAAAAAGCAAAAATAAAAGTGTCATTTATTAAATGAGTAAAACACAAAGTTAGCTATTTTTGATGTACTTTATCTCATATAAAAATACTAAAACAAGCACTGAAAAAAAAGCTTGGTTTTGTAATTATTTTTGAAGATGACGTCCATATAAATAACCCTCAAACATTTAAAAAAGATTTAGAATGTGCCATTAAAAACTTACCCGATGATTGGCATATTTTGTATCTAGGATGACTAATAGGTAGGAATGGAAAAATAAAAAAAGTTAACAAATATATATATTCAGTAAATCACTTTATGTGTACCTATTGAGTTATCTACAATGAAAAATCCTATTTAAACCTAATAAAAAATTTCCCTGAAAATGATAAAAACATCACAGAAAATGAAATAATAAGAGATGGGTACGGATCTATAGATAGTTGGCTTGCATTCATTTATCAAAAAAAATTTCCGTGTTATGTAACTTCACGGCTTTTAGTATCTGAAAGAAAAGAATTTTCTGATATAAAAAAGAAAGTAAGAAATACTAAAATATGGTATACGATAAGATTTTTTATATTTAAGTATAAAATAGGATTTCTGCTCAATTATCTATGAAATTTAGCTAATCTATTAAAAATAAAGCATGAATTTTTAAAAGAAAAATAGTCGTTTGGATAAAATTCTCAGATAAAGACCCATTTTACGAATTCATCTAGAAATTCGAGATAAAAACGATTTTACAAAAAATGGATATTTTTTCCGATAAATCCAAATAACATAGAGGCTCGTCAACCAAGATAAAAAAATTTTAGACTGATAGTCTCCATTAACAGAAGTGTAATAATTCTCTGTTGTAATGGGCAAACAGTAACACTTTGTAACAATTCAGGTTCTTAAAATAAATTCATAATCTTCATTATAGTAAGACCAAAAACCACCTATTTTATCAAATATATTTTTTTGGAACATCCAACTGGAAGTATGGACAGGATAATTTTTTAAAGCAATTTTTCTGAAATCCTCGTCTGTAGTAAAAACAAAATCATTTTTATCTACGCCGCCCCCCACCACGTTCCAGCGTGTTCATACAAATCAGTAACTTGGATTATTTTTTAAAAAATCAACCTGTAAAGTAATCTTATTATTCAATATCCATTCATCATCACTATCTAGAAGAGCTATATAATATCATTTGGCGATCTTGATTCCCTGATTACGAGACTCGCCTGGTCATTTTTTTTCTGAATTAATAATTATAGTCTTAGAAAAATCTCAAAAATCATAATTTTCCAGAAGTTTTTGAGTATCATCATCTGAACAATCATCAACGATAATTAATTCAATAGCCCCCTTATAATCCTGCCTTAAAACAGAATAAAGGGCCCTACATATGGTTTTAGATCTATTATAAGTAGGAATGATTACAGAAACTAGTGGATTTGTATTCATTTATAAAAATTCTTTAATTCGAATTAAGACTCACCTTAAAGAAGTTCTAGAATATCTTGTATATATTTCTTGAAAAAATTCATAAAGTACAAACGGATGAAGTAAAAAAATTATATTAAAATAATCCCAAAAATAATTTTTTTGAAATTTATATAACATATTGCTTTTAAAAAACATAAAAAATCGTAATGGACCTGCAAAGAAGTAGCAAAAAAATTTATCAAAAAATATCTGAAATGGTGATCTTTTAATGCCCATAAAAAAATAAAATAACTTCCGAATTTTATAGTTAGGATAGAAGATGGATCATCATTTACGTGGGCCAAGAAGATGATAAATTGAAACTTTATTAGAGATAAGTGGATTTTCATATCAATAAAGTAGAGTATGATTCCACTGAGGATCTAAATATGTGATTTGGTCTTGTAATACCAAATTAATAATGTCCTGATCAACAAATTTTAGCATATTCAAATTCCTGCGGAGTGATTGAACAATTTTAGAATCTATTTTCAAATCACGCCAAAGAGATAAATTAATTAGTAAAACTCATGAATTAATATATTTTTTTAAATTGATTCAAAAATTTTGAAAATGACATTGGCAATAGCGAATACCATAAAAATCTTTAACGCCACCAATAAGAGTTTTCAAATTTTGAAAATATAAATCCGAAATATCTCTCTGCACTATAATATCTGAATCTAAGTATAAAATCCTCTCCACAAATTTAGGCAAAATATTTCCTAACATAAGTCTGTAACAAGATTCTATCGGGTGCGTATTGGGTCATTTATTATAAATTTTCTCCCATGAAATATTTCCAAAAACAATTATTTGAAAGGAAAAATTATCATTTGTTAAATTTTTTAATTTTTCTACATAAAACATCTCTGTCTTTTTATCTTTAACACCTAAAAATAAGAAAATAGGGTACGTTGAATAAAACTTCACAGAATTAATTGAAACTAAAAAGTTTTCATAGAAACCAATATCACAAGACATGAAGATAAAAACTTGTTCTCGTTTAAATTTTTTATTATGTACCACAAAAAAATAATTAATTTAATAAAAAACTTATTT
>CALEVN010000027.1 GCA_937924685.1 uncultured Candidatus Altimarinota bacterium | reverse complement strand
TATCTAAAAAATATATGAGATAAAATAGAAAGTTGAGAACTGAAAGTAAAATGAAGCGGGCTGTACAAACGAGATGATCAGGGTAAAAATTGGTGGAACTTACGGTCTTGTATTTATTATGATGAATTTGAAAAAGAGAAAGTAGTCTGGACAGATATGGCAACGGAACCAACTTTTTCACTGATACCACCATGAGTGTATTTTAACAATACTGCATATATGATTTGTGGTATCGAATCAAGAAAATACTTGGTGTGAATACTTGATTCTGCAATTATTCGTTGGTATTTTCCACAAATTGCTACTGATTTATGAGATGGCTGAAGTCGCTATTTTAAACAGTTTGTTGAACTCATTCCTATCCCCTCTGTAAACTCCACAAACCAACACATTGTCCAGAATATAGAATTAATTGTAGAAAAGATCATAGAAATAAAAAAAGATGACATTAAGATTAATACGAAAGAAATGGAGAAAGAAATAGATGCGCTTGTCTATCAGTTGTATGATTTGACGGATGAGGAAATCGCAATTATAGAAAGTAAGTAAAAAATTTTATTAATAACAAATCTTAAAATTATATGGATGATATTGTATGTCCTCATTGTAAAAAAACTTTCAAAGTAGATGAAGCTGGTTTTGCAGACATTCTTAAACAAGTTAGAAATAGCGAATTTGAAAAAGATATTCACGATCGCTTATGTATAGCTGAAAAAGAGAAGCAAAATGCAATCAGTCTGACTGAAGCGAATTTGAAAAATTCTGCCCAAGCAGAAATCGCAGCAAAAGACAAATTAATAGCAGAACTAAAAGCAGAAAAAGACTTAGCTCTCGCAAATCTTCTTTCTCAGAAGGAGTCTGAAATAGTTGATATGAGATCAAAACTTGAGAAAGCGGACCTTGAAAAAAAACTTGCTGTCACAGATGCTGTAAATGTTCTTGAGAAAGAGAGGGATGATCTGGCTGGAAAATTAGAAATTAAGGAAGTAGAAAAGTCATTACTAGAGAAAAATTTGAATGAAAAATTTACAGCAGAACTGAAAACTAAAGATGGTATCATACAGATGAAAGATGAAGAGATAGCTCTCCGTAAAGATATGAAAATGAAGCTTTCTACTAAGATGTTATGAGAAACTCTCGAGCAACATTGTGAGATAGAATTCAACAAGATCCGTGCAACAGCGTTTCCAAATGCATATTTTGAAAAAGATAATGATAGTAAGTCAGGTAGTAAATGAGATTATATTTACAGGGAATTAGATGCAGATGGAAACGAAATAATCTCGATAATGTTTGAAATGAAAAACGAAGGCGACGAAACTGCGACAAAAAAGAAAAATGAAGATTTTCTACAAGAACTGGATAAAGATAGAGTGGAGAAAAAATGTGAATATGCCGTACTCGTATCATTACTCGAAGCTGATAATGAACTTTATAATTCTGGCATTGTCGATGTTTCTCATAGATTTCCTAAAATGTATGTTGTCCGACCTCAATTTTTTATTCCTATAATTACATTACTTCGTAACGCCTCGATGAGTTCTTTAAAATACAAAGCAGAACTAGCTTTAGTAAAAAACCAAAACATCGATATTACAAATTTTGAAGACGATATAAACAAGTTTAAAGACGGTTTTGCAAAAAATTACGAGCTAGCTAGTCGTAAATTCAAAACAGCCATTGAAGAAATAGATAAAACTATTGAACACCTACAAAAAACAAAAGACGCTTTGCTATCATCTGAAAACAATCTTCGACTCGCAAACAACAAAGCTGAAGAATTAACAATAAAAAAACTAACACATGGAAATCCCACGATGAGAGCTAAGTTTGAGGAGCTTGAAGATGATGTTGGATGAAATAAGTAGGAATATATAAACGCTCTTAAACCATATTTATATGACGGATTACGACGAAGAAATTAATGAAATTGCAAGAGACTACGATCTCGACCCTGAGGTAGCAGAAGAAGTACAATCTTTGTCGGAAGAATTAGGCGTTGATATAGACGATGCAGTAATGATTCATGAAGCTCTTTAAAAAAATTATGGAAAAAGAAAAACTCTCACTACTACAGTCCTATATTTCCCAATCAATACAGCCAGATAGAAGTAAATGATTGAATTATAATGTTTCAGATCCACGAGAACTCTGGTATTCTCTCACCAGACCCATCTTTATCAAATACGCTCAAGACCTAAAGACTCTTAACAAAACAGATCTTCTGTATTTAACAGCTTTTGCCTATTCCTGGATGCCTACGGTACCCAAGGTGTGTTATCAGGGTGAAGTAGAAAAAAAGCTCAATAATGCCGTTTTATTCGTTAATAAGGTGAAGTCAGGCGACATGGATATGGATAACCTCGAATCATACGCTGAAGACTTCGAAAATCTAAGAGAATTAACCAATAATTCGTATGTTGGCATGAGTAAGGTACTTCACTTCATAAATCCTGAACTATTCTGTATTTATGATTCCAGAGTATTGGCAAAAATTAAGAAAATTGCTGGGATCAAAAAAATGACATTTTTTGAACTAACCAGCAGTCTTTATCTCATAAAAAAGGAATTATGAGTGAGTTTATCGGAAATTGACCTGATATTATGGTCGGCTGAATAGGACTTAAATAGTGAGAATTACCGGGTTTTTCAAAAGACCCTTTAGTGTAGCTCCCTCATATGAGGAATGGTATCACACCTATTATCACTTTATCAATCCTGTAAAGGGTTTCCAATACAAAAATGGGCACAAAAAGACCCTAACTAGTAGGGTCACAATGTGCTGTTAGTGTAGCTATTGGTGGAGGTGATGGGAATCGAACCCATGTCTCAGCGTGTGTACCATCCCGCCTACTCTCATAGTTTGATTTGGATACTCAGTACAGAACAAACCAAACAAAGAATGTACTGAGATGATAGACAAGATACGGAGATAATTACGCCTATCAGGCAAGAATCTACGAGAGAAGAATTATACGATGAGATGGCCTTCTATGCACCGATCTCAGAGTTGTCACAGGCAATTACCTTGTCATCCCGAAGGAAAGTGACGTACTTTGGCGCAATTAAGCAGCGAAAGCAAGAGACTTAGACGCGTTGAAGCGAGTAAGGCCTCCAAAAGAAAGTGTTTTAGCACTTAGAGTTTGTCTATTTTGGTGATAACGCCCGATATAGACATCGTGCGAAAAGCAAAGATGATTCCACAGGCGCCGATAGAAACCGGTCACCCCCTTTACGAGAACAAGTGTTGTGAGTTATAGACTTTTCAGCAGAGAAATCAATGATTTTACGCAAAAAACAACTATTTCACTCTCAACTTTATTTATTATACACATTTTTCAGATTTTGTGTAAAGAAAGTGTGAATTTAGAGCGGAAAGGAGTTGCACGAATATGCCCATTCCAGTAATATAGAGGATATGGCTTGAAACATATTTATCAGCCCCTCTCTGAACCCCCCAGTAGTTCCTACGGTAACACCATCCGTCATCACTCATGCGTCATCGAGTATGTCCTATGGTGATATAGCTCTCTGGACGATTGTCGGCATTGTCGCTTTATTGGTATTGTGGTGGATACTTCGATTTGTATTTGAGCTTTTTCTGACGCGCAATCTCGTCTATATACAGGTAGCCCTCCCTCGCTCAGACTCAAAACTCGATAAAGAACATGAAACAAAAAAAGATTTCAAAGAGAAGACAGGAATCATGAATCTCGTGCATAACTCTTTTTGGAAAATCAGTACCACTTCACTGAAGTATACCATTCTCAATGCTTTATTTAACTACATAAAGATTTCCTACGAGATTATCTATAAAGAAGGACAGGTCTACTTTTTTATTGTAACATACAAAGATCTCTTTCCGACCATGAGTCAGACAATTACCTCAGTCTATCCAGATGCAGAAGTCGTTATCAGAAATAAAAAAGAATATATCGAATTTTCTGGAAATCATGGAGTGGTACGTACGACAAGTATACGAAAAGTAGACGACAAATACTTCCCTATTAAAACCTATAAATACTTCGAAGAGGATCCTCTCGGTACTTTTACCAATGTCTTTGGTGGTCTCAAAAAAACAGACGTCGCGGTCTATCAGATAACTGCCAAACCTCTCTCTCACAGATATAACAACAAGGCAAAAGAAATAGCAGGCCTCTATAGTAAAGGAAAATACAAACAAGGAGGAAGTTTTCTCTTCTCACTAACATCTCTCAGTAAACTTTTTGCACCAATTGGATGGATAGTGACAAATTTTATCCAAAATAAAGATGATGGGTCAAATGCGCCAGGCGCCTCTGGTGGTGACTCCTATAAGATTTTTAATCAGGCAGAACAAGAAGCTCAAAAGATGGTCGGCGAGAGTGCTGCACAGAGTGCTTTTTCTGCAACTATACTCGTCCTCGTAGGGAGTGACACAGAGGCATGAGCACAGAGCGGTATAGATAGCATACTGACATCAACGAGCGTCTTTACCAACGAATACTGTAATGAACTTGATAACAACCAGTTTCTCGAAGGCGCATTTGCTTGGATTGTACGGCCGCTTCATATGCTCGCTTTTCGATGTAAGCTCGCGGGGTTTTTCACAAAAATGTCCTCTTATAGTATTGATGAACTCACAACGCTCTACCATTTCCCTGATGTGAATTATAACAAATCTCCTATTATTTACTGGCTCGGATACAAGAAAGTACCGCCTCCAACAAACCTCAAGACACCAACAGAAAAAGTCATCATGACAGATTATGTCCGAGATGGAGAATTCATCATCACAGAAGATGGCACACGGCTTAAAACTGATAAATTCGGCAATATAGCTCGTGGACCAAATGATGGATTTCTCACAGAAAAAGACGAAGAAATCCTTCTCTCCACAGAAGAGTCAAACAGAGGAAAACCAGTCGATGCTGGCAAAATGCCAAAATCAGAAGAAAAAGAGAGACTTCTGGGCGGCTTCCCTGTTTACAAAAATTCAGTTCTCCTCGGATGGAATGAGTACAGAAATAAGAAAACACCAATTTATTTTGATAAAAAAGATCGTGGCCGTCATCACTATATCATCGGTAAATCATGAGGAGGTAAATCCGTTCTTATCGGTTATCTCGCACGTCAGGATCTCTGGGCAGGAGAAGGTATCGGAGTCATTGACCCGCATGGTGATCTCATAGAAGATATCCTCGCATTCACGCCAAAAGATCGAGCAAAAGATATGGTCATTTTTGATCCAGCAGACTATGAACGTCCGATGGGCATGAACATGCTCGAGGTTATCTCGAGCGATCCTGATATGCGTGCCATCGAAAAAGATCGTGCCGCTCTCGATGCCACCGCTATATTTATCAAAATTTTTGATGAAGAAATATTTGGACCTCGTATTCAGCACTATTTCCGAAATGGTGCTCTCACTCTGATGGATGATGAAGAAGACGGCGGTACACTTATCGATGTACCACGCCTCTTCGTCGATGAAGCATTTCTCAAATATAAAGTCAGTAAAGTAAAAAATCCTGTCGTCAAAGCATTCTGGGAACACGAATATGCTCAAACTGGTGATCGAGAAAAACAAGAAATGATACCTTATTTCTCAGCGAAATTTGGTCCATTTATCACCAATACAACCATTCGTAATATTATCGGTCAACCAAAATCAGCATTTAATATCCGTGAAATCATGGATGATCAGCGCTGTCTCCTCGTCAATCTCTCAAAAGGTAAAATAGGAGAACTCAATGCTCAGCTTCTCGGTTTGATCTTTGTCTCAAAAGTAAACATGGCTGCCATGAGTCGTGCTGATACTGCAGAAGAAAAACGAAAAGATTTCTTCTTCTATGTCGATGAGTTTCAAAACTTTGCTACAGATACATTTGGCGATATCCTCTCAGAAGCCCGTAAGTACAGACTCTCACTCATCATGGCACACCAATTCATCGCACAAATTGGTGGAGCACACAAGTCAGCAAAAGGCGATAAACCATCTATCAAGGATGCAGTCTTTGGTAACGTCGGTACGATGATGTCGTTCAAAGTCGGTGCCGAAGATGCTGAATATCTCGAAAAAGAATACGCCCCTACCCTCTCTCAACAAGACATCATTGGTATAGCAAACTTTACAACCTACTGTAAGCTCAATATCGATAATGCCTCTTCTCGTCCTTTTGATATCAAAACAATATGGGATAATTTCTATCGAAATGACCGTGCTGCGAAGATCATCAAAGAATATTCTCGTAAGATGTATGGTCGAAAAAAACAATACGTCGACATGGAAATCGAAGCCCGTCTTGGTATCAATAAGGAAGAAGATGCGAAAGATGAAAGTACTCCAGATATGGTTCCAGCAGAAACCAAATAAAATTATGCAAAAAATAAACCATATCCTCAAAAATATTCTCTTCTTCGGTGGAATAGCTGCATGCTTCTGGGTCAGTGGCGCGACGACAGCAAATGGATTTGATCAGATATTTGATGGCTCAAAATACCATACCCCTTCTATCAGCACAGTTGATGGATATGCAATCAGAAATGTACTTATTCAGCTTTTTAAAAATGGAGCGTTAATGCTATTTATTCTTGCTCTCGTGGTAGCTTTTGTTTCAGTTATTCGATTACTCACTTCTCAAAATAACGAAGAAGACTTTACTGCCTGGATGACGACTCTGCTTTGGAGTGTTGCAGGTCTCTTTATAATATCGATATCCTATACAGTGATTCGCCAGTTTGAGAGTCGTGTATTTGTAACGCAGAGCTTCAGTGGTCAAACAGTCTATGAGGTAGTTATAAATATCATTTACCCGATACTGAATTTTATTCGCTATATGGCTGCTATATGTTTCTTTTTGGCAGCTATTTATGCATTTTACAGAATTGTGACATCTATGGGCGATGAAGAACGAGCTGTCGATGGAAGAAAGGTATTTATGGGTTCAGTCTTTGGCTTTATCGTTATGATGCTTGCTGAGCCAATTGTAAGAATAGTGTATGGTGGCGGTAAATGTGGTGGACGCAGTATTTTTTGAGTATCGACTGATTGTACACAGAGAGTTTTTGATGTTGCTGGTTCTTTTGGTATCATCGCAAAGATTATTGTCTTCCTAAACGGCTTCATAGCACTCATTACAATCGTCATGATTATGTATGCAGGTTTCCTCATTCTCACATGAAGTGGCGATGAAGAAAGAACTGATAAAGCAAAGAGGACTATCACCTACGCTGTCATTGGTGTCGTCATACTCATTTTCAGTTACGTGATTTACCGTTTTATGATTTTACAATCTTAGAAACAGTATTTTTTTGGAGTAATAATCGGACATGGTCTTTCTCGACCATCCTTCACTACTTTTTCGCAGACACGAGCTGATATCTCATCGAGACCATCTGGACGAGTCTGGATACGATATTGAAAATATTCAGTAATAGGTTGCGGATTGAGATCTGCCTTGAGCGTGTAAGTATACTCGACACAGTAGATCGCTTCTGATGGTTTTTGTTCCTTCGCAAGAGATATGCTCTTAACCTGATAACCACCATTAATTTTATTGAGAAACTGAGAAAAGCTGTAAATATCACGACGAGCATTACATATACTGTTAGAGAGAAGAGAACAAGCGGTCTGATAGTCTGCAGACTGAATAGAAGAAAAATACTTATCAAGCAATGATCGTCCTCGTAAATTAGCGATACCCGTATCGCGAGGATTGTATCGACTCACATCAACTGAATTAGACGTATTCGCAGGTGTAGGTGTTGGGGCCTTTGTTGCTATGACAACAGGTGTAGACGGCTTTTTGACTTCAGAAGATACCTGATCTATAGGCTGTTTTGGCTTTTCAAATGCTGGATCATCTGCAGGCGTCAGAGTAGAGAATTGTTTTTGACCGTAAATAAAATAAATCAAAAAAGCAAAAAAGAGTACAACAAATATAAGACCAAAAAGAATAAAAATATAGCGAGCATCAGAGGCATCATTTTTTGGTTTGTGAGGGACAGGATTCATAGAAAAATATTATATGCTCTCAAGTATATAGAGTTCTTCTGAAGTCCGAATATATCTCTCTTGCAATTCAATACTTTTATTTTCGTGCATGTATTGCGAGAGCAAATTGCTCTGCACGATCTTCGTAATCACGAAACATATCAAAGCTCGAACATCCAGGAGAAAGTAAAATAATATCACCCGCCTCAGTATGCTCAGCCATATAATCAACTGCTTCTGCCATTGTTGGCACTGAAATAGCTGGCACAAAAGCATCATGACAAGCCTGAAGAAAAATAGGTTTCGTCTCACCTATCACGACACATTCAGCACAATAATCGTGAAGATGACGAGTAAGCTCTAAAAATGGATCACCCTTATCTTTTCATCCTGCTATAAGATGTACCTTTTTAGGAGCAAATGCAGCGAGAGCAGCATAGAGAGATTGAGCTGTTGTAGATTTACTGTCGTCGATCCAAATTTTATCATCTTTCTGGGAAATTTGTTGAAGTCTGTGAGGAAGTGCAGAAATATAAGGAAGGATGGATGAGAGTGTTTTGACCGACATACCCAACTTGAGGCTGAGTATAGCGGCGCTATAAATATTTCGCAAATTATGGGTACCGAAAAGCTGTTTTTCGGAGACGTCGAGAAATACTTCTGAAGAGAGGGCTAAAAGGTTGTTTTCGAGGGGCAATACGTCAGATAATACCATTGCTTGGAGAGGAAAATCCGATAATTCTGGGACTATTGCAAGGACTGACTCTGGATAAACGATATTTTCTTTCGTATGAGCAAGGAGATTGAGTTTTGCGCCATAGTATTCCTGCAGATCTTTATGCCAATCCAGATGGTCAGGATGGAGATTCGTAAGAATAGTATTGGTAGAATAAAAAGTACGAAGAGAATAAGCCATAAAACTCGATACCTCCAAAACTATATGTCCTATCTTTTCTTCTTTTTTTCGTATATCCATGATTATGTCAGCGAGTGGCGTACCAAAATTACCACCGAGATAGACCGGTAAATCACCAAATCCACTTTTGAGAAAATTATAGAGTATCCAAGAAGTCGTCGATTTCCCATCTGTTCCAGTAATAGCGTGAATTTGAAATTCTTTTGGAATAAAAGAAAAAAGAAAATCGAGTTCTGAAACAATTTTCTCTGTCTGGTAAATACGATGAGATGAGGGAATTCCTGGTGATGGTATAATACTCTTAAAAGAAGAGAAATCCTCGGGTGCATCTGTATCATCACAGATAACGAATTCTTGATCTATACTTTTACAAAAACGAACAAGTGATTGCCCTACTTTTCACTTCCCGTAAATAAGAATCGATGATGCCATATATTTTCAGTTATAAGAACTCTACCGTGCCTCATTTGACGAGACCTTGAAGTATTGTATCGTGTCTCTCCAGATAACCAAATATTTTTTCAGCTGATTCTTCAGAAGGATCAATAATAATCTCTTGGGGAAAAAGTTTTTGAAGTGATTTTTTGAGATAAGAATAGTGCGTACATCCGAGAATAATTCCTGTTTTTCCATCAATGAACTCTTTATTCGCAGTAGAGAAAAAGAGAGGCGTAAGAGGCGAAGCGCATTGAGTACCTATTGGAAGCATAGAATGCTCGTCATGATGAGCCTGAATACAGGAAAAATATTTTTTTGCGAGAATAGTCCATTCAGAGCCTTCACAATTCCAACCTGTCTCATCATAGAGAGAGGTGAGCTTCAGAAAATCATCAACAGTATGGCATTTTTTAACAGGAAGAAGTGATTCAATTTCACGCACAAGATCTCCAGAAAATGCTATTTCATCAATAGAAATCTGACTATCGAGGATAGAGACACGCTCAGCATATGTACGAGATCGAATTGTCTGTTCTGTGGCAAAAACAGTGATATGCTGGAGTCACAGTTCGATGACTTTTTCCGCACCTGGAATAGTGACTCAGAGAATTTTTTTATCAGGAAACACTTCATTTTGCATTTTTCGAAGTGTCCATGCCGATGCAGTATTGCAAGCCAAGATAACAATACTTGCACCCGCATCAAAAAGGCGTTGTACTCCAGTAATAGTTAATTGCTGAATTTCCTCTGGCGGACGTTCCCCAAAAGGACAATGCTCATAATCAGCATAGTAGAGATATGACCATTCTGGATATCGTCGCCTCATGGCAGCGAGAAATGTGAGACCTCCAGAGCCAGAATCAAATATACCTATCATAAAATATGCTTAGACCGAAAAATGCGCTGAAATCGTCGAAATTCTGACCAATTGAAAACCACAAACACAATTCCGTAAAGAATAATAACAGCAAAAATACCTCAGAGAAGCTGAACTCTTCCATGAAAATAATGCTCTAGGTGAACGTGATACATGGCCCAAGAAAGCAAACCAATTCACACCAAGTTCTGCAAAAAGATAGGCCATCTAAATGTTGAAGCGAATCTTTTTGTCTGATGAAATGTAAGAAGCCAGATAAAAAGCCATCCAATACCACAAGCAAAAGCCGAACCAAATACACCCCACCACTGAATAAAGATATAATTAGTTATCACATTAAGTACAACCCCTGCTAGCAGAATAAACATTTTTGTTCTTGGCCGACCAGTCGCAGAAAGAATCTGAAAATCAATTTGAAGCAAGAAATTAAAGAGCAAAAATGGGGCCGAGTAAAGAAGAATTTTTGCAGAAACATCATATCAAAGACCGAAGAGTGTCGTCGTAAGAGTGTCGCCAAAAATCATGAAAAAACTTGTCATCATAAGACCCACAACAGTAAAAAGTTCGTAGCAAAAAGCATGTATAGCGATCACCTTTTTATGATCATCTTTTTTGAGGAGGTCTGTGAAGACAGGAAAGAGGAAATAGATACCAGGAAGTAAAAATAAATATGGTATACGGAGCATTGAGAGATAGTTTGAATAATACCCCGCATCTCGTGTTCCGAGCAAGTAGACCACCATTTGCATATCAACCTGAGAAAGAAGCATGCCGACGTTAGCAGACAGCATAACCCAAAATGCATATTTTATAACTGTCTTGAACTCAAGAGAGTTAAATTTCCAAGCACGCAGAGTAAAGTAACTATGATATTTATAAGCCAGTAAAAGAATTGCCACAAGAAGGCCAGATAACATAGCAATTGACCAGGCCCAAGCATAATATTGTATAGTGCTAAGATTAAAAAACCAAAGAGCACAAACAAGACACATAAGGAAAAACATCCTTATAAAATCAATCGATTTTTGGATTCGAACATCCTGAATAGCCTGGAAAAAAGAACTCACCGTAGAAAAAAGATTTCCTGCGATAAACTGAATGAGAAGTATCTGAAGAAGAGTCCCAGCCAATGGCGTGTTAAAATAATTTTGAGCCAACCAATGAGCACCAAAAAAAAGAAATGCCGATAAAGTAAAACTGGTTATCAGGTTTGTAATAATAGCTATAGAAAAGGTGCTCGTAATCTTTTTTTTGTCTTTCTCATGTATGTAGCCCGGAAGAAAATAATTCAAGCTCTCTGTAGTGCCAAAGTCATTATAAGAACTCAAGATAGTCATGAGACTCATGGCTGCATAGAGAGTACCAAGCTCTTCGATAGAAACTGAGTTGGAAATGACAATCTTTACAACATAACCCGTTGGTGCAATAAGGAAAGAAAAAAAATAAATCCAGATGTTTTTCCGAAGTAATCGTGAAAAATAATGTTTATCTTGATGCATAGATTTAGATTTTCATTACTTCTTCTTCTTTTATTTTTGCGAGTTCATCAATACTTTTGTTTGTAGCGTCGATAGCTTTCTGGAGATTTTCCTCATACCCCTTTATGACATCTTCAGATTCAGTTTTATCTGTTTTAGCTTTTTGAATATTCTTATGAAATTCTGCACGAATACTACGGACAGATACTTTTGCATCTTCAGCCATATCGCGAGCAATTTTTTGGAGATTTCGTCGGTTCTCTTCGGTCATCATCGGTATAGTGATGAGTATGCTGTCTCCCCTATCTTGCGGATTGAGGCCTATATTTGCCCCGGCAATTCCACGACAGATATCAGCGCCTGTCGTACGGTCAAAAGGTATAATAGAAAGTGTTCTCTGATCCATGACAGAAACAGAAGCAACATTTTTTACTGGCATAGATGAGCCGTACACTGGTACAAGCACATCCTCTACGAGTTCAGGTTTTGCACGACCGGCCTGGAGTTTGCTATACTCAGACTTGAGATGGTCGATAGCTTTTGTGAGTTGTGGTTGGAGGTCAGAGAGCATATATCAAATAATTAAAAAGAAGAATACATGGATTATAGTGAGAAAAATATTTTTCCAAGCATGACTCCCGTGACAAACAAATTTTTTCGATAGAATCCCCTCATGCTCAATAGTGAACAACTTCGTGCGGTTTCAATCATCGATGGGCCTCTTCTCATCCTCGCAGGTGCTGGTTCTGGTAAAACACACACTCTCACCGAGAGAGTATACTCAATGATTCATGATATCGGGATAGCGCCAGCATCTATTCTGTGTGTAACGTTTACAAACAAATCTGCTAGAGAAATGTGCGAAAGAATAGCAAAAAAACTTGAGAGAAACCTCCCCGCGTCATTTGGTATTCCGCAGAATTTTCCCCTTGTTTCGACATTTCACTCTATGGGAGTGATGTTCCTCCGTATGTTTATAGACCGAATTGGCTATGCGAGAAACTTTGTCATCTACGATACGGATGATGTTATTTCTCTCATAAAAGATATACTCGAAGAAAAAAAAATAGACCCAAAAGAAGCCCCTGCTCGCAAAGTACAATACGAAATATCTGCAGCGAAAAATAGTGGACTCTCCCCCGATCAGTATGCTCTCAATGTAGAGAGTCATTTTCAGGGTATAGTTGCAGAGATTTACCCAGAGTATCAGAAGAAAATGAAGATAAATAACGCACTCGATTTCGATGATATACTTCTCAAAACGCGTGATATCCTGAATATCCCGAGTGTTTTAGACTATTTCCAAGATCGATTTCAGTACTTTTGTGTCGATGAATACCAAGATACCAATAGTGTCCAATATGAAATCATAGAACTCCTTGCAAAAAAATCACAAAACCTCTGTGTTGTCGGTGATGATTGGCAGGGTATCTATTCATGGAGAGGAGCGAACATACAAAATATCCTCAATTTTCAAAAAGATTTCCCAAAAGCCCAGGTCGTAAAATTAGAACAGAATTATAGATCTACGAGCAATATCATTAATGCGGCAAATGTCGTCATAAAAAATAATCGCTCAGCCCTCGACAAAAGGATGTGGACAGAAGCAGAAGAAGGCGATAAAATCGAAATACATGAGTGCAGTAGTGAACGGGAGGAGGCAGAAAAAATAGCCAGTTTTGTCGAGAAAAACCCTCTCTCATGGGCTGTACTGTATCGTACAAATGGACAATCACGCGTCATAGAAGAAGCACTCATACGTCGGGGGATTCCGTACGAGATTATTGGAGGACTCAAATTCTACGACCGAAAAGAGATAAAAGATATCATAGCCTACTTACGAGTTATCATGACGCCCACCGACAGCCTCGCATGGAAGAGAATAGTCAATACTCCTGCACGAAAAATAGGACCAACAACCGTTGAAAGAGTCATGGCATACGTAGAAAAAACAGGTATTGATTATATGGAGCTCTGATCCCCTCTCTCACATGGAAATCAGTCAACCATACAAGGACTCTCAAATACAACACATATAGATCAAATACCCGATATAAAACCTGCAGCGAAAACCGCTCTCATAGGTTTTATAGAACTCATGAAGACAATACAGAGACTATCGCATGAACTCCCTGCAAGGCTTCTTATAGAACAGATTTTTCAGCTCATAAAGTACCAAGAATTTCTCGAAGATAATTTTTCACCAGAAGAAGTCGCCGCTAAGACAGATACAGTAAATGAGCTCAAAAATCTCGCATCCAGATATGATGATCTACCGCCAGAAGAATCTCTCATGCATTTTCTCGAAGATATAGCTCTGATAACAGCAGAACAGGAAAGTGATAATGAGTCTCAGAAGGTTGTACTCATGACTATACATAGTGCAAAATGACTCGAATTCGAACACGTCATCATAGCAGGCGCAGAAGAAGGAATATTTCCCCACTCTCGGACACTTTTTGAACCAGACGAGCTCGAGGAAGAACGTAGACTTTGGTATGTTGCCATGACTCGTGCAAAAAAGCGACTCGTCATAACAAAAGCAAACGAACGTTATAGTTTCGGCACCTATTCGAGCAATATAGAAAGTCGATTTATCGGAGAAATACCAAAAGAATATACACAATTACACACCCCAAAGAAACTTTTTATGACAGATTTTCTTGGAACATCTGGTGAATCAGATTTACAAGGTGACTGGTCTCAAGCATCTTCACTTGAGAAAAAACTCGGCCTCGGTGCACAAGTACGACAGAATCGAACAGAAGATTTTTCTCTTGGAGATCGCGTAGAACATAAAAAATTTGGCATTGGCACTATCGTGTCTCTCGTCGGAGATGTAGCACAAATAGCATTTTGAAGCGGTATAAAAAGCCTCAATATAAGAATAGCACCTCTTTCAAAGGTCTAGAATTAATGGGACAAGTCGGTGATTTTTGTCTGGAGATTATCGATTTTTAATCGTAGTTCGAATATTTTTTGCTGTCGCTCGATATCAGAGAGGTTATCTTTTTTTGATTCAAGCGTTGTCAGTTCTGACTGATAGTGGAGGAGGAGATTGGTGAGACGTAGTCGCTTCTGCGAATTATTATCAGAAGATTGGTCGGTATCTATACTCACCTCGCTACTGGTACTTACGGTACTTTCACTACTCATAACCACCTCACCGCTCACTTCTCCAGAATCAACTGACAAAACATCAGACCGTACACCAAAAAAAGAACCAGGCATATAGAGATATGCGAGGACGCCCACCAAAAGACAACTCACAAAAAAGAATACAAGGTAGGTTTTTATGTGATGCATATCAGTCATAAAAAATTAGTTTTTTATATGATCAAGAGTGTTGAGAATGTTTGATTCGAGAGATGTTTGCGAAGAATCTGAATCATTATTCTGCACATTTACCTCATTCTGATCATCAGAGTGAACTGGGTGAAGTCGAGAATAAAGGGGACTATTCGGTGAAAAAACCGCATAGAGAAAAATACCAATAACAAAGAGAAAAAATATCCATTTCATGCACTGATGGTATAGAGGAAAAATATCCTGTCAAATATTTGCACACGAAAAAAAAGTATGGTATTCTGGTGACATGAAGCCCAAAAAACGCCTCTTCTCTCTCAGAAAATACAATAAAAAAATATGGATAGCGAATATACTTCTCATCGCTACATATATACTCATGCAAACTCCTGGGCATCTGTGGCTCATGTCTATATCCCAAGGAGCTCAGGCAAAACCATTTAATGGAGCGATGATGCCCATGGCTTTTGTGCCAGATTGGAGAAAAAGTGATTACATAGACCGTAGAGGCGTCCTCGATTATGCTGCAGTCAATCAGAACGATCTCATACCTCTCCCCCGTATCGAAGACATAAAGAATGACTTCAATAGTAATTTTACCTACCTTACGATGTTTCGAGGGAAGTATATGGATGAGGAAAGACTCGTATGAGCTGGTTCCCATGATGGCGTAGATATTAGAGCTCCAATAGGTACTCCTGTCTTTAATATAGCAAATGGTAAAGTAGTAAAAGTGAAAGACGATCCTGATAACAAGTACATAACAGTCGAACATCGCGACGTAAAATATGCAGGACAGGTAGGGAAATATTATTCGAGCTATCTCCATCTTTCTGCAGTGCTCGTACAGCCAGGTGATATTATTGATAAAGGCACCCTTATAGGACGAGTAGGTATGACCGGAATGACGACTACACCACATCTCCATATTCAAGTAGACAATGAAGAGTCTCCATTCTATCCTTATTGGCCTTTTACCGGACCAGAAGCATCTGAAGCGGGTCTCAATATGTACAGTGCTGTAGATGCTGGCCTCAATCAGGATTTGATTCTGAAATATAGTGTAGACCCACTCGATTTTATAAAAAAAGCAACTACCATTGATGGACCATCAGTTGCCGCAAACAGAATAGAAACACCTGTTACAAAAGATACAACAGTTACGCAAACAACCACCACAATACCAGTAGTAAAAAAACAAGAAACACCAAAAACAGTAACAAAACAAGTGACAAATACGCCCTCAAAAACAAGTACATCCACTAACACAACAAAAACCACACCGAAACCAATTTCAGGCGTCTTTAGCGATGTAAATAGTTCTGCGAGTTATTACACATGAGTCACATATTTTGCAAAAAGAGGTATCATTAGTGGCTATCCAGACGGAACATTTAAACCTGAAAAAAATGTCACACGTGGTGAGCTTTTAGCGATCACATTTAAGGCTCTTGGAATAGAGAATCATGGCGAAATCATCTCTGGAACATTTCGAGACATATCAAAAGAAAGCTGGCTCACACCAATTATCTCTGAAGCCCTCAAGCGAAAAATCATCTCTGCCGATAAGAGTACTTTTTCTCCAGACAGACCAGTAACTCGTGTCGAGTTTCTCGCTATTTTAGGGCTAGCATCAGGCGAACAAATATCAGATCAAGTCACAAAATCATGGAAAGATATCAGCTGGACACATTGGTCACATAAATATGCTGAGTTTGCACTAAAAAATGCTCTCATCGACAATATATCTGGTGATACATTTAGACCAAATCAATCTATCACTCGTGGCGAACTCGCACAAGCACTGTATCGATATCTCTCACTCAAAAACAGACTCTAAAAGAAACTTGCAATAGAAGAGACTTGGACTAATATACTTACGTTATTTTTTTCTTATCTTTCTATGAAAAAGTTCTTTGTACTTATGGGATACCTCGCTGGTTTTGTTGTTTGAGCAAAATATGCAAAAACATGAGCAAAAAATGTCTGAAAATGAAAAAAGGGGCCAAAAGAGCAAGCACTTGATGTTGGAAAAAACTTCATAGAGAGTCATAAGCATGCATTTGCTGATCTCAAAAAAGAATACTGGACAGAAGAAAACAAAAAACTCGTTCTCTCAAAGAAAAAAGACTTGGAAAAGTTTTTTAAACTTGCAAAAGAAGAGCTCGCAGAAGCTCAAAAAGTGCTCAAAAAACACTGATTAGATACAGAAACAATCGGAGGACATATCGAATCAATCTACGAAGAAAAAAAGTCACTCATAGAACAGCTCGGCTCTTCTCCAGCAGCAAAATCAGCCAAGAAAAAACTCTCAGAAATAGTCAGAAAAATCAAGAAAAGCATATAAATCTATTCATCACTTTTTAACTTACACCTTTGTATGACACAGGATTCTTCAGATACCTCTACCAATAATCAGCAAGCCGAAAGTGAAATTCAAAATTCAAGCACACAAGAAGGCACATGAAACCAATCATGAAATGATGAACTCCTACAACTCAGAGAGCAAATCATGCGTCTCCAAGCTGATTATGCAAACCTCGTACGTCGCACTCGTGAAGAGTCAATACAGATAGGAGAATGGACAGAAAACAAAACTATTCTCAAATTCCTCCCTATTCTGGACAATCTAGAACGTTCGCTAGAGCATATACCTGCGGAACTTATGACACATACATGGATAGAGGGCATTCGCTCCATTGTGAAATCCATGCAAAAAGTTATCAATGATTTTGGCATTTCTCGCATGGATTGCATAGATGCTGAAGTAAATCCAGATCTTCACGATGTTATCAGTCAGATACCACATGAAAATACAACCATTCAAGCAGAAGTGGAAAAATGATATATCCGCTCGGGAAAGGCTCTCCGACATGCAAAAGTAATCGTCGGTGATGGTACTCAAAAAAATAATGCATAAATTCCCATCCATTGATTATGTTATGTCCCTCACTCCAGGCGGAATGAAAGAAGGGAGAGATAATGTGCTGAAATTAATGAAAATCCTCTGAAATCCTCAAGATACACTTCGTGTATTTCATGTGACAGGAAGTAATGGAAAAGGAAGTGTCTGCCAAATGCTATCACAAATTCTCTGGAAAAATCTCTGAAAAAAAGTAGGACTTTTTACGTCCCCACACTTTATAGATATAAATGAACGTTTTCAGATTAATGGAAAGCAAATACCCAATGAAAAACTCAATGCATATTATGAAAAAGCTGTAGAGCTCGGGAAAACTCACGATATAGCCCTCTCTTTTTTTGAAATACAGGTCGTGGTTATGATACTCTATTTCTCAGATGAAAAAGTCGATTACGCTATTGTAGAAGTAGGTCTCTGATGAACCTATGATGGGACAAATATTTTTCACCATCCTCTCGCCTGTTTTATAACTTCGATAACACTCGAACACACACATGTTCTCTGAAAAACAAAAAGGAGTGTTCTCAAAAACAAACTCGGTATTGTCAAAGAATGAGCTCGTCTCTACACACCTCTTCAAAATAAACAAATAAGAGAACATTGCAGGAAAAATAACGCCACTCTCTCCCCTTATTCGCAAAAAGAGAAAATGCCCACAAATCTTCCCGGAAAACATCAGCAAAAAAATGCCTCTCTTGTATTCCATGCTCTGCAGGATGAATGATTCGAGGCTCAGAAGATAAGAGAAGGCCTGAAGAACATATATAACCCCGGTCGTTTTCAATGGTTATCCAAAAATATACTGGTGGACACAGCGAATAACGAAGAAAACATACGATTGCTTTCTCGCATGATACAGAAACTATGAAACAAGGATATCATATCCCTGTTTGGAACAACTCAGGTGGATAAAAAATATGCTCGAATACTTGCTGATTTTATACCAGCAGAACATAGATACGTGGTTGATAATTTTTGTGATCGATCGCTCCCCTCTGATCAATATGGTAAAAACAATAAAAATGAAACAGTAATTCACTTTTCAGATATAAATGAAAAATGGCTTAAAAATGCTCAAAAAGAAGAAAATTCCCTTCTCCTCGTTTATGGAAGCTTTTATCTCGTAGGAGAAATTATGCGTCTGTCAAGATATAAGCCTTTTGCAACGGCATAAAAAGTATGGGAAAATAAAGAGGAATTAACCTTTCTTTTTATGTCAGAACAAATTCCGCAATATCTCAAAAATGAGGATTCTCTGAAGCAGGCGGTCACCTACAGCACTCGAGAACAAATCATTCGAGCCAATAGAGATTTCCACATGAGTAACTATACAGGCACTACAGAAGAAAATAATCGCCTCATAAATCTTCTACGAGATAATCCAAGACTTCGTGAGTACTTCGAAAAAAAAGCTCAAATACGATTAGGAACGCAACGAGAAACTACACAACTCAGAGAAGATTCTGATAGGAATCCTCCTGCTCGGAAGGCAGGATTTTTCCGAAGACTCTTCGGTGGAGGTGACTCATCAGAAACACGAGATGAGGTTGTACCGCTCGGAAAATGACAAGAAGCAGAGTATGGTCAATACACGACATTGTGTGCAAAAACAACACGAGAAAATGCAAAAACACTCTTCGGAATTGATGTTCCACGTGGTGATGCTGGACCTCAGGCACGTGAAATCGCAAAAAAATACCCACAAATTACTCTCGATAATAGTCGAAATGAAACTGGGAAAGCACAAGTAGCCTATATAAAAATCGATGTCGTCGATGCGAATGGCAAACCTATTTCACACGTCGCTCTCGCAACAAAACCATTTGGTGGCAAGGAATGGTTCGTGCTCGACCCATACAAGGGTGGAAATGCTTGGATGCCTCTCTCGAACTATCCTGCTCGACGTAATATAGTCGCTTATGAATTACAAGGCGTCACAGATAACCTCACTACAGGACGATCTGCTGGAAGCATGAAGGTTCGTGAGTATAAGCAAGGTCTCCTCTCGGGTAACGAGAGAGCAACAGAAAATCCGTCAGTGAATTATGGTAAGAGTATAAATAGTGATAATATTTTCTACGCCCTCGGAGACAGAGATTTCTCTGGTACCATGGGTGACGATGGTCGAAGAAAGAGGCTTCTCTGGATTATCCCTTATGGTAAGAAAGAATCCACAAACATCTCTGATGAATATCATATCACGACTGAACTCTCAGAGATTGCTAGCCTCCCAAAAACAAATGTAAATAAATTCATCGCTCAATGTATAGAGGTAGGTGGTGGTGGAAAACATAGCATAGACAGTAGACAAGAGCTCATCCGTCTCTTTTTCCCAGATGGAAATTATAATAAATCTCTCCACCAACAGTTTTTGAAATGATTCGATATGCTCAATCGAGCGGGTCACATCGATGAAATAAAATCAAATGATGCAATCACTCCTTTTTCAGAAGCTCAAAAACGAGAAATGAAGTCTGTAGAATTTAAAAATTCTCACGAAAAACTCGTACGAGTCATCCAGGATCAACTATTGAAAGATAATGCTTTTGATGGAGGAGCTATCAAGAAAGGTGATCCACTCTACGATATAGTAAAAAGGGATTCTGGTCTCGCAGACCGACTTGCAAAACAGGTGGCAGCATTTATCAACATAAAGTGAAGCAGTCTCAGCGCATCAGCAATGACAACCATTGATATCACAAAACATATCAAGGTAGTCGCTGGTATGGCAAATGGTCAACCAGGCGTCGGAGTTGTATTCACAGGAAAACTCTTTGAGGGTGACACGGGGTCTCTAACGGGGTCAGTAGGAGCTTGGAATATACTTCCCATGGCCAATCTCTCTGGTGAAAAATACCTCAATATGGATAGCGTACGAAGAAATCTCCAGGACTATACACAATCAGTGCAGGTTCTTCGTGGCTCCATCACAGTAACGCCAGCCGGTGTTGTCGTCGAAGCAGGATGGAATCGTGATAAAGTAAAAGCAATAGAAACAAAAACACAATCTCTCGAAAAAATACTCGGAGATATGTATACAGGGAAGGATTTACCGCCACAAGTTGCCAATGAATTAAAATTACTCTATGATACTCTCGGTAATAATCCAGAAAAATATTCACAAGCAGTCCATGCAGTCGTAGAATCATACCGAGACGCTCTCGTAGAAGCAAATAAAGGACTCTATCTCAAAGGTATCAGTGTCTGAGGAGGTATATTAGGAGGTCTCCCTATGGTGATAGCTGGTATACGATTTGCATATCTCAAAAACAAAAAAATACCTGATGCAAAAATACTCAAAAAACACGTTATAGATCTCCTAGAGGGACGTGGACTCAATCAGGCAGATAACCTCAAGTCAAAAGGCCTCGCCTCATCTATCAATGAACGATCACTCCGTATCGGTGGTGTCGCATACAATGCAGACACATTGATAAATAATTCAGGAAACCACATACTCCGTATCCGCTCTACCCTGAGCAAAAACCCTTTGAATGTATTTGCAGCTTCAGGATATGAAAATAATGTAAGAATATACAGAGATGGAACGATCGATATCATCGGAAGTGGAAAAACACTCCCCTCTATCACAACTCGTAATGAGGTAGTATGACAAGAGACATATCGCTACATAATCGTCGGAGGTACAAGAATAGACCAATCCGTACGAATATCAAAAGCATCACAAGATCTACCTCAAGAATATCAGTCAATCAAAACAGTGAATGGGATACATTATTTCTCTACACGTACAACTCCAAACATCAGCGATCCAGTTGAGCGAGAATTTGTTATAGGTGCATCAGCACAGTTCTTAAAGCCAGAGCCAAAACCACAAAAAACGACAGAACCAGAACCAAAACGCCCAAGTGTTTGATCAAAACCGGGAGGAAATGTCGGAGAAAGACCAGTTACACCAGGTACTACAAGTGGACCTCAGTGAACTGTGTGAGAACTTCCCCCTAATACTCCTCAAATACCAACTCAACCAGTTCAACATCTAGATGTAGGCACAACAATACCTCATACGGTCACTCCAACAAATACACCATATGATCCATTTAAATAATATCTCTTTTATGAAAAAATATTTCTTACCTCTCTGGATTACTTTATCACTTGGTACAAGTGTTGCTTTTGGAGCGATTCAAAGCGTTTCGTGTAGTAGCATGGGGGCTTCTTGTAATGAATGTTTCAAGGAAACAAGCGCCCTCTATACTTGTAACCCCAACAACCCTACATGTCAAAAACAAGCAATACTTGGAGCATACGATACAGTCACAAATACAGGCAATACGAATCTCGTCATGTATGATGGACATGAAGGCTCGATTAATTTCTATACAATGCAAACGAGCAATGTTTCGTGGTCTCAATCTGGTGCCATATCAAGCATGTTTCAATTTCCCTCTGCCTATGAAAACGGAAGAGAAAACTTTAGTGTATGACCTTCTGGCTCAGGATACAAACTCGTTCCTGGCGCTACCGTACGTTGGATAGAATTCAAACCAAGTGCTTGGCTCTCACCTCAAGGAGTCACTTCAGGAGCAACTCGTAATTCTCCAGCCATGAGAATAGAATATATTCCTAGACTGTATTATTCAGCTACAAGCTACCTCGATCATAAACAGTGCGTTTTTTATTACGTAAGATTCTGTGGAGATGGAGTAGTCGATTCAGATCGTGGTGAGCAATGTGACGATGGAAATATGAATTCTGGCGATGGATGTAGCAATATATGTCAAACAGAAACAGTAAATCCAGTCTGTACAGGCCTCACAGTCTCTCCTACGACGCTCACCAACGGAGGCATGATTACCTATACTTGTACTGGTACAAATGTCACAAATTACTCAATCATCGCAAAAAACCCAAGTGGTACAATCATCGCTTCTGCGACAAGTGCAGTCGGCTCTCTCACGCTTCCAGCTGCCCCAACAGGAACATACAATGTTGAGTGTTACGTAAATAATCAAGTATCAACCCCAGATATTTGTAAAAAAACAGTCAATAACACAACCGTAGCAGAACCAGTCTGTACTGGACTTACTGTGTCGCCTCTTTCGTTAACAGATGGTGGACCAGTCACCTATAGTTGTACAGGAAATAACGTAACGAGCTACAGTGTCGCATTCACAAAACCTGATGGATCAGCGCTACAGACATTTTCTACAGCGACAGGATCTGTCACTATTCCGGCGACCCCAACAGGAACATATACAGCACGTTGTTACGTCAACGGTCAATGATATGCGCTTTCAGAATGTACGAAAAACATCACCAATAGTGGTACAACCGTGACACCACAAATACTCATAGACAAACGAGATGCAAATCCGAGTGATCTCGATGGTATCATAGGTGGAAATGATAGTCAGACAGTCGCAAGCGGAAATGCAGCAATATTTAAAATACGTGTCACAAATACAGGTACAGAGGATTTAAAGAATCTCGTACTCACCGATAGTGTCGCTCCAAACTGTGGAGGAAGTGTCACTCTTCCCTCTTCTATACCGAGCACATGGAGCGGATTCACCCTAGGTGGATCAGGAAATCACAATGATACACTGCTCCAACCAAATGAGTATTTCGAGTATACATGTGACAAGAGTAATACTACGGCAAACTATACCAATACAGCACGAGTAGATGCACAAGGTAATATATCAAATACACCAGTAAACAGTAGCGACCCTACACCAGTGCTCATACAAAATATCACGAATACAACGTGTAATAATCTCACACTGACACAGTCTGGGAATACCGTATATTACGCTTGTTCAGGAAGTGGTAATGTCACAAATTACACTATCAATCTCAACGGAGCACAGATAAATACAAGCGCCACTGGATCTGTCACAGTAGGAAATGGTACACATACATTTGTCTGTTATGTAAATAATAATATCACATCTCAGAGCTGTCAGAAAAGTGTCACAATTACTCCAGAAGTTACTTATCCACGTATCGAAGTGGTGAAAGATGATAATGATAATCATGACGATCAACAGCAAATCCAGATGGGCTGACTAGCACAATTCAGCGTGCTCGTACGAAACCCAGGACCGGAGCCACTTGATAACATCACTCTCAGTGATCAATTTGCTCCAGAATGTAATAGAAATGCGAGTGAGACAGTTAATATGATATTTTCGGCTGGAAATCATGATGGACGTCTCGATCCAGGAGAGAGTTTTAGTTACGTATGTAATAGACCAGGGGCTGATCAAAACACTTTCCCAAATAATGAAAATCGCGTTTGTACGAGTGGACGAGGAACAACTTCTGGTAATACCGTCAATGCCTGTGATACCACACGTATTTACTTCGGAAATAATCCTCCATCAGCGACATGTGACAACATACAGATAGCACAAAACGGGAATCAAACAAATGTTACCTGTTCTCCATATGGCGGTTATCGCATGTTCCTCATGCAAAATGGGCAGGTTATGAATACTCTTCAAAATCCAAATGGGCAATTCACTTTTAGTGCGAATCCTGGAACCTACACCGTTGTTTGTCTCAGAGATGGTGACAGAACAGTACAGCCAAATTGTCAGAGAAATATCACTATACGAGAAAATAGACCAGAAGGTGTCTGTACGCTCCAGAGTAGTGCACAATATGGTGGAGCACCCCTCTACACAAATCTCTCTTGTCGATCATCGACTGGCTCACAACAGTGTATGATAAAGATCAATAAAGATGGTCAGCTCTGGAAAACAGTCTATGACTGTGATTCAGCCATGACACTCCCTGAGCGAGGCGTATATGATGCTACATGTTACCTTGGTGACGGAGGAGAAAATGGTTGTAATACAACCATACAGGTCGATGTTATGACAGAAATTAGAACAGGACCATTCTTACCTATCCTTATCTTCGCAGCTATTGGTATGGGTGCTTATATTACCTACCGACGTCGTAAAACAGTATAAATATCACCAACATGAAAGCCTTTCTTCAAAAGCTTTCAGACAACTTGCTCCTGAGAATACTTTTTGAGTAACTCAGGAGCTTTTTTTTGCAGTAACTCGCGATCATCATACTCAGAGAGGAGTTCCCCTATGATATCACGAGCATCTGGATATATCATGGAAAGTTCATAAGAAAGTGCTTTTTTTGAGAGTCATTTTGTAGCTCATTTTTGCACATGTCGTTCCATAATGGGACGGTAAGTCTCTGGGTTTTTTATGATATCATTTTTCTCAGATAAAAATTGATCAACAAGAGCCATATCAAATTTTTTCTGTGCAAGTTTCGTACGAATATATCGAGCAGTTTTCCCGAGAGATAAATACGTATGAATGCGACTTTCTATAACTTTATCTTCGACGATAAGGCTCGATAAATCGGCCATCACTCTCTCAACCAGATCCTCTTCTTCAGAATGAAAAAGAAGTTTCTCATAAAGCATTTTTCTGGAAGGAAAATACTTGGTATAATACCATTCTGCGTAGTTTCGAAGTTGAATATATCCCATGGTTATATTCTAATCAGAAGCAGGACGATAGAAATAGAATATTTGATTTCATAATTTTTACCTACAATAAAAATAGCTCTCCACCTTACACCGATATTATGTCTCCAACAGAAATATGAAATATAGATACTGCCCGATCTCACAACTGGAAAATCTGTCCGAAGTGTGATGGAGTTGGTAGAAAAAGACAGAAGCCCGGGAGAAAAGCACAACAATGGTACAAAAAAGCATTAATGATCTATGAAAAATCATGAAATATATGACCGCTGCCAATTCAACCACAAGGACATATCAATACATGCGATTATTGCTGAGGGTCTGGACTCATACATTCTGAAAATCCTCCATCAATCAACACCAACTATCCTCATGTAGCTATTATTGGTGGCGGAATAGGTGGAGTAGCTCTCGCGGTTGCTTGTTGTCATCGAGGGATACCATTTACTTTGTACGAAAGAGATAAGAGTTTTGACGCTCGATCTCAGTGATATGGATTAACTCTTCAGCAAGCAGGTAAGGCAATGGAGAGCTTCGGTATTTTTTGACTCAGAGATGAAGTGCGAACAACGAGGCATCTTGTTTATACAACAGATGGAAAGCTCATTGGTGAATGGTGAAAGAAAAAAGAAACAAGTAACGATGAAAGTCTAAAACAGAAAAATATACACATCTCTCGCCAATCTCTCAGAATGCAATTATTAGAAGAGCCGGGCATACATAATGGAATACAGTGGTGACATCAATTGATAGATCTTTCAGAGGATAATAATGGGCGCATAAATCTCATTTTCCAAGTAGGCGAAAAAAAAGAAAAAGCTCAAACCGATCTCGTGGTAGGAGCTGACGGTATTCGGAGTATCGTACGAAAACACATCATAAAAGAAGACAATATTCCGCTCCAATACACTGGTTTTATTGTGATTTTAGGAATCTGTGCTTTAAACGATCTTATCGATACCAAAAGTGATTTATTAGACGGAAAAACTATATTTCAGACAGTAAACGGTCACGAACGAATATATATCATGCCGTATTCGCACGATGCTATTATGTGGCAGATGAGCTTCGCAATGACAGAAGATGAAGCACGTTCGCTCAGCACAAAATGATCAGATGCGCTCAGAGAAGAGGCAATTCATCGAGCCCCATGGCACGATCCAATTCCACAAATTTTAGCTCATACCCCTTCTTCAAAAATAACATGATATCCAGTCTACGATAGAGAAATAATGACAACAGAACACTTCCGGCACGCAGGCAATGCGACACTCATAGGTGATGCAGCTCACCCTATGAGTCCATTTAAGTGACAAGGTGCAAATCGAGCACTCCTAGATGCCCTAGCGTTATCTCGCATAATTTACTCCGAGTGCAAACCTGGATCCGAGTGGCAAAAGAAGTGACTCAGAAAAACTGTACTCGAAAAATTTGAGTCTGAAATGATCGAACAAAGTGCTCCAAAAGTTCGAGACTCACGAGAAGCTGGACGATTACTCCATTCTGAAGCAGTGCTTCACACTGGAGAAAAGCCGAGAGGAAGATGAATCAAGTCTGTAAATAAATAAATTAGGGCCAAAATACTGAGAAATGGAGATAATAACTAAAGTATTGCAACGAAAAGAATAGTATGATAAACTGTATATGTAATCTCATATTTATGTATACTGAATGACCCAATGGCTCAGTTGATACAAAAATTCCTGACACAATTAAGCGACCAGATGAAACAACTCCTACAGAGACGGGGAAAAATTATATAGAAAAACTCTTACAAGGTGTGCGCGATCAGTTAGCAGTTCTTAAATGAGAACTAAAAACTATAAAACAACCAGATGTCTCATCAAAACCAGGCGAAAATGTCGGTGAACGTCCAGATGTAACCGGTGCAAACAGCGGTCCGCAAGGAACTGCGGGAGAGCTCATTTCTGATGCAGTAGGTATATCGACGCCTTCAGTTCAAACATTGAATATAGGAGACATACCACATACGACTACTCCGACGAATATACCTTACGATCCTTTTAAATAAAATAAAACAACCCTCCGGGGTTGTTTCAAAACGAGTATGTTTATATGGTGCACTCGGCAGGGGAACTTTGCCTTGAATGGCAAAGTGAGTCAACCCTTTAGGGTTCGAACACTGACATTTTAAGTTTTATATGGTGCACTCGGCAGGGCTCGAACCTGCGACCCTCGGTTTCGAAGACCGGTACTCTTCCAGCTGAGCTACGAGTGCATATTTTTCGTACAGCTAGGCGTGATTATAGGGAAAAGGAGAATTGTGCAAAATTTTTTGAATTTTTGTGAAAAAAAGTATACTCAAAAGCAGCCTTTTGCTTATGAACAAAATTATCCTACTCCTGTTACCACTCTTACTCATCTCTTGTGGCACAAAAGTTACAGAAACAAAAGACTTACCAGCAGTGGTAAGTAGTGAGACAAAAACATCTGATAAAAACATTCCAACTAAACCAGCACACAAAGCACAAAGATCAACAGCAACAGTAGAAACAAAAGAGACAACAAAAGAACTCGATGCTATGTTTGAGGAAATAGCAGGAAGTAAATAATACTCCTATGATTCGCGATTTTCGTATAGAAAACCATCTTTTTCAGCCTCATCTGCGCAATGGATCGTACGGAAATTTTTTTGAACAAGCAACAGAATATACCATAGATACAACAAGTACCGCAACGATGGCAGCATCTATGTGGTCTATCGAAAATCAACAGATTAAACACCCTATACTTGAATTAGAATCGCGTGTATCTCAGATTTTAGCACAGATGGAAGTCTACGGTGTTTATGTGGAAAAATCTATTCTTGGAGATCTAGAACAAGAGCTCATAAAAAGCATTCAAAACATCGAATCAAAGGTGGCCAAAGAGACCGGAGATGCTTCGGTCAATCTCGCCTCTCCTCTTCAGCTCCAGAAACTCCTCTTTGAAACAATGAAAATCAAACCACTGAAGAAGACAAAAACAGGGTGGAGCGTCGATGAAGAAACTCTCAGTGCACTCGCAGAAGAACATGAAATATGTCGTGATATCCTCACTCACAGACATGCCAGTAAACTCCTCGGAACGTATGTTCGAGGTCTCCTAAAATATATAAATCCTTCTACTGGCCGCATCCATAGTAGTTATGATACACTCGGCGCAAGTACTGGACGAATGAGTTCCAATGATCCAAATCTCCAAAATATCCCTGCAGGCGATCCTTGGAGTGATGAAATAAAAAAAGCATTTCGTCCCGAGCGATCAGATTGGTCATATGTTGTAGCAGATTATTCACAGATTGAGATTAGGATTCTCGCCTGTCTCTCTGGAGATGAAAAAATGCTCTCAACACTGAAAGAAAATAAAGATCTCCACATGGAGACAGCTAAGGTTCTCTTTGGTAAAGATGACATCTCAAAAGCCGAACGAAGCATGGCAAAGACCGTGAATTTTGGTGTCATGTACGGCATAACACCATTTGGACTCTCAAAGATGCTCAGCAAAGCTCCAGCAGAGTGTGCTGTCTATATCGATAGATTTTTTGGACTCTACCCTGCGACGAGAGAATATTTTGACCATATTGTCAGTGAAACACAAAAAGTAGGCTATGCAGAGACATTTTTTGGTCGAAGAAGAACCATTAAAGGGCTCTCTGATAAAAATTCTATTGTTCGAGAGCAAGCAAAACGTGAAGCAATGAACATGCCAATTCAGTGAACCTGTGCAGATATCCTCAAGCATGCAATGGTGAAAATATCAGAAGAGCTCAAAACAAAAAATCTAGAAGCACAGCTCCTCATGCAAGTCCATGATGAACTTGTCATCGAATGCCCTGATAATGAGACAGGCACAATTAAAAAAATACTTCATGATGTTATGGAGCATATAGTAAACTGGGATATACCAATGGCTATCGAAGTAGGTGTCGGAAAAAACTGGCTCGAGGCAAAAAAATAAAAACTATTGCATGTTTTCTCCATCTGGATGGCAAACCGTTCTGAGATGATAATGAAAAGACTGAAGAGCTCCTCCTTGATCTGGAGGAGTCATAAGCAAATTCGATGTCTGTTGACGAATCGTATTACTCACTCCTGTCACTTCACCCATTACAAGACCACCTGCGAGAAGAGCAAGAATTGTTGCCCTTCGAACTCATATAAGGTCTCATAAAAATACAACCGCCGCAAGAATGTCTCGTCAAGTGTCTCCAGTTTGAGATTGATAATGTTTAATTCACATATAAAAAAGTTAAAAATAAATTATTAATGATGTTTACCTCCTAAATTGAAGCTGAAACCTGTGCGCAATCAAAATACTGTTTTATCAGTCCCTAAATTATGATTTATATCACCAACAAAGAAAAATCTTCAGGTATTTTCCTCATTAGTAAAGACAACACCCGTACTTCATTCAAAGGAAGTACCAATTTTTGCCGCATGATTAACTCCAACATTATAAATGAGACTAAATCTCTCCGTTCGGAGGAGGTTTCCGAGGATTTCCGCACTAGAAAATGAATGAAATCATCATGTCATATCAAGACCAGCAGAACTGGTGAGCAGTAACCGTAGCTTATCAGAAAAAACATGCTGTAATCCAATGGTCGGAGCGATAATAGTAAGTCTTTTATGATTATCTGCATCATGAGTATTATTTTCTTCTTTCTTTGTTTTATCTGAGACATGAGAACCGTGAGAATCATGCGCTTCATCATGTGTATTTGTGGTATGAGCAGATGCTTCGTGAGTATTTTTCAGGGGTTGTTCTGTGAAAGCCCAAACTCACCATTGTAATTGAGTCTTGGGATTGAGCTGGTGCAAGAAAAGTCACCTAAATTCCATTTCATTTTTTATAGCGTGTCACTCAAAAGGTGTATTCCGAGATAAATTACTGACATAGTGCGCAGCGAGAGAATAATTATTTGCTCACCAGTGAGCGCCAACAGAGCCGTAGAGCCCCTCATCCACCTCTCAACGAGTACCCACATGGCGCAATGAAATATCTGCATCGAGGGATTTATGCCAAACCGTATTTGGACTTGGTTCAGAAGGTAAAACACTATGTTCACCTGAAGTATTAGAAAAATTTATATCTTCAGCAAGCGTATGTGGCTTTTCTTGAGCAAAGGAAAGAGAAGCTGCTGATAGCAATAAAGCTCAAACAAAATTCCTACATCGCTGCAGAACAGAAGATATACTGTTATATTGGGAGGACTCATCTATGGCTGAAGCACGGCCTAATAATTGAGAGTGACGCATAAAAATTAGCTTAAAAAATAAATTCGCGCAAAGGTTATTGCGAAAATCTATTTGTCAAGCCCTTCAAATCTTAGGATTTTTTAGGAAGCCAATCTATATTTTTTCATGAAAATATAGCAGACCCCATGACTGCACCAACAGCACCAGCATGAGTACAGAGGGGAAGAGTACTTTCCCCTATTCCCCCATCAACAATGATAGATAATTCTGGTCTTTTGTGATGAATTTGTTCTATTTTTAAGAGCATTTCTGGTATAAATGGATTACCTGAGTAGCCAGCCTTCACAGTCATAACAATAACATAATCGATTTCAAGGATATAGGGATCGAGATGGTCAGCAGGAGTCGTATCAAGTATGGCAAGTCAGACTTTTTTCCCAGCATTTTTGAGTCATTGAATTGTCTCATGGATGTCCTCACTACACTCAACATGGAAGGCGATAGCCGATACCGATGAGAATGTCAGGAGTTTTGGTATATATTCAGATGGTTTCATCACCATAATATGGACATCAACAGGAAGAACTGAATCAATAAGGCCAATATCGCTCGGATCAAGCATGTAAGAAGGCACAAGCTCTCAATCACCTATATCATAGTGAATACCTGAGGCAATAGGCGCAACTCGCTTGATTTCAGAGTTCCAGTCTTGTTTTCTCTCAGCGAGTGCTAAAAGAGAGGGATAAATAGCGGTGTGTATCATACCAAGAATTATAGGAGATTTTTGGTTTGTACAATCTCCATATAAAAAGCGACGAAGAGTTGCAATTCATGGGTTTTTTTATAGAGTCTGTGGGTGTCTTTTGTCCATCTCCATCTCCATACACACTACTCATTTCTTCAGGGTCTCGGCGATCCTGAGGCGTTTGTCGTACGAGCAAAAGAACTTGGTATGCCGGCGCTTGCTATTACTGATACAGATAATCTTCATGGAGCTTTTGAATTTTATCTTCTGTGTAAGAAAAAGTGAATTAAACCCATTATCGGTGTAGAAGTTTTTATCTGTGAACAAGGGCAAAAATACGATTCACGTGACGCAAAAGTGTACAGCCTCATATTGCTTGCAAAAAACTTCAACGGTTACAAAAATCTCATACAACTCACTACACGAGCATATCTCGATGGCAACGTCGGAAGTAAACCTCAACTCGACTTCCCTACGCTAGAAAAGTTCTCATCTGATATTATCGCACTCTCCGGTGACCTCACGAGTGAACTTGCTCAAAATGTCGTTTCTGGGAAAGACAATGCCTTTCTCCTTGAACGTATCAGATATTATGAATCAGTCTTTGGAAAAGATAATTACTATCTCGAAATCGGAGAACACCCAGACAGATGATCCCAGGGCGCTTATAATCAAAAACTCGTCGAACTCAGCAAGCTCTCTGGTGTACCACTCGTAGGAACAAATGATGTACACTATGCACGTATCGAAGATGCGGAAGCACAAGATTTTCTCTCGTGTATAGGAAGCGGTCGAAGACTCGATGACCCCGACAGAAAAACACTCATTGATGGAAACTATGCCCTGAGACCCGCAGAAGAAATGCGTGAACTCTTTGCTTATGCACCAGAAGCATGTGAAAACACACTGAAAATAGCAGACATGATAGATATAGAAATTCCTCACGGGAAACCTCTCTTACCAACCTATGCTCTGAATGAAAAGGAAAAAATCAGAAAAGAAACGTATAAACAGTCATATCCATGAGATTTTGAGACACTCACAGACCAAGAATGGCTCCTGCGATGGACTTGTTTCGAAGGACTCAATGCAAGATATGGTTTCACTCTGTCCAATGAAGAAATCATCGAATGCGTCCATAAAGAAATAAAAGCAGATATACCGACTCTCAAAGAACTCTCCCCCGCAGATCTCATCGAACTTCCAAAAACATGGAGAAATGCAAAAAAAGACAATATATATAATAATTTTTGAGAAGAACAAAGAGCTATATTTGATCGTCTCGAATACGAGTTGGCTGTCGTCCACCTCATGGGATTCGATGGATATTTCGTCATCGTCGCAGACTTTATTCGATGGGCACGTGAGCACGATATCCCTGTTGGACCTGGACGCTGATCAGCTGCTGGAGCTATCATCGCCTATCTCTCTGGTATCACCAATATCGATCCTCTCCGCTATCAGCTCCTCTTTGAACGATTCTTAAATCCTGCTCGTGTCTCCATGCCTGATATCGATATCGATTTCTCTGATGAAGGACGAGGACGTGTCATCGAATACGTCCGTGAAAAATACGGACATGATCAGGTCGGACAGATTTGTACATTCGGTACACTCGCCGCTCGTGCTGCGGTGAAGGATGTCGGACGTGCCCTCGGTATTCCTTTTGCAGAGATGAATCAATTTGCGAAGCTTATCCCTGCACGACCAGGTATCACTATCGAAGATGCTATCAAAGAAAATCCAGACCTGAAAAGAACCATCGAGAATAATCCTCTTCATAATAAGCTCATCACGAATGCTCAGAAACTCGAAGGAACTGTACGACAACTCGGTGTCCATGCCTGTGCTGTTATCATCGCGCCGAGTCCGATGACAGACTTTTGTCCACTTCAGCATCCGCCAAAAGATGATACTGCCATCGTGACACAATTCTCTGCCTACCCTCTCGATGGATTAGGACTTTTGAAAATGGACTTCTTGGGTCTCCGAAATCTCACCATCATCGACCGAGCACTCCGAATTATCGAGAATAATCATGGTATAAAAATCGACATCAATAAACTCCCGATGGACGATCAAAAGGTCTTTGATGTCTTTGCCAAGGGTGATACGACTGGTATTTTTCAATTTGAATCCGCTGGTATGCGCCGCTACCTCCAGGAGCTCGTACCAAATAACTTTGAAGATATCATCGTTATGGTATCACTGTACCGACCAGGACCGATGCTCTACATCCCGACATATATCAAACGAAAACACGGTCGAGAAAAAGTAAAATATCCACACGAATCTCTCGCGCAAATTCTCCAGCTCACGCAAGGTATCGCTGTCTATCAAGAGCAGATCATGCAGATCGTCCAAGCCTTCGCAGGATTTTCTCTTGGTGAAGCTGATATTCTCCGCCGTGCTATGGGTAAAAAAATCAAGGAACTGATGGACGAACAAAAAGGAAAATTTATCGAAGCAGCGACAAAACTGGGACATAGTGAAAAGCTCGCGACATATATCTTTACAGATATTATCGAACCATTTGCAGGTTATGGTTTCAATAAATCACACGCCGCATGTTATTCGATGATTGCGTATCAAACTGCCTACCTCAAGGCCTACTACCCTACCGAATTTCTCACTGCTCTCATGGTATCAGACGAAGATGATACAGATCGTATAGTCCTCGAAATTAATGAAGCAAAAGCAAAAAATATCCAAGTACTCGTCCCTGATGTGAATGAATCTCGCAGACATTTTACCTATATTGATAATGGTAAAATTCGTTTCGGACTCAAAGCAATTAAATGAGTTGGTGATGGGCCCATCGGAACAATATTAGCAGGGCGTGAAGAGAAACCCTATACATCTCTCGAAGACTTCGTACAAAGAACTTGATCTGACGTCATCAATAAAAAAACGCTCGATGCACTCATAAAAAGTGGAGCGATGGATACACTCGGAGAACGTGGCCACATGCTTGCTAATATGGAGCGAATGGCATGATATCTTCGTGAAGTAGAACATAAAACAAGTACAAAACAGATGGACATGTTTGATCTCGGCGGATCATGAAATAATGGTGGATGACTCATACTCCAAGATGGACAACCCTTAACATTTGAAGAGAAAATCCGAGAAGAGAGAAATGCTATCGGTATGAGCATCTCTGGTGACCCCCTCGATGGACTCAAGCGTTATATAGAGAGAAAATCTCTCGGCCTCGCAAAGGTACAAGAATTCCTAAAAACACTGGAAGAAACAATCACAGAAGAACCAATGCTCGATGCAGAAGTGAATGATAATGGCGAGGTAAACTCAGCAGAGGAAAAAGACACTTCTGATACTCCACCAATCGAAGAAGAGGTGAAAAAAGAAAAGCAAGAAAAGCCCATAGTACAAGTCATAGGCTATGTTGATAGCATAAGAAAAATTCAAACAAAAAAAGGTGAAAATATGCTCATTGTTATGTGTTCGAGTACAGGTTGGAAATTCACCGCTATCGTATTTCCAAAAACATACAATCAAGTCGCACATCTCTTCAAGGAATGAGAAATAGTCCTGGTAAAAGGGCGGCTCAACTGTAAAGTAGAAATGAAGGAAATATCTATCGAAGCAGACCAGGTAAAGAGGTCGACGATATCAGATCTCAGAACAGCTGCGCAAAACGAAGGCATATTTGGTGATGAAGAAAATAGCGTACAACTCTTCCCTTCCCTCCAAAACAAATATAACTGCATAATAGAAGAAAAAAATATAACTCTAAAACTATCACTCGGAACTGCAAAAGAAGTTCTCATGGATATCAAAAATATTCTCGAAAAATGCACACCAGGAGAATACCATGTTTGGCTTGATATCTGAGACCAGAGGATAGATACAAAAAGGAAAATCGCGGCCAACGTATAATACCTCTTTTAACTACCAGGTAGTAATCATATCTCCTCGAAGAATGATTTTACCAAGTTCACTATTATTGATCGTTTTGAGTGTGAATATGATATTATTAGAGTCTGAAACAGCAGACCATCGAATATTTGTATCGAGATACCTGACAACTCAGTTCGCGTCGAGAGCAAGAAGTGGTCGATATGATGTGTCTACTATATACACACCTCCTACCAGATTTTTATCGAGAAGAGCTGATGGTTCCATGTGCATATTAGAGCCAACAATATATATTCATGGACTCACGATATCAGTCACTCACGAAACCTGAGAGTAATTCACTTTATTAAAGGCATAGCTCATTTGTAAGCGTTGTTTTTGTGAATCAGACAGGATAATTCCCATATTCTTACCAAGTATAATATTAGGAACAATACTCACACCAGGATTCAAGGTAAGACCACCTGTAGAACGGTTTATATTTACCAGATTTGTTGTGCCATTCGATATATCAAAAGATGGGAGTACATTACCAAAAGACGCAGAGAAAGAAGTATTTTTTACTGATGCTCACGAATTCAGCGTCCAACTTCTATCTCAAATGAACGATTGTATACCGATTGGAGAAGTGATCGCATCAGAGAGAGTACCCTGAACAGTATTGTTTATATCGATGCTATCGATAGCAAGTTTTGGAATTTTTGCAACAAGACTCGTTGTATAATCACGAACAAATCCATTGCTGGTGACACGGACTAATATATCGGTTTTCTGCTTTTGCATTTCAAAAGTAATTTTGGTATTATCTACCCTTCTCCACTCAGAACTTGGAAGTCTAAAAATCTCCACCTGTGAAATAGTATCAGTCGGGAAATATTGTTGAAAATCAACCTCAGTTGGTCTATCTATATCGAGAGATATCTCTCTCGGAATTTGAGCAACAATAGCACCGTCAGATAGTCTGGTATAGGCATCAAAGATAGTATGTTGTGGCATACGTATATCCTCTCCACTACGAGCATCTTCGAGAGAAGCATAATACCAATGAGGATCAACTCAGAGAGATATATTTTGGATTCAGACTCACGGTGTATACTCACTTGATGACCAGTGTTGATGCTGAGTCAAAACAGTTTGCGTGCCATCTGGGAATCATAAGGTCACCTGACCATTATCACCTGTTTCTATCTCATCGCCCGGCAAGAGAGGCATGCCTCGATCACTGACATCAATTGACTGAGTATGAGTACTTGAACCAAACAGCAAGAGAGATCATCGAATCACGGTCACATTACTATCTTCAGCAAAAATAATACGCTGACCAGCCTGGAGAACATAGTTTTTTGATATACCATTTTTGGATACACGGATTGTAGAAGTCTCTTTTGTATATCATGATTGTGCACTTCGTATGACAAAATCATCAGACAGATTTAGTATTTTTCCATCTGCATCTATATATTTTTTACCCGGAAGAAGAGTACGATACAGTGAATTATTTTTAAGAGTAGTTTTTCATTCAGTACTGATAATATGAGGAACCGTTTGTATAGAGTTTTTACTGCTGTCCGTGGTACTCTTTGGGAAAATATCGAACACAGATTGCGCATCTGTCTTATTTCTTTTTAGGAGAGAATTAAATAAGAAAAGCCTGAGATGATTCGTATCTCATCTTGTGAGAAAACGGAGGTCTATACGTCCATACGAATTACCTTGCGATATATGGACTTGTCCATCATACGGAATCTGTTCTATACTTTGTGTTTTTGTTCAGAAAAAGTCACTATATATATCAGCTACATTGTATATTTTTGGAGCATCAGAAATATAGTATTTTGATGGTGATTTGAGATGATTTTCTTTTCTATATATCTTATCTCCGAGTGAGTAGTAGACATCCTGGTCTCCATCCCTGTCATCGTCTATTGCGTATATTTTTGTTTTACCATCGAGAGCCTCAGTGTAGTCTATGAGTCTCTGTGTCGTAGTACCCTGAGTGACATAGAGTCATCTTGTGCGGGTCGTCGCAGATACATCTGGTGCCTTATCTGAAAAAGTATTTCCAGTGCCTGGAGTAGGAACAATATCTGGCGTAGGAGACACTGCAACAGCAGGGATAATAGGATGAACAACATCCTGAACTACATTTGCAAGAGGATTAAGCACATCAGCCCGAAGTGAGAGGAAGTGTGATCATGGAGATGAACTAGCTTCAGTTAAATGAGCAACATTTGGCAATCATTGCTTGATGAATGCTATATCTTCAGGCCTCTTTTCACCCTCTTTCCAGAGAGCTATATCCTTTATAATAGCGTGATTTTCTTCGATATCTTTTGCGAGAGCGCCATGAATAGTATTAAATCGATTTTCGAATTTTTGCTGTACATCATTATTTGGCATATCTACTCTATCATTTTTGAGAAGAGCTAAGAATTGATTCTTTCTTGCTGGTGAAATATCCATAGATGAAACCATATTTCCGAGTTTTTCTGAAGCGATATCAATCGATACAGAAGGCGCAATATCTGGATTATATAATGACGCTATGAGGTCTGGTAGCTCAGAAATATCCGCAGTGCTCTTCACTTGAACACCCGTATCTGGTTTTATATCGATATTAACGCTCGAAGAATTAGAACTAGAAGATCGATAGAGATTTCGTGGGAAATTATTAAATGGTTCAAGAACAGACTTGATAGCATCAGTTATGTAGTCAATATTGTATTTGAGTTTCACATGTGTAGAGACACGTATAGCATCTATCCATTCCATAGATACAGTTGGTAGTCCATAATCAAGAAAATCAAAAGGCAGATATCCTTGTCGCTCTGTCTTATGAGCAACTTTTGTTCCGACAAACCACTCTGGAGAAAGAGGAATTTTTCTATACAGACACATGATAAGCACAATGAGCTTAAAGATTTTTAGCACAATAGTAATAACCTGGGAGAGCTCAGGAATCTTTGGTGGAGGTGGGAGATCAGGAAGCTTTGGAAGCTGTATCACTGGTATAGTTATGTCGATATTGAGGTCTGGAAGGCGTGGCAAGAGTGGCATTGGGCTTACATTGAATCAGCTGATGGTTGGTACTGGTGCATCTGGAAGACTAATTGGATAGAATGACAAATTAAAGACCGGATAAGCGATATCGAGCGAGAGATCTATATCAGAAAAATCGAGTTCTATATCAGGCCATCGAGGCATTTGAATAACTGGAATTGGCGGAATAATCATCGAGATAATTATCCATAACCAGTGCTGGAGATTCCATCGTTCGTTACGACATACTCCGCACTCTGCTTCGTAATCATTGAAAACATCGACCAATACCTGCCACAAATCCCAGAGTTTTGTCACAAGAATGTATACCTCGACCCATGCCTTGAATCGAAGCCCATTATTGTAGAGCCATCAACCCATGAGATTCTGAACTGCTTGAATATTTTGTATGACACCATAGAGAATTTTCTCTTTTATGTAGAAGAGATTTTGAAGTTTTTCTGGAAGATCCATGTAACTCCTGACGATCTCTATATTTGTCTGAATACTACTAATCAGAGGCCCTGTATTGACACTATTAACAGCATTTTTAGGGAGATTTTTCCACGCATCGAGCACGGCTTGATTTCGGACAAGCCATGCTTGAGCTTCTTGTTTGCCAACCCATGGAATCTCAAAGTTAATAGTCTGTGGATGTACATCAATAATTGGAAGAGTGCCGATGTACTCAAATGCATTTTGGATACCCGTAGTTTTTTCTTTTACAAAAGATGTCGCCTGATTTTTAGCATTGTCGACATAACCAAGCCCCTTCGTTACAGTATTACCGACAGTACTAAAGCCACTGCTGATAAATCAGAATGTACTATTCCATCCATTTCGAATAGTATTGCTCGCAGTTTTTAACGTGCTTTGATTAGAGGTAGTAGTTCCTGAGGTAGTAGTTCCTGAGGTAGTAGTTCCTGAGGTAGTAGCCGTTGCTCGAGAAGAACCATTAGTAGCTGCATTCTTTAAATCAGAACCGAAAGATCACATCCACCCTGAATCGGCAAGAGAAGAAAGATCTGGAAGGAATATTTTGATATCTGGTAGATGCCCGATACTAGCCATAATTTCATCCATCTGACGGTGATACCAATCCATGATAAAGTTTGGGAAAGCTTTAATACTTCGGAGGTTGATATCAAGTACTTTACCGAAGTTACGGAGATTTAAATCCGTCGCACTGAGAGACAACTGAATCATGCCTGTACCAGAACCAGTACTATTAAAAGAAAGTCCTCGTATACCATTGAGACGAGAATAGCTCGTATCAGGTGATGATGTAGAGAAGTAGAGTCCGCTATCTGTAGAAGCTTCTGGATTGGCAATAATATCACTATAGTTAGAGATAGCGGCTTCAAGATTGCTTGCATTAGTATCATTGGACTGAGAGAGATACTGACTCGCAGAAGCAGAGAGGTCAAGTGGATAACTATTGATAGGATCATAAAAACCACAGCTATCCGCATTTGTGAAACTAGCATTACTACCATCCCCACTGCCATCATCACCGCTATTGTCATCATTGATCTCAGAAGAAATATCAGACTCTGTCACCAGAGGATCATCACTCGATCCATCATCACTACATTGAGTCAGGGGCTGAGTGGCAAAAATACAATTTCCATCAAAATTAATTGGGAACATTCCTGGAAGATTTCATATAGCATTATTCTCGCCAAAACACATCACCTCAGCCAAGGCACCAGTAAGTGTTGCTCAAATAAATATGCGGAATGTGCTTATACCTTCTCCCGGCATATAGTAACCAGGGGGAGCGTAATTGGTACCAACACTTCCACCATAGTAATCGAATCATCCACCTGCTCCTTCCGAACATGGAGGCCATTCTGCACATTCATATTCACACGCAGCACATGATATAGTAGGCGTTGAGAAAATAGGATATCAACAACGAACATCATCATAACAAGCAATTGGAGGTTGATTCGCTCAAGGAAGAGCAAAGCCAAGTGCTGTAATGGTGTTTCCTGGAATATTAGCAGCCCAGTTAATAGGCATAGATATACAGCCCGCATCACCAAAACCACAACTCAATCATGATAAGAATTCTTTTACCCCATCGATAATCTGATCAAGAACATCATCAATCTTACCTAGACTTACACTTATCTGTGTACGATTACCAGAAGTATTTACTTCAAATACATCACCGCTATCATCATCGCCCCTATCTGGTATACCATCTTTATCTCCGTCGGCCTGCCAAGTTGCCAGATCAGAACTAGCATTTGCAGCCAGATCGGAAGTGCTCGGAGTAGTAGATCATGCAGTACCTGTAGATGTCGATCATGTACTCTTTGCGTTAAGAGCATTAACAGAATTTTTATTAGCAGCCAGTGCAGCTTTATCGGGATCTTTGAGATCACGAACTATAAGCGTCTTATGATACGTACGACTATATGTATTGTGCGATCGCCAGAGAAGCAGCGGCCCTCCACATGTTTCATTTGGATTAAATCGTATATCGCCATAAACATCGTGTCCGTAAAAATCTTTTTCTGGAATAGATGAAAGACGAGAAGCTGTTGGATCAATAGTTTTGATAGCATCTTTTTGAATACTGGTATTATTATTTGGATCATTTTTATCTTCGAGATAGCCCACATCAAACTTACCAAATGAAAACGATCGAAGTGTACTTCTGTATACAATTCTAAAAGACTGTCATGGTGCGAGAGCTTTACCCCTTAAGTCAGCGATAAGTGAATCCCCTCCATCTATAAATGTACCGACATTCTGCACAGTACCTTGAAAAATATCATACTTCATATCTGACACTTCTAGAAAAGAAGGGATCTTTTCCTGAACGATCAGATTTGAGAGAGAAGTTGATGAAGTATTTTTGAGCTCAAGAGTAATCTCTATTGGAGATCCAGAAATAAGCTTATCTCCCGATTCTAGAGAAGTATATTTTTTCGTAACAAGTAAGTTTTTTGGATTGATAAAAGGTGCTCGAAGTAAAGCAAAAGTATCATAATTATCACTTGCGCCAACGATATTGAGAGAACCATTACTATTATTTTGGAGCTGATCAAAACCATTTTTAAGACTATTTCACAACGCAGTAGCATCACCATCATACATACGCAAAAATCAATTTGCATCATTATTAAGCGTATTATAAACATTGGTTCCTGCGGAGACAGTTGGAGTTACAGTTGTTGTGGTTTTTGGAAGTCTTATATCAGTGAATAGGGTCTGTTCGATGATAGCCTGCTTAGAGAGCGTCTGGAGGTCTTGGCTCTTTGAGATATTTTGAGGATCCTTGTATCATGGACCATCGTAGCGTACGGCACCAGTAAAGTAAGAAGTTTTAGGATTAGATCCAAGTACAAAATCATACACATTTTCTATAAACTGAAGTGTGAATACACCAGTCTGTTTTCCATAAAATATATAGAGAGAACCGAGACTATCCATAACAATGATATCATCGATACCATCATGATCCATATCAAAGACTTCTAATTCTTCTATAGATCACAAAACAGGATTTGTATCATACTTGATAGTCTGCTCAGTTGGGCCATCTTGGGTATGTACAACAAGTCTCAAGACGCCATCATTATCAACATAAACAATATCAGAATACCCGTCGCCAACAAAGTCTCATGAACGAATCATCCCCTCTTTAGCATTTGAAACAGATAACAAATCACCAACATCAATAGAGGTACCATCTCCCCTCTCCAAACGAGTACCAACTGTACCATCATCATGAAAAGCTATCAAGTCTTTTGCTCCATCACTATTTATATCACGGAATGTCATGTCAGAAATAGGTGTAGTGCCCATATAGACAGGCTCACCTATTGTTTGATCAAAACCAGTAACCGAATTCACGTTATAAGCAGGGAGCTTTATAACAGGATCACCGAGATTGATCGTCAGATAATCAGCTGTATCCTTCATTGCAGATGACCATTCTTGGCCAGACGCAAATTGAAGGAGTGAGGTATTTTCACCAGTCCAACCCAGTCATTCTTTATTAGGATAAGCAGAGAATCATTCTTCATTAGCTCCTCATACATATGAAGTTGATTCATCTCTATTATAGACAACCATACCGGGGGTATCATACGAGCTTGTCTGATTCCAATTCATCTTCGCCTCAAGACCAGAGGTCATCATAGAGAGGCTGTATGTATTTGCGTCAGAAGAATCAGAAGGCGTTCTGGATTTCCATCGAAGTGCGAGAATTCCGAGAGTTGTGGAATCTTTGGTAACAGAAAATTGTAGAGAAGAACCTGTTTGTTCAACAAAAGTAAATCGAAGGTTAGGAAGGTTGAATATGTCACGGACTGCGAAAAGCGATTGATTATTCTGATACACAACACCGTCTTTTACAGTTGTATTCTGAGCTATTGGGAGAAATGCGAGAGTGTCATGATCACAGGAGATATCAGTTTCAGGTTTCGAGCATAATGTAGTCGAAATGTCAGAACGTATCTGTGGATAAGTAATATGTACGAGATCGCCCAGACGATTATCGTAGACCACCAATGAAAGCTTATTATCAAGAAAGCTTTCAATTCTAACTCCCATGCCAGTACCATATTTGATAGATCCTGTCACAATATTTCCTGATGGGTTCAAGGTGATGATTGGTGTTTTTGGATTATCGATAAGTGTTGATACTGTGAGCATTTTTGTCTCTGGGGCAAAAAGCGCAGATCATGCAAAATATCATTGAACAGGGGTTTGCCCAAATATACCACCCAACAGAATCTGTGTTACTGTCTGCCATGTATTATGACTCGCATCATCACTTGTAATAACTGGAAGAACGCTCAATTGAAAAACATTTTCGAGTGTATTAATGGTCGTCTTTTGGCCACCTTTTGTGAGCCATACGTGAAACAAAATCCTTCCTGGTACACCAAGGCTCGTTAACTGCGTTTCAGAAGTTCAAAGTGTTTTTTGGGTAGGATATTGTATAGGAGCGAGAATACCTGTACGGTCAGTCTCTATATGCCAGGCATATGATCTCAAATCAGTAAAATTACCATATTTATCACGCAACTGAAGCGTCAAAGTATCATGAGCATTCTCTCGTGCATAGAGTACACTCGGACCATCAAGAGAGAGTTGGGTAGGATCGCCAGGAAGTATGCTAAAAGCATTTCCAAGGAGTGCCCCAAAGCTTGTATCCTGTATATAGAGCTCAGCTGTTGCGGATTTTGTACCAGTATTGATATGAGTCGTGGCACGTCATTTATCAAAAACTATTTTTGTCTGTGTGAGTTTTGCGTTGCCACCTCGTATACCAAATGTGAGTGGCATATCCCAAGTATCCACAATAGAACCATCCCCACGTTGTACAGAAAGATTGACCACTATGTCCTGTCAGACCTGAATAGAATTACGATTCTGTATATCTGCTACAATTTTCACCTCCGAAAGAACAGGACGAGAAAGAGAAGTTTTGAGCGTAGTAGAACCAGAAGAAAGTGTGATATCGAGTGTCACATTACCGCTTTCTGTAGGTGTCACGTTGAGCGTTTCAGAAGTGATTTTTCCTTGAAATTCACGAGAAGATGAAGATGAAAAACCGCTCACATTCAGGGCGAGAGATGATGTCATCTTCATGTCCCAGTTAGTAATATCAATATTATTGTTATATATATCAACCGCCTTTATTGTGAATAGCTGTGCTTTATCTTTCAGTAAAATACTTTGCCATTCTGTTACAATATGATCTGCAGCTGCTGGAAGAATAGTAAAATTTGTCTCACCTGCTAACTCACCAGACTGAAGTGAAAGTGTATATTTTCATGCTCGTTTAATAATGGCATCAAGAGATGAGCTGAGGATTTGAACTCTATTTTGCGTGACAGGAATATTTTTGAGAGAAACATACATTTTACCAGTGATGTAATCTCGTATTTCTATGTCAACCTTATTAAAAGAAGTATTCGTTTCTCAGAGTATGAGATTAAGCCCATTTTTATCGCCCGCTTCTATTGTCTGTGAAGAAGTTACATTAGATGAGCTGACAACCGTTGCTGGTATAACATCTGGACCTACAAGGATAATACTCTTCTCAGAACGAAGGTATATATTTTTACTCGAATAAATACGTGATTCGATATACACTCGTGATCGGTGATTATTTTTCGCTTCAAGAATCCATATGGCATGCCCATCTTTCAGTGTGGATGAACCACTGATATGTATATATTGATCGAGAATTGTATCCCAGTTTGTATCAGTTGGAAAATATGATTTTTTTGTATCGAGATCATCTAATTCTGTGACAACCAACTGCACTTGAGACGCGTCATCGTTAATAATTTTTGTTGATGATTCGAGTGCCGCATCGACACGAATAGTTTGGTTCGTATCAATAACCGTATCAGAAATTGTATTGTTCAGGGAGAGAGAACTTGTATTTTTTTCAACATAATCAATAACATTATTTTTGTTACTATCAGTCGTGTCTACATCCTGTACTTCCTTCGTTGTCCAGATAATATCGCCACCAAATTTCACCGTTAGAGATGGGAGTTCAGGAAATCCAATATCATCTATTTTTGGTGTAGTCCAGGTAGTCTTTAGGAGACTATCGAGCCAGCACTGAATAGCGCTCAACCATTCCCAAATTACGACACCATTTGGATCTCCACATTCAAATGTTGATTTACCAGAATCAGTATCGGTACTTCCATTCGTCGAACCATCTTCACTTGATTGCCCATCTGAAGAAGTCTCTCAAAGAAGAGAAGCAATTTCCGAATTAGAGAGAGAAAACTCAGATGTTGTATCAGAATCATTCCCACTATTTTGATTTGAGACATTTTCTTGATTTTTTTGAATACTTTGAAACCAATCTGGTAATTCTGTTTTATCTTCTGGGGAAAAACCAAATGCAAAATCACGAGCATCACCAGTACCACCCATATATGAAATCTCATATATATCTTTTTTATCAGGAACGATAAGTTTAGCATTAGTATTTACCTTGCTGAGAGCGAGATCAAATGCTCGTGCATATTTTGCTTCTGTATCGAGACTTTTCCATCGTAGAGCATCGATAAGCCCGGCTCTCACATCTTGATTAGCAAGAAGAACTTCAGAAAATTTTGGTGCCACATCGGTAAATTTGATAAGTTTTTTCCACGGATGAGACACTGGAAAATCTATACCAGGCTTGAGATTTGATGTGGCATTGTCAACAAATGTAGTTATTTTTTGAAGAATCACATCGTCGCTATCATTCGGCGTTACTGATATGTCAAAAAGATTCGGATAGTTTACTCGCGCTTCATGGGCACTTCTGTCGAGGTATGAGAGATATCGCTCTTCATCAACAGGAATATTTGGAGAAGATATACCCTTGAGTTGCGCTCCGTATATTTTTGATGATGGATCGCTGTGTTTGATAAGAGAAGATATGAGCTTATACGTACCCGTGAGACCGTTTGTTTGACACGTAGCTAGAGCACCACCAGTACGAGAAAGGAGAGAAATATTTGTCGTACTATTTGGTGCAGGCGGACATGACACGAGATTCGTCAAAATATTTTCAGACCCCTCTGGGGATGGTTCGAGGAAAATAGGATATGGTGTTGTCGATGCAAAGTCAGTCGCACAAGAATATTTAGCACCCCCTGTTTCAACAGGCCATGGATACACAGTAGTACCATCGATACCTGTATGCTTATAGGGCTTTAAGATGAGATCCCGTCTGAGGCAGTCGAGAGGACTACCGAGAAGTGTAGTGCTTTTTTTTGCAGCAGAGAGATCACGTATAGGAAGAGAAAAATCATCATACCTATGTTCTCCTATTTTTATTTCTCCATCGACATATTTTGTATTGATAGGACTATTTCATCCCCAGTATGATTGAGTAGGTTTTTTACAGACAATCCCTGCAGAAGTATCTGCGTTGAGAAGCTCTGAATCTTTGGTAGCACTTGTCATGGCATAGCCATGATTGATTTCTGTCTTTGTATTATACCCTCAGAAAGTTGAACCAGCAATAAGGCTACATTCACTTGCATCTGTTATTTCGGTCGCTTTTTTCCCATAAAAATAATTATCATACGTAAATGCAAATGAACGACTGACTGATCGGGTCAGTGTCTTACCTCCACTTACATAATTTTGTTTTTCTATAATAGTCTTCTGGCCAGGACGATAGAGGAGAACTGGTATATCCATAGCCATATTTGCATCGACATATGAGTCGACCATTTTTTCGAGAGTGTCGTTGAGCTCTTTGAGAATCTGTCCAGAAAGTGCATCTTTTTGAGAAAGTACCTCTGGTATAGTATCCATACGGACATCAGAGTATCAATTGTAGTACCGGCCTGCATTATGTATCCATCGCTCTACATCTCCGAGATATTTCTCATTGATAGTTTTTAGAAACGGTATGATAAGTTCATCTGCAAAAACTTTGGTCGTAATATCCGAAGCATCGTCGAGAAAACTAGCAGAAGAAGTTGTCGGTTTTTTCCATTGAGAAAATGGGACAACATCAGAACTACCCTCTGACTTCATGAGCGATAAATAAGTTTCATAGAAGTATTGGGCAAATTCACGTGTAAAGCGATGATAGAGGAGGTGCTCTTGTTGTGGAACACGAAGTTTTTCATAGACCCCGAGAAGTCACTTGCTGATAGCTCGTGATTCTTGTACAGAATCCATATAGAGCACTTGTGGATTTTTTCCTACATCAGCATAACGACCTTTTTTTGCATCATATTCATAAACACGGGCAAAGAAGTCGCGTATTTTTTGGACATCTTGATCGATATCGCCTGAGTTTGGGTCTATTACAGAATGCCATATGTCTGGTTCTGGCTTATCTGGTTTTGTACCTATGTATTCATATCGACTCGTTTCCCAATTCCAGAAAAAATGAGGATCAGAAAAATCAGTGTAAGGATACATCGAGAGAAAATCACGACCATCCTTATGAACAACGGGGAGAGGAACATGACCTATCAATATAGTACCGACAAGTTTCTGAGTTTTTGAACCATGATTTGGAATACCAGAAAAGTAGAGCCTCTCATTTGCTGAAGCTATCAGAAATGGATGCGCATTTTTTGGATAAGTGAGAATGACAGTTCGTGTATTTGGAAGCTGTGATTGTATACGTCTCGCATACGTATCAATATCAGGTGACATCTTTTTCATGAGATCTTCTTCCACCAAAAGTGAAACAATATCCTCATGATTATGCGCTTCGAGAGCTTGTGCTTCCTGGAGTAAAAATGGAACTCGAAAAGTAGCCTCAAAGAAGAGAAGCCCTATCAAAAACCATGCAATTATTTTTTGAAAAAAAGAAAACACGAAAAGCAAAAATAGTCACAAACTATTCTATGCAATTCGATTGATAAATAAAAGAAATATCGAGACGAATGACTTGCAAAAAAGTCTTAATCTACGTAAATATATCCTATGATGGCTGGATTATCAAAACTTTCTCTTCTTGTTGTTACTTCATTGAGTGCTCGATAGTTCATATCCTTGATAACCATATCGTCTTCTCCTACTTCCATGACAATACCGACGTGGCCATATGCAGGCGGAAAACCAGGACCATAATAGACAACAATAGCGCCTGGCCTTGGAGAATCACCGGTTGGTACACCTTGCTTTTTCGCATTTTTGAGCCAGTCTTTCGCATTACCATGCCAGGTTACATTTTTATATTTCGCGACAAAACAAGTACAGTTACCCCACACAAATCCACGGCAACCATTTGGTACTTTGAGATCAAGAGAATATCCGCCATAAGATATGGTTTTTTGTGTATTAGGAGCATTTTTTTTGACTACCGTTCGCTGTTCTGGTGCTGTCTTATTTGAGACAGGATTAGTCTTCACAACAGGCTGCACAGGAGGAGCTACGACTACTTTTTTGTTTGGATCTTTGGTTGGATTTGGGAGGAGAAGTTTTCGACCAACACTCAAGACTTTTCCAGAGCTCATATCGTTCGCTATGAGGATATTTTGTGAGTCACTAATTCAGTATTTTTGAGCGATAGTACTGAGCGTATCTCATTTTTGAACCACATAGTCCACGCCGCTAATCCGAGGTATTAAAAGTTTTTTACCGACAGAAAGATGTGTTCCAGATATGTTATTCATGGAACGTAGTGTTTCGATAGAGAGGTTGTATTTTTGAGCAATAGTGCTGAGCGTATCGCCTTTCTGAACCAGATGTGTCATATAGAGAGAACGCTTCTTGTCGACAGGTATAGGGAGAGGCTTCTCTTCTTTTTCTATTTCCACGATTTTTTCTGGTACCGAAGGTGTCGTTGGTACAGTAGCAACTGGAATTGAAGTAGCAGAAGTGCCTGTATCAGCGGGCGAAGAGTTATCAACGACATTGAGTATATCATACGTACTCTGACCTGTCGTATCATCATAAGAATCAAGGATGGTGTTTTTGTCATACTGACCTCGCACAATAGCACCTGTATAATCCTGCATATAAGAACCAAAAGCAGGATATATAGGTATGAGAGCAACTACAAAAAGAACTATATTGTTCAGAGTTTTCTGACGAAATTGTTTACGACGACGCAGACGAGTAGAAAACTGAAGGCGAGACATGATTTATGGGTGGTAGATAAATCAGATTATATATTTATTTTTTATTTTTTCTTCTCGGGTCGTGATTTTCCATGGGCCAGTATAGTTCATATCTTTTACAATCATAGTACCCTCTCTCGCATCGACACTCATGACGATAGCGACGTGTCCGTACGTGAGATTGTATCCTGGACCATACCAGACGACAATAGAGCCTGGTTTTGCAGTTTGTCCTGTCTTAAACCCTGCTGCTTTTGCATTTTTAAACCATGCACGAGCATTTCCACGCCATTTTACTGGCCAGTGTTTCGCAACAAAATACGTACATTGTCCTGGGACAAAACCAGCGCCAGTAGGATTGATGACTTTGAGCTCAAACTTCCCACGTACAAGAACCTGAGATTCTGGCGGAACTATGACAGGCTGTTGTGCACCCGGAAGGAAGAGCATCTGATCGACGCCGAGGGTAGATCAGAGATTATTCGTTGTTTGGATTTTTTGAACAGGAACTTTGTATTTTTTAGAAATAGCGTCAAGGGTATCCCCTGTTTTTGTCGTATAGACGATACCGTCGGCGGGAGGTATGAGGAGTTTTTGTCCAGCCTTCAAGAAAGTAGTAGGAAGATCATTTGACCAGCGAATAGTGTTATGAGTCAGGTGAAAATCGAGGGCTAATTGAGCGATTGTGTCACCTGGCTGAACCGTGTACGTCTCGATGGTTGTCCTCCCCGTCCAGTCATGCTGTGGCTCAGCAGAAGAATCTGGAGATATAGCAGTCTCTTCTTCATCATAGCTATCAACCGTATCAAGAATAGTAGAGGTATCTATGTCTGTACGGAGAGCATCTCTCCTCGATCCATCATAGAGAAAAGACCCAAATACAGGATAAATGGGCAAAAAAGCGACGAGTGCTATCAAAAAAAGAGAATTAGAGAGCCTAAGCCTCTTCATTCGAGCTCGACGAAGAGCACGACGTTCGCGAAGATACTGTGAGAGAATTTTTGGAAACAAGCAAAAAGATTAAGGACAAACTACGCGCTGATCGATGTGACCTCGAGTTTAGTCTGTGCAGCACGGAAACCTGTAGTTCTGTGGTAGTGTTTTTTTGATTTCATTTTGAAGACACGGACTTTGTCGCCTCGTGTGTGTTCTGTCACCTTGCATTCTACTTTTGCGCCATCGAGAAGAGGAGCACCAATTTTTGTGCCACCCTTATCATCTGCGATGAGAAGAGGAGTAAAAGTGTGCTTATCAACTGTTTCATCGAGTCGATCTACAGTGATGATATCACCTTGTTTGACGATGTACTGTTTTCCGCCTGTTTCGATAACTGCAATCATAATTTTGGATTAAGATGGCTGTATTGTATATATTTTTTAAATCTAGCAAGTTTTTATACTCTCGGAGTCTAGAAAAGTCGATTCTGATAAGGTTTTTATTAATTTTTCATTTTTAATTTTTCATTTTTCAATATACTCCCCTTTGTTTTCACACTATGACCAAGAAAAAACATATCATGCTCATGGGTATCCAGGGCTCTGGGAAAGGCACACAAGCCGCTCTCATCAACAAAAATTATGGCTATATCAGCCTCGAAACAGGCGCTATACTGCGTTCTGTCCTCGAAAATCCATCACACAAGCACTATAAAGAAGTCTCTGAAACAGTTCCTCATGGAAAAATGACTCCAGATAGTGTCATATTTGACCTTATAAAGGAATTTATAGAGAATCATCCTGATAACCATATCCTCATCGATGGCGCCGTACGAAATATCGCTCAGAGAAAGTTTTTCGATGCTATCACGACTGATTATGTCGTTATCCATATAACACTCACAGAAGAAGAAGCACTCCGACGCCTCCAAGGACGCAAGATGGATCCAGTAACAAAAGAAATATTTGGCAGTGACTTTGAGGGTGATATAAATCCAGAAACAGGTAATGCTCTCATTATTCGTGTCGATGACCAAGATGTAGAAAAAATTCACAAGCGTTTTGCTTGGTACCGCACCGATATAGTTCCCCTCCTCGACAGCTGGAAAGCTGATGGAGTCGAATACTATACTATCAATGGTGAGCAATCTCGTGAGGAAGTATGGAGCGAGATTGAAAAGATATTATCAATCAATTAGTGGATCTAAAATATCTGAATACTTAATATTATATTCATTAGGAGCGAACCACTCTAGGACTAATTCATTATATTCAAACCAAGAATAAAGAATAGATAGCCATTCATCTAGAGGTATTTTTCAATCTATTCTAAAAAGCTTAATATCTTTATTAGCATTTTTTAGTCGAGAATCTAATCTAACACGACTTCTATTTTCCCTCTCACATGAGTCATAAAATAAGAAAGATCAATCAGTATGTTTGATAGTTTTGTCTACCTCATTGAATTCTGTATGCAGATAACGATTAACATAAAAATTATCAAATATATTCTCTGTTAGCTCTTCGATTTGAAGAGATTTATCAACAGATTGATACCAAAACTCAGTACTATGAATAATGTTTCACATGAGTTCATTAAACTTCGTATTTCTCCTATTCTTTTTCGAAACCAAAGAACCTATTTTGGATAATAGTTTTTCTAAATCAAACTTAGGGAGTCATTCACCTCATCATCATAATTCACCATCTCTATATAATGAGGTTGGCGAGATATTATTAAGGTCAAATCTGATTCTGCAATCTAAAGTTGGAAATCTTTCAAATAACCACGTTAAAGAACCAGTTAAAACATAATTAGTGCTCTGTGTAAGTTCACAAGAAATTCAATAGTAAGAAAAAAGTGGTGAAAAACGAACAAAATAATCATCTATTAAATATCATAGATGAACAAATTTTCATCACTCTAAATTAATTAACCTAACAAGCCCATCTTTATCTTCTAAGAAAAAAGGATATTTTTCAAGGAATAACTCCTTATCTATCATATTTTTTAAATCTGCATCAAAATAGCAGCGATAAGGACACCAACCATGCTTCCAACGAGAGTTTCTGAAGGGAGATGTCCGAGAGATTCATTGAGACGCTTTTCTCCTTTTATCGTATTGAGAGCGTGAGCATGAAGTCCTGACTGATATCTGATATTCATGGCATCATAGATAACGATCGCGGCGAAGACAAGTGAGAGAACAAAAAGATCGTGAAATGGACCATATTTGATGCCAATAGAAGTTGCAAGACTTGAGACGAGAGCTGAATGACCACTTGGCATGCCTCCAGTTGAGAGCATGCTCTGCATATTAAATACTCATTTTTTCGATAAAAATAAACCCTTTAAGCCCGTTGCAACAATATACGCTGCAAGAGGAATAAAGAGGATATGATTAGCAAAAAAATAATTCATATTTATGCGATTTCAAGAATCTTATAAGAGAATTTTCCAGCACGAGCGACACCTTCTGCTACATCCCCTTCTGACTTACCCATGACAGCTTGTCCAAGAGGTGATTCATTTGAGATGCGATTTTCGAGAATATCAGCTTCTGTACTACCCACAAGAGTGTATTCGACTACTGGCGAGCTCTTTTCATCACCCATTTTGAGTGTGAATTTACTTCCGATAGTAATGACATGGTTCTTTTTTGCTTTCTTGTCAGAATCGAGAATTTCGTAGTTTTCGAGGATTTCTTCTATTTCAGAGATACGAAGCTCGACTGCAGCCTGTTCATCACGAGCTGACTGATATTCAGAGTTTTCTGAGAGGTCTCCGTAGGCTATCGCTATCTTGAGTTTATCAGCGATTTCGAGACGTTTGACGTTACGAAGGTCATCCAATTCGACATGGAGTTTTTCGAGACCTTCGGGGGTGAGCTGATGCTTCTTTGCCATAGTGTTTGGGTTGGAAATATAGAGGAAGTATAAAAAAATTATTGCAAAATCAAACTCTTTAGGTGTTCGTATTCATCTCGGAGGACTTCAAAGCCTACAGCGTGGCCATCAACCTCAGTGATAAAACGGACGAGATTCCCGTCTCCAGTCTTATCATTGAGAAACATAGTCTTGCCATAAAAATCATTGGTATCCTGAAAATTATACATAGCACCGAGGAGCATGAGGTTACGACGAATAAGAGAATAGTCATTTTCAAATGTATACATACGAACACGCTCAGCCACTCGACTCTCAAAAGGAAAATTAAAAACAAAAGCACCAAAAACATCGTTCTGTTGAGAAGGGCGAAATTTATATGCCTTATTCACTTTTTCAAGCACTTTCTGTGTCACAACTTCACTCACGATCGGCGCATCGCTACGAGTCATGATTCACTTTGAGACAACACCCGTCTGAGAACGGAAAAAGAGTACTATCAAGGTAAAAGCAAAAATACCCGTACAGAGGAAAATAATATAGGCAACAGTTCGAAGCATAAAATGAGGACAGAGTGATAATACGAAAATAAAATCCGATTGCAAACTCGCCCTCTAGCGCATCCAGTGTTCTATTTTTGGAAGTATTACTGTACGATCGAGACCATACTTTTTCCAGAGCTCTCTGTGGGTACCAGACTCAGCAAATACATCATCAATACCGATTTTGAGAAGTCTCGTTGGACAATTCTCTGAGAGAGCAGAAGCGACTGCATCACCGAGTCATCCGTGGATACTGTGCTCTTCGAAGACGACAACCTGTCTTGTCTTCTCGGCAGAAGCGCAAATACTCTCAGTATCAAGTGGTTTAATCGTGTGAATATTCATAAAATCAACACTCTTCCCTGTTGCGATGATCATCTCTGCGACCTTGAGCGCTTCGTAGACCATAGACCCTGTCGCTACAAATGTGATATGTTGACCATCCATGAGCTTCTGTGCCTTGCCTATCTCTATTGGCGTATCATCGAGGAATACTGGAAAGTCTGAACGAGTGACACGGATGTAGTCCGTCGTCGTCGGATCAGCCATCGCGGCGACCATCTGTATAGCCTGACCATAGTCAGCAGGACACAATACTCGCATACCAGGAACAGCACGCATCATCGCGATATCTTCTGCCATCTGTGCACTCGCACCATCAGGACCGACATTGAGCCCGTAGTGACTCCCGACGACCTTGAGAGGAAGATGAGACATCGCAGCGAGACGGATCTGAGAATAATTGAGCCCAGGATTAAACGCCGCAAAACTCGTGATAAAAGGAATCTTGCCAGCATGAGCCATACCAGTCGCTATACCCGCCATATTTTGTTCAGCTACACCTACTTGAAAATATCTCTCAGGAAACTCATGAATAAATCCTTCGAGTTTAAGCGAACCTGGGAGATCAGCATTGAGGACAACGACATTTTTGTTCTCACGGGCTAATCGCACTATCCCCTCTCCCCATCCCGCACGGATAGCCTTTTTTGTGAGAGCGGATTCATCTGACCAATTTGGAAGAAGTACCATAAATATTCAGTTAGTGAAATGTATGTATTGTATTATCTTCACGGAAAAATAAATGCAATACCGCTAGAACATACAATCTTTATAAGCACTCCTTCATAGAGCACTTTTTTCTGTCTCATATCGAGTAAAATTTATAATTATTTTATACCAAATACGACGGGCAATCTTTTACTGGTACCAAAATTGAGCTCAGGATATTTGCGGGATAAGTATGCCACAGAGCTTCATCCATCGAGATTGAGGATTTGTACATCTCGGTAATTCCCATAAAAACGAGTCTCCGAAAGCACGACATCACGTACCTGAGCAAGTGTCATCTTTTTATAAAATGTCAGGAACCAGAGATCTTGGGAACCATCTGGTCGAGTAAAGAGTGTCATCACGGTACGGACATGAGCAGCACCAATATAGGTTTTTGGTTCGAGATTTTCTCGGATATCTCCATTATGAGAATCATATATGAGAGGGCCAGCCTGAAGTGCTATGGTGCATGGCTTGACGACATCTTCAGAGATGTAGGCACTATTTTCCCAGAGAGATATTTTTCACGAAGAGAGACAGATAATATGTGTCAGCTGTGGATCATCTGCAACAAAAGGAGTCTGCCTTTGCCCATCGAGCCAGAGGAGACCGGCATGATAATTTCATCATTCAGTCCGTGCAAAATAAGAACCATTGATGAGCGTAGAAAAATTTTTCTCTCCATCAAGGGAAGAAAAAGTCGGTGTTGAGTAGGGTGAATAGAGAATATCGAAATTCCGAGGCGCATGAGTCCAAGTCACTCAGAGATTATCATCATCGATGAGGTCAGAAGTATCTATCATTTCCGAAGCAGGCAGATGGCGACGTATGTACTCAAAGAGATACATACGCTCTATATCGTGCGTCATGAAGAGTCGTGCTTGTAGTATGGGTAATGTATCAGAGAGGAGTTTGAGCAAAGAAGTTTTCTGTTCTGATTGCTGTGAACTGATATACGAATTGATTTTTACAGAAAGATTCTTGGTTTTCTCCAAAACAGAGGCAGATGGAGAATAAGCAAAAATCGGGAAAGAAACCGAGAGAAAAAAAAGAATGAAAAATTTTTTCATCATATCTATATCGTCGCTGTAGTGAGCTCTGTGAGTGCTTTTTCAGCATCACCTGGCTTCCCTGCCCAGTCATGATAAGCCCAATTATTTTCCATAAATGATACTCATTTACCGAGCGTGGTGTGCGCCACAATCATGGTTGGTTTATCATTCTTATCCGCCCAGGCAAGGGTCTCCAAGATTTGTACCATGTTATGTCCATCTATCTCACGAACTTCCCAACCAAAATCACGATATTTATCAGCGAGACTTCCCATAGGCATGATCTCATCTGTCGTCCCCTCTATCTGGAGATGATTACAGTCCATGATAGCGATGAGATTACTGAGGTTCCATTTATGTGCCGACATCACTGCTTCCCATGTCTGCCCTTCTTGATGTTCACCATCAGACATGCAACACACGACACGATTATTTTTCTTATCCATTCTGAGTGCGAGAGCGATACCCACTGCCTGAGAAAGACCATGACCGAGAGGGCCTGAAGAATTTTCTACACCAGGAATAGAGAGCTTCGGATGCCCTTGAAGGAGTGAATCAATCTTTCGAAGTTTTTGCATTTCTTCGATGGGGAAAAATCCACGACGAGCCAAAGCTGCATAATAAATAGGACAGATATGCCCATTAGAGAGGAGACAATAATCACGATTTTCGTCAGATGGATTTCCTGGAGTTGTATTTAGAAATGAGAAATACAATGCCGCAAAAATATCCGCCATACCGAATGGTCATCCTATATGGCCAGAGCCAGCAAGTCGGAGCATCTCGAGAACATCGAGACGAAGCTGGTGAGCTATCTTTTCGAGCTCAGTTTTATCGGTAGTGAGAGAAAAAGTTGTCATACTATTTTTGGCTATTTTTGAAATCCTCCATAAATTTTGCGAGTCATTTGTCAGTGAGATCATGATGAAGCATCTCATCGATTAATTTTGGCGGAAGAGTCACTATATCAGCGCCAGCAAGAGCTGAACGATTGATATGGTCAACAGAACGAATACTCGCAGCGAGTACAGCTGTCTCATATCCCTGAAGACGATAGAGGTTGACGATGTCTTCGATCAATTTGATACCATCCTGTCCTATATCATCGAGTCGGCCAATAAATGGACTCACAAGCGTCGCTCCAAGTTTTGCTACTGCCCATGCTTGAGTCACAGAGAAACACAGTGTCATATTTGTTGGGATTCCTTCTGAAGCAAGCACCTGAAGAGCCTTTAAACCTTCTGGAACTATCGGAAGTTTAACATAAATATTTTCACCCCAAGAAGCAAACTTTCGCCCCTGTTCAATCATTTCTTCTGCAGTGAGTGTTGTCACTTCACAGCTCACCGGCCCAGGGATAAGCTCAGCGATTTCACGAATACGTGTTTCCTGATCAGCACCTTCTTTAGCAATAATAGAAGGATTCGTCGTGACACCATCAACGATACCGAGAGCAGCATAGTGACGGATGAGACTGAGGTCAGCAGTGTCGAGAAAGAGTTTCATAAGATAACGATTAAAGGTATACAATATGTTAGAGCATTTTAGAGTTGTGCAAGAAAAATTCAATTAATTCACATCCTCTATTAATCTGTACTCATATTTCTCTTCTGGTAATCGTAAAATTCAGAGAAAATCGAGTCTTGTCCGAGCATAATCTATATTTTTCTTGAGACAATACATCTCTATAGCACGGAGGAGGGTTTTGATTTTTTTAGAAGTCATAGAATCTTCCGGATAACCAAAAATAGTGCTTTCACGGTATTTCACTTCCACAAATCTCCAAAATCCATCCCGAGTACATATGATATCGAGTTCTCCTCCGAGAAAGGTAGCATTTCGTTCAATAATGGTATATCAATGTGTCTCTAAATATGACACAGCGAGGTCTTCTCAGACATCTCCCCGAGAACGATAATTAAATCATACCATAAAAATAGTGTAGGAAGAGAATACCTCTTTGCAAGTGCCAGAAACCTCTAATAGATAAGCTTTTCTATGTCAATAACTTTTCGTTTGCCATATAACCTCAGAGAATACAATATGGTTATAATTTTTTTCTTTTATGCGTCGCATTTTTAGCCTCTTGACTCTTGCGAGTCTCACAGTTCCCCTCTGGTCACTTCCCACACATGCCGATGGAGCTTTTTATCTCGTGTCAGCGTATTATTCACCAGTAGAATGACAGGATTTCTATCTACATGATACCTATGCTGATGAAATAAAAATGAACGGTGAAGGGACACATACAGCCTCTGGACAACCAGTCCGTATTGGAGTTGTCGCAGCACCACGTGATATAGCATTTAATACACGGGTTCACACAAAACAAACACTCACTATCAAGGGAACTCCAATTAATTTTGAGTTTCACGGAACTGTTCTCGATCGTGGAGGCGCTATCACAAGCGGATCAAAGCTTCCTCGTCTCGATATCTATATGGGGAAATGACAGGCTGGTCTCTGTAGAGCTATTAACTTCTGAGTTCAGACAGTCTACATAGATTTCAATAACGATACTTCTATCCCCGATACATCAAATTTTGATAATGTTCCGAGTGATTGTACAAATCCTCACAATGAAACAGTACCTCTTGCCTCTGGATCAACAACGAGAGTATTTGATCCATTTACTATGCCTATAAATGCCGTAAGCCCTCAGGCAGACGTAAAAATAGTACAAAACCTCCTCACTCGACTCAATGCTTATAGTGGCCCTATTGATGGTATATTTGATGAGGATTTCGTAGAGGCTATATTTCAATTCCAAAAAACAAACGGCATCGTACAAGTAAAGACGGATGATGGTGCAGGAACTTATGGCCCAAAAACACGTGCCATGCTCAAGGCACTCCTGTCGGGAACACTCAACAAGACAGACAATACGAACATTGTTAATTCTACTGCAACCGACACAACGAGCTCATCTTCTAGTAGTGCTGCAGCGACTACCAGTAACCTCAATAGTGACGATACTCGAGCGCTCCAACAAAAACTCAAAGATCTCGGTTATTTCAAATATGACATAGATGGGATTTTCAATAAACGCCTCGTCGATGCTATATATGCATTTCAACTTGAGAAAAAGATAGTCACAGGTGCAGATGATCCAGGTGCTGGTTACTATGGTCCAGTTACAGAAACAACACTCACAGAGACATACAATACATACCTCGGAAAACTCGACAGTATTGTAGCTCTCGAACGTGATCTCGATGCTGCAAAACAAAAGCGTGATGAAGCTCTCAATAAGAAAAAACAAGAATATGCTGATTCTCTGAAAAAAGTACCAACTGTGAAACTCGGTCAAGTGAATGCTGGTATCCGTATATTACAAAAAATCCTCAAGCAAGTAGGGTACATGAGCAATAAAGATACAGCGATATTTGGCCCTATCACAAAAGCCGCTCTCGCAAAATATCAGCTCGAACTCAAAGTAATCGATAGTGTGACTGCTGCTGGCGCTGGAGTCATGAATGACGCCACTCGTGAAGCAATTGCTATCGACCTCTACAATCGTTGGCTCAAGGATGACAAAACAACAAGCGCTCAGGTAGATAAAATCCAGGCACAACTCGACGAGCTCAAAAAGAATTAAATTTTCCTCTTCCACCAACCGTTTTCTACACTCCAACCATAGAAAGCGTAGCCCATCATGATAATAATGAGGGTGATAATGAGTGAGGTACTGAGCGACCAGTTATAGAGCATATGGATGAGAATAGCTGACATAACACCGACGATACCTCAGAGCACTCGAGAACGAAAAGAAAAGAAGCACCAAAAAGCAAAGAGAGAAACAAAGAGATGAAGCGGAAGAGAAAACAGGCTGCGACCCAATATCTCAGCAACGTGTGTATCTCCACTAAAATAACGAATATTTTCTACAAGCGCAAAACCGAGGCTCACAAATGGGCTCACGAGAGCAGGATAGAGTGCTGTTGTACTCTGATACCATTTCCCTATTTCTTCGTGAAAAGGAGACCAGAGAAACGATGATGGTGTCATGAAGTAATGAAGAGAAAGGACACATAGACCGAGCAGCACTGGAAACGTCGCAAAAAACCCAATACGTCTCCAAGAAAATGGTAGAGAAAGTGCAAAGAAAAGAAGCGGAAAAACAACCCAATCAGTCTGGATATACCCCTGAAGACTATCAACGCTATCAAAGAGGATAAAAACGCCTGCTACAAGCATACCCCGTATGAGACCAATACGAACTTTCTGAAAAAAATCACGACTCGCTCCACGGTACATAAAGTAGGTCAGGAGATACATCCAGAGAAAAAAACCAAATGCTACAGAGAAAATAATCGCAAGTATCTGCATAAAAACTATTCCTTAGGAGAGTCTCATTTTTTCTGGAAAATAATCTGATACTTTCAAACCGAGTATTTTTTTTCGAGTACCTTATTTACTTTGTACCATCCGAGAATAATCCATGAACCGAGTATAAAAAGAGCGAGCCCTACGAGAAAACCAAGGAGTGCAGGATTAAAGAGGATAGCGACTCAGAGAATGACACAAATGATTCAGAAAAAGAGCATAGAAAAAAGTTATAAGACCAGTATAGACATTATTCCTAGTGGTACAAGAAAAATCCCAACTGAGACAGTTGGGATTTATAAATTTTCGAAACAGTGACTATGAAAGCTCATCTGAAAGCTCACGATATTTTGAACATACGATAGCTTTCTCACGAATCTTTCTTTTTGTAGGATTCTTAAAATTATAACGTGTAGCACGAAGATTCGTAATAAGACGTGATCCGTAGAGGAGCTTCTTAAATCTTACAAGCATCTTGTCGCTTGATTCACCTTCCTTCTTTGTAGCGTAAAAACGAGCCATATAAAGCCGAATAACTGTTAAATAGTACCTGAATTGTATAGATTATTTTCTCTTGTCAAAAAAATCATTCTCAGCCATGAGAAATTCTGGTATATAGAGGCGTATTCTCTCGAATAATCGATCAAGAAATGATGGGTCATTGTGTATCTCAATTGAGGCCTGTATGCGGCAAGTTCCATCATCTTGAGCCTTGAGGTCGAGATCAACTATATTGACTCCCATCTCATAGAATACTTTCGTCACTCGTGCGAGAAGTCATGGAACATCATGAAAAAGGAGGGTAAATGAAACCACTTTGCCTTTTTCACTTGTTTGCCAATAAGCCGAAAGAAGCCGGCGATTATTGACACGCTCAAGACTACGGCAGTGAACATCATGAATCATACATTTACCTCAAGTCCTCAGTACAGCCACTATCTCATCAGGAAAGTGGGGCGAACAGCATTGAGCAATCTGATGAGGTATTTGTCGTTCACCCCCTATCATGATACGAATAGGGCTCTCTGCGTGAGATTTGGCTACATTTTTTTTCGTTGGTTGTTTTCTGGGGAGAAAACTGCTCGGTTTTCTAATGCCCTGACCTATACTGTAAAATAACTCTTCCATTTTTTTAGCATCCAAACTACTTCCATAATATTGCAAAAAATTTGTGAGATGATCATCGAGGATAATTCCTGCTCATTTAAATGTCTCAAAGAGAAGTTTTTTTCCTTTTTCTACTATCTTCCCCCTATCACCAGAGAGACGCTTCACTTCCACACCAATTTGAGATTTTGCCTTGGAAGAAACAACGAAATCCAGCCATTGTTGAGCGGGATGTGCTTGGGGGCTCGTCACTATTTCAACGATATCTCCATCTTTCAGAACAGTATCGAGGGTTCGTATCTTGCCATTAATACGGGCTCACACAGAATGATATCCAACATCCGAGTGTACTGCATAAGCAAAATCAATAGGAGTCGATTTTTGTGGAAGCTCAAACACATCACCACGAGGAGAAAAAACAAAAATAGTAGGAAGTTTTATTTTTTTCCCAAAGGCAGACTCTTCTTGTCCAAGAAGAGTATCCATGGTCATCTGAAGTAAGTCTTCATATTTTTGCTCTTTTTGCATAGTATCACCATGGATCTTGTAGAGGATGTGAGCCGCTGTCCCCTCTTCGGCATCTTGATCCATTTCACGAGTCCTGATTTGTATTTCGACTGGCTGCTGGTATCACTCAAATCAGAGAACTGTCGTATGAAGACTCTGATATCAGTTAGATTTTGGGACAGCTATGAAGTCTTTGAAGCGTTTGGAAATAGGGGTAAAATGACCATGTATCAAGCCCAAAACAGCATAACAATCACTCACATCATCGACGATAATACGAATAGCAAACACGTCATAAATGTCACGAATGCTTTTGACATCACTTTGCTTGAGTTTTCGATAAATCGAATATGGTTTTTTGACTCTATAGGTGACAGTATCTCTATATTTTTCTGGAAGTAGATTACGTATCTTATGAACAGATTGTGTGAGAAATTTATCTTGCTCAAGTGTATAATGAGCGAGCTCTCCTGTGACATGGAGATATCCATCGAGATCGAGTTCTCGGAGCGAGAGGGTTTCCATTATCTCCTTAAAACCATAGAGACCGAGACGTGCCGCAATAGGAGCATAAATAGAGAGAGATTCGTCAGCAATTCTTTTGGCCACTTCAGGGTCTTTGTGATACTGAAGAGTACGTAGATTATCGATCCTATCTGCAAATTTCACAAATATACTTCGCACATCCTGGGCCATAGCAATGAGTGTCCTCTGGAGTCGATCAATCGTGGATTGATTACCTCTGTATTTTATGAAACCGATCTTATCAAGAGCTTCGACGATACGACGTACTTCTAGTCAAAATAGCTCTTCAATTTCATCAAATGTGCCCGTACCATCAGAAACTGTATCATGGATAATCGTAGAGACAAGGGTCACCATATCAGGCTGTATAGTCATCAATTCTCGAGCAGCCGATATAGGATGAACTATGTAGGGTTCTCCTGATTTTCTATTATGATTTTTGTGGGCATTTTTAGCATATTCATAGGCCTTTTTTGCTATCGAAAAATCCTCAGAACCGTATCTCCCATACAATTCTTCTATTTCTTTTATTAAAGCATCTATATCGAGTCGCTGTGGCATAAAAAGAGTATAGGAGAAAACAGTCGACTTTCAATGGAGAGGAAATGGCTCAAATATTTGCAAAGCACAAAAAAGTAAAGTAGACTAAAAAGGTATAATTATTTTTAATATACTTTTATGCCTTGAGAAAATTTCCCTGTTGGTGGCAAATTCAAACCACAAACAGATTACAAAGATCAACTTCCAGACAGCACTCAAGAACGTGTTGATCTCAAAAAAAATACCCAAGACGCTTTAGGCGATTTGCACAAAAAACTCAATGGAAACTACGAGAAACAAACCATCATTGGAAAAATAAAAACTTTTGATAAATGATACGGACTCCGAATTCGTGATGATCATGGCAACCGTATAGGTACAGCCTATAAAGGTGAAGAGGTCAGAATCATAGGCCGAAAAACTGGAGTTACCGTAGAAGGACAAGCAGAAAAGAAAAACTTCGTCAAAGTACAGGTCTATAAAGCGGGTGGAAAAATCGACGAAAGTCGCACAGGATGGGTCGCAGAAGACTTCGTAGAAGTAGATCCAGCATCATTTTCAAAAGAACCAAAAGAAATGAAATGAAAACCAAAAAAGAAAGAAAATAGAGATGATTCTGGTATGCGCCCATCTAGCAAAAAAGGTGATGCTGGTGATAAAGGAGAAAAAGGTGATGAATCTGTACTCTATGGTACAGTTGTAGCGGGTTTACCATGATATATTAGAAGTCCACATACCAACCCACCGAGGTTGGTCGATGTTCGTGGTCTTAAACCCGGAGATAAAATAATCTGCCCCTATACCAACAAACCAATTATTTTACCGAATGATTTTATAGGTGAGAAAAAGCCTGAAGGAGGTGAGAAAAAGCCTGAAGGAGGTGAGAAAAAGCCTGAAGGAGGTGAGAAGAAGCCTGAAGGAGGTGAGAAGAAGCCTGAAGGAGGTGAGAAGAAGCCTGAAGAATTACCTTATGGTGTTCCTATTCCGGGACGCCCTGGTTTCGTCAATAGCCCCTATGCTGCGAAACATCAGTTAGTCGATGTAACAGGCTTGCCAGCTGGTATGGAAGTAAAATGTCCATACACAGGCAAACTCTTCAGAGTACCGCCAGGGGCAGGCTGAGAAAAACCAAAAGCAACAGCAGATGATGTAGATAAAGAACTCAAAAAATAAAATTATTTTCATGTCGAATCCTGCAGAAAACATAACCGAATGACAAAAAAAACTCACCACGATAAAACAAACCATACAGGAGAGGAAGAAAGACGGTATATCAGAAGAAGAAAAAGAGAAGACAAGGCAGGAACTTCTCGACCTCAAAAATGAATTACAAAAATCCTCACCAGATAATGCAGGAGAACTGTATGCAGACATCATAAGTACTTGGAAAGAACTCAAAAACCATACAGAAGAAAATAAAAGAAAAAAAGAGGAACTTCTATGAAAAGTCAGTACATGTCAATGACGCTTCGATCGTCTCGTAAATTGAAAATCATTTCATGAAAAAGAAAAAAATGATATCAAACAAGAACTCAGGGGAATTTTTGACGAAACAAAAAAATATACCATGTATGATCTCTGAGAAGTACGTGCTATAATTACAGCGCTAGCAAACCAGATCGACAAAACGCCAACATTTGTGGAAAAAATCAAAGATGAGCCGGTTCTATCATCATCCGATGAAGAAGAAATAAAGACATCTGTCTGAGAATATAAGAGAGATCTTCGCAGACATGAACAGAATATGGACCTCCTCAATCGCACATTCCCCGGGCGGCTCAATGACCATATACAGTTTCTCACTGATCTCGGTATATCAAACATAGATTCTTATTTTATAGACATCTGACCTGGTGTAGGCGATTATCATGACCAAGAACAACACATCCGGAGAGACTACCCTGCGATCACATCAGTAGAAATGGCAAAAGCTTTGAAGAGAAATCATACCATAGCGCTCGATCTTCCTGAGTCAGTAGATGAACTACTCAAAGCAAGAAAAAGTGACCAAAAAATCGGAGGAGATTTACTCGGAAGAAATGATATACAGGTGGTACGTGGTGATGGTCTAAAATCTCTCAGAAAACAACTCGAGAATGCCCGCGATGCTCTCGGAAAAGAAATAAAACTCCCTTGAAAGGATGATATCATGATAATAAGAGCATGTAATTCTATCGACATATACTGCGATTGGAATGAGGTAAAGCCAGCACTTCAGAAAATGGCTGAAGATTTCAGAGAGCAGAGAATGATACTGTTTTTCGGTAAAAAAATCCTCGCAAAAGAAAGTGGAAAAGCAAACTTCACCATCATAGGAGATGTATCAGACAGAGGTTTTAACCACAATGAACAAACAACAAGGCACGTACCAAATAACGTGCCAGCATATAGAATTCGAGAGAATAATATTAATTTTTGAGATCTCATAAATTTGCAAAAGAAAAATGGTTTTAGAAAAAAATGATTGATGAGCGCCGAGGTAACCCCCTGAGTCAAAAATATTCCTGAAAATTTATCTACATTTTTCTGAGAACTAGAAAAAAGTGATGATACAAAAATACAAGAAACATCTCTGATACTCCAAAATATACTCTCACAAGTTTCTGGAAAAGAAAAAGAACTCCTCCTCGCAAGCAAACCTCGTATGCATGTAGTAGATAGCAAAGAAGCACAATTATTTTACAGTACATACTGAGCTCAGAGATCTCAAGCGGACTATCAAATAGTCGTAAATATCAATGAAGACTGACAGAAAGCATACTTACTTGATCCATCGGGTGTTCCAAAAATCGCTTTTGATATATCGAGCGGCAAATGATCGAGAACACCTGCATGAGAATTTCAATTGCAAACAAAATCAGAAGATCCTCGCACTATACCATTTAGAAAATTTGGACAGGCATATCACAAACAAAGCCCTGATGGTATGATAGATTGGGATGGAAGTGCGCAGATGACGACAGCAATATTAGCCATGAACATGGATCAAAACATCTATTTTCACGGGACAAATAAAGAGAAAAATCTCGGCACGAAAGACTCTGCTGGATGCATAAGAATGGATAATATATCTATCGCTTTTTTGAGTACTTTTTTTGAAAATAATGGTATCAGAAATGTCAGTATAGTCGACAAAAAAGAGACAGTATCCATTGCATCAACATAGGGTATTTCTATTGAAAAAAGTGTAGATAAGGAGATTTTTTGAGTACCTAAAAATAATAAGTTAAATATTTGCAATATAAAAAAGAGTCTGGTATCCTAGTACAGTAACCACTCTTTTATGCCACTCACCAACCCAGAACATGTCGATGCTATCGTCAAGGAAGCTGAGAAAGAAGTACAGATGACTCCTGCGCAAAAAGAAGCGCTGAAGCAAAAAACAAGCGATGCTATAACAGATTACACGGAAGAGAGAATTGGTGATTTCAAAAAACACCTCCTTGAAGAATTAAAAATTCAGGCTGAAGATAATACAAATGGTGAAAAAAAAGATGGAAAACTCGAAGATAGCGAAGTAGATGAGGCTGTCACAAGTGCTGCTGAAAAAAGCAAAACCCCTGTAGCTACGCCTCCAACACCAACAGAAGGAGAAAATGGATGAACAACACCAACAGGAACAGAAGGAAATGACATGGCAAAAACATGATCAAAAAAATGGAACATGCAAAAAATGTTAGCAACAATTTTCCCAAGTTTAAAAGATATTATTGAATCATACTGGCGTGATGGATACAGTTTCAATGAAGAGGATCTATTTGAATGAGAAGATATCGATGGGAAAAAAATGGCAGACGTCGTCAAATCCCTCGGAGTTGATGTTCCAGAATCTGGAAAACAACGTGATAAGATAGGCCAATATACTGTCGAACACCTCGCAAAGCTCAAAATACCTGCAGATAAATGAATTGATTTTCTCGAATATATGGGCGGTATGAGTCGTCGGACACCCCCTGCAGACCTCGTGACTAAATTTGATGCAGCCAGAGATCACTATGCAACACTCTCTGATCCAAAAAATATTGCCGATATCTTTAACTTTAGCGTAGAAGAGAAGCCAGTAGTCACTCCACCCGTAGAAACTCCGACAACACCAGAAGCTCCAACAATCAATAATACAATTGAGATAGCACTCGACGGAGGTAAAACTGAAAAAATCGAAGCAAAACCAGAAGATATCACCGCATTTAATAGCATCAAATCTTCATCTGAAACAGTCCTTGGAACAAAAGAATCTAGCGTAGCAGAAAAGCTCAAAACAGAATATCTAGCACAAAAAGACAATTATGACAAAGCTGGGGACAAGAAACCAGAAGAAGCTGGAAAAATCCTCAAAACAGTCGCAGAAAAATCAATAACAGCAATAACTACCAAGATAGGCGAAACAAAATTAGACGAGAAAGACAAAAAAGCAGATTTCGAACCTACAAAATTACATGAATACACTCTTGTTGGTCTCCAGGATACACTCAAGGTCTACTTCCCTCTCGCTTTTGATAAAGTCTACGCAAGAGTAGAAAAAGCGATCGATAGTAAAACAAATATTACAGAGGAAGCAAAAAAACTACTCAAAGAATCCCTCATAGGCTATCTCCGAGAACCAGGAAAAACAGGCGCATCTATATTCACAGCAAAGACAAAAGATGGATACGAAAAAGTTGTTTCTGATATTCTCAAACAAGAAGAACTACTCGGAAAACTCAATGGAACAACAGACGATTATTGGAAATGAATCGCAAGTTCAAACACTTCTCCCCTTTCAAAAATATCATAATGTTATAAAACAATGACGACTGCTGCTCTACCCACATCTTTAAATAGTCTTCCAGAAGAACATAATTCTTCTAAGTCTTATGGAGAAATAGGTCAAAATTTACGTCGTCGTGCTGGCCAATTAGTTGATATTTTAGGACAAAAATTGAGTTCCCCATTTGTGAGACTCAGCAAAGCCATCAAAGAACATGCTCGCAAAAATATCTGACGTGCAAACGACAAGGTAGAAGAAACAAAAGCACATCTCGAGTACCTAAAGAGTGTCCGTGAATATATAGAAAAAACTATAAAGGATCGTCTTCTTCTGATAAAATCAGCACAAATTGCTCTAGAAAGAGAGAGAAGCACAACACAGGAAAATATGCAGAAACTTCATGGTGAAATAGCACACAAAAAGTTTTGGAGTTTTCCAGGAAAAAAAGCTTCTTTAAAAAAATCATACGAGACGCTCGCTAAAACACTCGCAGCCCAAAATCAGAAAGCTCATGTACTAGAAATGCAACACGCAGGTCTAGAGGTAACACAAAGACAAATACACACACTCGCATCAACAATACAGAGAGAGGAGTCATATCTCCAAACACTGACTTCAACTCTCAATCCAACAACACCACCTGATACGATCACATGACTGAGATGAATAGCGACATCATTTGCCAAAGAACACTCTCATATACTCGCCCTCTCGACGATACATATCGGTAACCTCGGTATGCAATTGATGCACACGTATCATACACTAGAGAAGAATACCGTGACACTATCGCCTACTTTCTAATTATTGTGCTATGTCTGACTCACACCACCACCCACATCCAGCAAATCCAGCTGCACCATCAGAATCACATGATGCATCAAATCATGAACACAAAAGCATGCTCCAGAAATTACGAGAAAAATTCAATAAAAAAGTCACCATTATCCTGCTTGCTTCAACACTTGGAGGAAGTGGACTGGTTCATAAGATTCATTCTTGGGCAACAAACTGACAAAATAATGAATTTAGAAGAGCAACAGCAAATCTCGTAGCAGATTTGAAGGCATTACAAGACTATTCTCCAGGCGAGCTGGGCGCTCTCATTCGGCAAGTCGGATGAATCGGTGGAGGAATCAGTGTGGCTGGCGACGACATCACGGCTGCCGAAGAACTTCACGAAAGCCTCTCAGGCAATCTCGGAGCTGATATACGAGGAGATAATTGATCAACTTCTCAAGATGAAGCACTCAAGAAAGTCAGAGCCAGCATATACGACCTCGAGGCTCGTGCCTTCGCTGATGCCGAACGTGAACTCACAGAATCAGTCGATAATTTTGCTGCCTGTGTAAAACGTGGCAATGCCCCTACAACTCTTATTCGAAAACTCTGGCTCACAGAAGGATGGCTCGAAAATATCAATGATCGGTTTAAAACAAATTTTGCTGCGGAAGATGCTGACAAGGTAATAGCCAGCATCAAAGATCTCCCGAGTGTGATAAAGCACATGGGGCGTGATCCTATTCTCGAACAGAGATTTCTACAATCATTTGGCATTGATCCAAACAAACCATTTCCACAGACATCTCCATGACTTGGGACTTTCCAGAGCAAAGCAGATCTCTATCATACCATAGCGAGATTACTCGATGAGGCACAGGATGACACGGATGGGACTGTATGGGGATTGGAAAAGAAATGATTGGAAATGCTCAGCATACTCCTTATTTTTGCACTTCTAAATGCTTTTCAAACACCAGGAACACGATGGGCATGAGATGTAAAAAAGATCCCAACAAAACTCAAAAATAAAAAAAATAAACCAAAACTCGAACAGACATTAAAGTCAGTAGAAGCAATAAAAAAAGCAGCAGATCATATATTGGTAGATATAAAAAAAATAGATGAAGAAAGGGATAGACTCCTCTGAACTCTCGATGACGACTATAACTATGCAGTTTCAGAAGAGCGTCACGTGACTACTGAATTAGCCGCTAAAAAAACTGAGTTAGCGACCCTCAGAACAGAAAAAATAAGACTCACTAGTGAATTGGGTGCGCTAACGACTACTGAATTAGCCACAAAAAGTACCGAGCTCCTCACTCTCGAAGCAGAAGAGGCAAGTCTTGCAAAAGAGCTGGAAGACCTCAAACAAAGAAAATGATGGCTCTTAAGAAGAGTTTGAACACCAGGAGAAATTGCTGCAAAAGAAAAAGAGGTAAAAATTAATGCTCGAAAAATAGAGCAAGCTCAACAGGGCTGAAGCAATCCAACAGTAAGTGCAAAAGCGGCAAAAGAAGTAGAAATAGAACATAACAAACAAGAAATAGATGGAATAACAGCAGAAATAGCAGCGCTCAGTGCGAGATTACCACAAATCGCAGCCGCGAAGAGAGCATGATCAGTAAAAATTCAGGACTATCAAGCCTCTGTTCGAACAATTGAGGATGCACGACACGAATTAGAGCATTTTGTCCACGGGCTCGATGATCTCATCAAGAATCTGAAAGACGGTATAGACCCAAAAATTACAAATGCAACCATGATGGATGATCCAAAAAAAGCAGAAAAAGAATTGAAAAAAATGCAGGACGAACTCGCTCATGTAGAACATCTCAATCTCGTACAAGATGCATTGACAGCTCTCGCAACTATAAAGAGAAAGCTCGGTGATACTTCACCTGCCCCTGTCACAATCCCTGCCCCTTCAGGCCACGCAACACCAGCCCCACATGGAACTGGATCTCACGGAACTCCACACCCATAATCACCGTTAAAAAATCAAAAAACTCATCAATTTCTGATGAGTTTTTTATATAAATACATAAATAATGATAAGTCTAGGGTAGGAAATTAGAACTCATTCGAGAAATACAGGACGTTTTTTTGCTTTTCATAAAAAAGTATGAGAGAATTACTAAGTATAATATCCTCTCTATGTCTCCTCGCCGCCCAAATGAATGAGAAAACCAAGGGTTCAATCGACAAGAATCAGCCCATAACTTTGCGATTCTCGACGATACACTGAAGCAAAACTTCGTTGATGCTGTCAATAAGCTCATGAAGAAGAACTACAAACTCCAACCACCTCTCGATAACCATCGTGAGACACCATTTGGTGAAGGACTAGGCTTCCCTACTGGACATCCATTCTACGAAGACGTATACACATATCTCAAGAAGAATAATCCAACACTATTAAAGGTATCAAATGATGAACTCGATGATGGAGTTACAAATAGTTCTGTCGCATTCTACATGATCGAACAATCTCAAAATCCAGAAAAAACAAAAAAGAAAAAAGAAGCTGTCAAAGAAACAAAAAAAGCAGTAGCAGGTGAAAAAGTAGTCGAACAAACAACTCAAAACCTCTCTGGTCTCAAAAAACTTCTCGCAGAAAAAATAGTCGATGGCGAAAAAGAGAAAAAAGTCATAGAAGAAATCGAAGATATGGAAAGAAAAAAATCGAGCATGATAGATAGTCCTGCTAGTTTCGCCCTTTCTCGCAAAGAAATCAAAGAAGTCCTCAACCTGCTTCCTCCGGAGGTCGCGCCTGAGGCAGATTTCGTCGAACGCATGTTGAACTATATACTCATCGGAGAACTCCTACGACACGGAGTCATCCCCTATATCGATGCAAATGGAAAAGTAAAAGTCGACTTTGAGCCATCAGCCGGCGAAAATCTCAAGAAAAACTGGGGTGGAATCAATGCATCGTGAGCTGATCACATGATCTCAAGTGAGACACTTCGTGGATTTATGGCATATACATCGGTAAGCCAATCTCCAACCAGCCAGATCGATATAGCTCAGTCGCTCTTTACGCCCGGAGTAACGGACAATATGACGGGCCAAAAAGTATTCAATGCTCAAAATGTCCTCTCTCACCGAGGAATAGCTCCACAAAATAAATCACTCATACTCTCATACCTCGCACAGGGAAAGCAAAACCCAGTCGATGTGGGCACAATTTGAAAAGCACAAGACGACGCAAAACAATTCGCACAAGCTGGTATAGCAGATACGCTCGCTCTCACGATCAATTCAGTCACAAAATATGATAAAGAAAGAGTAAAATGAAAACTTCCCTCTTCTACAAAAGAATGGGCAGATTTCGTACGACATCCAATCGGAGAAGCCGGTAAGAGGTTTGGTGGTGCTGGAGCTGTACTCGCCATCATTGCTCTCGGATATCTAGCATGGAAACTACCAGAAAAAATCCTCGGCGATCATGATCATGGCGGTGATGACAAAAAGTGAGAACATCACGATGTACATCTCGGATGGTTCAAGCGAACTGTCGGTGTCATAGGTGCTCTCGCAGCTATGAGCATCGGTAGTAATGTCATGGGTAATGCTATAGAAAATTCTGTCCTCGAACGTGTCGACCCAAATCAATCAGAAAATGATAAAAATAGAGCCTGGAGAGGGTTTGAAAAAACCGTTCCTGATTTCCAGAAAGACGTATTTCCTTCATATCTCTCACTCTGGACACATCTCAAACCAGAGAAAGACAGCAATGAGAAACCGTTCTGAGAGAGAGTGGATGCGAAAGACTTTTTCCAAAACTTTGAATACCATCCAAATGCTATTGATAGCATCAGTACGCTCACTATCGGAAATAATGAAAAAATCACAGGTGGAGTACTCGCATCATATAAAGCTATCTACCGAGAAGTGTACTATCGACGAAAAGATATCGCTCGTGCTCGTGCTCTCGAATCAAATCAAGCAAATAAAGAAAGTGTATTTCCAGAAGCATTGATTGAGCCAGGATCACACGAAACTCTCCAGGCATATCTTGCAAAATTTTATGGTAAAAATATCAATAAAATACCAGACGAAAAGAGGTTTAATATATTTGGACCAAAACTCCAAGAAATGAAAATGAAATTCGTTGATAAAGATAGAAAAGTCGAAGACATACCGAAAGATTTTGAGAATAAGTCCCTTAGCGTGCTCACAGGAATACCTCCATACACATCAGGAAAAAATACTTTTGAATATACCCTTCCGGGATGGAACGAAAAAATCATACTCCCCTCTTGGGATCTCAGTGCTGGTGATTTAGAGTATAAGTTTATCAGAGAAAATGGTCGATACCTCATCAGAGTAGTCGATACCAAAAATCCTCCTCCTGAGTGACACGCTTGTTACTGTATTCTCTCAAAAGTTGGCTCATCAAACGTATACCAATCATCTGAGATGGTAATGGACGGAGCTTATTACACACGTTAATTTTCTTTTATGCCTACACCTCCAAAATACGAAAAAATATTCGAAAAAAAAGTCACCGGATGACGTGATGTAAAAGCGGACTTACAAGCTCTCAAACAAGAAGCAAATGCTGATAAACCTGAAACAGTGAAAGAGCGTCTGAAGATGGAAAGTGCCACAAAAGAAATGTCAGATTTCCTCTTGGATGATATACAGAGAGGCCCTGTTGCATGTACGGAGTTTCTCGATGCAATAAAAACAATAGAAAAAGCACCAGAATTACAGCTCGATGCTCTCGGCATGAAAGCCATCATGAATCAGGCTCGGGTAGTGATCCTCGAAGTATTAAAAATCCAATGAATACACCTCAAGATAGAAAAAATGGGGAACAAAGATGTAGTAGTGCTCAAAGACACCCCTGCAAACTGGACATATCCTGCTGGTCAAGACGAAAAGAAGTTCTTGAAGCATCTCGGCCTCGATACTCCTGAAAAGGCGAAACCGATCATCGATGGAGTCGAACATCAACTCCAACAAGCTCAACAACAGCTCGCAAATACGCCTCAGAGCCTCTCAGCAAGAACTCAGAAATGACTCAGAGACCTCTCAATCAAAGTCAATACACCATCACAAAGTAAGAACAATTCATGACTTTCAAGTGGAAACTTTATTCAGGATACCTTTGGATACAATGCTATTACCTATCAACTCGTCGACCATCCTATTCAGTCGGTCGTTGGAGTTGCAGCATTGGCCATTGGTATAAAATCACTCTTCGGACTCTTTAAAGGAGAGCACAAAGAGCACAAACATCCCCATCCGGCACCAGCCGGAGGAGGCACTGCTCATCCAGAAGCTCACCCAGAACACCCAGAAACTCATGCAAATCCAGAAAAAAAACGGGGAATAATTGGCGGATTTTTTGATGCTCTAACAGCACCATCTCGTGCATTCCGAGCCGTCACTGATGCGCTTGTTGGATTAGGCCTTCTCGCTGGAATAGGCTGGGCAGGAACTCGTTATGTACAAAATGGTTTTGATATGAAGAGGACAGGAAAGGCTATGGGAGAAGATATACTAAAAGTAGGCAACAAAGCCAAAGATATGATTCGAGGTGGAATAATAGGCGTTCTCATGCCGAAACCATCGAACAATACAGCTCCACAAGCACCCCATGCTCCAAATAATACACCTCCAAATAATCCATCAAACCGTCCATCAGTAAGTCCAGAAGTTTTGTCTTACAGAAATGATAAAGTTCAAGCTCTCCGAGCAAAAATACCATCTTCACTTGATGCTCAATTTAATCCTATACTAGGAGATTTAGAGAAAAAATGACCAAAAGACGCTCTCGTAAGTCTCGATAAATTAAAGACAAAAAGACTCACAGATATACCTCCTATAGATATCACAGATCCAAATAAGGTAAAATGATACACGGAGTTATCAGAAACAATGCAAAAAATGCTTGTAACAGAAAAAAGTATAGCAGCCAGAAAGCCGACACAATTAGATGCCACAAATGATAAGATAGACAACCTCTATGACGCTCTTTTACCCATCGACACAAAGATGAAAGAGTTTATTAAAAAAGGTATTCAAGTTGGAGCTATTCAATGAGAGATAGAAAGAATTATCACATCAAATGGTTTCGACAAAACGAAACACAAGGAAGTATTATCACCTCTTATCGCAAGAGCATTGGGTGAGATATGTATCAGGAAACTTTCTCTTCTCCTGAATTCTGAGAGAAGACCAGCAGATACAACTCATCCAAAAATAGATGAACAAGATAATATATTTATAGATAAAAATAATAGATCTCGATCCTACAAATGGGCACGAGAAATACTTGAAAATCTTCAGGCGGGCGAAAAAGACTTTATAGACACAAAGAAAGAATTAGAACAAATTGTTAATGGGAACGAGTTCAATTTAGATGTGAATAAGATTAGAATAGGGTCTATCACTCTCGAAGATCAAGAAGAAATGAACAAAATCATACCTCTTATAGAGTGGGGGTCAAAAACTTTTAATTAAATCTATGTCCAGAAATGCTGAAAGTAATGCAGTAAAAAGTGTAACTACAGAATTGATTAATCTAAAAGAAATTGATCCTAGAGAAAAAGATTTTTTATCAATATTAATTGGGAAAATCAATACAGCAAAAATGACTGCCTCTGACAGGGAGGGATTTTTTAGAATTTATCAAAAATATAAAGAAAAAATTAATACTCAAAATATTGATATCAGAAAAGCATTAGAAGATTTGGCAGACAATGTAGAAAATACTGCCCTTCTTGAATCTGAGGTAAAGCCACTTTTACTGTATCATGCTCTCGAGAAAAATCAGATGAATAAAGAATTTTTTGAATGAAATGAGATTCAACTCAAAACTCTCAATTCACATTTCGCAAAGCTGATAAATCAACTCAATATCCAAAAATATAATATAGGACAAGTTTACGGATTATCTGGATGAAATGATTTAGAAAAATGAAAAGCACTACAAAAATTGATACTGCCAGAGAGACAAGATACAAGCAATGATTCCGAAAATAGTAGATATAATTTAGCAGCATGTGTAATGTTAATAATGATATTAACAACTCAAAAAGAACGAATAGCTCGAAATGATTTAGAAAAAATAGTTCGACTCTCAGAAGAAGCAGAGAATCCATTATTACCACTCATGGAAAATGCTCTTTGAAAGTCTCCAGAAGAGAGAAATAGGTATTTCATGGAATTACCCTTTTCAGAACTATTGGGCACACTAATAACAACCAAAATGAAAAAATCTGGAGATATAGCAAAAAGAATTGCAAAATCCGCCTGAAATAGTTCATGATGGTGAGACAAACTTATGTGATGGCTATGAAAAAAAGATAAGTCCGAGTGAGAAGATATAGAAAAATTATGAGCCGAAGGGAAAGAAATGATGACTGGGACAACAAAAGATCTCATAAGCTCAACTCTAGATTTTCTCAAAATAAGTGAAGAAGAAAGAAAAACAATCAATACAGATAAGGTTATAAAATACCTACTTAATGATGCTTGGTTATCGACTGCCCACGATGTCAGACCTATACTTCCTGGTGAAACTCCAGCTGAAAAAAAACTCATCGAAACAATACTAGATCAAAAAAATATAGATACGAAAAATGGTGTTATTTTTTGAGTTAATTTACACGCTGTTTTAAATGATGAAACCTTAGAAAAAAAATTCTGAGAGATATGGAAATCTCATGCAACTACTGAAGATATATTAAAGCTTAAATCTGTTATGCAGAATGAGGCATGAGATGAAAAAATGGACACTAAAATATCTGAATTTGCTCTATTGATATACATTGAACAATTTTTTGCAACTCACAATTTTGAACCAGATTCTGGAACAATAAAAGCAAAAATAGAAAACAAAGCTATAGAAGAAACATGAAATATACTCGCAAATTTAAAAGAAATTAGCTTAACAGATAGAAGTGCAGCTATTGCCTACGAAGAGATGAGTGAGTTATGGGATAAATGAAAATCCAAAATAAACACTTTATTAGAAAGTAAGTGGAGATGGGTATTGTATGTTGGTCTTCTTGTAAAAATAGTAGAGATGTTAACTCAGGGGTATTCAATACATTCCAGTATTAATAGAAATTTTGAACCAGGAAAATATAGAAAATACTTAAAATTTTTAAATATAGTAATTCCTGGTAGTTCTGGTTGGCTAAATTCAAGAATACAATCAAAAGCCTCAAAAAAAATAGAAGAACAAGAACAGCGAATAGAAGAATTAAAGCAGAAAATGGGGACGCCTGAAGAAAGCAAAGATTTAATGGAAGAAATCGAAGCGTTAAAAAAAGAATTACAATATCTAAAAAAATCAGATGTGACAGAGAGGATTGGCAAGACAGAAGATGAAATAAGATGACTCCAAAAAAAAGTCTGAGATTTGACAACTGAACAATTATCAAAACCAGAAACAGCAGAAGAAATAAGTAGAACTGTGGAACGAATACAGTCACAAATGGATCAAATAAGTGAGAGAATTAACTCTAGTGATCCAGTAAGAGCTCGATTAGATGAAATGCGAAGCAGTTTTGACGCCAGAAGTGATATGAATCTAATCATTGAGCATCTTCATTCAATAAGAGAGAATATCGATGAACATATACGACCAGATGTAGACATAAAAAGAAAGAAGAAATGAAAAAAATAATTTATGGCTGAACTAAAGAAATGAAAATGAGGAATAAATGAATTGGCTGAAAAAGAAAAGCCAAACGATAGTATAGAACAAAATAAAAACGAAAAAAATCGTATTGTTTTTCGCGAGGTATTATCAGTAGTAGGTGAAGAACGCGATGAGAATGAAATTTCAAAATTTCAGAGACATTTTGAGCTCCTTATGTCCCTGGATATAAAAGAATTGAGGTCTGCGCTCTGATCTATTTCTCCAGACGATCTTGATGACGTGACAAAGAAAAAAACAGAATGAGAAATAGATAGTCTAGAAAAAATCTTCTTAAATCTCAAAATCCAATATCTCCACCTCAAATGACGAGCGCATGGAGATATAAAAAATGTAGAAAAAGATAAAGACAAGTGGGAAAGTCTCATCGGAAGTATCATGGAATTTGCAAGAACCACAGAAGATATCGGAAGAGTAATACATGAAATCTCTGGAAAGAAGACCCTCGCCTATCTCGTAGCTCTTCAAATAATGCAAGAGTATATAGAGAGTCCGGTTGAGAATTTCATATCAAGACGATTACCTAATCTTCACCCAGATGCTGAAGTAAGTCTCAGAAATATAGAAGAAAAATTTCAATCTGGCTGGAAAGGAATAGAAGAAAAATTACAGTGAGCAGGAAAATCAGCTACAGAAATCGAAGCCCGAAAAAAACAATTCCGAACATGGCTCACAAAAACAGAGATGGGGAAAGACGTACTTCGAAGGATGACCATGTGCGCTTTAGAGGAAATCCCAAACTTCTTTATCATGGCTTTTTATCTCCATGGTGCTCCAGATACAAAGAAAGCCGTCTCCGAGTATGTAACATTTATGGTTGCGGCCGATGGTATCCAAAAAACATTCACATGAATAATGAGATTAGCCATATCAATGCGACGACAAATGCCTGGGCTTGCAAAACTAGCTGTAAAGTGCCTACGATTTGCCAAGTCACCAGTAGGCATGTTAGCAACTATATGAGTCATTACTACAGCATTATTTATACCTTGAGTAGCTGAAACAGTAGAAAAAGTCGCTGATTGGGGTAGTGAACAATTTGATGATGATAATATATTTTGGCAATGAATAAATAAGGCACTCAAAATCGCTGATCTACCCTTCACATACGGAGAATTGTTTTTGCAAGATGTAGGAGCAATAAGTATAGATCCACGAAGAGAACAAATGGAATACCTGAAGGATTTCGTCGCAAATAAAAAAAACCTACCTGGCGTCGAGGATATGCTTTCTCAGTATAATTTTATGATTGATAGGAAAGCTAAAAGTAATAATCTATTCTGAAAAATATGGAATCACTACCGTATAGATGATGTGAAGTTATGGTCTCAAAGACAAATACCAGAATATTACAGTAGAAGTACACATATTCTCACAAAACAGAACGCACTAGAAACATCTCTCAGAGAGCTCATAGACCCGACTACAAAAAAACCACTTTTATGAAAAGAGGAGCATATGAATTATTATCAAGCAGCTATTGATGGAAATGCGGAATCAAACTCAAAAAATGTATCAATGGTAGAGGAAAGAGAGGATATAGAAAGAAAAATACAAAATTTCTTTGTGCTCCGATTATGAGATACGAGGAGCTGGTATAAGTGATCTCGGGATCAGGAGAAAAAATTCGATGACGCAAAAAAACTATGGATGGACCTGAAGAATTCTGCACACGAACTTGGACGTGAAGTCGATGTATATAAAACATTAAAAGTATACGATGAAAAAATATGGAATGATCCTTCTCAAAATAATAAAAGAGCTGGAGCGTACATAGAAAGGCTTTTATGGGAAGAAAGTATCCGTGATGACTTAAAAATAACAGAAAATATTGTCGCAGATGCCTCTCGACAAGCTCACGATATTACCATGCTTCTCGTCAGTGAAGGAGAAGAAAAAAGCATACTAGATATACTCATAACTTCTCTTGGTCAAACAAAGGATAAAATCCTAGGAAAAGACGTCGATGATATGCGATGACAGAAGGCTCACGAGGTGCGACAACATCTCAGTTTTGTTATACAATCACTCGCACGAGTTCGTTCACAAGATTGGATTAATCGTGTCATAGAAGACCAACTCGTGTCTCATATTATTTCTGGAGAGCCCCTGACGCTCGAAACCTTTAAGAATCTCATTGGTATAATCACAGAGAAACATCTCAGAGATGCTGAAGAAGCAAAATATACCTGCAAAGAAGATCAAAGTCGAAATGAAATATACATACATGAGTTGTGGGAACAAGGTGATACAGATATCGGTAATTCAATTACTGTCGATACACATGGTACAGCCGATGTACTCAAATGGGAAGTGCGAATGATATACGACTACCATGGTGGTGCTTTCGGTATAACAAAATTTGGAGCTGCGAAAACGGGAAGAGAGGGTTTTGAGACTATGCGAAAACAAATTTCATGGATAGAATTCGTCACGCAATATGGTGATAAAATCGAAAAATCATGAGCCAATACAATCATTGAGCAAAATATTATTCACTTAAAGAAAATCGATGAAGATGCAGAAGAGCGAGAGAAAAATGATGAAATAGAACGAAGAAAACGAGCGGAACTTTTTGAAAGAGCGAAGACAGACCCCGTGGCATTTCATGAACTTCATAAAAATGATGCAAAAGAAGAATGAGACGAAAATATCATTTACTATAACGACAGAAATATAAATAGATGAGGCTCCTACGGCTCAGTCAATCGAAAAATAAAATCAGAAAAAAAATGAGACTATCTCTGGTATTATCCCGAAGACGATGATGAGCCAGTACGATGTTCTTATATAACGAAAGAAAATAAAATAGGAAATATAGAGCTGAAAAATATAAAACACATAGCCAGATTACCACCTGAAGAACAGAAAATAATTCGACATATACTCTGTACACAACAAAAAGATGGGCTCGAAAAAATGATACGACTCTCCGAAAGACATAAAGTATTTCACGGTTGGTGAAATGATAAAACAGTAGAAGACTACGGCATAAAACTCTTCGAGAAACTAGAGCCACTCTACAAAAAATCATGAGACAAGAGAACATTTCTGTGAGAAATTCTCAAGAAACTAGAAGATAAATGAGGCATCACAGTTCATAACTGGGAAGAATTTACTCCAGGAAAATAACTCTTGCGTCAGGGTAAAAATCACTACAATCGGCGTCTATAATATATGAATGCCGATAAACGAGTCGTACCTCCCCATCATGTCGCTTCCGTCCTCCAAGACGAGAATTTTTCAGAGCGAACTATAGAACTCAAAAATTCACTCAAAGAATCCCCTCACAAACTCCACAAGGTTGCAGATAAATGGACAACCATTGACGGCATAAACCCTCTTGGTCGCGTCATGCTCAAAAATGTCAATCAGGTCCCAAAAAAAATGCACACAGAAAAACCAAAAATTCATCATGCTGAAAATATAAATAAGAATGATGCACACGGACATCATGATGCACACGGACATCATGATGCACACGGACATCATGATGCACACGGACATGAATTGGGCGATAGATTTGCTCTTATTTTTGGGATGATTGGTCGTATCATAGGAAATATTCTTGCCTATATACTGAAACTTTTTGCAATTTTGCTTATTTTTGGCCCCACCAGAACTGCACTTCTGAGCATTGTATGACTCTGGGGAATAAATATATTTTTCGATACGACGCTCCCTGTAGGGCTCATTACAACCGTACTTTTTGTCGTTCATATTATTTTTTCTGGAGCAGCCAGACTCGCTCAGAGCAATGGCGAAGGAGGACATGAACACTGACATGGTCACGGGTGACACGGAGAAGAACACGGATGACACGGGCATGATAGTCATGGTCACGAGTCTCATGGTCATCATTAGAGAATGTTATTCGATGATGAGCAAGCAAAAAAACTTGTACATCAAAAGAAAAACGTAGTATAGAAAAGACGTCAGCCCTCCCCTGCTATGCATCGAAAATCCTCTCCATTAAAAAAAATTTTCATTCTCATACTCATGGGCGGTGTATGATACTATGCTTTTTTATTTTATAAGGAAAATCAAGAAGAATCACCTCCACCATCTCTCCCCGCTCCAGAAGCGCCAGTCGAAATAACAGAACCTGTAAGTACAATCACCGCCCCCACAGAGCCAAAAATCTGAGAGGAAAAAATACAAAAAGATATCAGTCAAGATAATGCAGTCCCCGAAACAAGTAAACCAGAACGAGCAGACATGCTCATCAAAAAAGCTGACTTTCTCGGAGCAAATAGTGAATATACAGAGGCCTATCAGCTCTACGAACGAGCTCTTCGTCTGAGCCCATCAAGTGATACAGAACGAAAGCTCGCTCACATGGCATTTAAGAGTAAAAAATTCCAGAAAAGCGCAGATCTCTACAAAAAAAATGTTGATATTTTAACTCTCGGTGAAAAACAAGAATTCATGTGGGCACTTCGATATACGGGTGATGAAGATTTTTCTGTTGCGGTGGCAAATATGGCTCTACCTGATTATATGCAGGCTGCATTTGAAGTATCATCGCTCTGTGAACGAGAATTCATATCATGTGAGAGTGCTATCAGAAGCTATAAATACGACTACGCTCCTATCCGCGATCTCAAAAATGCACTCAAAAATTATGAGGCTCTCGGGAATAAAGATGCAAACTACAAAGAAGCTCTCCTAATTGGTGCTTGGTATAAAAATGGTGACTACACAACTGCTATAAAAATAGGAGAAAATCTACTCCGAAGAAAACCTGATTATCGCCCCATACTCAAAATAGTCGGATTTTCTTCCTATATGATTGGAAGCTACGACCGTTCTCAGGCAGCACTCAGTAAATACAAAAAACTAGAACCAAAAGACCCTGAAGCAGACTTTCTTCTCGGTCTCATACATTTCGAAAAGTGAGACTACGAAACATCAAATATATTTTTCAATAATGCTGTTCTCGGTGGTTACAAGCCAAAAACAGTCGTAGAGAGAAAACTCGCCTACAATTATTACATTCTCGGGCTTACAAAAAACATGTTTCAAGTTCTCGGGTATCTCGTTCTTGAAACAGATATAACACAATCTGATATGAGTAACGCTGTTTATCTCGCCCTCTCACATGATGAGATACGGAGTGCAGGAGAATGGCTCAAACAATGATTAGCAAAATTCCCAAATTCTCTCGACCTCCTCGCACTCAATGCATGGTATCTGAGATCGACCAACAATATTCATGGAGCAAAAATCATCACCGATGGCATCCTCTCTAAAAATCCGAATCATCTTATCGGACTCGTGCAAGCAGGAATACTCGCTTACAATGCTGGAGATACCATAAAAGCTTCTGAGTACCTCAGAAAAGCAAAAATCATTGATGCTGGGGGCGCTTGGTCAGAAATGATAGAGGAATATCTCGGTCGAATCCAAGAAAAACACTAATCCATTTGTATTACGCCTTCTTTCTGACTTTCTTTATGTGTGAAAGTAGTATTTCAGAGTCGCTTTTTGAGATGTGTCGAAACCATCTGTTGTGCATCAGAAAAAGACATTCTACTATTTTTAACGAGCGAGCGTATTTCTTTATAAGTCCCCTGCTTCCCTCCTATCTTTATATCATCCCAATCAACATCCTTTACAAGAAGAGTATTGATAGCTTTTTCAAAACAATCACTCGAACAAAAACCCATATGTTTTTTATGCTCTCCTAAATCCACGATCATACGAGCATTACATTCGGTATAACGGCAATTATCACAGTGATCAGTGAGCTTGCCAGAGTGAAGACAAGTGCCAATAGTGGTATGCGTTTTTTCATCACCAACAAAGGTACTGACACGATCATCAAACGTATAGAGATTGCCGAGCCAGTTACCATCATTAAATGTATTCACATATTTTACGACTCCCCCTTCTATAGCATAGATATCTTCGAGACCAGATTTATTAGCAAGAACGGCAGCCTTTTCACAACGGATACCTCCAGTACAGTACCAGATAATCTTCTTACCATTTGCTTTTGATCGATAGCGTTCGAGAAGCTGAGGTACCTCACGAAAGTTCACCGTACCAGCAGGGATAGCACCTTTGAAATGACCAAGACGATATTCGTAGTCATTACGCATATCGAGAATGATATAGTCATCTTCCCTGCCTTCATCGAGGATTTTTTTGAATTCCTCTGGTGTGAATTCTTTTTTATATTTTTTGACTTCTTCTTGAGTGACTTTTTCACCGAGAACAACAATCTCATTTCTGATTTTAACTGTGAGCTTTGGAAACTGATGACCAGAAACGAGTGTGGCCTTTGGTTCTATATCAGCGATGTTTTTGAAATACTTGGTAGATTCGAGATACATGCGGTAGGCCCTACACTGTCCGAGATTGCCAGAAACAGTTGAGCTGATACCTTCTGTGCCTATATAGATACGTCATTTGAGTCATATATCAGAACAAAACTGGAGATGTTCTGCACAGACTGATTCGATTTCACTCTCTGGAATATCAACGAAATGATAAAACGTCAGCAGTTCAAACTGCGGTTCAAGGGGCTTCATATTGTAGTATGAAAAATAAAGCGTACCCTGTTATTGAGTACGCCTTAAGTATAAATAGTTTACAAAAGATGCAAGTAGCTTATTTTTTCTCCAAATACGCTCTCACCTGTGGCTCGAGCTCTTTCTTACGACTCAATCGTTTGCCGAGTTGTGCGATAGAATCTTTTGTATCAGTACCAAACGCATTTTTTATAACGTCAGCTTCTGTATCTCCGAGAACAAATGTTACATTATTTTCAGCGATAATATCTACGACTGAGAAGAAAATTGCAACCAGCCCCGTCTCCTCTTTGAGTTTTTTCATATCGGCTAGTATTTCATCTTTTCGCTTCATCGCATAAGCAGGGTTTGTTGTTTCCATAACACCGTAACCAAATTTTTTCTCACCGGCACTAAATACTTTGTAATCAAGTTGAAGAACCTGTCGAACAGGCATATCACCGAGATCAGATTTTGCATCAAACATTTCTTTTGCAAAAGCCTGTATATCAGAAATACCGAGATCTTCTGCGAGATATTCTGCGATTTCACGATCTTCGTCAGTCGTTGTAGGAGAACGGAATGCCAGAGAATCCGAGAGAATACCACAGAGAATCATCTTTGCAATTGGATCCGGTATTTCGAGATCCTGTTCAGCAAACATGAGAAACAATATAGAACATGTCGAACACACAGGATCAAAACGGAGCTGAACCACCTCTTTAGTAGAGAGATTTTCAACCACATGATGATCGATGATACCTCGGAGGCGGAGCTTATCGAGACCGTCGATAGCCTGCGTTGGGACATTGTGATCTACGAGTACTACTTCAGAACCATCTGGAAGAGAAGAGATCAATTTCGGAGCTTCAGCACCAATTCTTTTGAGAACATACTCAGTCTCACGATTGAGCTCACCGAGACGAAATGCTTCAGCCTCTTGCCCCATAGCAAGATAATACTCTTTGGCAACTAATGCAGAGAGTATAGCATCTGTATCAGGGTTTTTATGTCAGATAATATGGTACATAAGGAGAAAAATAAAAATATATCCGATAGAGTATGAAAAAGATTATTTTTGGCAACTAGAACAATCTGGGAGTTTCTTCTTGCATTTTATTGATTATTTATAAAATCCGTGCATTAATATTATTTATGCGTTTTGAAAAAATACCATACTATCTCCGACACAGCGTCGATGAAATAGTAGCCGATGCTCGAAAGAAAATCACAGTACACTATACAGAAAACAGGATAATGGCTGGTACGAGTCAAAGTCGTACTGCGACATGATGTCAGATTATCGACCACAATAATTACAGTGAGTATTTCTACGAGCCAAATAAATTTGAAATCCTAGAGCCAAAAGTAATCAAATGCATGGATCAACGATCGGCTCATCAAAACGGAATTCTCGCACTCAAAAAATGGGAAACTGAAGTCCGAGAATTTCTCTCACGTCCTATTAGAAAAATGGAGGAACCAACAAAAACACAGAAAAAAATAGTCGAGAGAAAAAGCCATCCGACTTCAAGCATCCAGATACGAGAAGTACTTTCTAACGTCGAACAAGTGCAAAAGATCCGAAATGGAAGACGAGTGATCATTCATTAGACTGACCATCACTTCCCAGGACAGATGACTGCATACCAGAAGTATTCATCTGAGCTATCTGCTCAGGTGAGAGCTGAACGAGTGTATAATTCTGACCAATATAGTACGAACCACCAGCAAAGAGGAGAAGTCCAAGTGTAAGGAAAATACGTTTCATAAGAATGATTGATGAAGAAGACATACTACCAGTATAAAAAAAGAAGAGGTGAATGCAAGGGTGAAAAATAAGTATAAAAAAGGACATAAAAAGAAGTCAATAGTACACAAGATAAGTTCTTGCCTTTGTAAATACTTCTTATATAATCCAGATATATGGCTAAAAAAATCTCTCTCGCCGCACCAAGTACGGACTACTCAGCGTGGTATCTCGATGTAGCACATCATGGAAAAATGTTTGAATACGCGCCTGTCACTGGGTGTATCACTTTTCTTCCAAAATCTGTCACACTCTGGAATACTATACGTGCCAAGATGAGTGAAAAAATAGTAGCTCTCGGCGTCAGAGATATCATGCTTCCCCTCCTCATACCTGTCTCATTTTTTGAAAAAGAAAAAGAACATATCGAATGATTCGCACCAGAATTTGCAACGGTCACACATGTCGGAGGAAAAGAACTCCCAGAACACTACGCTCTGCGTCCAACATCAGAGACACTTTTCTGTGACTTTTTCAAAAAACAGCTCCAGAGCTACAAAGACCTCCCAATGCTCTACAACCAGTGGGCAAATATCATACGATGGGAAAAGCGTCCTCGCCCCTTTCTTCGTACAAGCGAATTTCACTGGCAAGAAGGTCACACGCTTCATGCGACAGAGGCTGACGCCCATGAATTTCTCATGAATATCCTCAATAATGTCTACATCACCACTATCCGAGAACATCTCGCGATAGATGGTATAGAAGGAGAAAAATCACCAAGTGAGAGATTCCCATGAGCTATTCACACCTACACCTACGAATCGATGATGAGTAACGGTTGGGCTCTTCAATCATGTACCTCACATCTCCTATCACAGAATTTCATGAGAGATTTCGAAGTATCCTATCAAGACGAAAATGATCAAAAGAGCTACCCATACTACACTTCATGGGGTGCGAGTACACGACTCATCGGTGCACTCATTTCAAGTCATAGTGATGAACGAGGTCTCGTAATTCCACCAAAAATGTCAGAATACAAGACAGTCCTCCTCCCGCTCTATGGTGATCAGCCAGAGGAAGTAAGAAAATACACCGACGAAATTGCCACACTCCTCCTCGGGAAAAATACTGAAATACCAGTTCAAGGGCAATACTTCCGTGCACGCATCAATGCAAAATGAGAAAAAATCCTGATCGACAATCGTGACGCACGTCTCGGTGAAAAGATTGGAGACTTTGAACTCTCAGGCTATCCAATCCGTCTCGAGTATGGTGCTCGCGATATGACAGAAAAAATGGTCGTCCTAGGAAATCGTATATCAAGAGAGAAGACATCTGTTGCCTTGGGTGATATAGCAAAAGCTGTGGAATCGGGACTAGAAGAAGGTCAGACTCTACTCTTCGAAAAGAGCCGCTCTCGCCTACAAAACAATACAGTTGTCTGCGAAACAGAAGCAGACATCGCAAAGGCTGTTGAGTCTGGAAAATTTGCACTCTATGCGTGGGATGGTGATGAAAAATTCGAAGAACATGTCAAATCCACTTACAAAGCGACTATTCGCTGTCTCCCCTTCGATGGACAATTCACAGACAAGCTAATGCCAGAAGTGAAAAAGTGACATGTTCGAGCTATCTTTGCACGCGCATTCTAAAAATTTGACATATCAATTTTATATGATATTATATGTACGTAGTTAATTTTTAACCTTTTAATGTATGACTACCCCATCCCCTGCTTACACTCCGACTCATACTGATCGTTTTGAATTACAATTTGCCAACTTGGATGACCCATCAGTTGCTGCTGAATCACTCGTATCTATGGCAGCTCGAATAGAAGATAAAAGAGCGCAATTAGCTCCAGAATTGACAGCAAATAAAGATGTAAAAGCCATATTAGATGCTTGATTACCAGAAGTATTCGATAAAAGAATTGGGCTCGATGTCATAGCAAAAATGACTTCTTCAGATTTTCGTCCATCAAATGGAATTAATGCGCTACTTACTCCGGGGCAAAGTCTTGGCAATCGACTTATCGTAAGACGTCATGCTGTGTCTGGTGAAGCATTCTTATTTCCTGCAAATATTCCACATAGAATGTTTATCCAGCCCTACGATGATGTACCTCAAGTTTCAGAAGTTTCACCTGTAGAATCAGTAGGATTAGATAAATTCATCCGTGTTAAAGTAAGCGGACAACGTCAGGGACAACCCGTAGAAGATGAATTAGTAATGCCTGCGTAAAGTCAATTTGACAAATCGTAAATAGGATATAGTATAACTATATCCTATTTTTATAATCTCATCATTATGTCATCCTCTGCATCTATCACCCCAGATATGAGCGTTGTAGCTCTGGGTAAGGAAAAGGCAGTATCAGCAAATTTACGAGAGTTAATAACGGCAGAGGTAAGCACTCGATCTGCACGAGTTCTCCCTGGTCTAGCTGCCTCAACACAGATAATAGAGGTAAGCACACAGCATACTGTAGATCAACTATGGCCTGTACAGAAATCATTTGGACCAATCCAAATTCGTGGCCACAAAGGAACTGGTCTCTATGTTTTTGACACTCATTCAAAAACTGTGACAGGCTCACCCGTTGCAGATGTTCTCGACGCTGCACAAGACCAAAGCGGGAATACCTATGTCTTTGTTTATGGAAATGTCCTCGGAGGTCAAAATGATGACAGATACGCTTGGGTGTCAACAAGAGATGGTTCAGTCTTATCTGGAACGATAAACGATGAACCTGTTCGAGGATTACCCACAGGACTCGTAGCACTCGCAGCCTAATTCAACTCTTGATAAAAACCCGAGAGAGTGTAGTATGGCTACACTCTCTTTTTTAAATTCAAAACTCAACTATGACTATTCAATTTATCTGATGCGGAAAACTCGGAACTCTATTTCTCGAGCTATTTCTGAATTCAGGAATAAAAAAAGAAGACATATCAGTCATAACGGGAAGTCCCGAGGGCTCTCAGGAACTGGCTAAAAAATATGGTGTACAAGTAGGAACAAGAGAGAATCCTTCTCTTGTCTTTCTCGGTATCAAACCTCAGCAACTCAGTATGACAGATTTGAGTATGTATAGTAAAAACACACTTATTATCTCCCCTCTTGCTGGTGTAAGAGCTGAAAAAATAAAGACAGAAGCTCTCGTGTGTCGCATTATGCCAAATATACTCCTCCAAAACAACCACGGCACAACGCTCGTCTATAAAACAGAAGAATCAGAAAGTCTGAAATGGTTCCTCTCTCTTCTCGAGAAAAAATGAAACATCGTCGTCTGCAAAACAGAAGACGAGCTGAATCAACTTGCGACGATTAGTGGCTGTGGTCCTGCCTATTTCTTTGCCTTTGCCGAGATACTCGGTCAGCTCTGGCAAGAACACGGTGGAGACAGCGAATCGGCTCAGAAAACGATAGAAAACCTCTTTCTCGGCTCCGCACTCTATAGTACTGAAAGTGGTAAAACTTTTGCCGAATCCATCAATACGGTAGCCTCAAAATGAGGCATTACTCAAAAAGCGTTGGATACATTTGCAGAAAAAGGATTAAAGGATATCATAGACGCCTGACTAAGAGAGGCATACCTTCACTGAAACACACTTTCCGAGTCCGCATAAACTATGACAAACACCGAACTTACACATCTTCGCAGCATCGCACGCGATTTTTCCGAGACCTCACACGAAGAGAGAAATGGTCTGATTTTAGCTATAGCTGAGAGTCTTCTCGAAAACAAAAAAGCCATACTTGCTGCTAATGAAGAAGATCAGAGCAAAATGGATAAAAATGATCCTCTCTATGATCGTGTATCTCTCTCTGAAAAAAGAATCGAAAACATGGCTGAGGCATGTAGAGAATTAACACACATAGAAGACCCTCTCAGTGATACATATGTCCAAAAATTTGTAACAGAATCACCTATTCATCTCATATCAAAACCAGTTCCACTCGGAGTTGTCGCTTGTATATATGAAGCACGACCAAATGTCACTGTGGATCTGGCTATTTTGTGTATCAAATCAGGTAATGTATGCGTACTCAAATGATGATCTCAGGCATCAAAAACAAATGCATGTCTTCGTAACCTCATTCAAGACGTATTTGAGAAAAATGGTTTTCCACGAGATTGTGTGTACTGATATTCAGAAAACCGAGAAGACATCTCTCATCTCCTCGCTGCAACTGAATCAGTCGATGTTATCATACCACGATGAGGCAAGTCTCTGATTGATTATGTACGGAGTAATTCTCTCGTCCCAACTATCGAAACAGGTGCCGGAGTCGTACACATCTATCTCGATCGTACAATAAAGTCGGAAAATTTCGAAAAAGTGCGTGATATCATCATCAATGCAAAAGTATCACGACCTTCTGTCTGCAATTCTCTCGATACACTCATCGTAAACAAAGATACGCCTGCCGAACTTATTCGTATGATTCTTGAAAGCCTCCAAAAAGAAAATGTCGAAATCAAAATGCTTAGCAATGAAAAAGAACTCATAGATGCATCTTCTGCAAGTGACATGATAGAAGAGGATTTTTATTCCGAGTGGCTCTCCCTTATATGCTCCATCAAAGTCGTCTCCTGACTCGAAGAAGCCATAGAGCATATCGAAAAATACTCTTCCCATCACTCAGAATGTATCATGACCGATGATAATGAGACGGCAAAAAAATTCCAAAACCGAGTTGATTCAGCCGTCGTATACCATAATACTTCAACTCGATTCTCGGACGGAGGATGTTTTGGTTTTGGTGCAGAAGTAGGCATATCTACGCAAAAAATCCATGCTCGTGGCCCTATGGGCTGTAGAGCTCTCACGACGTACAAATACTACGTTGATTCAGATTATTCAATCAGAAAATAAAATTATGAAACATATACTTGTTATCAAAATAGGATCTCAAGTCCTTATGGACGAAAAAAGAGACTTCGATTCAAATGTCATCAAGCAGGTAGCTGAGGACATACATTTCCTAAGACAGAAGTGATATCACTGTGTTGTGGTAAGTTCTGGAGCGTGTGCTTTAGGACGAAATATACTCAAAAATCATGATCATTCGACTCTAAATAATCAGGTTACCGCAAGTATTGGACAGCCTTTTTTAATGAAAGTCTATCAGGAGATATTTTCACAATATGACATAACTGTTTCCCAGGCACTTTTGACTCGATTTGATTTCTCAAATAAAGACACTTATGCTTCGATACAGTCAGTACTTCAGAAGCAGTGTGAGCTCGGTATTGTACCTATTATCAACGAAAACGATGTGGTCGCAAATGATGAAATAATATTTTCTGACAATGACCAATTAGCAGCATTTGTGGCTATCATGCTCTGAGCACAGAAGCTTATTCTGCTCTCAAATATAAAGTGACTTCATACGCATCATCCAGATGAAGGAGGAAAAATAGTACACAACGTAGAACAAATAGACGACACAGTATTCGGATATGTCTCAAAGAAAAAATCAAGCTTTGGGCGAGGAGGTATGTATAGCAAGCTCATCAGCGCTCAAACAGCGACATACTCTGGTATCGACGTTGTACTCTGAGACGGGAAAAGACCCCATATCATACGTGACATCATAGACAATGGAGCTGTTTGAACAGCATTTCATAAAAATCCTGTTTCTCGAAAAAAAACACAAATGGAATCATGGATACAAGCAGGCGCTCTCCCAAAAGGAAAGATCATAGTGAATGCTTGTCTGAGTGATCTTCTGAGACAAAACAAGAGAATATCAATACTCGAAATCGGTATTATAGAGGCTGTAGGTGATTTTAAAGAATGAGATCTCTTAGAAGTATGCGACACAGATGGGAAAGTTCTCGGAAAATGACTCGCTCGAATCTCAAAAAAGGAATTCAAAAAATATAAAACCAGCGAAAAATCTCAGGTCGTCATCCATGCGAACTATTTTGTTTATACAAAATAATGTTCTAGTCTTCCACTAGGAAACAATTCTGTATTTTTCCACAGAAAATAAATGCGTATTTTAAAAAAGAAGTACAATTCTTGAAAGTAGAAAATTATGCTTTTTTCGCGCATCAAACCTGAAGAACGATTTCAATTCACGATTAATCTTGTGATGATTATTTTGGTACTGACGAGCATTTCTCTCACCATCGTAGAATCGATGGAGAACATCATGACGCCCGAATTAAGAAATATATTCCTCTCAATTCATGTCGCTATTCTGGCAGCATTTTTCGCAGAATTTCTCTATCGAATGTGGTACGAAACACAAAAGTATGAAGGTGATGAACCAGTAAAAGCTGCACTCCTCTTCCTCGTACACCCCCTTACCATCATTGATATCATCGTTATCGCTCCCCTCTTTGGAATGATATGGACGCACAATCTCCATGATGCAGATATAGTCATACTCCGAGTACTCAGGTTCACCACGATGCTCAATATGTTTCATTTTTATCGATCATCTCGAGTCATCAAACTCCTCCGAGACATGGGAAGAGAAATCTGGTATGAGATGATGATTATTTTTATCATTTCAATGCAGTGTCTCCTCATTTCTGGAGTGATTTTCTATGCACTTGAACACGGCGTCAATCCTCGAGTAAAAAATATATTTGATGGTATATGGTGGGCCGTAGTAACTCTCACCACCATCGGTTATGGCGATGTATATCCTATCACATTTGCTGGTCGTATTCTCGCCATCATTCTTGCCCTCATTGGTATAGGTCTCGTAGCACTTCCAACTGGTATTCTCACGAGTGGCTTTATTCGTGCACTTCGAAGCGAGAAAAAGATATCACAACTCGTCGACACAATGGAAGAAGAGGAAAAAGAACAGGATGAACTCCTAGAACGTGTAGAAGAAATCGAAACAACTATAAAACAAAAGAAAAAACCATCTCTCACATCGTCAAAATTGTTCACAAAAAAGAAACCAAGAAAATAAACATATATGAAGTTTTCTCAAAAAGTAGTCATAGCGTCTCTATGTATCATTCAATTTTCAACTTTTGCAGATTTTAGCGATATACAGTATTCGTGGTACCGAGATGCTATTTTGCGCTTGGAATCCGATTGACTCGCTCATGGCTATGGCGATGGACGTTACGGCACAGAAAATAATATTACTCGTGCTGAGATTCTTACCATACTCCTACAAGCGAGTAAAATCACACTCCCCCAGGTAGGAAATGAGCGATGTTTCCCTGATGTCGATCCAACTCTCTGGTATCATCAATACGTCTGTGCCGCAAATAAGCTTGGTATAGCTCATGGCTTCAGCGATGGGAAATTTAAACCAAATGATCCTGTCACCACGCTCGAAGCTATCGCCTTTGGAGCAAAAGCTTTCTCAATTAATGATAAAATAGGAACAGGTGAAAAGTGGTATGAACCGCTTCAAAAATTCGCCGATGAAAATAATATCATCGCTACTCACACCTACACGCTGAGTACAAAAATATCCCGTGGGAAATCAGCAGAACTCATCACCAAGCTCGAAGATTATAAGAAAACACTATCCCCTCTCTCCTATAAAAGTAACTGATGTCAGACATCTCCATGAATAATGTCTGGAGAAAATACTATTACCGTAGAGTGAGCAGAGCGGAAATATAACCTCTTCATACCAACTGGATACTCAAATAGTCGAGAATATAACCTCATTATCGCGACTCACGGACGAACAAATAGTAAAGATCAAGTGCAGGCCTATATGGGCCTCGGGAAACAGTCGGAAAGTATCATAGCCTATCCAGCATGACTTCCTGCAAAAAGCGGAAGTGGATTCTCCTGGAGTGAAAAGGAAAATATGACCTTCGTCGACGCTCTTCTCCAGCAAATTTCAAATAACTATTGCATCAATCGGAATCATATCTACATCGTCGGACACTCTCTTGGCGGGTGGATGGCTCAGAGAATAGCCTGTCTGCGTGGAGAATTTGTCAGTGGTCTCGCAGTCATCGGCTCTGGACCATTTGGAAGTACTTGTTCTGGACCAGTCCCCTCTCTCTTTTTTCAGAATGTAAACGATACTCTTTCGTCTTATGCGTCAGGACTCAGCGCGAGAGATACTCGTCTCAAAGCCAATGAATGTGATGAATCAACAACAGAAAATATCCAAATAGGCCCACTTACCTGCACAAAATATAACAAATGCTCCACTGGCAATGAAGTGGTCTGGTGCGAAGGATACACAGGATATAATAACGACCCTCACAGTTGGCCTACGGGTGGTTCATGGCAAGAGCCTGGTGCAGGAACATGGATACTCGATTTTTTCAAGAAGTTATAAAAAATCCCCAGAAATGAGGATTTTTATCGATGTTTTTTGGTGGCGGGGGGTGGGATCGAACCGGAGAAATGCCTTGAATGGCATTTGGAGTGGCATTTGGTTCGATTGCAATGTACAAAAAATCCCCATAGAATTATGAGGATTGAGATGTCTTTGGTGGCGGGGGGTGGGATCGAACCACCGACCTTCAGATTATGAGCCTGACGAGCTACCACTGCTCTACCCCGCGACATGTACCCAACACAGTATAGAAATATTTTTTTTGTCAAGAATATGACATGTGAAAAGGTATCAAATCTTGCCATAGAGAAGCGATTATGCTATAGTGATGATGAACCATTTTTTCTATGCAAAATCCGTTTTGGTCCTCTACACCAGAAAAACTCATGACTGATCTCCAGTCAAATATCAAGGGCCTCTCAAGTGAGGCAGTAAAAAAAATCCACGAAAGTGTCGATTCTCATATAAAGAAAAAGAGTCGCTGGAAACGAGATATGCAGATGTTCCTTTGACAATTTCGTAGTCCTCTCATGCTCATGCTTGTTGGTGCTGTTATACTTTCGGCATTTGTAGGAGAAGCTTCAGACGTATTTATTATTCTCGCTATTCTGATCGCTACAGGCATCCTCGGTTTTCTCCAAGAGAGAAATGCTGGTGATGCTATCGAAAAACTCCAGTCTATGATAAAAATCAGAAATACAGTTATCAGAGATGAGAAAGAATCAGAAATACCATCCATAGAGGTAGTAAAAGGCGATATTCTCGTACTCAAAGCTGGTGATATCATACCGGCAGACTGTTTTCTACTGGAAGCAAATGAGCTCCACGTAAATGAAGCCTCTCTCACAGGAGAATCATATCCAGTCAGAAAATCAACATCAATACTTGACCCAGAAACTCCTCTCGAAAAGAGAGATAATAGTCTCTGGCAATGAACCAATATCATCAGCGGTACAGCAAAAGCACTCGTTATCTATACTGGAAGTGATACTATTTTTGGAGCCCTCACAAAAAATATGGAAGCTGCCACAGAAACAGCTTTTGAAAAAGGCATGAAGCATTTCTGATTTTTCCTCATGCAGATAACAATTGTTCTCGCCGTCGGAGTCCTCGCGTTTAATATTTTTACTGGTGAAAAACTGATTGATTCTATCCTCTTTACCCTCGCACTCGCTGTCGGTATGGCACCTGAGCTTCTCCCAGCTATCATGACTGTTGCGATGTCAGAAGGAGCAAAACGTATGCTCGAGAAAAAAGTCATCGTCAAAACCCTCTCGTCTATCCAAAATCTCGGCGAGATAAATATTCTCTGTACAGATAAAACAGGAACAATCACAGAATGAACCATTATCATTCAGGGTACTGTAAATATTGATGGGAAAGAAGATAGTTTTGTACGAAAGCTTACGGCTCTGAATGCAGCATTTGAGAGTGGCTTTCAGAATCCTATCGATGATGCTATACGAGCTCTCCAGGAAGATGTGACTGGATATACAAAGATCGGAGAAATCCCATACGATTTCATCCGAAAGAGGCTGACAGTCGCTGTGAAAGACGAGAAAACATCAATGCTCGTCACCAAAGGCGCTCTCAAAAATATCCTAGAAGTCTGTACAGATATACGCTTATCCGACGGATCAGTCGTCAACATCGAAAAATACCTCTCACCTATTAATAAACATTTTAGTCAGTATAGCAGTGAAGGCTTTCGTATCATCGGTGTATGCTATCGTGAACTATCGCAAAATACCTATACAAAAGAAGATGAAAATAAGATGATCTTTGCTGGTTTTGTCATGATGGAAGATCCCCTCAAAGAAGACATACTTGAAACAATAGAAACACTCCATAAACAAGGTATCAAACTCAAAGTCATAACAGGTGATAATCGATTTGTCGCTGCTCATGTGGCCGGGAAACTCGGTATTCACCCTGAGAAAATCCTCACCGGACCAGAAATAGAGAAGATGGGCCCAGAAGCCCTCACAGTCAAGGTCGGGAAAGCAGATATTTTCGCAGAAGTAGAACCAAATCAAAAAGAAAGAATCATACAAGCACTGCAGAAAAGAGGTCACATCGTAGGCTATATGGGTGATGGGATCAATGATGTCGCGGCTCTCCATGCGGCTGATGTCGGCATATCAGTGAACGATGCCACAGATGTAGCTCAAGAAGCAGCAGATTTTGTCCTCCTCGAAAAGGATGTATCTGTCATATCTGATGGTATTCGGGAAGGAAGAAAAACATTTGCCAATACACTCAAGTATATCTTCATTAGTACAGGTGCCACTATGGGAAATATGATCAGTGTTGCTGTGGCCTCTATCATGCTCCCCTTCTTGCCAATGCTTCCAAAGCAAATACTTATTACCAACTTTCTGACAGATTTTCCCTACATGGCCATCTCAGATGACAACGTCGACGAAGAACAACTCGAGAAACCAGGTAAATGGAATTTGAAAAAAATTCGTCTCTCAATGATTGTCTTTGGACTTCATAGCTCCTTCTTTGATATCGTCACTTTTGTCGTTCTCTACAAGCTCATGAACGCTCCTGTTCATATGTTCCAAACCGGGTGGTTTCTAGAATCAACTATCTCAGAACTCTGTATCCTCTTTATCATCCGTACACAGAAAAATTTCTTTCAAAGTCGCCCAAAAAAGACTCTTATTTGGCTGAGCATTATGGCAGTATTGGTAACGATTGGAATGATCTATGTGCCTTTTGCAGATCGTTTTGATATGTATAGATTGCCCCTGCAAATCGTCGGTATTATCGCAGTCATTCTTTTTTTCTACATTATCACGGCAGATATCCTCAAAAAAGCATTCTTTAAGAAGCTTGGAAAAATGGCATAAAAAATCTCCACTGTTTAAGATGGAGATACTGAGAATTACATGGTGCCAATGGGTGGAGTCGAACCGGAACGAGTTTTTCGCCTGCAACAGCAGGAACAAAGAAAAACGAAGTGAGTGGCAATCGGTTCGTTCAAAAATGGTGCCAATGGGTGGAGTCGAACCGCCGACCACAGGGTTATGAGTCCTGTGCTCTACCGCTGAGCTACATTGGCACGATGTGAATACTATCGTTTTTTCTAAAAAGACAACTTTTTTCTCGTAAATACTATGACAAAAAGCGTATCGCAAGAGGATATTTATAGTTTTTCCCTTTCAGATGACTCACAAAACCAAGTACCAAGAGTACCAAATAAACAAGGGCTAAAAACGGTATCAGAAAAATACCAACGACGGAAATGAATAAAACAAGAGTATAGAGGAGAAAGCTGATATTAAAATTAAGTATTTCAAAACAAGTATCTTTCTCGAGCTGTGAAAGTTCTGATTTTTTGGAGAGAAAATATGCGAGTACAACAATGATACCAAGAGTACCTCCTGAAATGAGGTTAGCAATAAAATGAAATATTCCAAGCATTTTGACTCCTTCATGTGCTTCTGTTTTTTGTACGTTTTCAGCCACATGAGAAGGAGTTTTTGTTTCTACCTTTGGAGCAGTAGGGGCAGATTTTTTTGTTAAAGTTACTTTTTTAGGAGCAGGCTTTTTGGCTTCTGCGACTTTTTTAGTGGCTATTGTTTTCTTTGCTGTTGTTTTTGTAGAAGCTCCTTTTTTAGGGGCAGATTTTTTCGTTGTTACTTTTTTCTTTGTTGTCTCTGTGACAACGGGAGCTACTGCTTTTGCAGCAACTGGAGACTTCTTTGTTGAAGTGCTCTTTTTTGTATTTATTTTTTTCATACACGAATACTAGAAAAAGAATTCTCGAAGTCAAAGAGAAGAGACAAGAAGAAGAGTTTACATGCAAGCAATAATCTCTAATATAGGGATAAATTTCTCTTTCTTATGAACAAAAATCGTCTTGAAGCATTTAGTGATGGTGTCATAGCCATCATCATAGCCATCATCATCACCATCATGGTACTCGAGCTCAAAGTACCACATACGAGCGATATTCATGCACTCAGAGAACTCATACCAGTATTCCTCGGATATGTACTCAGTTTCGTCTATGTAGCTATTTATTGGCACAATCACCATCATATGTTTCATACAGTGAAACACGTGAATGGATCTATTATGTGGGCAAATACGCACCTCCTCTTTTGGCTCTCGCTGATACCATTTACAACAGCATACATGACAGAAAATCATTTTGAAAAAATCCCCGTGCTTCTCTATGGTACAGTCCTTCTTCTCGCAGCAATCGCCTACTTTATTACCCAGTGAAGAATTATCGTTTCACAATGAACGGACTCTCTTCTCGCAAAAGCAGTAAAAAATGACATAAAAGGAAAACTCTCTCCCCTCTTCTATATACTCGCCCTGATAGGTGGCATATTTCATCCAGCAGTAGCTATATCTTTTTATGTGCTTGTAGCACTGATGTGGCTGGTACCAGACAAGAGAATAGAACACATCATCGAAGGATAATACTATGAATACACCCCAAAAACCAAATCTCGCAAAGAGAGAAACAACAAAACGAATCAAGATCATCGAGGATTCTCTCTACGAACTCACGAAGTATAGCAAGGCCATTCTCCTGACAGGACCGATGGCGTATGGACAGGATTTTAGTGTCGATGAAGAATCCCCTATCATACTCCAGCTCATCACAGATGCAGAAAAACTCGAGCATCTAGGAACATGTAAATTTTTCCAAAAATATAATACAGAAAAAATACGTGACGGATTTAAATCCGATGTATTTCAAAAATTCACGCTCACTTGTATCATAAAAGAAGTGGTCATAGAATGTCATTTTTGGGATGAAAAAACATGGAAAGATGTCGCACACTATAAAAGAAAAAATATCACTCGGCTCCGTTCTCAAACAAGAAAAATCTATACTGATATTGCGTATAGTTTTGACAGTGAAGAGCTCACCACAGAACATCCTGACTACAAAAAAGAGATATACAATGTTGGAGAACTGCCAGTCTATGACATAAAGAATGAAAAGATTTTTATCTCTGGGTCACTCTCAGATATTCTCATCTGCATAAAACTCCATGATGAATGTGATGCAAAATCAGCAATTCGTGAATGTAAAAATATGACAAAAGAAAAGCTCGCTGAGACAAAAAAAGAAAAAAATATCATTTATTCTCTCTTTCAGACACTTCCAAACAAAGATCACGTATCACCAGAAGTTGCTGAAAGTGTCGAAGATGTGACGATTGTCTCAGAAGATCCAGAAATAAGTATTTAAAAATTTAGAAAATTATCATACTATTTTTATATTTTAACCATTCATAACTATGTACACACCAAATACAAAAATCCTCGAACGCTACGCCGATATCCTCGTCAATTTCGCCCTTGGTGGTGGAAGTGGCATCAAAGCAGGAGAAGCGGTGCTCCTCTGTGTCCCAGAATGTGCAAGACCGATGCTCCAACCTCTTCATGACGCAGTCCTCAGAGCTGGTGGACATCCTGTGGTTGATATCATTCCTGACGGACTCCAGAGAAGTTTTTTCACGCTCGCAAATGATGAGCAAATCAATTATCGTCCGATGAAGCGTCTCCTCGGGACTGTCGAAGACTGTGATCACCGTCTCTATATGATTGCAGAACATGAAAAATACGAACTCGCTAGAATCGATGGAAGTAAAGTCATGAATCGTTTTAAGACCATCAAACCCTATCGAGAAGCCATGCAGAAAAAAGAAAATGAAGGAAAATTTACCTGGACACTCGGACTCTATGGCACAGAAGCTATGGCGTCATTTGCTGGTATGTCACTCGAGGAATACTGGGGAGAAATCATCAATGCTTGTTACCTCGATACTGACGAACCAATTAAACACTGGCAAGAAACTGAGGCTCGACTTCATGATCTCACAAAGAAACTCACAGACATGGAAATCGAGTGGGTGCACGTCGTCGGAGAAGATGCAGATATCAAAGTAAAAATAGGAGAAAAGAGAAAATGGCTCGGAGGAAGTGGACGAAATATCCCAAGTTTTGAAGTCTTCACGAGTCCAGACTGGAGAGGAACAAATGGATGGATACGCTACAATATGCCTCTCTCTTACCAGAGCAATATTATCAAGGGTATTCGCCTCGAATTCAAAGACGGTCTCGTGATCAATGCGACTGCGACAGAAAATGAGAAACTCCTGAAAGAAATGATTGCTCAAAAAGACGCAGATAAGGCTGGTGAATTTTCTCTCACAGACAGAAGACTCTCACGCATTACCAAATTTATGGGCGAAACTCTCTACGATGAAAACGTCGGTGGACCATTTGGAAATACTCATATCGCTCTCGGTATGGCGTACAAAGATGCCTATACTGGTGATGTCGCAAATACGACGAGCGAAGAATGGGAACGCCTCGGATACAATGATTCTGTCGTCCATACCGATATGATGAGTACGACGAATAGAACGGTCACAGCGACGCTCAAAGATGGGAGTGAAAAAGTGATCTACAAAGATGGAGAGTTCTTAATTTAGTTATTTGAATAATAAAATTCCCCCAATTTTTGGGGGATTTTTTAGAATAACACAATTATTTATTTTTGAGGAGATCGCGAATCTCAGTCAGCAACTCTTCTTGTGTTGGACCTTTTGGAGTCTCAGGAACTGGGGCTGGTTTCTGGAGCTTTGCCATAGCTTTGACGACGAGAAAAATACAAAATGCCACAATCAAAAAATCAACAGCAGATTGAATAAAATTTCCCCAATTAAGAGTCACAGCTGGTACACCTTTCTGGATTCATGGGAGTTCCTCGATAGCACTTTTGATAACAATCTTGTAGTCAGTAAAATTAACACCTCCTGTAAGGACAGAAATAACAGGCATAATAACATCACCAACAAGGGATGTCACAATCTTTCCAAAAGCTCATCCGATAACGACTCATACGGCGAGATCGACGACATTACCACGCATGGCAAATGCTTTGAATTCTTGAATAAATGACATAATAAAAAAGAGAAGAAATAACTCTACAATCATACCCAAGAGGACTAAATTGCAAGTAGAGTATATGGTTCACGTATTGTATTCGAATGGCCATTTGATAGTATAAAACCATGCTGAACAAAAAACTCAGAAAATATATACAAAAAATACAACAAGCCTGGTTCCTCGATCTACGCTCATTGAGCCTCTTTCGAATTGGATTATCTCTCGTCGTCATAACTGACTTATTGCTCCGAAGTCGATACATCGTTGAGCACTACACAGATATGGGTATTTATCCCCGTATTGCCTACCAGACATTTGGAGAAGCGATTACCACTTTTTCTCTCCATGCTGCAAATGGCCAACTCTGGTATCAAATACTCCTCTTTCTCATACATGGTTTTTTTGGACTATGGATACTCTTTTGATATAGGACAAAAATAGCGACTTTTATTGTCTGGTGACTCACTGTATCGCTCCAGAATAGAAATATGCTCATTCATTCGTGAGCCGATGATCTTCTACGCATGGTTCTTTTTTGGTCGATGTTTCTCCCCCTCGACCGATACTGGTCTTGGGATAGAGAGAGATATATCGAACTTTCGGAGAAGAATATTTTCTCTCTTGGAGTGATTGCTTTTGTACTCCAACAATTGTCTCTCTATTGGGCGACGGCCTATCTGAAGCTCTGACCTGCTTGGTACGGTGAGCATGACGCAGTCTACAAAATACTCTCGCTCGAGGCTTTTCATCTTCCCATAAGTGACATCACGTACCATTTCCCTTTTCTGATGAAAATAATCACCATAGGAAGTATGGGAGTGGAGATTCTGTGACCTCTCCTACTTATATCCCCTTTTTGGAGCTCACAGGCAAGAATAATAGGTGTGTTCTTATTGTTACTTCTTCACGGAGGAATACTCACGCATTTGAGTGTCGGTATTTTCCCATGGATTGCAGGGGTGAGTTTATTGGCATTTCTTCCAGGAAAATTCTGGAATTGGATGGAATATTTTTCTCCAAAATGAAAAGTGTCTCTCTATTTTGATGACAAGTGTGGTCTTTGTGGGCGATGGATTCGTATTCTTAAAAATTTCTGAACACTCTCATGAGTGAACTATATAGGACTTTCTAGAGCGCCAGAAAATATACAAAAAATGTCAGCAGAATACGATATGTGGGTCATTGAGCGAGAAGGAAAATATTTTCTGGGATATGATGGTTTTGTAGAGGTTATCCGTCAATCATGGATTTTCAGACTCTTTGGAATAATAGGAAAATGGGGGATCCCCCTCTCTATCTGAAGAACAATCTATCAAATAATTTCAAAAAGACGCAAATATTGCACCTTTCCAAAACCAATCGTCCCCTACCAAGATTCATACACAAAGCACATCATCGCAAGCATTATCCTGACACTATCACTCTATTGCAGCATAATGGTAAATATCTCCGTCATGGTTTGCGGAAACAGTTGGAAAAACTTTTTTTATGGATGAATTGGAAATATTTTTTCTCTTATAGGTGAGAAGAATTTTCATATACTCGAATCAGAAAAAAATGCAGGTTGGATAGGATCACATTTTACCCTTCCTCGAAAATCTCCTCTGTGTAGCGAAAAAACAGGAGCGTGGTATTCAGGATTTTTCTGGTGGTGGATGATGGTGCCACGATTGGATCAATATTGGGGTATGTTTGCTCCTGAACCAGCAAATACTGACTATTGGCCCGTGATAGAAGCTGATTTAGTATCAAAAAATGATGGAACTATTGTGGGAAGAGATATCTGGAGAGAATACGTATTTTGAGATGGGGTTATCTCATTTGCAAAATACGAAAATCCACACGATATCACCATATCTGATCGATGGAGAAAATATATCTATTGACTCGTGTCTTATAAGAATAACTCAAATTATACAAAATACTTCGGAGAATATTGGTGTAAAAAATACAACTCAGATATCTCAAATCCGTACTTGCTCGACCGATTTGTCGTGTACAGCATATCAGAAAAAATATATCCAGATTACAAACGTGGACCAACACAGAGAGAGCCCATATGGAAACAATGTTGTCTCAAAGAAGGTTGTTTTAATGAGAAAACCTCGCAATAATAGCACTTCCGAGTACTCTTTCTCCGTCATAGAGAGCACACACCTGACCAGGAGTGACGGCTCTCTGTGGTTCATCAAAAAAGATACACAGAGAATCACCTTTCATTTTTAACCGACATTTTTGTGGCTTTTGACGGTACCGTATTTGAGCCTCGCAGATATCAGGTATATAATCAGTGAGCCAATTCATCTGAATAAGCAAACAATCAGAACGAAAGAGCCGTGCATCATCCTCTTCACCAACAATGATGATATTTTTTTCAACATCTTTTTCTACGACGAATCTCGCTGGACCACCACCAACGCCAATCCCCTTTCGCTGACCAATGGTATATTGAAATGCACCATCGTGCTCTCCAATAATTGTTCCATGAGTATCTATGATGAGACCTTTCTTGGGTGGTATGTGCGATTTTAGAAAGCTCGGAAAATCAACTTTACCAACAAAGCAAAGCCCTTGGGAATCTTTTCTCTCTGCGTTTGGAAGTCCAGCTCTACGAGCAATATCACGAACAGCAGACTTCTCCAAATGTCCGATAGGAAATATCGCTTGTGAAAGCTGCTCTCGAGTAAGTGCTGAAAGAAAATAGCTCTGATCCTTCTCAGGATCGATTCATCGTAGTAGTTCTTTTTTATTTGCTCATATCGTTCGAATCTGGGCATAGTGTCCCGTAGCAACAGCATCGTATCAATAAGACAATGCTTCTTGACGGAAAAGATCAAATTTTACCCACGTATTACAGAAAACATCCGGATTGGGCGTGAGTCCTTGTTTATATCATTCAAATATATACTGAAGAACTTTTTTCTCATATTCTTCTATAAAATCAAAAGTGAAAAATGGTATATTCAAATACTCTGCAACTTCCTTTGCTACTGCCATATCAATCCTCGTCGGACATGAATCATCGTCCGTAAGATAATTAATCATAAAACCAGCACTCACATCATACCCCTGTTCACGAAGCAGATAGGCAGATACGGCAGAATCGACACCGCCAGAAAGTCAGACAAGTACTTTTTGAGCCATGAAAGTATGGTATAGTGAAAAAGTGGAAAGTAAATTTACTCCATCCTAAAACTCTTCTCTTTTTATCCAGAAAACAACAAAAGCAATAAGAGAAAACACTCCCGCGATCCACATGGGCGAAATCATGTGATTGATAAAATATCATCCGAGAACTGGTGCGAGAATAGCGGTCAGACTAAAAACAGAAGAGAAATATCCACTCACTTCTCATCGTATATCATTTGAAGCCTTTGAGACTCATTCTGATTGGAGCACTGGCCACATCGCAATAGTAAAAAATACCATGGTTACTTCACACGTCAGCCACACAAGTATGTGTCGAGCACCAAACTGATCATAGGCAGCGGTCATGGTAAAAAGGACGATCGAAGCAAGAAGTGTAATCATGAGGATCTGTCGTGGTGAGAATTTTTTGAGCCAAAACTTCCCAAGCAAAAACCCCTGACAAAATGCCATAAAAACACCAACACCCATAAGCACATGACTGATTTGTGGAATAGAGAGATGATAAAATCTATCCATGTAGAGACTGTACGAGTTACGATATACTCCTGCGCCAAGACCAACAAGGAGCGCTACCCAGAGATAGAGAGCCGTATGTCATCTGAGGAGTGCTCCAAAAACTGGAAATGAACTCTTTTTGATAAAATTCGTGATAACGCTCGGTGTATGTGTCTCAGGAAGGAAAAAGGTAATAAAGAGCGCATTGAGAAAGCTGATAATTCCCGTCACAAGAAATGGAACTGCATATCACCATTGGACAAGAAAACCACCCAAAAAAGGCCCAACAATCATAGAGAGTCCAAACATCATACCAAAAAGACCGAAATATTGTGCCCTTTCCTTTTCGTCTTTTGATATATCAGAGAGTATTGCTTGTGCGATGGTCATATTTCCAGCTGTTATTCCATCGATAACACGGCCAACGAGCACCCACCAAAAATTCGGAGCAAAACCAGTCACTATCCATCCAATCGCAGAACCAAAAACGCTCAGGGTGAGTATTTTTTTACGGCCTATGCGATCCGAGAGACGGCCGAGAAGTGGCGATGCAACAAAACTACACAGAGCATAAATACCACCCATGATACCTATCCATATAGGACTTGCGTGAAACTGAGTCTCAAAGACAGGAAGGAGAGGAAAAATAATAGTCATCCCAATGAGATCGAGAGCAATGGTTGTAAAAATTGCAGCCTTGAGAGAACGAGAGGAGTTCATAGTGAAACAATGAAAAATAAAAAACTAACTTGCGTGTCCTTCGGACTGCCATACTTTTATAGACTCAACCGGATGAACAAGCATGATGACATTTAATGTGAGATTATCACGTACCCAGAAAAGACAACCGAGTTCAAAAACAACAATCACCAGAATGCTCACCCAGATTTTTGAAAAACGAGCAACCAAAAACCCAAGAGTCATCATCCCAATATCACAGACAGAATTGAGAATACTATCACCGACATATCAGAGAGCTATAGTTGCTTCGCGATAACGATTGATGATAATTGGTGAATTTTCGAGAAGTTCCCATCCACCTTCCAGCATTAGTGCGCCGAGCAATCTATATCGAAGTGGGATTTTACGAGCTATAAGCCAGAAAAATCCATAAAAGAGAATACCATGAATAATATGAGAAAATGAATAAGCATCAGCAACTCTCTGCGAATTTTCACTACTCCACACATCACCATCCCAAAAACCAAACTTCCCATCTGGGCCAAATATAGAGCGTCCCGTAGAATACTCTACTATAGCGACCACAAATAAGACAAAAATGAGTGAGAGAAATGAAAAGAGATATTTTTGAAAAAAAGATTTCATAATTTTTAGGAAAGTGAATTATTAATTTTTTCAGGGCCGTAAACTCCGGTGAGGAGATCGATATCTTTTTGGCTTTTTAGGAGAAGATTGATATTTTTCTCTTCTGCAGCAGATAGAAATGCAGCACCAAGAGGATCAATATCAACCATTTTGATGTACTCAATGAGTCATGCAAAGTCTTTTATAAAACAGTGTCCTCCCGCACCTCTCCCCTTATGTTCGTGAATTCATGATGCATGGACGACATCGAGATGACTCATGCCTATACGTGGATCGGATCCTATCCCCTCTTTAATGACATCCCAATTTGCTTCCGCATTTTTCGCTAAATCATAGAGAATGTTTGCATACACCACTTTGAGTGCAAGAAAAGAATTGCTACCATATTTGATAAATTCTGCTTCACGAGAGGTGCAAACGATATTCACAGGAGCTTCTGGGAGTATATCGATGACTATTTGAGCTCTAGAACGGTATTCATCATTATCAATTGGATAGCCTACTACATTTCTCGTTGGGTGGGCTACATCATAAGCAGCTGTTTTTTCAGCGAGAAACTCGGGAGAATGAAAGACAAAACGGTCAGGATAGAGAGACTGGAGTTTTTCGCACGTACCAGGCATCATAGTCGACTTTATCACAGCTGATTTACCAGCTCAGACCAATCCGACCACCTCCCGAAGAATATCAAAATTGAAACCTTCTAGTGTTGTCGGAGTAGGAACACTAATGAAAACTACATCACACTCTGATAATTTTTGGCGATTTTCTGGCGTATCAAGACGCTTAGAGTAACGAAAAATGCTATATCCTCGATTTTCAAAATCATCCGCCATGTTTTTGCCAATAAACCCCTGACCGATAAAACCAATAAGTAATGGAGACATACAAGAATAGCGCGAAATAATAGAAGAATTATTGAGATTTAGCGATATTTGCAAACAAGAATAAAAAATTCCAGCAAGAAGCTGGAATTCATAGTGTTTCATGGCGGAGGGACTGAGATTCGAACTCAGGGTGACTTGCGCCACGACAGTTTTCAAGACTGTTGCATTAAACCGCTCTGCCATCCCTCCGTGCTATAAAATGTGATGGCATTGTAGAAAAAAGTCATCCTCTGTCAAAGAAATATTTTGTGGTAAGACTCTAGAGGGTACAATGCACTCTCGGAAAGTAAAGAGAAGACCAGTTCTGATGTCTTGCGATTCATATTTCCAAAGCTATACTTACGCCCGTCCTTTATATCCTAACTATCAAAATTTCTATGGACAAACATAACCATCAAGGAATCTACGCTGCCATAGCAGCGAGCACGATTGTGTCTCTTCTCGGTACTTATTTTATGGTACAACTTCCAAAAATAGAGGAAGTCGGTGGACGCGCAAACTACAAAATCTATCAAAGCATGATTAGTAGTCCAAAATACGCAGAAAATGTAAAAAATTCTCTGGAATCAAATCAAAAAGTCATGAATGGTGAACAACCAACTCAAGGAAATGATCAACAACCAACAGAGCCAAAAGCGACAGGAGCTCTTACACAAGATGATATTGCAGGTATACTCAAAGGATCTTATGTCAAATGAAGCAAGGACGCACAAATTCTCTGGGTCGAATACTCAGATCTCGAATGTCCTTTCTGTAAACGTCTCCATGACTCTGGTGCCATCAAGAATCTCGAAGCAAAATATGGAGATAAAATGGCCTTTGTATTTAAACACTACCCTCTCCCTTTCCACCCAACAGCGCTTCCAGCAGCTCAAGCAGCTGAATGTGTCGGTGAAATTGGTGGATCAGCAAAATATTATGCGTTCGTTGAAACAATTTTTTCAAAAGGAACACCAACTCAGGATGAGATCGATAGCGTCCTCAAAGAAATCGGTGTAGATGCAAAAAAAGTAAAAACATGTGCTGATAGTGGAAAATTCAAGGAAAAAATCAATGCAAGCCAGTCAGAAGGTTCTAGCAAATTCGGTGTCAATGGTACTCCTGGAAATGTCCTCATCAATACTAAAACTGGTAAGTATGAAGTCGTTTCAGGTGCTCAACCAGAGGCAAATTTTGATGCTGCTATCGGTCGTCTCCTCGCTGAATAATTAAGCTTATTCATTTAAAAACCCCCACCACGGTGGGGGTTTTTGTTTGCCAATATTATTAAATTAATTATAGTATAAATAATGAATTACGCTGGAAAGACATTATCAGTTGGTTTTCATACTGATATACAGACATCAGTACTCACATGAAAAGAAACCTTCAAAGGACACACTCTGGGAATTGATGTCGCTGTTTCATGACCAATCAAAGCCGAAAGAGGCATGATTATAAATTTTTCATTACTCAAAGACAGAGTAAGAGATGAAATAGACAGAATATGTGATCATGCTGTCGTGATACCCTGAGATGCGACAAAGCTCTTGAAAATATTTAGAGAAAGATCGATGAAAGTAGTAGAAGCTGACGACATACATTGACTCGCTCTCTTCATTTTTGACACAGTTCTCCGTATACAATTAGCAGCGGGAATCAAACTTGATCATATAAACATAGATCACGATGATGGAGTGCTCCAAATTGTTAATCAACGTGGCATTCCTGAGATAAAAAAAGTGAAGAGACCAAAAAATAACACGATATGGACAAGTAAACTCAATATTTCCCACCGTATTCCTGATTTAGGAAAATGTGATTCACTCCATGGACACGATTGGGTGCCAAAGGTGGTATTTAATAGACCACTAAAAAAAAGCAGAATATGATCAAATAACACGATTATTACAGGAAAATCTAGAACAAAAATGGAAAGATGCACTTTTGCTTCAAAAATGAGATTCATTCTGAACAGCGCTAAAAAGTGCAGGGATAAAAGTTCGTTTAGTAGATTTCCCCGTGACAACAGAAAATATAGCACTACAGATGATACGCGACATTGAGCGAGTACTGAAAAACACTAATACATGAGTCACTTGTGCAAACTTTGAGCTCTGGGAAACAAACACCAATTTTGTCACAAATTCAGTGCTTGCGAATTAACAGAATCAAAATAAGCTACGCAGGTGATAAAAAAAGAAAATTCTTTTAGGAAACTTCATGCACATATCCCCTCTTGTCCAGGGGTATATCTGATGAAGAATAAAGAAGGGGCTATCATCTATATAGGAAAGTCGAATAATCTCAAGTCACGCGTCAAATCGTACTTCGTACCAAATGCTTCTCTCAATTTTGCGAAGAAAAAAATGGTAAAAATAGTCGAAAAAATAGATTATATCGAGACAAAATCTGACCTCGAAGCACTCATGCTCGAGACAAACCTGATCAAAAAAAATCAGCCAAAATACAATGTCCTCATGAAGGATGGAAAGAATCTGTCTTACATAAAAATCACAGACGATGAAATCCCTTGTCTAATTCGTACTCGTCTAAAAACAAAACATGGAGAGTATTTTGGCCCGTATAGTCAGTATTTTGATACCAGAAGCTACGTACGTTTTATTAGAAAACTTTTTAAGCTCTGAAATCACGAAAAAATAGAAAAATTCGGTCCACCATGCATGGATACTTATATTGGTCTTTGTCCAGGCCACTGCACGGGAGACTCTGAGAAGATAAAACTGTACAAAAAAAGACTCTCTGAGGCTCGAGATTTTCTCCTTGGAAAACAAGAAAAAGTCATGACAGAGCTACAAGAAAAAATGAAAATAGCGGCTCAGGAAAGACGCTATGAAGACGCTCAAGAACACAAAGACATCATCTCTCAAATAGAGTCTGCTGGTAGTCGTCAAATCGTACGAGATGCTATAGCTGGTGATGCCGTAGTCATAGTCACGCTTGAAAAATATAATCATCTCTTTATCAGCTTTATCGAAGTGAAAAATGGTATGATTGTCGGTGTACGAGAGTACAAAATTGCCAATCCTCTCGAAGAGGCAAGAGAAGAACTCGTGACGCAAGCCATACTGCAACACCTCTCTGAAGAATGAGTAAAAAATCTCTACACAGACATAGATACATCAAATATGCCTGAATTAGAAGAGTACTTTGCTGCAGAAAAAGTACGCATAAATAAGCCAAGTCGTGGAGAAAAAGTACGAATACTCGAATTCGCGCACACGAATCTTCTTAATTTTGCCTACCAAGAAGAAATGTCGGGCCTTAAAAACGCTACCCTTTCCAAGAAAACAATGATAAGTCTCATGGAAAAAATAGGTTTTCCATCAAAAGATATCGAAAAGAAAAAAGAAATAATTTTTGAATGTTTTGATATCTCTCATAGTCATGGCGAACACACAGTAGCCAGTAAATCAGTCCTTATGAATGGAAAACCAGAACCAAAACGATACAAAAAATACAGAATTAAAACCCTCGAAACAGGAAAAATAGATGATTTTGCCTCTATGGAAGAAATACTGACACGGCGAGCTCTCGGCGCAATACGCATGGAAGATCCATGGCCAGATCTCATCATCATCGATGGGTGAAAATGACAACTCTCTCACGCAGTAGAAGCGATAAAAAACGCGTCTTGAGAAGAGAATATGCCACCTATCATATCTCTCGCAAAACGTATAGAAGAAGTTTTTTTACCAAAAAAGTCAGAACCAATTTTGCTCGAGAAATGATCATGAGAGCTCATGATACTTCAGAAAATCCGTGATGAAGCTCATCGCTTTGCCATCAATTATAATAGAAGTTCTCGAGAAAAGTCATACACAAAAACACTGCTCGATGAAATCCCGGGAATATGAAGCGTCGCACGACGAAGAATATTTCAAGCTGTTTCACGTATCGAAGAGCTTTCTTCCTGGAGTTATGAAAAAGCAAAGAATGCTTTCTGAAAAAAAACAGCTGAAGCACTCCAGAATCATGGTCTCATAGGAGATTAATTACGAATTTTTATTTTTCGCACTAGCCAGTATCTGTATCACAATCAAAAAGTGGACTAAAACAGGGATATTGAAGGAGAAATAAAGAGCAAAAAGTCAGAGAGCTATTTTTTTCTCATGTGAAAGATACTTAAAGTATGTGAGAATAAGCCAGAAAACGAGAAAGAAAACAGGTACTCAAAAATGAATCGCAAAATCAAGAAATACATTGTGACTTCTATCAATACGATACGCTGGATCTTCATAGAAAGAGAGAAGTGGATGACGAAAATGCTCAGAAACTGCAAGAAAACCGTCAGGCCCATATCCAAAAAGAATATGACCCGGGTTATATATCAAAGCAGCAAAGCCTGTCTTCCAGAGATACCATCGTGCGATAAATCACTTCATTTTTTGAGCCTCAAGAATCGCATCATGATAACCAAACCATATGTAGAGAACAAAAATAAAAACAGAAAACAGAAGGGCGATCCAGTAATATTTCCTGTATGGTCATTGAGGCAAGACATGCGCTAGAATAGTGTAGCCAACATAACCCGCAAACACCATCCATGCGAGATAACTTCCAGTCCAATAGATAATAAATCAAGATACTACCCAGACTAATATTTCCCAGAGATGTTCTTGCCATGACACTTCATCATCAAAATGATACACTCGTAAAAGTGGTAACATGAGAAGTACATAGCCTGCAAGATAGTTGGGATTGCCAAGTGTAGAAAAAACTCTCCACGGATCCAACCGAGAACTATACGCATTGGTCAATGGATCAAGACCAAATCTCTGAAAAAATGCATAGAGAATCACCAGTGCAAAACCAACAAATGAAATATGAAAGAGATGTTTCTGTTCAGATGTTTTTAGGATACGAACCAGCCAAAAAAGAACAAAAAGACCTACGTAGAATATGAGTCCATGTGTTTTTTCTTGATTACCAGTGAAAAAATAGGGGTTAATATGTTTATTGAGAAAATAAGACGATATCGACCATGTAAATACTATGAGGGAACTGAGCAGAAAAGTACGGGAAATGGTGAAGTTTTTTTGTGTTGTTAGGTATTCCACTATGTATTCCACAACAAAAGACACCCCTGCACCAATCAAAAAAATGAAAAATAAAAACACTTTTACCGACTCAAAACCTGTCCATCGAAATTCGGAAGAGAAGGAATGAATAACATCCGAAAGTGTAGGATGTATAAAAGGAATGTAGAGCCACGCATAGACAATTGGCACTAAAAGAAAAATCGCAGAAAGAAAAAAGAGTCGTATTTTAGCCATAAAAAAATTATAAGAAAGACTCGAGAACTTCAAAAAACCTCTCTATTTCAGAACGAGTAGTGTCAAAACCTATACTCATACGCACACTTCCTGAAACACCTAAATACGTATGGAGCGGCTCGCAGCAATGATGTCCTGCACGAACGCAGATATTTTCCTCACCAAATGCATCAGCTATATCGATAGAATGCTTATCTCTAACCACAAATGACCAGACGCCAATTGCTTGTTTTTGAGCAGAATGAAAAACAGTCACCCCTCTCGTCTTGATTCTCTCAAAGGAAGAATTAATAAAGTGAATATTTTCTTGATATTTTTCTCGAATGCTTTTATCCATTTCCCATAAATACTTCACTGCGGCACTGAGGGTAACAGCACCAATAATGTGGGGAGTACCTGGTTCCCATCGCTCTGGTATGCCTGCCTGTTCATAACCTTCTATGGAGACAAAATTGATAGCACCTCCTCCACTGATCGGTGATTGCCAGGATTTTTGGAGCACTTTCCAGAGGACTAGAACACCGATACCCGTATCTGCCATCATTTTATGCCCAGAGAAGACCAAAGCATCACATTGAATATCTTTCATAGAAATAGGCCCATGAAGAGTCATTTGAGTTGCATCGACACAAAAAAGCCTCTCGTTTCCTATCATTTCGCGTACTTTTTCAAGAGGGTGTACAGCACCTGTCACATTGCTAGCGTACTGTAAGCTTACCACTTTGACGGTATCATCGAGTTTACTGTGTAGATCATTCAAATCGAGACAGTAATTATCATCCAGTGAAATGAATTTGACGACCGCACCGACTCTCTCTGCCAACATTTGCCAAGGAACAATATTAGCATGATGTTCAGAAAGGGAGAGAAGTATAGTGTCACCCTTTCAGATAACACCATTCTGTTCGATCGCAAGAACCAGAATGTTGAGGGCATACGTCGCAGAGTACGTATAGAGTACTTCTACTGGATCACAACCTATCCACTGAGCTACTGTTTTTTTAGAATCTTGATAGGCTACGAGAGCACTCTCAGCTAAATGATAGTTTCAACGACCAATATTAGCATAAGAATTCTGTTCAAATTCGTCACGTATATTCGCTATTTCCTTCTTGCGAGGATGAGTTGAGGCATAATCGAGGTATATGGGATGTGGAGACATAGCTAAAAGACTGTGGTTAGTATATATATTTTTTTAGAAGTACGAGAAAATATGGGTGACTTTCAGGATTTTTCTCCTATACTCCCCCTATGTCTCTGTATCAATCCTACCGCCCAAAAAACTTCTCTGATGTCGTCGGACAGGACTTTGTGAAGAAAGTTCTCGCCAATTCCTGCAAAACTCAGACGTTTCATCATGGATATATATTCTTCTGATTCCACGGTATCGGCAAGACTACCCTTGCTCGTATATTTGCAGAAGCGGTCAATTGTAACAATATAACAGCCGACGGAAACCCCTGTCACGCATGTCCAAATTGTGTATCATTCGATAATCATCAAATGATTGATGTGATAGAGATAGATGCAGCGAGCTATACAGGTGTGGATAATATTCGTGAGATTATTGATCATGCAAAATTCACACCAACACAATGAAAATACAAGATATACATCATCGATGAGGTACATATGCTTTCCAAAGGAGCTTTTAATGCTCTTTTAAAAACCCTCGAAGAACCACCAGCACATACTATTTTTCTCCTCGCAACAACTGAAATAGCAAAGGTTCCCGATACGATACTCTCTCGCGTGATACGTTTTGATCTGACAAAGATAGGTGAAGCTGATATGCGCTGACTGCTCGAAAAAATCTGTACAGAAGAATGAATAACAAGAGAAAAAGAGGCACTCGATATGATCATTCGCCGAGCTCGCGGAAGTCTACGAGATGCTCTTACTATGCTTGAAAAATGCATATTTGATAAAAAAGTAGAGACACAGAATGTGGAAGCAGCACTCCATCTGGTAAGTCTCGGTTTTCTCAGAGAAACATTTGATGCCTGCAAAGATGGAAAAGCAGAAGAAATACAAAAAATCCTCTCGACTTTGGAAAAAGAAGCAACTGATGTACGACAATTTGCTGCTCAGATGACAGAGTGGATTGTAGAAAATATTAATGAGGCGTTTGAGCAAAAATCGTTCCCACTCTATCAGGAAATTTTTGACCTTTTTACAAGAATATACGTCCAGAGTAGACAAGTCGCTGTCCCTATGGATATCATGCGTATGGCTCTCTACGAACGTATCAAATCAGGAACTATTAAAAAGACTCCAACTCACACAAGTGAAGAGAAAAAAGATGCTCTTCCTCTACGGGAAGAAAAACTAACACCTCCAACTTTAGAATTACCAATACCAGAGCACGAAATAGCTCCTGCGAGCCATGCACTCCCAGAAACAAAAGGAGAAATCCCAGCGCCAACACACGAGATAGCTGATGTTCATGCGGTTATTTCTGGAGATTTTTCTGCAGAAAATTATCTCAAAAAACTCCAAGAACTTCAAATAAAAGGAGTAATTCTCCCCCTCATTCGTACAGCAAAAATAGTAAAAATAGATGATGAGATACGCATCACTACAACTCTCTTTGGCAAGTGACGTTGTGAAGACAAAGCTCTACAACCTATTTTCCTTTCTGCGGCAAATTTCTTTGGTGCCTCAAAAGTTTCTTTTATGAGTGATGAGAAACAAATTACAGAAGAAGTCCAGACAGACAGTGCTGATATAGCTCGTGCTATTTTTGAATAGTTTTTTATAATGGAGGTCTATGAAAGACTTTCTACAAAATCACATTCTCACCCGTCGATTTGGAGGACATCTGTTTTCTTTTTTTGGCATTATAACACTCGTATATGTATCGAGAGATTTTGCAGTATTTTTTTTAACAGCATTTCTCTGCTGATATCTCTTCCAGGTAATCGCTCAGTGGTCAGAAAAATACATTCATAAAGTAATCAACAAATCACCGAAACAGTTTAAAAAGTGACTCAATTTGATAGCAAAAGAGAAAGTACTCATCACAATTTTCTACATCCTCTTTGCTCTCGTGCTCTCGTTTGCAATTCGAGATATAGGACCCGCTCTGATTTCCGACCTTATTGGGCTCCTACAATCCCTCTCACAGAGACTCTCTATTGATATGGGTATTGATGATATCAAAAATACGCTCAGTCAGTGGCAAAACATATCCTATAAAGTTGGAGATCTCATCAATGTGATATCGCCCGAAACAGACACACGAACCATTCTTGCACAATTTTTTCACATAGGAAGTATATTTTTCCAGGTTATTTTCGGGTACATACTGAGTTATGTATGGCTTATGGAATACGAAAAAGTACAAAAATATTTTGCACAGATGAAAAAATGACCTTTTGCTTTTTTTTATCATGACCTCAGGATTGTCTTTGAAAAAATAGTGAATAGTTTTGGTCTCGTATTTCAAGCTCAATCTCAGATAGCACTGGTAAATACGGTTTTGACTGTTACCACACTGATAATCATAGGTATAATATTTTGAGGAATTACCTATAATGGAAGTTTTGTATTCCCATACATACTTGCTCTTGGATGTATCACCTTTCTTACGAGCTTCATCCCGATTCTCGGCGTATTTATCTGAGGCATACCTATTGTTTTTTCTGGTGTTTCCGCCTATCCTGGATGGGGCATCGTCATCACAATTATCGCTATGCTTTTCGTCATACATACAATAGAAGGATACTTTCTTAATCCTCGTTTAGTGGGACGGTCTCTCAATATACCAGCTCCAATTGTCTTTATTATACTTTTTGTATCAGAACATTTCATGGGCATAACAGGGTTCTTTTTGGGTGTACCTGTCTACCTCCTATTAACAGAATTTATCACGACTATCGCTCAAAAAATCACTGAAATAAAAGCGAAATAAAAGACTAAAAACCATCAATAACATGAAATTGTAGTGTGACAGTATCCCGCCATGTATGAGCTTTGAGTGTGCCAATGAGGCTACGTGGTTTATCTGAAAAAACTGGTACATATTCACCCATACGGAATCAAATAATTTCAAGTTTTCCTGGTACATCCCAACGAATATGCTCGCCAGTTTGCCCGAGTGACCTGATGGGTGCACAGATATTTTCTAGGAGAAAAATAGGAGCCGGAAACCCTATTCCAAAAGGACGGAGTGATTCTATCTCAGAGAGAGTATTAAGGGTGATTTTTGCAGGATCAAGAATTGTGTCAATGCGGACAATAGGTGTAGTATCGATATCTTTCATCAAAAAAGTGGCAGATATCTGGAGATTTTTACAGGCTTCCTCCATATGAGATGCCTGAATAGTACAGCCTGCAGCTCCAGCATGTCATCCAAAACGAGTTAAATGAGTAGACGCATATTCGAGCATTGCTACAAGATCGACACCAGCTGGAGCACGAAGAGAGCCGACATAGTACCCTTCATGAAGCGTAAAAACAGCACTCGGTTTATGATACATCTCTGTGAGTCTACCGGCAACAAGTCACAAGATACCATGTTCGAGTTTTTCATCAACATATATAAGTAGAGATTGCTGTGCATCAATATTTTCTAAGGCTTTTTCTACTGCCTCACGAGATTTCCCCTTTCGTGTTTCATTCACTGCAATGAGTTCTTGTATGTGTGAAAAGGAATCAAGAGAAGAAGCAAGAAGTGTCCTGATACTCTGGTACGGGGTTGTGATGCGACCGCCTGCATTGAGAAGAGGGCCAATAAAAAATCATATATCTTCTTCCGTCAAAATAGGTCTTTTTAAGGTATCAACAAAAGTTTGAAAAAATGGATGGTGAGATGATTGAGACTGTATTATTCACTGACGAACAATAGTACGATTTTCATCTAACATTGGCATACAATCAGCGACAGTACCAAGAGAAACAATATCAACATATTTACGAAGCATATCCTGAGTCCTCTCTGGAAAGAAAAAATCAGACAAAGCATGAATCACCTTCCATACAACTCACGAGCCAGAAAGCCCAGAAAAAGGATAGAGAGAATCCTTTCTCTTTGGATTGACAACTCCAACACACGATGGCAATACTTCTGGACATGAATGATGATCCGTAACAATGACGTCTATGCCGAGATTCTTTGCATGATTTATGGATTCCCCATCTTTTGTACCGCAATCCACGGTGATAATAAGCTTTGTACCAGTTTGAGCTATCTCGTCCATATGATACGGTTTGATTCCATAACCGTCGTGAACACGATGTGGAAGACGATATGATACATCGAGTCATAGCTCGTCTCGTAGAAATAAGAAAAGTGCTGCAGTCGAAGAGACACCATCAACATCATAGTCTCCAAAAATCATAACTCTTTCCCCTCTGTCTCTTGCAAAAGCTATGCGATGAATAGCGGATGGCATATCGGGCAATAAAAGAGGATCATGGACGATATCGCCACGAAAAAAACTCTCCTCTGATCCGCGAAGAGAGAGGAGAAGTTCTGTGAGATTATCTGGATGTGTATGGTGAAGCAATTCTACACGCTTCCCTTTGAGTGACAATGGTTCCATTCTTATATGTATCGTGATTATTTAGCCGCCAACTGTTCTTTCATGTGTTGAAATGCATGATGAATAAGATCATCAAGCTTGAAGAATTTTTCTCGCTCAAACATGATGAGCTGACCATCTACGTGAGCATGGAGCTTGCCATAAAATGAATCATCTGCATTTTTCTTGATCGTTACCTCGATACGGACCTCTGCATCGGGCTTATTATCATAACGACGGAGATATGCATCTACTTTACCCATGCTGTCATTCACGAGTCTTTCAATAACCTCTCTATCGTACTCAGCAGAGCTATCTATCTGCAAAATTACTTGTGGTTGCATAGGAAAAAGGTTAGGAAATAAGTACTCTCAGTATAGTTTAGAGATATTTGGAGTCAAATAGTCCCCTCTTCCTTATTTCTGTTCTTCTTCTATTTTGACTGTTTTCTTTTTGGCGAGTTCAGCATCCCAGAGAGCAAAGTCAATCGATGGGAGAAGTGCACTGATAGCTTCTCATTTAGTCAAAACAGAATAATTGAGATTTGACCAGACATATTCCTGTCTTTTCTTGAAACATTCAGGAGAGAAATATCGAGCAGCATTTTTGGTACACGCTATCTCTGCATCGATAATTTTTTGATCTTCTGGACTGAGAGCAACAGAGCCAAACTGAATAGAATCCTGGCCGATGACTGGCTCTCGAGAAAGGCCTGTAATCGGATTATAGTAGGTCGCAAAATCACTTGAGTAAGAGCCTGTGTTGAAGTATGAGGAACCATTTGGCCCCATTTTTTGTCCATGAAAATACTGATATTCGAAATCTTCTATTTTTTGCCACTCTTCTCGATATTTTGTCGTCGATTGAGATCTAAATTGATTGAGGGTTGATTCACTATAACTTGAGAGTTTTACGCCAGCGAGACTCATACTGAGCATCAGTTCAAAATAATCACGTTTTGAACTATCGACATAGGCATTTCGACTAATAGGGAGCTTCCGAATAACTGATTCAAATGTAGGACTTTTATTGTCATTTGGATTGATATGATCACTGAATTTTTTGTGGTAAACAGCCCAGACATGAAGACGCGCATAGGCATCCCAAGTAAGTGGGAGCTCCCCATCAAAATTTGCACGAGGAGAGAGGATTCCGTATTTGACGAGGTATTTGAGTGTGTCACGGAATTCCTGAGATTGATCTTCTACATCCCGATAAGCAAGTTGAATGCCTGCAGTACCAAAATTTGTCACACCGTCAGTCGGGAAAACAAGTGTTTTGTCGAGATAAGTTTTCATAATGCTCATAATATCATTCTTATACTGCTTATCAGTGTAGAAGAAAAGTGATAGGAAATGAGAATTATTCTTTCCAATAAGAAGTATTATTTCACACTGAGTAGCAAATTTCTGTGAATTTTTCTCATCAAAAAGACGTAAATCGCTACTCACATCACAAACAGAAAAACCCTCATGTCATTTATAAGTAATTGTCTGTGATTCTGAATTTTGACCAAAGTAAGGCGACTCCTTGAGCCGACTGAGAAGCTCACTCGCTGTCGTTCATTCGGTATAAAATGAATTTGGTGCGATACTGATCTGAGCATAGCTCCAGAGATTTCCGAGATAGTTTCTGACCGTAAAAAGATCCTGAGCATTAGCCATAAATTGAGAAATCACACCATTGTATGGGAAAAAATTGGAGCGAAAATCAACGAGAGATTCTGCCGGTGGTAAAACTCCTACATTTGCATCAGTAACATCTATAAGTGTGTTCAAAGGAAAAGAAAATTTCGCTGGAAATGAAACTCCTGCGAGAAATGCTGCTATATTCTTCTGCAGAGCATCATAGGTGGTCTCATTAGAAAATGGTGTAGAGAGTTGCAGCAATATCAGATGATGCTCATCAATAATTTTAAAATAGACATATTGTGTTTTTGTCTTGTCTCCGCCAGTATTTCAGAGAGTATCGACCTCATAAAAAGCTTGTCCACCAATAGTCACAGTTTTAAATTTTACATCCTGCCAAAACGGAAAAAACGACTGTCCTGAGAGAAAATATCTGATTTCTTCGGGAGTTTTGAGGCTCGGAGTATTGAAGTGCATAAATGAGAAGCCATAAACACCAGTACTACTCTCTTCTGCTATCTGACCATCAATATAGGATCACGGGATGTATGTCGTAACATTATATTTTGTTGGGAAATTAAAAGTAACAAGAGGGTCAGTGATACTTTTTTTCTGAGAAGCATCAGTAACAGTCTGAAGAAATGGTGAAAATTTCGGATTATTTGCCTGAAGTTTTGTTGTCTTGGTGAGAGAAGCATCTATAAAAGATTTTGCTTCGCGTATGGAGAGAGAATAGCCAAGTGCTGGATCAGAATTTCCACCAATAAGAAATGTATTAATACCCACAACTTTACCGTCTCTAATAAGAGGCCCCCCCGAATTTCCACCTGCAATCAATGTGTCGGTCTTAATATAAGTATTTCCATTATAGGCATATGTCCCCGATACAATCCCCTGAGTTTCTGTAATTGTATTTGCACCAACCCACGGATATCCGCGAGCATTCACTACATCAGCTGTGTTTGGTGTGTAGTTCGTGTCGAGAGGAAGTGTGGTAAAGTTTGAAAAATTTACTGGTCGACCAAAGATATCATTCGTATCTATTTGGAGTAATGCGATATCCTTATCAGGATCTCGGGCGATGACTGAAGCAGTATAGTAACATTTAGGAGGAACAGCGGTATCTTCTGTGAGACAGATAGAAAAATCATCTGAGATACCACCGAGTCCATCATCGACGACATGATTATTCGTAATAATATGACCTGCATTATCTATAATGGAACCACTCCCCCACCCCTGGAGTGAGAAATACATACCAAGAGGCTCTTTGTAGGAGATAACCTGGACGACTGGGGACGGAGCAGCAAATGCTGAAAAGAAGAAGAGAACAAGAGAGGTAAGAAAAAGTTTTTTCATAAAAGAAAGAAAATAAACACATCCCTACTCTATGATTTTTATCTGAAAATCAAAGAAAAACTCCCACGTTTCCGTGGGAGTTTATAGGACAAATAAGAGAAAATACTATTCATCATCTTCTTCGAATTTCACACCTCGTTCAGCGCGGATTTTTTCAGTGATAGCCGCTGGAACTGGAGAATAATGTGAGAATTCCATTGCATAAGTAGCACGCCCCTGAGACATAGATCGGAGAGAGGTAGAATAACCAAACATTTCTGAGAGTGGAACAAATGCAGCAATGATTTTTGCCATACCACGGTCAGTCATTTCGTTGATTTGACCTCGTTTTGCGTTGACGTCACCGAGGACATCACCCATATATTCTTCTGGAGTTGAGATTTCGACTTTCATGATAGGTTCAAGGAGAATAGGCTTCGCTTTCTTTGAAGCTTCTCGGAAACATCGGCTCGCAGCAATACGGAATGAGAGCTCATTCGAATCGACATCGTGGTAAGAACCAAATGTAAGAGTCGCCTGAACATTGACCATAGGATAACCAGCAATCACACCTCGAGCATATGACGCATCGAGACCTTTCTCGACACCTGGGATGAATTCTCGTGGAATAACACCTCACTTAATCTCATCGATAAATCGATTTTCTTCCTTGTATTCTTCTGGTTCAGCTTTTCTCATATCTTCTGTAATAGGCTCAAACGTGATGATGACATGACCGAATTGACCACGACCACCTGTCTGCTTTTTGTATTGAAATTCTTGATCTTTGACGAGTTGAGTAATTGTCTCACGGTACGCTACCTGAGGAGCACCAACATTACACTCGACTTTGAATTCACGACGCATACGATCGACGATGATGTCGAGATGGAGTTCACCCATACCTGAGATAATTGTCTGTCCTGTCTCACCATCAGAACGAATACGGAATGATGGATCTTCTTCTGCGAGTTTACCGAGAGCGATACCCATTTTTTCCTGATCTGCTTTTGATTTTGGCTCTACAGACACAGAGATAACCGGCTCTGGGAAATCGAGAGAGAGGAGTTTAATAGGATGTGCCTTGTCACAGAGAGTGTGACCAGTTTTTGTTTCCTTGAGACCGATAACAGCCGCAATATTACCAGCTGAAATTTCAGTAATCTCTTTACGATTATTCGCATGCATTTCGACGATACGACCGATACGTTCTGATTCACCATTATTAGCATTGGTGACAGCAGTACCTGATTTGAGAACACCAGAGTACACACGAACGAAAGTCAGACGACCAACAAATGGGTCAGTCATGATTTTGAATGCAAGCGCTGAAAGTGGTTCAGAATCAAGTTGTTTGAATTCGACCTTTTTTTCATCATCATCTGGTTCAGTACCAACAATTTTACCTTCATTAATATCAAGAGGTGAAGGGAGGTAATCGACGACACCATCGAGGACTTTTTGAACACCGACATTCGCAAGAGCAGAACCACAGAACAGTGGGAATACGTTTCCAGAGAGGACACCTTTACGAATACCAGCTTTGATTTCCTCAACAGTGAGTTCTTCACCACCGAGGTATTTATTCATGAGTACATCATCTTGTTCAGCAGCTTTTTCGATAAGTTCGAGACGACATGCTTCTGCACGAGCTCTCATATCTTCTGGGAAAGCGCGTTCAACGACTTCTACACCCATATTACCCTTGAATTCCCAAGCCTTCATAGTGACGAGGTCGATAATACCCTTAAATTCGTTTTCACGACCGATAGGAAGTTGAGCACGAACAACCTTGTTTCCAGCAAGACGCTTCTTGATTGATTCAAAAGTCATTTCAAAATCTCCACCAGTTTTATCCATCTTGTTTGCAAAAGCAATTCGAGGAACACCGTATTTATCAGCCTGTTTCCAAACTGTTTCTGACTGAGGCTCTACACCCTGTGAACCATCGAAGACGACGATACCACCATCGAGGACACGCATTGAACGTTCTACTTCGATTGTGAAATCTACGTGACCTGGAGTATCAATGATATTGATATCGAGACCATTCCATGATGTCTTTGTAGCAGCAGCAGTAATAGTAATACCACGCTCTTGTTCTTGTTCCATCCAGTCCATAGTCGCAGCACCATCATGTACTTCACCAATTTTATGAGTTTTACCAGAGTAGAAGAGGATGCGTTCAGTTGTGGTAGTTTTACCAGCATCGATATGCGCGATAATACCGATATTACGGATATTACGCTTCTTGTCGTCAGTTGCAGACATAAGGAAGAAAAGAATAAATAAATTTATCCCGGTAAACGGGAGAAAACATGAGCATTGTATAGAAAAAGGCTTGGAGTCAAGGATATAAATAAGGCCGCATATTTGACATCATGGCAATAATAAAATAAACTGCACGGGTTATATATTTATTATTTATCTTTTTCTTATGAAAGGTGTCCTCAAGATAGGAGCATTTCTCGTAGTGCTCGTCGTACTGATAGGTGGCGGGTGGTACGTGACAAAAAATTCTCACAGCATTACAGAAGGTAGTGATTCTAACTTTAATAAAGCTCTCGATATAATGAAGAGTCTCCAATCTTCTGTCATTGGAGGATCTCTCACGACAGATCAACTCGATGTTCTCGAAAAGGGATATGTAGATGCTACTGACCGATTACCTAAAATCACCGCATTTCGTCAAAGTGACAGAGATAGTCTCACTACCCTGCTTACCAATAACAACATCACTTGAACTATTGCAACAGGTATAACTACCCTTGCAAATGGTCTCGTTGATGATTACAAAAACGGAATAGATACAAAACTCAGTGCTCTCGATGTTGATACAAGCGTCAAAACAAGTATTAAAAAACTAACTGACTCTATCAATAGCCTGTCAAATGATATACGACTTACGAATCAGTTTATCTCTTGGTATACTTCAAAAAGACCAAATATCTGTATAACAACAGATCCGACAAATAGTCAGTATACAAAAGGAGTCATTACTTTTAAATACGATACAGCTCGTGCAGCAGTAACAGAATCTTGTAGTGGATCAACTCTTACAGAACATTTCTGTTCAGGACTTGAATATGTCGCAGACGCAACTCATGACAAATCTCGTACATGTGAATTCGGTTGTGGTGATGGCGCTTGTCTCAAAGGAACTCTCGGAAGCACCGTTTCAGTAGTCAATGGATGAACAAGTACAGCGACAGTTAATTCAGACGTAAAGGCAAATCAACCATTCTGGCTCAAAACAACTGCTAATCGTCTCTACACTGCGACTGCAACGGCAAATACCACTGGTACAACTGCATCTATCGCCTCAAGCGGTATGGGCTACACCACTGCTCCAACTGTTACCGTCAGTGGCGGTACATGTACAACACGACCAACTGCCCGAGCAACTGTCGTAGATGGTTATGTAACTGACATCAAACTTATTGGTGCAGTCAACTGTACAGCGGCTCCAACTCTTACTATCGCCACTCCTCCGGCTACTACAGGCACAAATGCACCAATGAAAGTCCAACTTTCTTCTGCGTCTCTCACCAGCAACAAATGTACTTACACTGGTGACTCTCAATACCTTAATACAGGAAGTGCTGATGTCTTTTTTGGGCCGATTACTTGTAGCACTGTAGAGAGTCATACCTTTAGTCTCAATCTCATAGATAGTACAGCAAGTGCCACGTCAGCTCCAGTTGCTGTCGCCACAAAAACAGTTGGCGTCGGTGGAGTCAGTATGGGCAATTTTACAGTCACAACTGCAAATGATAAAGTTGCTGCTGGTAATGACTTTAGCATCACCGTAAAAGCAGTAGGAACCAATGGTCTCCCATATATTGGCTATACAGGTGATTTCTTTATTATTGTGGATGGTGATGATGGTGCGACTTTCCCTCAGGGAGCTCAGAAAATCCCAGCTGGTCAATCAGAAGTCACTATTCCAGGTATAAAATTCTCTAATGCTGGTGCCACGAAAAGCAACGGAATAGTGAAAATCACTATCCGTGGTGAAAATGTCGCTGAAACAACAGAAAAAGTATTTACAGTTACAGCTGCCGATCTCAGTATCAGAAAAGATACAGGAGAATATGTCAAAGATATCACTCTCAATTCAGGTGATAAATTCAACTACAAATGGGTTGGAACGAATGGTACAACAGCAAGTAGTTCATTTACTTGTACACGCGCAAACGGTGCAGCTTGTACTGGCGATGCTTCTTGGGTAGCAACTAATCTCAACGGACTCTATCCAACAACATGATCATCGACACTCACCGATGCAAACAAAGGTATCACATATACAATTACCTATAAAGTGAAGAAAACTGGGGTGACTGGTGAAGCGACAGATACCATAGTTTTCCGAATAAACGAATAATTCTATTATAGAACATATTTATCCCCCATGACAAGTTTATTGTCCTGGGGGATTTTTGATATAGAAAAGAAAATAGTGTATGCTACGGGTATGTCATATAAGCCACATACTATGTTCTCCACAAAAAAAATAGCAATTTTTGCTCTTTTAGGAGCTTCTATCAGCTTTTCTCATGCTGATACAGTCGAGTGTTCGAGCCAGAAATATTTCACCGACAACCAGTGTCAGGTCTGTCAGACCGCTGGTGATGCTGCTACTACTGACACGAGCATTACGCTCACAAAGCAAGATCTCTCTTGGGAAAATACGCTTGATGGTATCAACCAAAACTTCTACGAAACAAGTCAGAGTTCTGCTGAAATAAAAACAAACATTGCGACAGCACCAACAACATGGGACGAAAAAGGTCTCACCTGGGGTACAGATGTTGTATGGAAAGACCTCGACGGTCTCAATATGTTTAGTCTTGATGCCGGGAAAACACTTACTATTAAAACTATTGCTGATAAAACTTCAGTGGCTCTCACGAGTCCAAAACAAGTAACAGATGCATATTTTGTCGTCAAAGTACCTATTTCATACTATGAGCTCAAAATGGGTACTTTCAAAGAATCAGAAAAAAAGACAGTAAATTATTGTGTATCGTATACTCCAAAAAAATCTACAACAACTACCACGACAAATACATCTACAACAACGAACACAACGACAACAAGCACAACACCAAAAACGACTACGACTACTACTCCTACTACAACTACTGCAACTCCTACTACAACAAAACCAACTACCACTTCAACAACGACCCCATCAACCACTACTCCTACCAGTACATCTACAACTACACCAACAAAAACAACGGATGATACCGCTACTCCTGATCTCAATAGTGCTGGCACCCCTCCCATTGATGCAAGTACTGATACTACTGCAGAAACTACTGACACAACTGCTTCAAAAGATACAACAAGCGAAGATATACCCGCCTATAATGCAAAACCAAAGCTCAACTCAGCAGGATCAGATCCGACAAAAGTCGCCACAGGCCCAGCAGAGAATATGGCTATCATTATTGCTGCCCTCCTTCTCGCTGTCATGCTTTTCCCAAAACTCAATAAAGTCTTGGAGGGGAAATAATTACAGTATGTAGTTTTCCCAGAATTGTTTTCGAAACATCTCATATTCTCCTCCTTCTATAGCCTCTCGAGCTCTATCGCAGAGACGCATGAGAAATTCTACATTATGCATAGAGAGAAGTATCTGACCAAGTAACTCATCAGCATGAATGAGATGGCGAAGGTATCCGAGTGTATAGTTTTCACTCACAGAAGTTTCAAATCCCGGTAATACTGGGATTTTTTCGAGAGAACCAGCAAGAGTACTTCGACTTACTTTCATATATCCTCGAGATGTAAATATCTCACCATGTCGTCCGAGACGTGTCGGGAGAACACAGTCAAACATATCTACACCGCGAGCAATAGCTTCAACGAGATCCTCAGGCGTACCTACTCCCATGAGATAGTGTGGTTTTTCGACAGGGAGTTCTGGAGCTAGAAGATCGAGCATTTTCAGCATCGATTCTGTACTCTCTCAGACAGAGAGTCCTCAGATAGCGATACCAAGTGTCGGCAGTTTTCGCAAAAAACGAACAGACTCTAATCGGAGGTCTTCGTAGGTCACTCACTGAATAATCGGGAAAAGTGTCTGTGGATGAAGTCATTTTTCTGCGCGGATTTTCTCATTTTTTTGCCATTGGACGATACACCGCTCGATCCAGTCATGTGTACGATCGAGTGCTTGTCGTGCACGTTTGTAGGTCGCATTTCCTGGGGCTACATCATCGAAAGCCATAATGATATCAGCCCCGAGTTTTGATTGTATATCCATAGCATCTTCTGGGCTCACGAAATGCTTTGATCCATCGATATGGGATTGAAAACGGACGCCCTCTTCGGTCGTTTTGACGAGTGATCTCCCGCTTCGTGTATGACCGAGTGAAAAAACCTGAAATCATCCACTATCAGTCAAAATAGGAATATCTACATTCATGAATGCATGAAGTCCCCCCATTTTCTCGACGATATCTGCTCCAGGACGAAGCATGAGATGATAGGTGTTGCTGAGCATAATCTGTGTCTGCATTTGTGCTATGCCCTCTCGTGTGATTCACTTGATGGTCGCAGCCGTGCCTACTGGCATAAATACGGGAGTTCGAATCGTGCCATGTGGAGTCTCGAGAATACCAGCACGGGCAAATCAGTCAGTCGATGTAACATGAAAAGAAAACATATCTTTTACTCTATGTTCTTTTTAGAAAAAGAAAATAAAAATTATGCCGCTTCCTTTTTTGGAGGAAAAGCATTATAATAAGCAGGACTTCTTTGAATAAATTGAGCTATATTCCCCTCACGAGAAAATCATTTTTTCTGACAAAAGGCTCAAAAATCCTCCATATCAGCATCAAAAGCAGCATCTTTTTCCTTTAAGCGATTTCCCATATAAGAAAACAAAAGCTGTGAGAAAAATTGTTTATGTGCTTCTGTTTTTAATTGGTCACCAAGTCCCAATAGACCTCTAAATCATATATTAGATCTAATTCGATCTATAACGGAAAGTCTATATCCCCCAACAATACCAGTCGTATCAGGAGAAACATCCATCATTTTTTCAAGTAGTTCAAGTTGAGGTGGAATTCCAGCAGGTCCAGGTATTCTTTTTTGTTGGAGAATCGCATGTACATCGACCGAAACGCCTTGAAAAATTGTATCAATAGGATACTCTTTTTCGAGTCTTTGAAGGAAAGAAAGAGAAGGAGATGGAGAAACTGAATTCATAAAGAATATTAAATATTATAAAAATTACTTTTTAGGAATCGGATAATGTGTCCCGTGATAGGCGTTACCTCCTTCGACAAGCCACGAAGTTCTCTCTGGAGAGACTTTCTCATAATACGTCAAAAGGCGTGAGATAAATTCACGCTCCTGCGGACTCATAGGTACCATAGTTCGACTTTGTGGATCAAAAACCTGAGGAATGGAAAAATCAATCGTTCGACCAAATTCATGAGGTGATGTCTTTTTTGTCGCTTGGATATTCCCTTTTCTGAGTTTTTCCTGATATTCTTCTGAGCGAACCAACCCTCACACCTTCAGCATTTTACCTGTTTTAGCATAAAACACCTTCGCAACATAAGTATTAAAGCGATTATATGCATCAGGATGAATAAGATGATACCAAAATTTATTATCTGGATCTGCTTCTCCGATAAGACCAATGGCAAAATAACGCCCCTCAGAAATAGGAGGTAACGAAATAAGTTTCTCTGACGTAAAAGCTTGCTTAATTTCCGCAAGGGTATCAAAAGGCCTGAGTCAAAGTTTTTGCAATTTATCTACTTCGTCAGAGGCTTTCCCTCCTCCATTTGCAGACATCAGATGATTCTTACGTTCCTCCAGAGTGATTTTCTCGACACGAGCAAGAAAAGCTGGATCAAGTGGCTCTACAGCAGGTAATACTTCAAATTGATTATTTGGAAGTGGGTACGGATTTGGTACAGTTTCCGCAGGCAACTCGTCTGCTTTTGGGCTTGGTACAGGTGTCGGTACAGGAGTTGGTCATTTTTTTGGAATGTCTTGAGCTCAAGCACGCCCATCATCACAAGCCGTAAGGGTATGAGCAATAAGAGCAGCGAATCATCCACGAAGAAGCAATCTCCTCATGGGAGATTCAGGAGCATTGGAAGGTATTTGTCTGACTTTCATATGTATATTATAAATATAAATATGATTATTGCAACTAATACTCTCCTCCTTTTACAAACGTATATGCTGTACCTTGCTTTCCTGCTCGAGCTGTACGACCAATACGGTGAACATAATCCTCACGAGTCGCTGGTTCATCAAAGTTGATAACATGTGATACATCTGGGATATCGAGACCACGGGCCGCAACATCAGTCGCAACGAGGATTTTGAGCTGTCCAGTACGGAATTTACCAGTGACACGCATACGAAGATTCTGTGATTTATCACCGTGGAGAGCATCAGCAGGCGCGCCGAGATCGCGAAGATCATCAGAGACACGATCAGCTTCTCGTTTTGTGCGTGTAAAGATGAGGTATTTTCCTTCTTTATCCTTTTGAAGTATCTCGTGAAGCTTATTTTTCTTGTCGAGACCAGTCGTATAAAAGACAACTTCTTGAGCAATACGAGAACCAACTGGCTCTGATTTGATAGTTACTTTCTCTGGATTTTTGAGAAAAGAGTGAACATGCTTCTCAATATCCCGAGACATAGTCGCAGAAAAGAGGACAGTTTGCTTGTCTTCTGGGAGCATCGCCATAATTTCCTTGATATCATTGATGAAACCCATGTCGAGCATACGGTCGAATTCGTCGAGAACGACATGACCATAGTCAGAAAAATCTATCACACCTCGATCGTAGAGGTCTTTGAGACGACCTGGAGTCGCGACAATACAGTGTACTCCACGCTTGATATCCATGATTTGATTACGAGCACTCGCACCACCGACGACAACGGTTGAACGGAGAAATGTGCCCTGTGCTATCCAACGAAATTCTGTCTGTATCTGATCAGCGAGCTCACGAGTTGGCGTCATAACGAGCATTCGTTTTTTGACACCAGAGAGCATACGATGAAGAATTGGAATGAGAAAGGCTGCTGTTTTACCAGAACCAGTGTTCGCAAGACCGAGCATATCGCGACCATCCATGATAGCCTGAAGTGTTTTTTCTTGGATTTCTGTTGGCTTTTCATAGCCTTTTTTATCTATATTTTTTGTAATATGCTCATCGAGGGCAAAATCATGAAATTTCTTCGTTACTTCATACGGAGTGAATTTGAGCTCGCCAGATTCATCTGTCGGAGTAAACATATACTGTTTGTAGCTTGGTTGAGGAGGCATACGACGACCACCTGAGCGACCACGAGAGCCACCACCAAATGAAGAACCTCGGCCACCAAAACTTGGACGACCACCACGACCACTCCCACCGTTATAACTCGTACGACCTGGAGCACCTGCCCCAAAAGACTTCCGTTCACCACCAGAAAAGCCACCACGTGCAGGACTAGCACCATAGGGTTTTCGCTCACCACCAAAGACAGGACGATCAGCTGTAGTACCGCCTGAACGACTTGGAGCATGACCAGGGCCGAAACCTCTGCGTTCGCCGCCACGACCACCAGAAAAGCCTCCAGATCTTGGAGCTCGCTCTTCCCTATTATATTTGCCACGTGCACCTCGACCACCGGTAGGTTTACCAGTTTCAAAATCCTCTAACCGTTTCGAAAAATCGAACATACTAAAAAAGAAAAAAATAGAACCGCGTGAGGCTGGTCCTATAAATTTTATTCTTTTAGGTAAGACTCTGCTCAGGCGAAGGACACTGTTGTGTATTGATAGACTCTCTTAATTAAAACCAATATCGACGATCTCACTATAAAAGAATTTATCTGAATTTGTAACGTGTACTGAGCTCATTATACAGAAAATAATATTTTGACAAGTTTATTTTTTTATTCAATGTTTATTTTATGTATAAATATACTTTAGATATAAAAAATGACCCTAGGTAGTAGGGTCACAATGTGACAATAGTGTACGTAATGGTTGAGCAGTCGGGTCTAGCAATAAATGGGACAAATGGGACACCTAAAAAAGGATTAGCTTTTTACCATCTTTCTTTAGGATTTTTATATATTTCCAACGCTTCTTTTTCGTCTTTTGTTGCTTCAGCAAGTTCAGCTTCTGTTATTCATTCAATAGCAATTTTGAGTTCTTCTGCGTCAACAAAAAGTTCTAAGGATTTTTTATCTGATTGTTTGTAATCTCCTTGTGTCGAAAAGACTTTCGATACTCATGATTTTATATAAGAAAAAAGTCATTTTTTCGTCTGAATAATGCTCTTAACATACTGTTTGACGTCTTCAATATTTCACCAATCCTTCCAACGGTAGAGGAAAAACATAAAATGTTCTTCAGTTGGTAGAGTTCAATCTAGTGCCTTTTGTTTAATTCTATCCAAAAGTATAGCTTTAGATGGTGCCAAATCTGCTTCATTAACAAGCAATTCAGTATTATTTGCATTCTTTTGTTTTTCTTCAATGGCATGATAAAATCCGCCTATTGCCCTTATAGGATGATATAAACTTGTACTTTCTCCGATTATTTTTGTTAGGAATGCTCATCGTGATTCTTTAGGGACTATTTTTTCCATACCAACATCTGTTATCCATCTGATTTGCGTAGCGACATCATGAAAATCTAACATTACTTGTCGCTCATCATTAACCTGATCGCCAACTTTCCATAAAACAACAATCAGATTTGCTAATTTTTCTTCATCCAAGGTGTTAATTTTATCTAGTATTTTTGATAATGCTGCTCTTATTCGTTTATCTCCATTAAATGCTAACAAAGCTGCTTCCGTGGTAGCCTGATCGTTGATACTCTCGATGAAATTTTTTATCTCAACTTCAGACACAGCTCATTCGGGTATGCCCAATTGAAAATAGAATCAAAATCTTTCCTCCGAACAAATCCTTCTCTCCATTCTCCACTCGCTATGTCAATCAGAACTATGATTTACAGATAAAAGTTGAGGAAATAAATTCTGGGTTATTTTATCAATAATTTCACGGATCTCCTCTGGAACTTTGGATAAAAGCGAATTATATTTCTGTTTCCTTTCTTCTTGAACTTTTGTTGTATTTTTACCAATGTTACCTAAAGAAAAGGGATCGCTATTGGTGAAAAAAGTCTTATTGCCTGCTATGGAATTATAGAATGCAGGAGTGAATACTCGGATAATCTCTACAGCTATAAAATCAATCATATTTACTTCTTCCTTTCCTATAATTGACCAATTTAATCGCAGTGAGCTTGAAAATCGTTTTACATCACGAATTGTCAGGAATAATTCATTCATTTTTGCATATAGGAGATCATTCCATCTTTTTTGCTCACTTGAATTCAGTTCCACGTCTCCGTATATCATCTTTATCGTTTCATTGATGTTATTAACAAGAATTCCGTCAAGACCTTGTCTATCTGGATTAGGTAAAGTAAATGATACTTGAATAATTTTTTTGAGATATTCTTCTCCTGGCCAGCCATCTTCTTCTAATCTTTCAACAACTCTCTGCCGATCATAAGCCAGCAAGAAAATAGTATTTGGGAAATTTGCTGTCATTTTTACAAGCTTCATAATGAGGCGAGTTTCATCCTTATCAAGACGATCTATATCATCGATAACTATGACTATCTTTTTGGGTAAATTAGTAAGCTCTGAGTTTATATTATTTCTCTCTGCTTCAAGAGGCATATTTCCCTTTTTAAATACATCTCAAGCTTCAACTTCAACAATACCGAAAAAAGTAACCTTAGGATTTGCTTTTCATTTTAACTTTCCAGCGTATCGTCCCAATGTTTTGGTGAGTGCCTTACTGCCAACTTTTATTAAAATTGCCTGAAGAGAAGCGAAAAAGTCAGTAATTAATTCGTTCTGATTAGTAAAATTCCAGGGGTTAAATTTCATAAGAAAAATATCTCCAACTATTTGTTTTAAAACAAGATTTATAAAGGATGTTTTTCATGATCACCAAGGTCATTCTATGCCTATGACTATGCTTTCTTTTCATCAAAAAGTTTTAATAAGCTCTGCTATCTTAATTGCGAGAGGTCATCTTTTGAGAATATCAAGATTCTCATCATCTATAGGTGCATCAGTTTGAGTCATATCATAATGCTAATCTAAAGAAAAAAATGTGCAAATGATTTTTATAGTTTCACTCTGATACTTTTCTTTCATTGCTTAATAACTACTTCATCAGGACTGCTTTTCTCTGTATTCTTAGGATATAAATCTATTTCGTTAAGTATTTTAATAAGCTCATAGAGAGCTTTACCAACGATGTTTTCCTCTTGCTTGGATGGTTTTTTCATAAAAAAGTAAAAAATAATAGAGTATACTCTTCAACTTTTAACGCCATAAGAATCCCAAAATTCTGAGAATTTGTATATCTATTTCTTCCTGCTCCTCTGGTGTGGTCAATCTATAAACTGCATAAACTTTCACTGTCTGGTTGCGTCCTTTTCCACATTTAAAACTACCAACGTACTCAGGATCTGAATATTCTGGTTCTTCCATAGAAAAATAGTGAGAGAATAAAGTACTCATTTTAATCACAGTCAAAAGCGCTGCAATAATTGACGGCGCTTGTTATGGAAAGATAATCAATAAAATATTGCAGAGCTTCTTACTATTCAAACTTGATTATGGAATATTTTAAACCAATCCCGTGAGGGCGTTTGCCTGGAATACCAGAGAAACCAACTAATCATATACCAGTAACTATATGAGATCCTAATCTTCAAAAATCTGTTCCTGCTCCTTGAGTACATTATGAAACAAAAAGTTTTTGAAACAGAGATGAGACTAAAAAACGTATGATGGCGGATATAATGGCTCGACACCCTCATCTGTCACAAAATGACGTAAGCTCTATAGCGAGTACGACTACGGAATCACATTTTGGCATCATTGAAGATGATAAAAAGAACAAAAATTATCTAGCGGCTATGGATATTCCTTTGCCAGAAGGCACAGAATGGAAAGATATAAAAATTTTTATTGATAAATTTGATGTGAAACATCCATCACGTTCTACAATTCGCATACTTCTCAAAGGAAAATCTTTTCGAACGACAAATTTTCACGAAATGCGTCTAGAGAATACCAAGGAAGGGATAATATCTGATTGATGAAAAATTCTTTATTTCATGAGTCTTTGATGTCGTTTTGCGTGGTATGAAAATGAGGAAATTCCACAAACTCAAAGAAAAATAAAAGAAAGATTATCTGAAGATTTGCAGCTTTTCTTTGGTCTTAAAGCTGATTCATTCGTGTTAGAAAATGGAGAGTACAAGCCTTTGTTTCAACTTTCTATTAGAGAGCAGTCTGTTTTACAGAAACGGTATTCGAGATTTCTTCAAAAAACTGCATTTGAATTGCTAAATGATTCTCTTATTTTCTCTTCATTGAACGAGTAAATATTACGTGACACATCTCTTGACAGACTACTCATTATATCAACCAAAAACCTATATTTACAAGATATAGGTTTTTCTTTATTGAAAAAGTAAATCCAAGAAAGTAGCTTCTTTTATTTCGCATTGCCCGTGACATATGGAGAGTGGAGAGTGTGGGCTCTATGCCTTTTACTTTTTTACCCTTTTATTTATGTCTCAGAAAAACAAAGTCTCAGACCTTCGTCAGAAAATCGTCTACGTTTCCGTAGATGTTCTTCGTGCCTCGGAGTATAACCCAAGAAAGCATACGGAAAAACAAATGCAGAACCTGATGGAAAGCATCCGTCAGTACTGACTTGTTGATCCGATTATCGTGAACATTCTTCCGGAGAGAAAGAATGTGGTTATAGGCTGACACTTCCGACTCGAAGCAGCGAAAGCTCTTGCAATCAAAGAAGTACCCGTGCTCTATCTTTCACTCTCTCCCGAGCGTGAGAGGGAGCTCAATCTTCGATTGAATCAGAACACTGGCGACTGGGATTTCGAGATCCTCAAAGACTTCGAAATCTGAATGCTCCTTGATGTTGGTTTCGATAATGCCGAACTTTCAACCATGTGGGATGCAATGCTTTGAGTTGAAGAGGATGATTTTCAGGTAGAGAAAGAACTCGAAGAAATCTGAGAACCACAAAGCAAGTTATGAGACATATACGCTCTCGGTGAGCATCGAATCATGTGTGGAGATTCTACCAATGCCGAACATGTTTCCTTGCTCGTTAACTCTCGTCCGGAAACATCCTGAAATATCTCGATGATCTACTACGACCCTCCGTACAACATCTGACTCGACTATTCCAAAGGACTGAGTAATGGAAAACAGTACTGAGGAAAGAAAACCAATGACGGAAAAACAAAAGAAGCATACAGAGCATTTCTCACAAGTGCTTTCACGAATGGTCTTGATCATGCAAACCCTGATACACATGTCTTCTGTTGGAATGATCCAAATGGTATTGGTCTTATTCAAGATATCTACATGTGACTAAAACTCGAACCGAGAAGAGTATGTCTCTGGGTTAAGAACAATATGAATGCTACACCGCAGATTGCTTTCAATCGAAGTTACGAACCGTGTGTGTATGCGACTCGATGAAAACCATATCTTTCACCTGATCTGAGGAATCTTACAGAAGTGTTGGATAAAGAAGTAGGAGTTGGAAACAGAGTCCTCGAAGATATCATCGATTTATTTGACCTCTGGCTCGCAAAAAGACTCGTAGTAGGTACTTACGAGCATCCGACAGAAAAACCTCCTACGCTCCACGAAAAGCCCCTTAAACGCTGTACGAAAGTTGGAGATATAGTACTCGATCTTTTTGGTTGATCGGGTAGCACGCTCATTGCGTGTGAACAGATGAAGAGAGTTGCTCTTCTCATGGAACACGAACCTTTATTTATTGACCTAATCATCAAACGCTATGAAAAACTCACTGGCAAAAAAGCCATCAAAATCGCAAATGGAATATAAGGTAGAGGTGGGAGATATATTTCTCCTCGGAGATCATCTCCTCTTTTGTGGAGACTCTCGAAATTCAGATATATGGAAACGACTACTCCGAGACGGACAGAAGATAAATCTGCTTCTGACAGATCCTCCGTATGGGATTGATTATATCGAATCGAAGAAATGATTTACAGGCACAACGGAGAAGTTCGAAGACATTCCTCAAGATGGAATTCAGAGTGACCGAGAATATGCCCAGTTCACACGAGACTGGATTACCCCGATGCTTCCATACTTTGCAGAGAAAAATGCATCGTACATCTTCAACGCTGACAAAATGATATTTGCTCTTCGAGAGTGAATGCTCCAAGCGTGAATGAGGTTTACTCAGCTTCTCGTGTGGATAAAAGACTCGGCAATTATTGGTCGTCTCGACTATCTCCCTCAACATGAACTCATTGCCTATGGATGGTATGGAAAACATGCTTTCTATGGTGGAAAAGCGAAAAGCATTCTTCCTTTCGCACGAGTGAGGAAGAACACGATTCACCCTACAATGAAGCCAATTCCACTCTTGAGAGAGTTGATTCTCAATTCCAGTAAACGATGAGATACAGTCTATGATCCATTCGGAGGATCAGGAAGTACGCTCATCGCCTCAGAGCAAACTGGCAGAAAATGTGTGACGGTTGAAATTAATCCCGTGTACTGTTGTGCTATCATCGAACGATGGCAAGAATACACGGGGAAGACCGTTGAAAAAATAACCTAGCATATATGAAGCCATCTATCACATCTCGGATCAATGAGGAGAAAAAACTTCTCCTCGAACATCTCGAAAAAACTCCCATTGTCCAAATTGCTTGTGAAAAAAGTGGTGTTGGTAGATCGACCTACTACCGCTGGATTGAACAAGACAAAAAGTTTGCACGATCAGCGAAACAAGCTCTCGCGAAATGAGTACTCATTATGAATGACCTTGCTGAATCTCAGCTTCTCAAGTCTGTTCGCGATGGGAACATGACAGCGATTATTTTCTGGCTGAAATCACGACATCTCTCGTACTGAAACAAGCTCGAAATTGTCGAAAATACAGACAAAGAAGAGCTTACCAAAGAACAGAGAGAAGTGATTCGTCGAGTACTGAAACAATATAAATAACAACAAAATCTTATGGCTCATAAATCTATCAATCCAAAGGATCTCAAAGTCATTGAGAAATCCACTCCTATACGTCGAGAACTTGCTCGTGAAAGCTTTCAGCTTTTCTTCGAAATATACTTTGCTCACTACATTACTTCACCAATTGCATGGTTTCAAAAGGAAATGTTTCACCTCATCGAGGATGAGACAAATCTCTTTACCACCATCATGGCATTTCGTGGATCAGGGAAATCAACAATTATCAATACAGCATTCCCATTGTGGAGCATCCTCGGGAAGCATAATTACAAATTCATTGTTATCATCGCTCAGACTCAATCACAGGCAAAACTGTATATGCGAAATCTGAAAGAAGAAATATTAAATAATGAACTCCTGAAAAAAGACCTCTGACCTTTTCGAGAAGAGGGTGATGAATCCAATGCCTCTTCTATTGTTCTTCTGAAATCTGAAGCGCGTATCACCGTTATATCCGTTGATCAATCGGTGCGTGGTATCAGACATAGAAATCATAGACCACAACTCATCATCGCAGATGATATCGAAGATTTACAGTCTGTGAAAACCAGAGAAGGAAGAGATAAGCTCTTTGAATGGTGGACGAAAGAAATTATTCCGCTCTGAGATGCGAAAAAGACTCGAATGTTTCTGGTGGGTAATATGCTTCATCGAGACTCACTTCTCATGCGAATGAAGGATAGAGTGGAGAGTGGTCAGAAGACTGGATTTTTTCGGAAATATCCTCTTTTGAATGCGGAAGGAAAATGCCTCTGGCCTGAGAGATTTTCAGATACAGATATTGAAGAACTCAAGAAGACAGTTTGAAGTGAAGTGGCATGGAGAACGGAATATATGCTTGAAGATGCCTGAGCAGAGTGACAGATAGTCTTTCCTGAATGGATACATTGGTATGATGATTTTCCTGAGCCAGCACCATCTATGATAGAAGATGGAAGATCATGTTATGGGAATAGCTTACCACACCCTATTGATCTCAATACGGGTGTCGATTTAGCTATTTCTGAGAGCGCAGCTGCTGACTACACGGCTTTTGTTACAGGATGGGAATGGGGTAAATTTCAGCATAAAATTCTTTTTATTGTTGATGCTCTCGCTCGAAAAATGGATTTCTCAGAAACAGCAGAAACTCTCGCTGAATTTCATCAAAAACAATCTCGCATGTATAAGCACAATAAGCATGAGGTTATTATAGAAACTGTGGGGTATCAGGCAGCCATGGAACAGTATCTCAGAAAAGGACATCGTATGGATATAATCGGTCTTAAACCTCATGGATCAAAACGAGAACGCCTCGCCCTTATCACCGATTTGATCAAAACAGGAAGAATAAGATTTCCTAGAACAGAGGCAGGAATCATGCTTGTAGACCAGTTGGTTGGCTTCTGAAAGGAACGCCATGACGACCTTGTAGACGCATTTACTATTATGGTCAATCACGCTTTCGGAAAAAAGGACCATAATGTAGGAATTTGGATCATTTAATACATTTTCTTGCGCTTTTGCCTAGACTAACGAGTCGAAATATACATTACTGTGTATATGGAAAATATACCTCTCAAATACTGTTTGTATGCTCGAAAATCATCCGAAGCTGATGAAAAACAAGCACTTTCGATAGATTCTCAGATTTCTGAGATGCACAAGATC
>CALEVN010000026.1 GCA_937924685.1 uncultured Candidatus Altimarinota bacterium | reverse complement strand
ATGTGCGAGTGATTGAAGTGATTTTTCGGCATCAAGATGGAGAAGTTGGCTGGTAACATAGGCAAGACTTGCATCAAGACGGATATGATTACCTGGAACGAGAAGATTTGGCAGTGTGTAGGTATATTTTCCTGGCTTAATAGCATTAAATTCTACTCCTGCGAGCTCGAAATAATCTGGATAAACGATCACCATACTACCATTTCCCCATTTATCCATGGGACATACTTCCCTACTTTTTATTTTCTCATATTCTTCCGCAAGGATGACGACACACTGAGCTTCCCGCATAAATGTATCAAAAGATTTAAAATACGCTTCTTCTGTTTTGAAAAAATCCAGATGATCAGGATCTATATTCGTAACTACTGCAATGTCAGGTTTGTATTTGAGAAATGCATTACGGTATTCACATGCCTCGATATTCATGATTTTTTGACCTTCTGACGAGATATTTCGACCATCAAAGGCTTTGACCAATGTCCCTGTAATCGTCGTCCCTTGAGCCTGTAAATCATGGAGAAATGTCCCTATCATGGCACTTGTTGTCGATTTTCCATGCGCACCAGCAACGGCTATTTTCATCGGAAATGTATGAAATACGTCGGCAAGAGCCTCGGGGTATGAGAGAATCTGGGCATGAAATCTCTGCCCTGCTTCTATCTCTGATTTATGATTGATGCGAACACCAGCCAGCCCAAGTGTATCATCGTCGATAATTGCTTCAGTGTAGATGACTTTTTCTGTACTTTCTGAAATAACTGAAGCGCCATCTTGGACTATCTCAATACCCTCAGAAGCGAGAGTATCCAAAAGTGGCGAATGTCCCATATTTGTCCCGGTCACACGATACCCTTGTGCCAGATAATAACGCGCAAGAGCCGATATGCCGATACCTCCTATACCGATACAGTGAATATGCTTTTTCATCAGAGGTAGTATAGAAACTGTCTTGCTTATTTCAAATGGAGAAACAGATCAAGGAGCAAGAGAAGTGCAAAAATCCATATAAGTATTCCTGCGATTTTATTCACCCAATGCATAAACGATTCGGCACTAACTTTTTGATGGAGACGATTCGCAATATATGTCACGATGACCCATGAGAGAGACGCTCCAAGAGCAGTACCTATGAGAACAAAAATAGCTGCACGAGGATGGCCAGCAACCCTCGGCGCTACACTCGAAAATATACCAAAAAGTGTGAGAAGAGCACCTGGTTGGGCAAGAGTCATGCCGAGAGTACTCACGTAGTCATGGAACAAGCCTTTATGATCAAGTGCGAGATTTTTCCCATGAGGCTGACTGAAGAAGATTTTCCATCCTATAAACGTCAAAAGAATAACCCCAAATATATGAAGAAAATCACGGTGCTGAATGACAATATCTGCGACAAAGGTAAGACCAAAAATAGCAACGGTCGCATAAATCATATCGATAGTAACGGCCCCAAGACCTGAAACGAGACCAGAGAGGCGACCATGATGAAATGTCCGACGCAGACACAAAACACCCACAGGACCAACTGGTACTGCTATGATAAAACCTATCATTAAACCGCGAAGAAAAAGATGAATATCGAGGAGATGGTGCATGGGGGAAGAACTATTTTTTCACAAAAAATTCTGTTTTATTCGCAATGATTTTGATCTCTTATTTCTGTTTCGCCATTGTATTCGAAGATTCGTAAACGCAAGGATTGAAGAAAATAGAAGATATTTTTAATCTATGCTCTAGAGAGAAAATGGTGGTGAAAATTGAAGAGAAATATAAATTTGAAATAGCTCGTCTGATTTAGCAAAAATTGAAGAGCTTACAAAAAATATACAGTAAGGCTTTTGTAATAAACATTCAATTGACTCTTCTAGCCTTTCTATATTAAAAATTGACTTACAATTTTTTAAGTTATTATTTACAATAATATGCTGAAGAGGAAATTTCTAGACACATCTGAAGTCGCACACATGTGATGAACTTTTTCTCATGCTCTTCAAAAGAAAAATAATAGAATTATCACTCAGCATCCTACGCTACAGAAAGTGTGATGAAAAATAACAGCCGTTCTCCAGAAAACCAGAAGACTACCCAAAATACTCAGATACATAGATAAAAGCTCGAATCCTGCTATTCCTCAGATATTGCAAGATGTATTTGGCTTAGAGTGTGCCCATCTACTATTAGAGTTTCTTCCTCTTTTAGAACAAATTTACCATATTGGAACAGGACAAGATTTGAGCTGGGTAGATTCATACGGATACATATTGAGTTGAGAACCGTCCGAGATAACGCAAGAGCAGTTATTGTCTCTTGCACGTATAAAACAAATTATAGAAGGAAAAATTCTACACAGCAAAGAACCACTAATATCTCCTGAAAGATTCATAGATGATAATCTCCAGGCATATATGTATAATGTTACACCTTCTCAGTTAGTTTCTGTTTTTCTTATACTCGAATTAATACATCGCAGAATACCTTATTTATGAGAGTTAAAAAGGCGGCACAATGATGACCCGCGGAGTCTTTTTTCCGAAGTACAAGCAGGCGCATTTCCTCAAAGAAATGCTTTTCAGAGCGTTTCCCAACAATGACCCTTTTTACAATTCTCTGTCTCTAGAGCAACAATGACGATTCTAAAATCAAAAAAAGCACACGGTTTATTTTATAGAAAAACTCAAAATAGAGCTCTCGGGACCGCTTTTGTTGTCACAGATGGATTCAAGCCTTCTACACAAAAACACGAACAACAACATAATATAAACGCATGGGGCACTCTGGAGCAGGCAGTATGCACACGTTGAGATTTTTATTTTGATACTAAAGATGAAATACTCGCGTTTATGGCAGGAGGAGATAGAACATTTTACGCTATTTTTAATACCATGTTTACCAGCGAACTCTACGATCCCTATGTAGATATGAAAAATGATAGTCTTTCTTACGACTATTGGAGAGAGCATTATCGCAAAAATCTCATCATGGGACTTATTTGTGCAAAATTATTAGAGAAAAAAATTGGTAAACGAAACACCATAAATGTACTGAGTTTTATACATTTTCGTTCTTGGAAATCAGAACTGGCTAGAATTTTTGATATTAGCATACCACCTTCTCTAGAAGTTCTTACTGGTTTCCCTGGTAAAGAAAAGGAAGTTTTTAGAGTATTAGAATAAAGCCGTCTTGGATTCCTCTTTTGTAGGTCATGCAGAGAAAATAACAAGCAACAAAAAAACCATAGAAATGGCTTATATACTGTAACTAATAGGCAAAAAATGGTGGGTGATAGGTGAGAAATGAGTGAATCTCATTTCGAACCGAACCACTGGCATGTGGTAAAAATGGTGGGTGATAGTGGACTCGAACCACTGGCCTCTTCCATGTCATAGAAGCGCTCTAACCAACTGAGCTAATCACCCGAACAAACGGAATTGTAGAGAAAAAGATGGAAAATCAAATTTCTATTTCCTAGAATTGAAAAATTTTAGGGTGCTGCCCAGTGCCACCATTGAAGGTAGCACTGGCCAGCAGAAGCAAAGCCGAGAAATGTTATCGTTTCTTCTGGGACGTTATCTTAGCATGCTTCTTCTTTGTTCTTGTAGGTTTCTTCTTTTTCGTGTGGGTTTCTGGTGGCATGATCACGACCTGTAGTGCACCCTTCAGGAGTGAAGCGAGATTCTTCGCGACCATAGTGAAGGTATTAACCACTGATCCATCCAGCTTGACCATGACAATCGGATGAACCGAATCATCATCATCCAAACGGTATGTAGTGACGCTTCCGTCAACACCAATTCTGATTACTTTCCTATTATTACTTAACGACACGGGGATAACCCTCCTGGCTAAACTGCACACAGCCCTTAAACTTGAACCATTTCTGGTCAAACCTAATTCGGTGTGGTAAAAGTATTATGTATAATATAATTATTTGTCAATTTATACTATTATTTTCCCTATCATCTCCTTCTGATGTGGTGTGAGCTTATTTGGCATACGTGCATCGAGTTTCAGATACAGGTCTCCTGTTTTTTTGCCTGATGTTTTTCCTTTTCCAGTGACCTTAAGGCGTGTGCCAGGCTTCGTGCATTCTGGCACAGTGACTTTGAATTTTCCAGAATAGGGTGAATCAATCGAGATTTTTGTACCCATGAGAAAATCCCAGATAGGAAGTTCGACGATTTGTTCCATATCGAGACTTTCTTCTTCGAAATCATCATAATAGGATTGTTTGCGTGAAGATTTTTTACCACCTCATGAAAAATTACCAAACAGGTCTCCCAAATCAAATTCAAATCCTTGTGACGATCCACGACCACCCATATTGCCAAAAATATCTCCAAAATCGAAGCCTCCGAAGCCGCCTTGTGCACCTCCACCACCCATATTTCAGAAATCCGCCGTCCCAAAGGTATCATACTTTTGACGCTTTTCTTTATCACCAAGGACTTGATAGGCTTCGTTGATTTCCTTGAATTTTTCTTCTGCTTTTTTGTCACCCTGATGTCTATCAGGATGCCATTGCATCGCGAGTTTTTTGTAGGCTTTTTTTATGTCTGCTTCACTCGCAGTTTTACTCACTCAGAGGATATTGTAGTAGTCTTTTTTCATAGGGAGAAGTATAACTAAAAGTATTTTTCGAACAAGAGAGAGCTTTTTTGACAAATTCTCTTTTGCTCTTTTCGTATTTTTCCTATACTGCGCATAATGAAACTCCCTTACGTACTCATCGTCGGCCGTCCAAATGTCGGAAAGAGCAGTCTTTTCAATGCTTTTACAGGTCGAAAAATAGCTATAGTCGACGAGACAGCCAATACTACTCGTGATGTCCTCGAATACCCAATGAAGGATTTTGAGACTGATTTCCAGTGGACAATTGCGGATAGTGGAGGTCTGAATTTCGGTTCTCAGCACCAGATCCTCCAGGATGTGAATAAACGAGTGAATGAATGTGCCGAGCAAGCAGACCTCATCCTTTTTATCTGTGAATACGATCATCTCACCGATGTCGATGACCATATCATCGCTATGCTCAGAAAACTGAATAAGCCAGTCTGGCTCGTCGCAAATAAGGCAGACAATGTTACTCGAGTTAATGAGGCCTACGCTCTTCTCTCGACAGGATTTCCTGTCTACCCTGTCAGTGCATCACATAGAAAAATAGAAGAACTCGAATCAGATATCGTGAAATTTCTCCGTGAAAAATATCCAGAACATACTGGTGCAGAAGAAGACGAAGGCATCAGAATAGCTCTCGTCGGACGTCCAAATGTCGGGAAAAGTTCTACATTTAATGCTCTGGTAGGATATGACAAAGTTGTCGTGTCTCCTGAAGCAGGAACCACACGAGATCCAACTGATACCGTCCTCATGTACAAGGGGCAGAGACTCACACTCATCGATACTGCTGGTTTTCGAAAACCGGGAAAAATCGGTGTCTACAATGTCGAGAGTTGGTCCGTCCTCAGAACAAAAGCTGCTGTCGAACGAGCCGATATCTGCGTCCTCCTCATAGACAGTGTCGAGGGAATTGTCCAACAAGACAAGCACATCCTCGCAGAAGTTCTCGAACAGAAAAAAGGCGTCATCATCATGGTCAATAAATGGGATTTATCACAGGAAAAGACAGATATGGATCCAGATATGTTTCATAAGCGTTATCTGGCTTATCTCCAGAGAGAATTCGCATACTGTCCTTGGGCGATGACTGTTTTCGCGACAGCGAGTGAAGGGAAAGGTGTCCGTGATATCCTCGAACACGCTATCGGTATCTATCAAGAGCGTCAAAAGCGTATAGCTACTGGTGAATTTAATCGATTTCTCGAAAGAACTGTCATGGAACACGCACCTCGTGGAAGCCGTAAGATACACAATCCACGTGTCTACTACGGGTCTCAGGTTGCCATCAATCCACCAAAATTCGTCGTCAATGTGAACAAATCTGATTCTTTTCACTTTAGCTGGAAACGATTCCTCGAAAATCGTATCCGTGAAGAATTCTGATTTTATGGGACACCAATTGAGGTAGAATATCATGGAAAAGATCCAGACAAAAATCCCTACAAACCAAAAGCAGCAAGTAGAACAATGGTGTTTAAGAAATAGAAACTTGATTTTATTGATAAGAACTCCTATACTGAAACGGTATAGTTATTTATCTGTTCATTAAAGACCGATATGCCAAATAAAGAAAAGTTTGAGGCTGTTAGAGAAGGACAAAGCGCAACTGATAGTGGTAAAAAAATGGAAAAAAATCGTATGACTGCTGCCCAGCTAGAAAAAGCTGCCCAGAATTCAAAAAGTACACAAGAAAACCCAAAAAAAGAAGAAATACGTAAAGCCGAACCAGTAAATTCTTCATCGAAAATACCAGCAAATTATGATCGATGGGCTGGTCCAAGTCCTATCAATGAAGTTGATGTGTAGAAAAGAATAATTTTTGGTAAATATATACGATACTATGGCCTACCCTTTTGAACAACCAGAACAAAAAGACAAACAAAAACCTCGTGATGAACTCGAGGCAAAACGTCTCGGAGATTCTCGTGATGCTTCTGAAGTACTCGAAAATCAAATACAGAACGAACAAAATCTCAGCAAACTACCAGAAAATGATCAAAAAAAAGCAAAAGAAGTTATCAATGATATACGTACGAGTATCAAAACTGGTGACCGTATCGGACTTGTAAATCTGATGCGTACTCATCGTGATATCCTCAACGCTCTCGATCCATCCATCATCATCAATCTCAATAAAGAACTTCGTAGAATGGCCCGAGAAGAGAGGAAAGAAGCCCTCAAAGCAGGAAATATGCCAGTACTCACAGCAGACACTATGGAGCTCATAAACAAAGGAAGTAATATCTACGCTGAAATTGGTAAGGATTTGGAAGCACGTCAACAACAAAAAGAATCACCAGAAATATCGAATGATAGACAGATAGCGCAGTTTCAAGAGCGTGTAGAAACGGTAAAACAAAAACTCAACACACTCTACACAAACCTCTCTCGACTTCAAACGCCTCAAAACAGTAATATCGCATAATTATGGTCATAAAAAAGACAAAAGCACCTCAGCAAAAAAATCCAGAAGAAGTACAAATTCTCCAAGATTTTCAAAATAAAAATGTAGAGAAAAACGAACGGGTAGTTAATATGGAAAATCTCGTTCACGATTTTGATGTCGAAGATGTCCTGAAACTCAATGACGAACTCCGTACCTACTATAAAAAAATCGGTGATGCACGTATACTAGACCTATTAGATGAAATGACAGAGATAATGCGTGATCTTTCCGAAATCATCGAACAGGTCAAAGCAAAGAGAATTTCCCTCGAACAAGGCCAAAAAGAAATACAGGAGAAGCTTCAAGAAATCAATGAAGTCCTCAAGATGATGCAAGATTGGGAAGCAACTGGTTTATAATCACCATAAAAAAATCCCTCCAAGATGGAGGGATTTTTTGATATATTTGATATAAATGAAAAACTATTTTTTCTTTGGAGCTTCCATAGAGCAGCAAGATCCGCAGCTCATACCACAGCATGCGTAGATAACTTTGATACCTTTCTGGAAAAATACTGCCAAGAGAAGAAGGTCGATACGTGTCTGCTCGAGAAGACCTGCAACCTTGCGGAACATACCACCCTGAAGAGGCATATGATTCTGGAGTTTTACGAGAAATGCGAGAGCCATGACAGCTGAGAGTGCGAGAGCAGCATAGCGAGAAGTCTTTCTGCAACCGATAGCAAATGAGAGACCGCCAAGTACTTCAATTGTCGCAGCGATAGAGCCGAGAGCAAGAGCAATCTGAGAGTGTCCTTTGACGTGTACAAGTCCGAGAACCATGCCTCCTACTGCTGTCAAAAATGCCTTACCACCGAGAAATTTCGTGAGACCAGCAAAAATAACAATCACTCCTGCCACAACACCTGAGATGCTTGGACAGATCCATTTACCCATACCCATACAACAAGCATCTTTTGACATATCCTTTCCCATAAACATAGTATTAAAAATAAGTGATAACATTGTATTCTTTGGCTTCTCTGTGCAATCTCAATCAGGTTGATGTTCTATTTTTTCTATCATAGTATACTTTTCGGAAGCGAGTAAAATTTCAGCTCGAAATGCAAAAAGTTCTTCCCGAATTTTCTGATATGTGAGAACAAAAGAGTTCGTAAAATTATGACTCTCTTGGTTTATTTGCGCATCTATTTCTTCGAGTTCCATAGTATGAAAACTCTCGACAGAATCATCGAGATTTTTTGGTTCTCAACCAAATACACCCACAAAATCATGACGCTTTTCTCGTTTAAAAACACTCAAAAATTCATCCGAAGTAACAACATCTAATTCCCAAAAACGAACTGGTCTTACGAGAATGATTTTGTCACGATAGTTACTGAGAGTATCCATTATTTGATTGAGTGACATCGACTCTGGAATGATGTAGGAAGGAAATCCGAATTCTTCGATACACTCATGCAAGAGAGTAAATGAGACAGCTTCTTCTGGATTGATATGGCCGCCAACAGCAGTGTGGAGTTTTCCGGGGCTTGTCTTCACATTTGGACCACGCTTTTGGAGAATCATTTTCCCATCAAATGTAAAAATAAACGCATCTGCCGTGGACACAAAATACTCACGATAGAGTGTCAATCTATGCTCATAAAAATCAGCCCTTTCGACAATAATAGGGCTCTGAAAATCCGATTCATGATAGACAACGATATGCTCTGTCATGAAAAACTTGTAAAAAATAATCGTCTTCATAGTATGCTCTCAATTTAAAAAATCAACCATGTATTATGCAACTCTTCTCTTCTCTCGATTCTCTCATCGATCTCCCATTTCCAGCGTTTGAAAAAAAACTCACCAAACTAGAAGAAGAATTTAAAAATATTTCTGTCACCGATATAGATGAAGAAGAAATAGAAGCCTATTTTCTCAAGATCAAAGATCAGTACGAAGAGGAAACTGATGATGCTGCAAAAACACGATTAGAGATACTCTGATATCTCTCACACTTCGACACACTCGTGGAGAAATTTTTCCCAGACTATGTCACACTTTTCCAAGAATCTCTCGATCGAAAAGATGCTGCAAAACTCGGGCGTGTACTTCTGAATTTTCTCGCACACATGGATGAAATACTTCGAGAATATACACACAGACTCAGTGAGCCAGATCAGTATCCATCCTATACAGGCTACATACAGGAATTGATCCAAAATAGCATGATAGATCTCTTTTTCTGGCTTCAGGAAAGAGAATCAGTACAAGAAAAAAAAGCAAAAACAGAAGACAGAAATACTGACATAGCCATCAAGATGAGTAGCGAGACAAGAGATGAGCATCTGCAATTCACGCGACAATGTCTCGAACTTCTTCTCGAGTGAGTTCTCGAAAAAATATTTTTCGATCATGAATACAAAATACGAACATCGCCTGTCAATGCAGAACTCACCCTCATCGGACGATACGAAAAAAAATAATATTCGTTTCGGAGAGAATTGATTGACATTGAGTGCCTCCGGACTAGTATATTCATGCTTTATTTTTAATGCATTTTATGCTCAAAGGCAGTACAAAATTTCTGATTTTTCTTATCGTGGTTGTTGGTGTTATGGCACTGCTTTGGAAGACACAATGAACTGGATGACTCCGTTCTCAGGCCCTCAATACATCTGGCGACACAGCATCTCCAACAGCTGCTCTCAATGTGACAAATATAGCTATGCGACAAGGAAATACTTACGTCGGGATAACAACACTTCCTCCAAATCTCAAAAACTTCCAAGCTCGTGACTGAGATTCCATTGTTTTTACTTGGGATGCCGCTCATGCTGATAACATCAGCTTCTCTGAATCAACTACCCCTACTGGATGTCCGAGCTCTCTCCAAGCATCAGAAAAATCACTCTCTGATATTGCAAATGCTTCTTCAGGAAAAAGCAAAATCATACTTCCTGAATTCGCTGATGCTCCGAGCGGCTGTACTCTCACTCATACCATCACTGTCACTGCAAAAAATAATACAAATGGCGAAACTGCTACTGATAGCTTTGAAGCAGTAGTAAAAAAATAATACGCTGTGGCGATGCTCAAAGTCCACGACTTTTTCTTCCGACGGTACCTCTCTGAAGGAGATAATATCAGAGCTATTTTTCATAGGCATTTTTTTGTCGCACTTCCAAATATTTTTTTCTGGCTCGCAGTCCCAGTAGGGCTCGTCTCGTGGGGTATCTATCATTGGTGGTATCCGGAGATTCTCACTTCACAATTTCTCTGGCTTTTTGAGGCATATCTTTTTATGGTATTTTTTATCATGCTCTACAAAGTCCTCGACTGGTACTCAGATGTCTGGATTATGACCGATAGAGGTATGATTGATGTACGATGGTCTCTCTTTATGAACGATTTCACTTTTACCGAATATGATGATATATCGGCGGTACAATCGCATCAAGGAAGTATCTTTGATAAAATGTTTAATATCGGAGATATCACGATTCATAAAATGGGTGATGAGATGTACATCTCTCGTATGTACAAGCCTGGTGAAATTATCGAAATCATTCAAGCCAATCTCCGAGAGCATCATCATGAAGAACATACTGAAGGAAAAGACATGCATATCTACGTCGATGGTGTCCGTCAGAATCATGTCGCAGTACCGTACAAAACTGGATTTCGTTATGTACCAACAGAAGTGGATGATGCGAAATATATGGACAGTATAAGAAAACAACCCGGCACTATCGATCTCTCGGGAAAACCAATTCCAAAAAAAGAAGAAGAAAAACAGGAACACAAGCATGGTTCTCACGGACACGGACATCATGGGCATTAAAATTTTTCCTTTCAATCAAGTATTGTCGTGGTACCAAAAACATGGTCGCCACGATTTACCATGGAGAAAAATCTATGACACATCTACCAAAGAGCGTCTCTATAAAGTATGGATAGCAGAGGTCATGCTCCAACAGACACAAGTAGACAGAGTCATCGGTTATTACCATCGTTTTCTTACGAAATATCCAACGATTGAATCGCTCGCAGAGACAACCTACGAAGAGCTCTTTCCCTACTATCAGGGTCTCGGTTATTATGGACGTGCCAGACGTATGATAGAGCTCGCAAAGGTCGTTGTCGAAAAATATGATGGTATTTTTCCAGATGATTTTGAGAAACTTCGCAAACTTCCCTGAATAGGAAGGTATACAGCCCAGGCAATCCTCGCTTTCTGATATGATAAAACTGTCCTCGCGATGGATGCAAATCTCGTAAAAATTTTTGCGAGGTATTATTTTGGAAGTAGACATGTGTCTCTCCAGGATGACATGATTGAAAAACTAGAACACCAATTGGAAAAAGAAAATATCTCGGGAAGAGCCATCAATAACGCGCTTATGGACTTCGGAGCGCTTATGTCGACAACCTTCGACAAAGTAGACAAAGAGACATATCCGCTCAAAAATTGTCGCTGGTTTACGACCGCAGGTACCAAAGAGCCTATCAAAAAAAAGATAATTCGTCGCAGTGAAAAATGAGCCAAGCTTGTCGTCTTTCTCCACGAAGCGCACAAACTCTACTGGAGTAGTCTATCGAGTCATTTTGAGCCATTTCTGATCGAACCAACAAGCTCTGACGACAGGCGTACAGTCCAAGATTATTTTTCCGCGGCATTTGGTCTCGAAGTGTCAGTCCGTCCAAGTTTCTGAAGTGGAGTATTTGAATGAATGCCTGTAAGACTTTTCCATGCTCAAATCCAAACTGGTTCCCTGAAACAAAAAACCTTCTCAAAGAGTGAGAAAGAAGAGTGGGTAGAGAAAAATGTTATTTTATAAAGGATTTGGTTGAAAAAGTTTTCCCCGTTCATCATAGAGCATAACATGTTCTGACTTAAGAATACCCTGTTGCATTAATGCGAGTTTAATACTGTGTATATGCCGTTGAATTTTAGTGGCAGGATGATCGCCACTAAAAGAAGATAGAGCCAGTGTATCTTCTTCTTTTTTCTCACGCTGAAGAGCAAATGATCATGGTGTGTCTGCAAAAGATCTGAGTAAATCAGGATCAACATTTGAATTTCCAGAAACAAGTCCGCCTATTTCTCTAAAAACGTCATTCGGTAGTTCTCAATACACTTTTTCATTTCCAGCCAGTATTAAAAGATCAGCATGTCTTTCTCTGAGCTCAAGAAGTTGACGAAGTCGATCAACACTCGTTCACTTGGATGAGTCCTTGATCCCCTGAACACGCTTATCCTCCGCACAAAAGCTGACAAAGTCGAGGCTCGCAGGATCAAAAGTCGGCATATTATAGAGCCAGAGTTTATCCGTTGTTCCAAACGTACTGAGAGTAGAATCAAATCGTCTCTGATTCTCTCCTGTATGATTGAGCCCGAGCACAAACTCCTCAATACCAAGTTGATGAGCAATTCGAATTTGGTCTTTTATCATATCATCCCGTCCGAGAAGTCCTGCCATAATACGTATATCAGGCGGGCAAGCCTGTTTCATGGCACTCATGAGCACCTGCCACTGTCTGAGTCAGAGGCCGATTCACTCACCTGTCGTACCGCCTATCAAGATGGCATTTGCCTTACCAGAAAATGTCTGCAAAAGTCTCCTGCAAGCCTCATGAAAATGCTCTGGAGCACCTTGTTTGAGTGGCACATCTCGCACAGATTGTTCAGCACCATGAAGCTGAATCATTCCATTTAAATTATTTTGTTGTAAAACAATTTCATCGGGTATACCACCTGGTGTGATAACTGGTGTGATAAGTAATTTCTGATTCATATAAATATTTTTAGTATTTATATGTTACTTTTATTTATGTGTTGTCAATTTACGCTGCTCGGCGGTGCAATTTTCCATCTCGAAAAAAAATCTGAGCTTGTGCATGTCTATATATCTGATTACTTAAAGGAGAACTGAGAAAAAGCCTATAAGCAATATCAACATCTCACGGTCATTCTAGGAACACGTGTTCTCCATTTATCTCTAAACAATAGAGTCCATCTCAGAGAAGAGCTTCGAAAAATCTATGGACGTGGTGATGAGCAGCTGCAATATTTGATGCTGCTGCCATTTCAGATTCTCTTGTCATGAAAGACAAAGGAAAATCCGAATGTGTATCATTTAAAGACATATTTTTTAAACATCTTTCATACTCTCCACACCAGAAACGATTTCAGATATTTCCTTGGTGATACCAGCCTGACGAGCTTTGTTGTAGACGAGGGTAAGTTCTTTTACTTTTGTTTGTGATGATTCACGAGCGTTTTTCATGGCGACCATACGAGCAGCATGTTCAGAAGCTTTTGCTTCGAGGAGCATCTCGTGGAACATAAGGTCGAGAATGAGCGGAACGATACGATCAGCGACGTGTTGTTTTGATGGTTCGATTTTGTATTCACCAGAATAGGTCACAGGAGTAATCATTGAGCCAGTGATTTCTTCGAGAAATGCTGAGAGTTTTTCAGTAGAAACAGGGAGAAATGGTCGAGTTACTGCTTTTTGTGCGATAGCTGAAATATAGAAACTGTACACGACTTTTACCTCAGCATAGTCACCCTTGAGATAGAGAGCACGGATAGCCGTAGCAATAGTTTTGACTTGTGCAGGCGTCGGATCATCGCGGAACATATCAGAATAATCACTCACGAGCGTGTGACCAGTACGCACGACGAATTCTCGTGCTTTCTTACCAATAGTGATACAGTCAGCATGATGTCATTTTGCTTGTTTGAGGACTTCTCGGAAGACATTGATATTATACGCACCACAGAGTCCTCGATTAGACGTAATGACGACGATCAGTGTCTTTGTTTTATTCGTTTTCTTTTCTTTTCCTGTCACATACGGACTCATAGAAATCTCCTCTGCAACACGTGAAAAAATACTACTTGCTTCGAGAGCAAATGGACGAGCACCGAGAGCGAGATCGGCTGCTTTTTTCATCTTCACAGTCGAAATCAACTCCATCGCACGAGTAATCTTCCCTGTGTTTTTGACAGATTTGATACGATCGAGGATTTGTTTTCAGGCAGGCATTTATTTTGAAATTAATTATACACCCATTTCGCTTTTCACTGCTTTGATGACGAGCTCGAGAGAAGCTTTCGTAGCATCCTCGAGTTTTCCACTCGTACGAATAGCTTCGAGAACTGTACCTTCTGTATCGAGATGTTTGTAGAGTTCTAGTTCGAATTTTCGGACATCTTTTGTCGGAATTGAATCGAGGAATCCTTTTGTACCAGCATAGAGAGCGCAGACTTGTTTTTCCATGACCACTGGAGAATAGACATCCTGTTTCAGGAGTTCTACCATACGCTGACCACGTTCGAGCGATGCTCGAGTTTCTGGGTCGAGGTCTGAAGCAAATTGTGAGAACGCTTCGAGTTCACGGAATTGAGCGAGATCGAGCTTGAGCGTACCAGCGACTCCTTTCATAGCTTTTGTCTGAGCAGATCCACCGACACGAGAAACAGAGAGACCGACGTTGATCGCTGGACGAACACCAGAGTTGAAGAGGTTGGTCGCGAGCATGATCTGACCATCAGTAATCGAGATAACGTTTGTTGGGACATACGCAGAGATATCGCCTGCGAGTGTTTCGATGATTGGGAGAGCGGTCATAGACCCTGCTCCGAGTTCGTCATTGAGCTTCGCAGAACGTTCGAGGAGTTTTGAGTGGAGGTAAAATACGTCTCCAGGATACGCTTCACGTCCTGGTGGGCGTCGGAGGAGGAGAGACATCTCACGATATGCATTTGCATGTTTTGAGAGATCGTCGTAGATGATGAGCGCATGTTTTCCATTGAGCATGAAATACTCAGCCATAGCACATCCCGTATAGGGAGCGAGCCATTGCATCGCTGCAGGAGCAGAAGCGCCTGCATTGACGACGATAGTATAGTCCATCGCACCAGCTTTTCGGAGTTCTTCTGTGATACGAACTACTTTCGCATCTTTTTGACCGATAGCGACGTAGACACAGATCATGTTCTGACCTTTTTGATTGAGAATAGTATCGATAGCAATCTGAGTTTTACCTGTCTGACGGTCACCGATGATGAGCTCACGCTGACCTCGACCGACTGGAACGAGGGCATCGATAGCCTTGATACCTGTCTGAAGTGGTTCGTGAACACCTTTACGACTCATGACACCTGTAGCGACACGTTCTGTCGGATATTTTTCGAGAGCTTTGATAGGACCGCGACCATCAATAGGATTACCGAGTGCATCGACGACACGACCGATGAGGGCATGTCCGACTGGGACTTCCATCACACGACCAGTTGCCTTCACTGTTTCACCTTCATGGATATCTTTAAAACCAGAAAGAACGACGACTCAAACAGAGAATTCTTCGAGGTTGAGAGCGACACCAGTCGCACCAGATTCGAATTCTACCATTTCGTTATAAGAAACACCAGAGAGTCCGTCGACACGAGCAACACCATCTCCGAGAGAGACGACGATACCGGTCTGGACTTTTTCTGGAGTCATATCCAGAGACTGGATTTGCTTGGTGATGTCCGCGAGGACTGAGTCGAATGAAACAGGAGACATAAAAGAAAATAATGAATGTTTAAATTTTTATCTGATTAAGAGAGAGCTCGACCATCTGATCGCCATAAGACATACGAATGCCTCAGAGAAGTTTTGGATTCACTTGAAACGTTGGTTTTTTTGGAGAATCAAAGACTTTTTTATAGAGAGCGAGGAGATGTTTTTCTTCAGCTGGTTCTATAAATTGACCTGATACGATGAGCGCTTCTTGTTCACCACGTATGGCACGAGCGAAGAGTTTTTCTGCACGAAGACGAGATACTTTTCGAAGTTTTCGAAAAATACTCAAGTACTTCACGAGATTCTTTCGTTCTTTTGGGTTTTCGAGATGTGGGATTTCGAGGTCCATGGTTTATTTTTTTACGACATCATCCAGGTGCGCTTTCATGAAGTCTTGTCGTGCAGTATTTGACTGTCCGAGAAGTTTCTTGTTGAGAGCGATAGCAGCAGTCATCACACCTTCTTTCATACGCTTAGAAAATGTCTGTTCGAGAGCCTGGATTTCTCCTTCAGCTCTTTCACGGATAATTCGTGCTTGTTCTTCTGCACTTGCGATGATATCATCAGCATTTTTTGCAGCATTTTTTGCAGCATGTTCACGCATTTCAAATGCTTTTTTATGAGCTTCTGAGATGAGAGCTGTTGCTTCTTTTTCTGCATCTTTTCGTATTTTCTCCACAGTTGCGTGGACATTAGCAATCTCTGCCATATCTGCTTCGGTTTTTTCGACCATTTTGAGATACGGATTAAAGAGTGCTTTTTTGAGAACAAAAAGGACAATTGCGAGATTGATGACTTGGATCAACATGGATCCAAGATTGAATGCTTCCATGAGAAAATATTTAAGAAACGAACACTATTATTTTACGAATGCGAGAATAACAGCGATGATACCGAGACCTTCTGCGAGGACCATCGGGAGGAGAATACCAGATGAGATCTCTTTTGAAGCGCTAGGATTTCGACCGATTGCAGCAGCAGCTGAGAAACCGATAAGACCGATAGCGATAGCAGAAGCGAAAACTGCGAAACCGAAACCGAGAGGGCCAAATGCAGAAACTGCAGCAGTTGCTTTTTCAGCAGTAGCAGTTGCTTCTTCAGCGAAAACTGCGAGAGGAGCCATGAGAGAGATAAGAGCTAACTTTTTCATAAAAGATAATTAGGAAATAAAAAGGTTAGTGATTTAGTGATGCGTATCAGACGCTTCTTGGAAGTAGAGAGATACGAGCAGTGCAAATACCATCGCTTGTATGAATCCCACAAACATTTCAAAGAAATAAAATGGGACAAGGAGGATATTTCAGAGTGGGAGGGCTGCAGTGCCAATTTTTGCTGTGATCCAGAGCATAACTCCGAGGAGTACTGCACCGGCAAATATATTTCCGAAGAGACGAAGTGAGAGAGCCATGATACGGACGAGTTCACCGATGATGTGAAGCCAGCCGACGACGACATTGATGAACTTATCAACTATTCCGTGACCACTGAAATTAAAGACATAATGAAGCACATATCCCACAACTCCTCGAAAACGAATCATAATCATATGTGAGATGAGAATCATGAGGACTGCCATGCCGAGTGTCGTGTTAATGTCAGAGTTGATCGGTCGGAGATAGTTATGCCATGTCTCTGGAGAAAAAGCGAGAAGCCAATCAAGGAGGAGACTGTAGAGATTTGACCCAAGAATATAAATGAAAACACCTCCTACAAACCAAAGTGTTTTTTCGATGGGGAGATTGTGACCCAAGAGAGGTTCAAAAAATGCCTTCAAATGCTTCACGATGAGGTATCCTGTTGTGCGGATAAAACCAGACTTGCGTCGTGATGCTGTGTAGAGCAATACCCCACAAACCGCTACAATAACAATAAATATCCAAGTAGAAACAACTGTATTTGTCACATATGACCATACCCCACTTTCCGCAAGTGCATGCGGTGGGACAGACAGGATATGTGGTGCGTCATGTGCTTCCATATTCGAGAGGATTATAGATGAAATTTCTAGATTGCAAGGTTTGTGATTTTTTCGCTCAGAATAAAGAGAATCTAGACTTCAAAATCAGAAGAATTTTGCGAGTATGTTTTGAGGTTCAGGAGAACACTTCATGGAGAAACATCCTGTACAGGTTTTGAAAGTTTTGGACTAACGTCTCATGCAATCTTGGAAATATGACGAGCATAGATCTCAAATCGTCATCACTTCTCCGGGCTTCCGATAAATATATTTGTTGGTCGTATTTCCGCGAGAAGTCGACGAAAGAGGACATCCACAGAACGGAACTCGGAGAGCTCTGCCTCTTCTCTCTTTTTTTGTCGCTCGAGATAAATAGGTCGGAGTTGCCGAAAAAGTCTTCGTCCAGTATCGGTACGAAGCAATTCTCGCGTAATCTCATCCCAAATATGGATACTGTTTTTATGTTCTCGTGTGATTTGCTGCGAGAGCTCAGCAACTCTTTTTTTGATATCATCATTTCTTTGAATATGAATTCACTGAGTCTCTAAAAGAAGTTCCAAACGACGCTCTGCATCGAGCATTGCTGGCGTGTGTCGAACGCCTATGGTATCTGCGGCTCGATCTTTTGTCGCTTTGAAAAGCGCAATAGTTCACTTCGCTCCGAAAAGTGTATCCATATGGATTTGTGGCTCACGAATAGCTATCTCCATGCGGTCAATATCCTCATTCGAAATCGCCCCTTCATTTCCTGGAGTGATGATGACGGCGGTACGCTTTCGGCTATTTCCTAGGAGAGTGATAATTCTCGAGCCGAGATTATTGATCGTGAGCTCGGTGACTTTTTGTGGAATTGATAGGTGCTCAGCATGGATTTGTCCTGTGAGAGGAGAATTATGTTCAGGAAGGGTGATGGTATGTGTTTGCATAAAATAAATAAGATGAAATAAAACTGTCGCAAAACACAGCAACACCAGAATTCGAGAAATGAAGTAGAAAAAAGAAGAAACATATATGTATAGAAAATAGAAACGAGAATATGTAACAAGGCTAGATTCCACCTCGCGCTCACGAGCTCGCTTGGCTGGAATGACGCACACAAAAAAGCCCTCCGACTAGGAGGGCTTTTGAAAAAACATTTACAAAAAACTCTTCCTAGCTAACGCTGGGAAAAGTACAACAAATGTTTGAGCGGAATTTCATGGGTGTAATAGTACGAATTTTAGAATTTTTTACAAGACTAGCCGAGGAGGACAAATCTCGTTGTCTCGCTTTCGAGATCAACTGCTTTGATATTCACTGAACTCGATGGTTCCACTGTTTGAGCCAGTTTTGTGAGAAGCGTTTTTGCGGAAGAGCCATAGGGTACAACCACAGATGCCTCCCATGTTTCGACTGATTTCCAGAGTGTTTCATTCGCTGGGAATATTACGACATCTTTGTTATTCACATCACGAAGCACTTCAACATCATCTGCTGACGTACCGACGGGTAGATAGATAAGAGTCTTTGAATCAATAGTGATGATATAGAGAAGGTGATCATGGCTTGTGCGTGTCTCTACAAAGATACCCCGACGCTCATATTCACCTGGGAAATTCATATCATATCCGTCAATACTAATGCCAGTATCACCGAGTGCGATATGTGCATCTCATTCTGTGATTTGGATATGTGCACCATTGGTGCCGAGAGCGATATTCATAACTATACTGTTTATAAATTGAATGGGCAGGTTCGTGGAGGAGTATATGAAAGTGATAAGAAGTTGCAAGACTACATAAATCCCCTATTTTCTTCAACAATCTCGTATACGGCTGGCTTCATTTTTACTTTCTTGAGCTGCTCAGGAGTGAGCCAGACAAACCCTACAAATCGTTCTTCTTTTTGGACATGCGGTTTTTTTGTCCCCATATACTGGACGAGATAGAGATGAACATCTTTATCAATGGTAGGATGACCTGTCTTATGCCGAGCGGTAAATGAAAACGAAATAGTTTTGATAAATTTTTTGATCTTGAGCATTGATGCTTCAAGTCATGTTTCCTCGGATATCTCCCGGATCGCTGCATCAGCTGGAGTCTCATCATCCTGTGTGTGACCTTTTGGCAATGTGTAGACGATTTTTCCACCAGAATTTTTCCACTTGAGCAAGAGCACTTCGATAGTACCCCCATGACGGCGATAGACTATGCCTCAGGCGCTTTGCTCAAACAGATGTGACATGAGCACAGTGTATCACTCTTCTCCTGAAAAACAAATAGGGTAGTTTGACAGGCATGCAAAATAATTAAAATACTGATATAAAAGTATTTTTATGAATGAAGCAATTTCTAAATCTGCAGTAATAGAGTTAAAAGATCGATTAGTCGAGTGAGCTAAATTATGAAAAATGCATTTATTGAAACATCAGCCTCATGTAATCCGTCATGGAAAATTAATGCCTGGGGTTGATATTTCTCATCTGGTAGAAGAAATCAAGCCCGCTTGATTCTCAGCACTGACTAGAACATCAACTCAACATTTTGGCATATTTTGACCTGAAACAAAACACTCTAGTGAGAATGCCCTTGGGTTAACAAGCATAACAACTGTACATAACTGAAGAACCCTAACTGCGGCAAGAGGTGCTCCTTTTACTGTTATGACAGCAATCACAGATGGTTCAGATGAGAAGATTGCTACATTTTGATGGGTGCAAGAACATGTACACTTCTGACTATTGAGAGTTTTATGAAAGAATATCCATGGGCATGTATTTTTCCCACATTTAGTTATGAAACTGCAAAGGCTAGTAGGTAACCTACCTCTTGCCTACCATCCATCTGAATTTGAGGAGCCAATAAAATCTCTAGATCATGAAGATTTTGAAAAAGTTGTTGGACTGAGGAGGGTTTTTCTTCTTCTTTACTGGGCTAAACTTGCTGAAAAAAAATGGTTATTGACAAAACAACCAGATGGTACAGATTATTTGTTTGCTCATTATCAAACATTACCTGCTGAGATGCGAAAATTAGGAATTACAGTCTAACTTCAGCGAACCTCTCAATGCTGCGCAAATCAGCAAAAAAAGAATATTCAAATCCGTGTTTCTGAAACATTGTCTCAGCGATATCTCTCTGCCAGAGTCAGAACTCGATGACGATATGACATTTCTTTGGTCTCTCTTTCCATGCGAGGAGTTGATCAAAAAATCTCTCATAGAGTTCAAATCCTGTCTGTATCCCACCGAGAAATGCCATGCGAGGTTCGTGTACCAATCATGAATTAATCTCTTTTTCACGAACATAAGGAAGATTAGCGGTGATAAGCATTTCCTCAGGAACAGATTTTCCAAAATGAGATATGAGTGGTTCAAGGAGGTCTCACTGGAGGAATAAAAAATTACCCTCTTTGTAGTTTGTAGTTTGTAGTTTGTAGTTTTCTTGAGCAAGACTCAGAGCATCCTGACTCATATCTGTGGCAAAGACCTGTAATTCTCTTTCCATTTTTTCAGCGATAGAAATCGGGATAATTCCACTTCCCGTACCAATATCAGCAACCGTTTGAATATCTGGTTTTTCTCTTAGGAGTTTGAGACAATACTTGACCAATTCTTCGGTTTCAAGACGAGGAATGAGAGCACGTTTATCAGTGATAAATCGTCGCCCCATAAATATCACATAACCATCGATGTATTCTTCTGGGAGTGGCTGATTTGAGGTCATATCTATCGCACAAATAAATTCACATCCCAAGCACCGCCTGGAAGTGTATATCAGAGAATCCATGGATTTAATTCTCGGAGTTCTTGGTAGTCTACATCATGATCGAGACACCATACTCGCAGATCAATAATTGGTCCTTCAATAGTCATTTTTTTGAGAGATGGTTGTTCGAAGATAGTGCCAAGCATTTCTGGAGAGAATAATTTCCATCGATTTTGCATCAGATATTTGATAGCGATGATACGATAGAGATAGTTCCCTGTTTCATTATTGAGAACGAGGTTGTAGTATGTTTTGGCTGCTGGTTGTGCGGCCTGATCTCGCTGGAGACCGCTCTCACCTCGATTGTATGCTGCAGCAGCGAGAGTCCAATTGTTAAATATATCATGGAGGTGAAGTATGTAGGCTCCTGCAGCACGAGTTGCACGCTCAAAATTGAGACGTTCGTCTATCTCAGCATCCACGCGCAGACCATAGCGACGCGCAGTGTCTGGCATAAGTTGCCATATACCTGCCGCACCCGCATGACTCACGACATCATTCTGGAGACTACTCTCAGCGACGGCGAGGTATTTGAAATCATCGGGAATATCTACTTCATGAAAATACGAATCTATATATGGAAAATAAAGATGTGAGTATCTGTGGTAGAGGAGAAACTGATACAGCGTGAAATGTGTGACGAGAAGCTCTTGCTCGAGTTTTTCATAGCCCCGAGGATTCACGAGTGGATCGATTGGGAGTCGTTCACCAGCAAAATCGAGATTATTCATATCGATCTCAAGTGGTGTAAAACTAATTTTGTCACCTGTATAGCTCATATACGGGAGGCGAAAAAATATCGTTGCGACTATCAGAAAAAGGAGTGTTATCAACATGATAACAAATATTTTTGATCGTCAGATGAGGAATCGTTCCCAGGACATAGTGAAAGTATATGTGTTTTTATAAAAACACTACACAGGAGAAAGAATGAATATTATCGGAGCTCTGGAAGACCGCCTGGAACTGCTTTCCATGTATTCGTGAAGTCCCACGCATTGTCAGCACGAGTGTAGACAGGATGAGAAATGTCATTAAAGACGCTTGGACTGCTCACAGAAGTACAGGTAGGTTTATTTGGGGAGGCTGCACCAGTACAAGTTGTCACCGCAGAATTGTAGAAGAAATTATTCTCAACTACATCCGTTGGTTTCTTATATGTGAAAGCCAAAAATCATCCAAAGTAGTCTGGGCCAGTACCATAGAGACCAACTGCATCAATATGACCACCAGTTGAGAAATTGTCAGAAAGATTGTATGGTTTTGCATCATATTCAGCTATATATCAAGCAAAGCCAGCTCAATCAATATCACTTTGATGATTTGCTGTGATAGTACCGGTAGAATAATTTCTCTTAAAAGTATTTCCACCTGTCATACCAACAAATCAACCAATATAAGCGACGCCAGAATCGTGATTAAGATATATGTCACTCGTAGTATAATTATCTGTGAATGTTCCTCCGGCTCAAAATCCAAGGAATCCTCCAACATAATAGACGTGAGGTCATTTACTATTCTCTCATCCTATCGCACCAGTAGAAGCATTGCGAGAAACGAGAGAGTTATCGATGCGACCTCAGAATCATCCGATAGTTCCTCGTGTATTTCCCTGAATACTATAACTCGTCTTATTGTGTGTAAATTCTGAATTAACAGCTTGCCCTACAAAACCTCCCACACCTTCAACAGTACCATTTCCTTCAGCGAGAATTTTATTACTACCAGCAGGTTGAGCTGTATTATTTTTGGCTCGCACATAAGATGCATTACCGAGGACACCTCCGACATTACCAGAATTAGTCTTGACTCGAAGATTTCACTTTATGATATTATCATGAATTTCGAGATATTTTGCGGGGCCACCGTAGAGAAGACCCACAAGACCACCTATAGCCCCACCCTTCGTATAAATATTCACATTTGATTCACTATTAGCGATTTCAAGAGGCTGGCCCGGTGAATATCCAAGCATACCTCATATACTTCCACCTCCTTCAGGAGCAGATTTCATACCATCAGCTCCAGAGAGACTTCCGGAAACTTTTGAATAGAGGATTTTGAGTTCATATCCGGCTTGTCCGATGAGACCACCTGTTACATTTTTTGCACCAGTCATAGCAACACCATTGGATTCTACGCCACTAATAATAGCACACCCTACATAACCTCCGAGACTACCACTGATGTCGTCAGAATTCTGAATACGAGTATTATTGAGCTTGAGGTTATTGACCCAGAATCCTGGCCATGAAGCACCATTTGCTATACCAAATAGACCAGTGTATTTATCAGGTGCATTGATACTCAGATTCTGTATCTCATATCCATTTCCGTCGAGTGATCCCCAGAAACCAAAGTGAACTGTGCGACCAATAGGCTGAAATCCTTTTCCTCCGAACCAACTCGCTGCTTTAGTGAGATCAATTGTTTTACCGAGCCGGAAATGTTTTCCTGGTGCATTATCCATTTCCTGAAGTTGTTCAGGGGTACAAATACGGTATGGATTATTGAGCGTTCCTTGACCAGTTGGGAAACATTCTGGATTGAGTGTTGCGTTGCCTTGCCATGCATTACATTTTTTAGCATCCACCATGTCGCCCGCATCACAGAGTGTTGAAGGATTGGCTACAAAAGGTCCGACGGAAAATTTAGTATATTGGAATGTAGTGTTGCTCATACAGCTGAGACGATCCACCTGAGCGATTGTTTCGCCGGTATATCTGTATTCTGCCTGTTTACCATTTGCGGTAGAACCAAGTGAAGAACAACTCGAGCCAATCTTAGCGCTATATATACGACTCTCATCTTTTGCAAGGCTATCTCTCTCATAGAGGTCTACTTTAGGCATATCGCGCGTCACGGACACAGTCTGTATCGGGGCTCCGCTACATGTAGACCCTGCATAGAGATTTACCACCGAACCAGCTGATATATCGCCAACAGCCGCATAGACAACCAGCTGAGGAGTATTATCAAGACCTGAACATGTCGGAGATTCTGTCGTACACGGAGCACCAACAAATATTTTTGGAGCACCAAAGACATAGTTAATAGTTTTTTGTCCTGCTGCAAGATTATTTTTCGGAGTACCTCGTGTTTTATCCTGTGCTTTTCCTGCAGGAAAATCAACCGTAATAGTGGTTGGATTTTTGATATCATCGACTTCGAGATCTACGCTACACACTGTACGAAGAGAGTTTTGTTCGTCAGTCGCATTGGTACAATCGAGGTTTGTCGGTGTTACTTCTCCTGTGATAACAAAATCGTCGAGAGAAACGCTTGATATATTGATGAGTTTGTTGAATACAGCTTTGACTGGTATAGTTGTGGAACTCGTGTTGGCTTGAGCAATGAGATCAACAGATAGGTCTCGAGTATCGACATATGCCATGACATATTTGAGCGAACCGGGGGTGAGATTTGGAACACGAGTGAGTGGTTTTTCTGTACCAGTCGGTGTATTAGCGAATTTTCCTCCTGTGAATTTGATTGTCCCTTCACCAGTATTAATAATAGTTGAAACTGAGAGGTTGAGATTGACAGTAAAATCACCATTTCCATCAACCGTTGTTTGATATCCATTACCGATTGCACGACAGGTAATCGTATAGACTTTTTTCGCTGCATCGGGTTGAGCTGTCTCTACCTGCGAACAAGCATACGTACCAGTGCGTGACGAAGCAAGTTCTGCTTTTGTAACATTCACATCTGCATTCCCATTTGTAGCAGAAAGTGTCATTTCATAGGTGAGCTCCTTGATATACGAATCGCCTTGAGAACGAAAATTAAGTGCATAAACAGATTCATTGAGATGCATATCTTCTTTGTCGTCTTGTTCTATAAGTGTACGAGATGTAGCCCCCGAATCAGTCAATACTGAACCTGAGAGAACTCGCGGTCCTGCGTTCACTGAATCTTGGCAGGCAGCATATCCAGTCGTGAAATCCAATTTATTTTTTCGGAGATTGAGTTTTCTCTGACAAGCAGAAATCTGGATACTATCAAGTGCACTATTTATTTTACCATCAACTTCACAAGTATTGAGCGTGATGTAACTATTAAGTGCATTGAGATCAGTGACGGATTTTTCATATTCTGCTTTATTGGTCTGAAGAAGGGCTGTACTACAATTGTCTTCAGAGAGAATAGCTGAACGCAATCCGAGAAAAGAGAGGTCTATCCCAGAAAAGTAGACGGCTCATCCAAGAGCGAGAACAATGACGATGAAGAAGGTTATTTTTTTCATAATGAAGAGATTAAGCGATGATGGAGAAATTACCAAGTATTAGGACGATCACCTCGAGCGAAACAACCATAAAATTTTGTGCCTGTTGTTGGTATATTCCAGGTTCTCGTTCCTTCACTATTTGTTCGAAGTATGAAAAAGTTTGAAAGTGAAGTAGCATTTGTAGGAGTACTTCCATCGGCAGCAGTCCAGAGAGATTCTTCATAACTAAAAATATTCGTGAGTGATGGTGTTGTCGTAGGAGCCGTAGCGCCATAGAGAAGTACCTCATCGAGATATTTCAACCCTGAACTAGATGACGCCTGGTAACCAATGAAATCACCAAGTGTTATCTTCTTTGTTGTATCGCCAAACCAACAATCCTTCACTCCATCAACAGTGACATTGCCGGTAATAAGTTTTGGACCACAAGTTGCTGGTTTTTGACAACCATTTGCATCGAGACCTCCATCGATGATTTGTCCGCCTGTACAAAATGTCGATGCTGGAGCCGTATAGGTAGGACAGGTGACTGTGTTTTTGACACAGGTAAGAGCTTTCGCACAACCATTTGCATCTTTTCCACCATCAACAAGCGTACCATCTGTACATGCTGGTGTAGTGTATAGTGGACAAACTGGCGTCACTATTGTAATAGCGTTACTCGTGAGAGAACATGTTTTCGCTTTTGGACAACCATTTGCATCAGCACCATTATCTATAAGTGTGCCATTCGTACATACTGGGGTGAGAACAGCTGGGCAAGCTGGTTGAGAGATTTGAATATCTGTACAAGTCCCTCCTTGATAGAGAGAGCCTGTCTGACATCTAAATGTACAATTCTGATATGGGCCTGTCTGACTACCATCGTATGTCCATGCTCGTGAGGTAGAGCCGACATTAGCATTGATAATAGAATTAGCTGGACGTGTACCGGTACATTGAGGAGGTACTGAGGTTACAGGTGTACAATTTTTTGTCACCCATTCTATAGGTTCCCACACTATATTCTGACAGCCATTTCCTGCTTCTACACCGTGTCCCTTTATTTTTCATCTACATATAGTAGTAGATGTTTCTAATGTATAATCTTTTGTTGCATCACAAGATTTGAGAAGATTGTTTTTACATATAGTTGAACAGCTATCAGAATTACTAGTATTACCATCATCACATTCTTCATTTCATTCTTTTATACCATTTCAACAAACAGGGGCAACAGCTGGTTGCTCATAATAAAAATAACATTCCGTAGTTGTAGTATCAGTTCCAGGAACAACACTATTTGCAGCATTTTTTAAAACAGAAGCGATCTGGAATCGTATACCATAAATAGGAGCGTTGCGATTAATTGATTCTGATATTGGTCATTTCGTGATAAAGCTAGCACTATTCATCGTGGCCCAAATCCACGAATTATTTGTCGGAGAGCTCTCTGTGAGAAGAAATGAATTATTTATATTGCCTGTTGGCGATACCTGTGTACCCTGGTATCTCTCAGCAGTAATAGTACTTTGGCCCGTCAATACGATTTCTTTGTTACCTGCAGGAATACCTGTGCGAGGTACAAAGACATTCATGGCTGAAGCAGAATTGGGGAGATTAAAGCGGACACATCTATTACATGAATTCGTACTCACGCCTGTTATACTTGAACAGCTTACGGTTGCACCGCCGCCTGTACTGCTGTTTACAACCACAATCGTTTTTGAAACTTCTGCGCCAGTTGTTGGTCGAATAATAACTGTCATGGTACCCGCTTGAGAAAATTTCAGAGTTAGATCTCGAGAGACAGTATTGTTTGCTGATACTTCCCCACTCATGATACTGAGAGCACCTGCTGGGAATACTGCGTTATCATCACCAGATACTATCACAAAGAATCGCTGAGCATAGTTTGTTGGAGCTGTCACACGTACTTGTACTGGTTGTCCAACCACAGCAGTTTCTGGCATAGTAATAGAGAGATCGCTTGCAACAGCATTTTTGAGACATACTCCTACACTACACCCATTGGCACACTGTGTTTGTGAGACATGTGCTGCATCATTTTCATAGAGACCATTGATACACTTGTATTGTTTTACACTATTATTATCACAAGTATCTTGGAGAGAAGTATTTGGATTGTATACCATTTTTACTTCACCACTCATATAGATATCATTCTCCGGATCATTGGTAGTACATATTTTTCCACGCACACCTTCATACCAAGAGATGTAGAGCGTCGTGAGACGAATATCATTAGTGAGTGTATTGACGGATTGTGCGAGTTTTTTGATTTTATCTTTTGTGCTTGCTGTACCAACATCAGAAGTAAAACCTGAGGCAAGATACGCATTAAAATCATCCGTTCTTCCCAGAGACGTGCTAACTATTTTTTCTCCTGCTGTATTCAGACCATTTGCACCTGTACCAGCAAAGTTACTTGTTTTGAGAACGTCGATCAATGATGCTTTATCAGTCGTTCTAAATGCCTGAATATTTGGAACTCGTTCAAGAGAATCTTGATAGACTTGCTCCAGCAACGTAAGCTGATCAGACGTCAGAGATGTGGGAATAGCCTGAGACTGAAGACCTTCCATAATACGCATCGCCTGGGCAAGTCGATCTTGTGCAGACTGAGGTGCACTCGTCTTCCACCACACCAAACCACCTAGTCCGATGAGAACAAGGAGAAACACGATAACTTTTTTGTTCATAAGAACGATGTAAAAGAGTAAAAACTTTTCTGGGAAGAAGTATACTCACATTAATAAAATAAGTCAAGTAATCTCTTCTACAAAAGAACAAAAAGAATACAAAAAATATTCAAGCCATCAAAAATAATCCTGCAACACCGAGAGTCAAGTAGCTCTTTTGAGAAACAAAAAGTGCCCCATTTAGGGGCACTTTTTATAAGAAAAATATTATTTCTTTTTAGAAGTTTTCTTTGCAGGAGCTTTTTCTTTTTTAGAAACCTCTTTCTTTTCAGCCTTTGGAGCTTTTTCAGTTTTTGTTTTCTTTGAAGCAGATGCAGCTACTTTTTCAGCTTTTGCTGTAGCCTTGATGCCATCGAGCTCTTCTGTTATTTTTTTAAATGCTTCTGGATTTGTCTTTTGGAGGTAATTCTTGAGACGTCGTCGTTTTTGTACGAGACCGAGGAGACCACGACGAGAGTGGTTATCTTTCTTGTGTTCATTGAGATGCGCAGTAAGTGCATCAATGCGGACAGAGAGAAGTGCGATTTGTACTTCTGGAGAACCAGTGTCACCCTTTTCACGAGCGTACTTGCTGATTATCTCCTTTTTTTGTTCATGCTTCATATATAAAAATGAGAAATTAAAATCCGGGTGAAGCCCCAGACGGGTGCATTGTAGTTTTTTTTATTGTTTTGCAAATCGTTTCAAGATTTTCAGAATTTTTCATTCTGTCATTTTGATGGGAAGATTTTTGAAATCACGTCATTTTTCAATAGCAGCTAGTTGCTTTTCCTCTTCTACTATATTGCGTAGGAGCTCCACTTCACGAATGATCGTTCCGTAGGGCTTATTTGATTCTGGACGAAGGAGAAAAAATATAAACATCATCCAACACGCCATCATGAAAAGAACGGCCAAGCTCTGACCTCCGAGAGCCGCAAAGACGTCGACACTTGAGTGTACAATGGCAGCCGAAACGAGTCCTACGACGGTGATGACTGCTTGGAGAAAATATTCTTCATAGCGAACGAGCCAGCCTGAGATACGACCACGTGCACCACTGTCTATCCAGAGCATCTGCATGAAATATCCTCGGCCAAAGAGGAGAGCAATCAAACCTGCAAAAAGCCCATGCCCAATAGCACGAAGTATAAATCATACTAGTACGTGTATAGCAGTGGACGAATAATATCCAAAGCTCTCCATCGTCGCAAAACCAACACCAACAGTAATACCAGTTAATACAATCTGTCGAATCGAGGTAGGCTTATTGATAGAAAAAGCGATGAAAAAAGCGACAAATTTGATAGTTTCTTCGAGGATACTGTGCCCCACGAGATAGCTCACTCCGGAGAGTGCTTCAGAAGAAGTTTCTCTGAGAAGCATATGGGTAAACATCATCATACGATCACCTACATCTTGTCCGACGACGGTGAGCGTGAGAAACCATGCATCTATCGTGGTCTGTGCACCACTCATACCCACAATCTTTCCCACAGAAATAGCAGCGAGACATCCAAGTATATAGGCAAAAATGTATTTGAGAGCTGACATCTGCTCACAGTGTGCACTATTTTCTATGAAAAATCAAGGAAAATCAGACAAAAATGCTTTTGAAAAGACCCACCATTGCTGGCGGGCCTTTGAGGTTTCTCATCATGTCGAACCCTTGCGGGTCAATATGATAAGGTCAATTGAATTGTAGTACATACCGAAAACCTCCTCGATACATACATATCTGACTTACGTCTGCTGGGTAGATGCGAGGAAACGTGCCACGCCCCTCGCTTGTAATCGGAGACTAATTGGCACAACGTGGTAATGCCAAGTAAACCATCGTAGGAGCATGATGAATACCCCCGAAATGATTGCCCACCCCACAACCAGTCTTATTTCCGTGTTCGTGAAAAACACTGATGTAGATGTGATGAGACCCTTCCCTATAAAAATAAGTAAGGCTAACAACACAACTGCATGAAGGGGCATGCGAGCTATACGGGGCACCCATGTAGATGCATAAGCATTGACGTAGATCAGCTCGACCATGCTCATCATGAAAGAGGTAATAATAAGCCCCCACACAGACTGAACATAATAGGCAATGACGCCATTCAGGATCAGAAAGAGTGATATGGAGAGGATAATCGAGGTGCGACGACGAAGCAAGTGTGCTGATGATTTCATGAAGGATAATTTCGGTTGATGAACTTGAACAATTGAGTAATCAATCGATGACGCGATACACAGTGATGTGTACGAATCATGTTTTTGACTACATTCATAATATAAATTATATTTATAACTTGTCAAATAACTTTGCTTTTGCTCTCTTTTTTACTATCATACGCACCATGTCGTCACAGAAACATCATACAAATCTCGTTCTCCTCGAAATACAAGTCGATCGCATGAATGAAAAAGGTGTGTTTATCGCCTCTCAAATTTTAAATATCCTTCATGATTCTCTTGAATATTCTCGTTTGAAAAAACCAGTTCGGCCCACATTTCATTTTGAAATAGCAGCCGTCGGTGGCAAGATACGATTTTTCATATTGTGTGCTCGTGAATACGTCTCTTTTATCACCAATCAATTCTACGCTCAATACCCTTCTATCGATATCATCGAACGGACGGATTATATCCCCGAAAAACTCTGGTATTCGCAGATGGAACTCCATCATTTCACCTACGATCCGATCAAGATATACACAGAATTTAGTGAAAAAACAGAACAAGAAGTCGTCGATCCTTTTTCGGCTCTGACCAGTGCGCTCATACCAGACAGTAAACGTATGGAGATAATTCAGGTGAGTTTTTCCCCACTAGACAATCGTGAATGGAGAACAGAGAATCAGATAAAACTGATGTCGTCCCACATGTTACCAAAATTCATAAAAAAATATTTCGTCGGGGAACAACATCCAATTCTACGCCAGATAAAAAAGCCTCTGACACTCATTCTCTCTCTCCTCGGGCATGGTCATCATGAAGAAGAATGAGCTAAGAAAAAACCAGAAAATAAACTCCCTGGTGTCACTCGTAAAACACAGGATTTCGGCTTTGCCGTCTCTCTCGCAGTCGCCTGTACTGGCCCTGATGCCATCACAGCACGCACAAGGATCAAGGAAATCTCTCGTTCAATCAATATATTTGCCTCTCCGAAAGAGAATAATTTTCATGCACACCACATCCATCACGATACGCACGGACACATGAAGCATCGAGGCCTCAAACGCACCAACATCCTCGCCGCAAGCGAGCTCGCCGGTCTCGTGCATCTGCCTACTATTTATGTGAAGACACCCAATACCAATTGGATGATGAGCAAAAAATTTGAGCCACCACACAATCTCCCTCTCGTCGCTCAGGAATCAGCAACCGTGACGCCTATCGGTCGCACGAACTTTCGTAATATGGCTCGTGAATTTGGTTCCCGTCCAGATGATCGACGTCGACACTTCTATGTCATCGGTAAAACTGGTATGGGTAAATCCACGCTGCTCGAAAATATGATTTTCGATGATATAGCGAAGGGGCGTGGTGTCGGCGTCATCGATCCACACGGTGATCTCGCAGACAAAATTCTCGATTTTATACCAAAAGAGCGCACCAATGATGTAATCCTCTTTAGTCCGAGTGACGTGAAGCATCCTGTCGCTTTTAATTTGTTTGAAAATATCAGTCGTGAGCTCGCTCCGGTCGTTGCGGGTGGATTTGTGAATATTTTTAAGCGTATGTTTGAGGATAGCTGGGGTCCTCGTCTCGAGTATATCCTCCGAAATACCGTCCTCACACTCCTCGAAGTCCCTGGCAGTACGATGCTTGATATCACAAAGATTCTGACAAATAAAGACTACCGAGAAAAAATCAGCGAAAAGGTCAAAGACCCTGTTCTCAAAAAATTCTGGATTGAAGAATTCAATGCTTGGACACCAAAGCAAATGCAAGAAGCCGTCGCTCCGATTCTGAATAAAGTCGGACAATTTCTCTCGAGTTATATGGTGCGAAATATGGTGGCTCAACCGAAGAATTCATTTGGTCTCCGATGGGCGATGGATAAACAGAAAATCGTCATTATGAATCTCTCCAAGGGTCTCATCGGTGAAGATGCGAGCAACATGCTCGGAGCTATGCTCGTCACGAAATTTCAGATTGACGCTATGAGCCGTGCTGATATAGCTGAGAAAGATCGAAAAGACTTCTATCTCTATGTCGATGAATTTCAAAACTTTGCCACATCGAGCTTTGCAACCATTCTCTCTGAAGCCCGAAAATATAAACTCAATCTCACGATGGCAAATCAATACATCGAGCAGATGAGTGAAGAAGTACGTGGTGCCGTCTTTGGAAATGTCGGTACACTCGTGACATTTCAGGTCGGACATGAAGATGCAAAAGTCCTCGCACCCGCTCTCGGCAACGAAGAGCTCATCCTCCCCGATGATCTCATGAATCTGGCAAAATATCAGATTTATACGAAGTTTTTGATAGACTGAATGCCGTCACAAGTATTTTCTGCACGCACCAATCCTCCGGTCGATGTCAGCGATCGGGAGCGGTATCAGGACAAGCAAAAAATCATCGAAAACTCTCGTCAGCGCTACGCCAAGGATCAGGCAAAAGTGGAGAAAACGATTAAGTAATAATAGGAACATAAAAAACTATTTGACAGAGTCTCAAAAATCAATACCGTACACGTTAGATTTTTCTAGGAAATCTACTGAGAGCGGTGTTCTTTTCATTGTTTTATTTGGTTGCTAAATTCTTTCTGAGTACGAGATCAATAGTGTTATTGGTCTGGCACTCAGAAAGAGCATTCTAGCTTGCAAGAGATCTCAAGGATTCAGTTCCTTGTTCTTGCAAATCGAAAATGTTTTTGTCTGGGTATTGTGGTATAATGTCAAACTGACTCTCCACTTTCTTAACAAACATCGAACCCAAAACTCGATCCCATGAAAACGACACTCCGCACACTCGGACTCGCGATCGCCGTCACGGCCATCGCACTCATCGGCGCAAACGCAAACGTGAACGCCGCCTCGAAGGACGCCAAAGTCAGCACCGCCGCCGCCATCCAGCAGACCGACCAGGGCCAGCTCGCCCAGTTCGACTCCGCCAACAGCACGACGATCGCCGCCATCACCAACGAGGACACGGGCAACGCCGCCATCACCAACTGGATCCGCAACACGGGCAACCACGAAGTGAGCACGACGCAGAACAATGGCACCATCACCGCCAACACGAAGACTGGCTTGATGAAGAACGACACGGGCAACGTGAATACCGGCGGCGCCTTCAACGGCACGACGAACACGACGCACACTGCGAATACTGGTGGCACTGCGGAAGCAGGCGCTCACTACAACCTCGCGGCACTCTTCGGCGGCACCGGCTTGAGCGCGTTCCAACGCTGCTCCTGAGCCTGCCACGCCTAATCAAGGCACCCGCAAGGGAAAATGATATTGGACCCGGGTGGCAACACTCGGGTCCTTTTCTATTCTTTCGTATTTGACAAAAAATATATAGTACATATCATACATTTGTCTCAACCTGAGAAAGCCTCCGCAAGGATGGAAAAATCAGCACGAGATGAGGTGAGAGTGTTCTTGTCTATCTTCTGTTTTTTTGTTTTTGGTATTTCCATGAATCTCGTGTGTTTTGTATTGGATGAATTGTTGTGCGATACTGTCCGCAGGAATGTGTGAGTCATAGACTCATAGATTCTTGCGGATGGACTTCACATCCTCCCGCGAGGTAACCGGAGACGCAAGTCTCTTCAACATCGACATCTAAACTCAACAAACATCATCACCATGAGCCGAAGCTGCGGAGCAAACAAAGGTAAAGTAAAGTGTGCCAAACACGGATGGGTCGCCAAAGGTCACATCTGCGGAAAAGACAACGCTAAACTGACAGCCACAAAAAGGAAAAGCAGAACGTAGGTCGAACATCGACCTTCCAGCCCTCGGCGCCTTCACTGGCGCCTTGGGCATACCTTAAAAACTTCAACTAAAACCTCGTATACTCATTATGGAGGTTTTTTATTTGCTAAATAAATTTTTTCTGTATAGTACACATTAATCTCAACCTGAGAAAGCCTCCGAAAGGATGGAAAAATCAGCAAGAGATGAAAGATAAGTGTGTTCTGGTACATGATTGTTCTTGGCTCCAGTATCTGTTTGCAGGAACCTATGAATATATGTTCATAGATTCTTGCAAACAGATACCCTCTGTCTGCAAGGCGAGATCGGAGACGCTCTCTCCATCATTAATAACCTACAGCAATCGATAAAGTCCATGAACGAACTCGTTATCCAACAGTTGAGAGAACGCGGCATCCGCCACAATCGTGAAACCGTGACAGTGACTCCCAAAAGGGGTCGCCGCCATCTGGTCACCTTCGTGAGCCAGGGGAAACCCCGAAAGATGATCTTGCGTCTCGATATGCCGTTGGCTGCATAACGCACTGATCTTTCCAAGTCCTTGGTTGTCGCTTCCAGCGATGACCAAGGCAACCCCTAAAATACCAATTAAAACTCCCAGCAATGGGAGTTTTTTAGTGTCATAACAGAGTAGGCCGGTATCGAGATGAATTATTTTTACGCTCAACCTGGATCCCGACTTACGTCGGGATGACGGGGAAATTATATATCGAGATTTGCCACACTCTTCGCGCGAGACTGGATAAATCGTCGGCGTGGTGGAACTTCTGAACCCATGAGGACACGGAAGACTTCGTCAGCTGCTTCTGCATCATCGATGGTCACGAGTGCCATGACTCGACGAGCCGGATCCATAGTTGTTTCCCAGAGTTGTTCGGGGTTCATTTCACCGAGACCTTTGTAGCGCTGGATACCTTCTGTCTTCACGTCATTTTTTTCGATAATAGAGAGTTTTTCTTCTTCTGAATAGGCGTACCAGATTTCTTTTCCTTTTGCGAGTTTGTAGAGCGGTGGCTGAGCGATATAGAGATACCCTGCGTCGATGAGTGGTCGCATAAATCGGTAGAAGAATGTGAGGAGGAGTGTACGGATATGCGCACCGTCGACATCGGCATCCGTCATGATGACGATACGGTGATATCGAGCTTTTGCAATATCAAATGTATCACTGATTCCACATCCAATCGCCGTGATGAGGTTTTTGATTTGTTCATTGAGGAATATCTTGTCGATACGAGCTTGCTCAGTATTGAGGATTTTACCTCGGAGTGGGAGAATCGCCTGAATATCACGGTTTCGACCCTGTTTCGCAGAGCCTCCCGCTGAATCTCCCTCGACGATATAGATCTCTGATTTTGATGGATCTTTACTGGCACAATCGGCGAGTTTTCCTGGGAGTGTGAGACCTTCGAGAGCACCCTTGCGGATGATAGTTTCACGAGCAGAGCGTGCCGCCATACGAGCACGAGATGCGAGGAGACATTTGTCGATGATCGCTTTTGCTGTTTTTGGTTGTTCTGCGAGGAAATCTCAGAGTGTTTCTGCGACAGATTTGTCGACGATACCACGGACCTCTGAGTTACCGAGTTTGTCTTTTGTTTGACCTTCAAATTGTGGCTCTGGGACTTTCACAGAGATAATCGCTGTGAGTCCTTCTGCGACGTCTTCGTTTGTGAGATTTGAATCTTTTTCTGTGAGATAATTCTTTTCACGAGCGTATTTATTGATCGTACGTGTGAGAGCAGTACGGAAACCTGTCATATGAGTACCACCACCTGGGGTGATGACATTGTTGACGAAGCTCGTGAGGTGCTCTGAATAATCTTCTTTTCGATACTGCATAGCCACCTCCACAGAGACAAAATCAACCATATTTTCTGTACAGAAAATATCACCGAGAGATTCATGGTGACGATTGAGGTACGTGATATATGATTTGAGTCCTCCTTCAAAATAATACCGAATCTGGTCTTCTTTTCCTTTTCTCTCATCGATAGCCGTGAGTGTGATACCTTTTGTGAGGTAGGCTCTTTCTCGGAAGTCTTTTTTGACATAGCCAAAGTCGAAGACGACATCTTCAAAAATCTCGCTATCTGGCCAGAATTCGATTTTTGTACCATTCACATGGTCTGTTGAGCCAATTTTTTTGATAGGAGCAACTGGTTTTCCTCGCTCGTAGGCTTGGAAATACTCAGAGCCGTTGAGCCATACTGTTGCTTCTGTGCGAGAAGAGAGAGCATTGACTACTGATGCGCCAACACCATGGAGACCTCATGAAACTTTGTATCCAGAATTTTCTCCACCGAATTTACCACCGGCGTGGAGAACGGTCATAACTGTTTCTAGGGTTGAGACCCCTGTTTTTGGATGTATATCGACAGGAATACCACGACCATTATCCTCAACCACACAACTTCCAGACTCGGTCATACGGAGTGTGATATGAGTACAGTGGCCAGCGAGAGCTTCATCTATAGAGTTATCGACGATTTCCTTTACACAGTGGTCACGACCTCGTGCATCAGTCGAGCCGATGTACATGCCGGGACGCTTACGGACTGCTTCGAGACCTTCGAGGACTTGGATCTGACTCGCATCATACTGATGCTCATCTTTTTTATCGTCTTTTTTTGACATAGAGAAATGGGTAATTTATTGAGCGAGACTATCGATATAGTCGATTTCCTGTTTGTAGAGAACTTTTATGATTTTACTGACGGTGTAGAATAGTTCACCTCGAGTTATCTTCTCGTCTGCAGCGAGCTTATCATCTGCGAGGATGCCCAGAGTTTTAGACGTATTCATGACAGTTTCTTGCCATGGTTTTGTGTCATCTGACTTTGGCATGAGTTTCACCGCAGAGAGCATCATCGCAATAGCCTCTGCCCGTGTAATATCAGCTTCGGGGCGAAAGTGCTTATTGTTCGTCGTTATCATACCCGCTTTTGCTGCGATTTCAACTGAACGACATACCCATGAGTTTGGTGTATTTTGTTTTACGTCGAGAAATGTATTATCACACGTATACGGATCAGGCAGAGAGACGCTCTCAACAGTTCGGAAATTCAGTCCCGTGAGACGCAGAGCGATACCGACGACTTCTTGTCGGAGGACCTTGTCAGAGAGAGCATAATTTTCGGCAGGACGTTGTCGGACGATGACGTGTTTATCAGCGAGATATTCTGCGTAGTTCAGGTAATTCAGGGCATAGACAGAAACGCTCATCAATGCGACTCAGAGGGCGGTAAAAAGTATTTTTTTCATAATCATCCGCAGTATATGATTTTTCGTCAGGTTTCAAGCTCGAAAAAAGATATACAAGAAACTTGCTCTCGGCTGAAAAGTCGTCTATAATAGAAGTATGAAAGTGATACTTCTCATACTTTTTCTCATCCTCATGATGTGGCCCATCATCAGTTGGATGTCATACCATATAGCAGGATGGAGTAAGTGGGAAAAACTCTACCGTCGAGATATCACCAATGACAACGACCTGGCCTCATCTGTCGGTCTCAAAAAATTCTGAAATTATAATCACAGCGTCAAAGTAGGAGTCGAAGAATATGGTATTGCCTTTGAGCCAACTTTCTTTCTCCTTTTTCATAAATCTTTTGCAATTCCATGGGTACAAATACTGTCATTTCAGTATGTACCTGGTCGTCTCTCGAGCGTGTGTATACTCCACACAGTACAGGGCGATATCCGTGTCTACGGAGAAATAGCCGAGGTTGTCGCCCGTGGATGTAGTCATCACTATGTCGCTACCGCAGGGTAGATTATTTTTGAGCGTTGAAAGAAGCCATCATTTGGAGAAGCGTCTTACGATTTGCATCCCAATACGCTTGTTCAGTAGAAACCGCAATAGTATATGCATGTTCACGAGTAACGACAACACCAGCATAACCCTTGGCGATACTTATAGTACCATTTTGATTCTCAGAATAATCAAATTCTAGGAGACCGTTAGAAGCTTCTCGGAGGTTAAATCATGCTGTTTGGAGATTAGATTTCAGATGAGCGTAAAACGTATCATACTGATCTATACATATATCGACACAGTCGATCTGTGACACTTCAAAATCAATAGTTCCTCCAGCGCTACCCGCACCTTCTCCAGCAACTGCTGTCGTATAATTTCCTTTTACGACGTCCTCTTCTGTGACAGTGAGATTTGTGGGAAAGCTAAATTGGAAATCGCCTGTTGCTGATACGTATGTCTGTGATCCGTCTCCATTATTTTTGAGCGTACTCTGTCCGGGTGCGTCGGTAGAGGTCGTTCCGTCCTCTTTTACAAGAACCTGATATACAAAACCAAAAACATCGCTTCGAGTAGCGGGTTTATTTGGAAGGAAAACCTGCTCTGGAGTAAAATTATCTGTGTAAGCATCGATAATACCATTTGCATGTGCTGACTCCATGACATCTATCTGCCACTGTGGTATTTTTGAACCATAGAGTGTCGTCGTTGGTTTTCCATTTGCCCCAGTGTCAACATTTTGAGTGATTTCATAGCCAGCAGCCTTGAGTATGATAGCGAGAGCTTCTATACGAGTGATGCTCGCTTTTGGACGAAATTTAGTATTTGCGCGAGAAACAATGCCCTCATCTGCAGCAGTTTCAACACTTGCGCAGACCCATGCATCTGGATGATTTTTAGCAAATTTTGCATCTGAGAAATACCCCTGACATGTATAACCATCTGGTGCTGTTTTTCACGCCATTTTCATAGCCATACCTACTACTTCTTGTCGAGATATTTGTGCATCGAGACGATATCCAGATACTTCATGACGATAATCCTTGATAATCCCGTGTTCTGCGAGATAGTCAGCCGTGCCGACATCCCAAGTCGAATAAGCAAAAACGCTAGAAAAAACAGATATACAGAGCATCGAGGCAAGAATTTTTTTCATAAGAGAAGAAGTTAAGTAGAAAGAGTATACAGCGAAGGACTGAAAAGCAAACGCAATACAACAAATACAATTTTATTGCTCCGGGGAGTCTTCGTGAGCTCTCTCAATACATCTACATACCTAAACTAGCACCTAAACACTTTTGGTGCTAAAAATATTTGCAATGAAAAAAAAGTTTGCTATAATGAGTGTGTAAATTCAATTTTTAACCCCTTACTTTTATGTGAAAAATTATCGGTATTGACCTCGGTACGACTAACTCAGCCCTTGCCTTTATGGAAGGTGGAGAAGCAAAAATCATCCCCAATGCCGAAGGGAATCGTACGACTCCTTCAGTCGTAGCCAATAAAAAAGGTGAAATCATTGTCGGTACTCCTGCGAAGCGTCAGGCTGTCACCAATCCAAAAGAAACTATCTTCTCTGCGAAGCGTTTTATCGGTCGTAAGAAAAGTGAGGTCGAATCAGAAATCAAAAACGTGCCCTACGAAGTCACAGCTGGCTCAAGCGGTGAATCACTCATTACATTTAATGGAAAGGCTGCTCGTCCAGAAGAAATCTCAGCACACGTCCTCATGAAACTCAAAGAAGACGCTGAGAAATATCTCGGTGAAACAGTGACAGAAGCGGTCATCACGGTGCCTGCCTATTTCAATGATGATCAGCGCCAAGCAACGATCAATGCAGGTAAAATCGCCGGTCTCGATGTAAAACGTATCGTGAATGAACCAACAGCAGCCGCTCTCGCCTACGGTCTCAATAAAAAGAAAGATGAAAAAGTAGCAGTCTACGATTTTGGTGGAGGTACATTTGATATATCTATTCTCGAAATCGGGAGCGAGGGAACATTTGAAGTGCTCGCAACCAATGGTGATACTCACCTCGGTGGTGACGACTTCGATCAGAGAATATTTGAGTACGTCATCGCAGAATTTCAGAAGGACCAAGGCATCGATCTCAAAAAAGATCCAATGGCTGTCCAGAGAATCCGTGATGAAGCAGAAAAAGCGAAAAAAGAACTCTCTTCTGCAACCGAGACAGAAATCAATCTCCCCTATATCACGATGGATGAGAGTGGACCAAAAAATCTCCTCGTAAAAATCACTCGTGCAAAATTCGAAGAGCTCGTCGCTGATCTCGTAGAACGCTCTATCGAGCCATGTCGAAAAGTCCTCTCTGATGCTGGTCTCCAGGCAAATCAGATTGATGAAGTCATCCTCGTCGGTGGTTCAACTCGTGTCCCTATGGTCCTCGCAAAAGTAGAACAATTCTTCGGTAAAAAACCAAATGCTTCCGTGAATCCAGATGAAGCAGTCGCTATTGGTGCCGCTGTCCAGGCTGGTATCATCGCTGGTGATGTCCGTGATGTCCTCCTCCTCGATGTCACTCCACTCTCTCTCGGTATCGAGACACTTGGTGGTGTCATGACTCGTATGATTGAGAGAAACACGACTATTCCATCAAGCAAATCTCAGGTCTACTCAACGGCTCAGGATAATCAACCAAGCGTCGAAATCCACGTCCTCCAGGGTGAACGCGAGATGGCAGCAGACAACAAATCTCTCGGTCGATTTATCCTCGAGGGTATCGTCCCTGCGCCTCGTGGTGTCCCACAAATCGAAGTCACTTTTGATATCAATGCCTCTGGTATTCTCTCTGTCTCAGCTAAGGATAAAGGCACTGGCAAAGAACAGAAGATCACCATCCAAAACTCAGGCGGTATGAGCAAAGAAGAAGTAGAAAATCTCGTCAAAGAAGCAGAAGCAAATCGTCACAAGGATAGTGAGAAAAAACAAACAGTCGAAGCTCGTAATATGGCCGACTCTCACATCCACCAGGGTGAAAAACTTCTCAAGGAAAATGCTGACAAAGTTAAAGAAGAAGACAAGAAACTCGTTGAAGAAAAAATCGAAGCGATGAAAAAAGTCCTCGAAAATCCTGAAGCGACAAAAGCACAAATCGAAGAAGCCGCCAATCCTCTCAATGAAGCGCTCATGAAGGTCGGACAAGCTATCTACGCTGCTGGTGGAGCATCATCAGATGATGGCGTGAAAGTGAAAGAAAATGCCAATGGTTCGAGCGAAGAACCAACGGTCGAAGCAGAAGTCGAAGACGAAGACAAAAAATAGTTTTTACACGAATGAAAAAGCCCCTCTTTCGAGGGGCTTTTATTTTAACTCATGAAAAATTTTATTTATGAAATGAATCAGACCGTTTAGATTCCCTATAATTTCATTTTCAAAAGGATATGACTCAAAAGATGACCATCCTAATTTTTTTATACTTATCGCTAACTCCAATATTTGATCCAGTGTATCTCGACACTGTTGATATTCATGACTCTGCAAAGTACCTCTTTCTATTTTTAAATCTATAATCTCCGCTTTCGCCTCTAGTGTATCAATTGCCCGGACAAGAATATCGAGATATCTATTTGGAATATATTCTTTATCAGCTGTGATTACACCTCCTTCGTCTTCATCTTCATCTGTATCGCGTTGCCAACTTTCTGGATCGGGATTTTTATATTCTTCTGATAAATAGTTGAGATATTCTCGTAAAAGCGTAATGAGTGTCTCGTACATTTCTGACCAACGATCAAGACTGTGCTCCATTTTTCAATAAATTTCTTCTATTTTTTCTCCTGGTGATTTACTTTTATCATTTTTATCTGTCTCTTTTTCTTTCTGGCGAGGTGATAATTTTTGCGAAAGTAATACTATATCTCTCACAAATTTTTGAAATTGTGATATAAGAAGTGGCGTATTTCTATGTGTTTCAGCCCTCTCGTACTCTGAACACCGATCGGCAAATTGTCTCGCAAAAACACCTTGTTCATCATCGATCAGTATATCTGCAACCTTCATTTTAACATCATCTTTTGGCCCCACTTGAACACCAGGATAACCAATAATATTAATATTTACTTTTTGTTCTTTTAAATATGAGAGCAGCCCTCTGCCTGAAAGATGTGGTGGTTTTATGCCTGCTGCTGCTTCTTCCTTCATAAATATATAGTATAAAAATATACTATGCTGAAAATATTTTTAGCAAATTTAGTTTATATTTGTGTCCACCGACTCACATCTTCTCCTTTCTTGAGCATCTCACGAATTTTAGTACCAGAAATATCGATATCGTAAGAATCAATCCAGTCTGTCTGGATTCCGTGACGCTCACAAATATCACGTACCCAATCATTACCAGTAAAAAGAATTACTTCGGATGAAAGTAATGATTTTAGGTTTTCGCACCACATATCATCATCAGGGACATCGGCAAGAGAAGTGATATCTATCTTTTCCTGCAGTTCGAGTGGGATACTCGCACGAATAATTTCCTCACGTTCTTGTACATTCCAAGGATTTTCATCGGTACCAGATTTATCTGCTGAACCGATGATGAGAAGAAGTCGCTCAAAATCACTCTGAAAAATCCGGTCCACAATACTCATATGTCCGATATGAAATGGTTGAAAACGTCAGAGGAAAACGGCGGTTTTCGTCATACTTAAAGAGTGAATAAAACTACTTCTGGATGCGCATTGATACGAAAATCAAATCCTGGACCATTGCCCATACCAGTCGAGACGTAGAGCTTCCAATTTCCTGTCTGAGCATATTTTCCCTTTGGACCATACCATCCTTTGTAGCGCTTAAATCGGGTCTTGCAGACGCGGAGTGCCCCTCGACGAATCACGGGAAGATCGAGGGTTGCACCATGGGTATGTCCAGCGAGGAAGAGAGTCGGTTTTGTGAGTTTTTTTCCAGTTTTCTTGAGTCGCTCAAGGAGATACTCGAGACCATCTGGATTATGTAAGAGTACCACATGCATATCTGCCTGGCTCTGTGTCAGGAGATGAATATACGTATCGAGGAGGATGTTGCGATCCGCTATATCCATCACTTCGAGATTATCGAGAAGCGTATGGATGCCATGAATATCGAGCTCTGCATTACCGGTATGAATCCGCTTTGTATCTCTCGGTTGTGTCATGAAGTGGAGTTTGTATTTTTCTTCGAGATACTTTCGCATGCGAGGAAAGTCGAGATCTTCTTCATCATGATTCCCGATGACGCCAAAATGCTTGTAGTCTTTTGTCGGTGCAAAAAGTATATCGGCCACTTCGGTGATATCTTGCTCTGATGTTGAATATACACTCGAATCGCCGCAGATAAAGTCACCACCATGCAGGATGTATGTTTTTTCTGGGTCGGACTGTGCGAGGAGTCCACTTATTCCCTGTGCTACTTCTGGCGCAATCTCGTCGATATTTCATCCGATATGTGGGTCAGTCATAAAGAGAAATGATGTACCTCGAAGTGCTTGTGGTATGTTCTCAAGAGCGATTCATTCAGTCCGAAACTGCATACGTTTGGCATTCTTTTTCCCTCGTTTTCAGAGAAGTGGCGTGCGAGAAAATGTCCCAATACAGATCTTGAGCACACGCATTTTGCTGTGCCAAAAAATATCCTTCGCTTTGATGAGCTCTTTTTGTCTTGAATGCATGATTATACGCCTATATATTTTTTGAGTCGTGCCAATACTTCGTCGAGTCTCTTCTGCATCTTCGCATTGCCACGTCGGACTGGCTCAAAGAGTTCTTCGTCAGAGAGTTTATTGAGTTCTGCGTACGCGTCACGATACGGAGCGAGAAATCTATCGAGGATAGCATGGAGTTCTTGTTTTGCGTGTCCGTAACCATAACCACCTTTTTTGTATTTTGCGCGAATTTCTTCGACTTCTTTTTTCTCTCCAAAGGTTTTTATCAGAGCAAAAACTTTACACGTATCAGGATCTTTTTTATCTTCCAATTTTTTATCATCAGTTGGAATTCCTGCGATTTTTTTCTTGAGGTCAGCCGAGCTCTCAAACATACTGATATAGTTGTTGTACGACTTGCTCATCTTGCGACCATCGAGACCAGGAATCACCGCAATCTCATCATCAATAATCGCCTTTGGTTCTCGGAGAATCTCCTCACCGTAGTGATGATTCACATAGCGAGCCATATCACGCGCCATCTCGAGGTGTTGGAGCTGATCTTTGCCCACTGGTACAACATCGACATCATATCCAATAATGTCCGCAGCCATGAGGATTGGGTAATCAAAGGTTCACATGTTCAGTCCATCATAATATTCTTCTTTTGTTTCACGAAGTTTATTAGAAAGATTCAACAGCTCTAATTCTGCTTGTTTAAGATCGTTAGAAGTAATTAAATTAGCTCATCTAGGTTGTAATTCCTGTAAAACATCAATCCTTCACTTAGCGTATGCAATTTTATATTCATAATCCTCCTTTTTTCATTCAAAATCCTTAATTGTATGCGCACGAAGCATGAGTGAATACGGTGTAAAACACGAGAGAATCCAACTGAGTTTCGTGAGTCCGACGATATCTGATTGTCGGAAAATAGTGACGTCTGTATCACGTCCAAGAATAGCAAGGTAAGAGATTAATCCGTTACGAATATTTTCGTTCAAGACTTTACCATCACGGATGCTCGTGAGCGCGTGGAGATCAGGGATAAATATCGCTGTATCGTATTTTTTTGCTTGTTCGGCGAGTGGAAGCATCGCCCCCATGAGATTGCCAACATGTGGAAAGGTGCCAGTTGGTTTGATACCTGTGAGCATTCGTTTCATAGTTTTTATTTAGTGAGAGTATAAGAATCAATGAAAAATTAACAATTACGAATTACGAGAAATATTTTGTCTTTTGTACTTTGTCTTTTGTATTATGATGTCGGTATGTATCATGAGAAAAAAATCATCTCTGCCCCCATTTCCAACAATCGTCTCAACTACGAAGAACGAGAGAATAAAACTATTGTGGTTCCGAGTCTGATTGAGTGAACGATAGATGATGTCCAACTCAGCAACGAAATAGTCATCGAGGCAGAAGTCGATGGAAAAATCGTTGCAGGAAAATGACTCAAGCATTTTGTGTTTCTCAAGAATTCGAAAGTACCAACATGGATATGTGATAATCACAATCACGTTTTTGCCTTTTGGTATGATGCTCTCTCACGGTGATACATCCAGCGATGAAGTCGTCTCGTCCATATCGATCAACACACAGACTTGGCAACGCCAAGTCAAATCTACAATGATCAATCTACAAACAACAATGATTGAAGATTATGAGAAATAGAGAACTATACAAACACGGTCCTCACTATCGCTGATTTTATCGTCCCTGCACTTGCAACGGGGCTAATCTCCGAAGCAGTCATGGTGACAGGAGAAGAGCGTGAATGAGCGGGTACTTTTATCTGGGAAAATAATGCTCTTCAAAAAACTTGAAACTCAAAACTTGAAACTCAAAACCCTGTTATTGTCGATATCGATCTCGACTATTTCTCGCAGGGATTTGATGAAGGGAAAACTCTCGCCACCACGAAATACTGGATAGAACGTGCTGATATCATCACGATTGCTACCAGTCCGCTCTTTATCAATCAAAAGAAAGCATTAGAATATCTCAGAAAATTATTTTAAACGTATGGATTTTCTCGACCTATCACTCCCTGATGCAAAAACTGTGATAATCAATTTTCCGGGTCGACCTATAACACATGAGATTGAGCCACATTCACATGTATGATTTCATGATAAATACAGAACTGTGGGGAATCAACTGAATCAATGGTGAGTGGGTTTTATAGGCTGTCAGCAAAAATATCATAATCACGAAATACAACCACATACAGAGCAGTGTCTTCAGACTCTTGCGGATCGCATAAGGGACAAGATGGTGATCATCATGGCGAGTTCAGCCGGCGCAGGCGGTGTACTTGCGTCTCCAATTGCACGGAGAACAGCAACCGGCATGATACTCCTCAATGCAAATCCGTTTAATGTATGAAGAGAAATTGTAGAAGCAGATTTGGCAGACGTCCTCTGATGGATTGATTTTTATAATGGTTTCGAGGATTATGCATGACACGCCAAATGGGCAGAGGAAATAGCAAAAGAAGAGCATAGATGAGAGAGAAATCACGAGAGAATCGAAGGACAACATATGTTGACAGCTCAACAAGTCCTCCATGGAGTACGTACGAGCCTGTGCAGGAGAAATATCATTGAATAAAGTTTGCAAAAGTCCCTTGTGGCTCTATAATCGCCTCACTGTTCGAAAGACTTTTTTTACTCTGTATTTTGTACCTTGTATTTTGTCTTTGCAAAGCGTGGCGCCTTGGTAGAACGGTCATACAGGAGCCTGCAAAGCTCTGGAAGCCGGTTCGACTCCGGCAGGTGCCTCCAATTTGACATAATAAATAAAAACACTATAAGTATAGTGTTTTATTTAATTTAAGGGCTTATGTCCAATTATGACGTATCAATAGTCATACCCAGTTACGACGAGTGAAGAGATATAGACCGTACGTTGGTACGTATTGCAGCTTTGGTAGACAAATTAAGCAAAAGAATAAAAGTTGCTGTTTTTGTGGTTATAAACAATTCATCTCGATCGACAGCTGCTATTAAAAGAAATAACCTTAAAACAAGTCAGTTTTTGTGAGAAGTAGAGGAAGGAAGGCAAGGTAAGGAAATCAAAAAAAGACGTAAGAGAGATGCTAATATAATAAAGTATCTCACAAAAAGCCGAGTAAACTTCATTGAAGTGGATTTATTTCGGGGAGACATAGCACCTGAAGTATGCAATGTTGGCATTGCTCGAGGAGTATGATTTCGCGCTGCCAGTGGAAAAACAACAAAAAATGGCATTTTAATTGGAACTGATGCAGATACACTGCTCGGGAAAGAATACCTAAAACAGGCTTTAAAATTGAGACATGAACAAAGGTATGGTGCCCTGACAGGACCAGTAAAAGTTTATTCAGAAGAGTGCCTCATGAATGATGATCAGAAAGTAGTAGATTTGATAGAAAGCCTTTGGCTGACCTACATAGGATCACCTGATATGGAAAGCATTTGGACTCATTCATGACGAGCATATGTCCCTCATATACCTGGATCCAATTTAGTGGTACAAAACAGAGTATTCAAAGCCGTAGGCACCTTCCCAGAAGTAAGTGGTGCAGAAGATGTTTTATTTGGCATGCACGTAAGTTTGTTGGGCGAATGAATTGATTTTGATGAACACCTATCAGTCTATACTAGTTCACGAGTATCTCTTAGAACGCCAGAATGACATGGTTTTGGACAGACAATGGATAAAAAAAGTCGTGCATTATACGATATAGAAACACCCTATCTCCCCTCAAAACAATTTGCGATTGTTATTCAAGAAATAGCTAATTTTTTATTACTCAACTCGGATGGATGTCTGAAAAAAGACAAATGGATACAACGGTTCCAAGAAGTGCTTGATAAATTTAAAATCACGATAGAAGCAGAAAAAATAGAGAGGTGGTATCAAATGTTGGAAGAATTCAAGGATTTTATGGGCCCATTCTTGCATCCATTAGTACGAGAAGAAGTAATAAAAGAAGTAAAAGGAAAATTCCCCAATATATCTCTCGCTGAGGCTGCCGAAGAGGTAATGCAAGACTCCCCAAGTCTCATGGAAGTAGAAAGAACAAATCTTAGAACAGCATTAAAGAAAGCCAAGGAGATGAAATTAGGTGCTTTTGGTGTAAAATTTATTCTACTCTACGTCAAAATCCGCCTTAAAATGGAGGAATTAGAAGAACTTATTAATAAGCATGATGTGGCAATAAAACAATATTCTCACATTTATGATTTCACTACATATTTCAGGAAACACAGACAACTCATTCATAACACTCTCTGTATTTTGCTAAAGCCTTATGAAGCATTAATTGGTTTTGAGCATGAATGGAAAGTATCGGAAGCTAAAGAGAGTTGAGTTGGATCTATAGGAAAGATGAAACAAGAAGCTCAAGCTCATCTCATATGAGTCGACAGCATGAGGACGTCAGTATCTATTAAAGAAATTCAAGATAAGATTACTGAACTCGATATGTTATTCCCAAAGCTGTACTTTAATATAGAAGAATAAGTTGGATACCTGTGGAGTGGAGATGAATTCATATTTGAAGGAGTCAAAATGATAAAAGATGCTTCTTAAGGGCTTTTATTTATTTTTAAATAACTTAAAAATTAAATAAGTTTTACAATAAATAATTTTTTAATATTCTCGATAGATGAGCAATTGATGGCGAACAATAGAAGATGTATATACAAATGGCTACCCTAGTATGGTAGCTTTATTACACTGATACAATCGCCCGGAATTTTACTGCGCACTTTTTATAGTTATAATTTTTTGTTTTTTGGTAAAACAAATTGGAGATTGCGCTAGATCAAAAAAATGGGCAATATATACGAATAAATGAGGCACAGAAAATATCATACCGGTGATATTTTCTTCACTCAATTTTAACCAATACCTTGGGCTAACAAAAACAAGTCTCACGAAGATTATTATAGATCGTGAAAATATATATTTTTATTGAGTTTTTTGACGAATATTCGGTAAGTTTGGAATGAAAAAACGCTCACTAAAAAAAATTAAGAGTGTTGATATAGCTCTAGAAAATAATTATTTATGAGTCCTCAAAAATACTATTCTGATTGATTTTGCTAATGAGGGTATTTCTCTCTATTTTATGGTTCCAAATGAAAAGCTCGTACAAGACGTTCTAAAACTTTTTTCTGATAAGAAAGTTCCTCTTACTGAGGTTGCCAATAAATTGCTACAAAAAAGAAAATAACTCTCAATAAGTTCTACAGCTCCTCTGGAATAGAGAAAATAACCTCATAAATTAAGTTATAATACTGATCTATTTATTCTGGTTTCTCTGCTAACCATTATTCTATCATAGTTCTCGGCAAAGTTTCGAACATTGCCACAAGAAAAGGCCTGCAGTTGCATTTTATAAAGCCTCTAAAGGGGGCTTTTAATATATTTGACATATGAAGCTATGGTATGATAAGATAAGAACATACTTCTTATCTCTCTTTATGAAAATTAAAAAGCATCTCTATCGGTTATTCGTTTGAATTATCGGCATTCATCTGTTTCTCGTGTCTCCAGTATTTGCTGGTTCTCTCACTGATTTCTCCCACACAGCTGATACATGGGAGCCAGGAGCCACAGCAACACATACATTTACATTTACCACAGCAACAGATATTCCAGCAAATGGTCTTATCTCGATACAGACCAGTGGTTTTGATATGCATTATTACAATTGAGCCACTTTTACAGTGAATGGAGGCCCAAATATTCTCTATAGTTATAGTGGAAACTGATATCTCGGTGCCAACACTATCATTGCTGCATGATCTGTCATAGTAGTCACAACTACAAACCCAAATGCAACAGCTGGGACGTACTCATTAACATTTCGAACGGAGGATAATTCTCACAATCCTATAGATACTGTTACGGCACCATCATTTACTATAGTGAGTACTCGTCATGGTGGCTATTCGCCTCCTCTTCCAGACCCAGTACCAGAAGTTATAGCTACTCCAATAGCTACCCCTGTTGCCGAAGTGACACCTGTAGAACCACCAACGAAAGAAGTATTCTCTGAGCCAGTCGACAGAGGAACTATTCCATCTCCTACAACTACTCCCGTGCCACCCACAAACTCAGCTCCCACAGCATGCAGGGAATTACTATCCTTTTACGTAGCTCTAGGAAAGGAAAATGATGTCGCTACAGTGAAAAAAATACAATATTTTCTCAATACATTTGAAGGAGAAAAATTAATTATAGATGGTATCTATAAAGAGAGTGACTATCAGGCAGTTATCAGATTTCAAGAGAAGTACAGTGATAAAATTCTTGGACCTTGGAATATCAAGAAAGGAACTGGTAATGTCTACAAAACTACTATCGCTATGATAAATAAATTGTGGTGTGAGAAAGTGTAATATAGTCTCTTATTTCTTTTTTAGGACTGATATTTCGCACATGAGCTCAAATGTAACAATAGTGCTGCGCAGCATATTGAGTATTGGATTCTTGTATACCTTGCAATATTAGCCTTTTCGCTATTCTTTTCTGCATATATTTTTCATTCTTTATTATGTCCAATCCTACCGTCACACTCCACACCAATCATGGTGATATCACGCTCGAGATCTTCGCAGATAAAGTCCCAAAGACAGCACAGAATTTCGTAGAACTCGCAAAAAAGGGTTATTACGACGGCACTATTTTTCACCGTGTTATCCAGGATTTCATGATCCAAGGTGGCGATCCGACTGGCACTGGTCGAGGCGGTGAGAGTATTTATGGAGAGAGATTTGAAGATGAATTTCACCCAGAATTATCACACCAAAAATGATATATCTCTATGGCAAACGCTGGACCGAATACGAATGGGAGTCAGTTTTTCATCGTCCACGCACTAGAGACGAGCTGGCTCGATGGTAAGCACAGCGTCTTTGGTAAAGTCGTCACAGGTATGGAAGTCGTCGACACTATCGCCCTCGTCCAGACAGACAGTGGCGACCGACCATTCAAGAAAGTAGAAATCATCAAAACTACTATCATAGAATAATATAAAATCCGTACCTCAAAAAAAATCAGACATAGTTTTTTAGGGGAGCAACTGTCTGAGCGGGATGAAAACAGAAAATTGAAGAACGTGGTCTATAGCGAGTTTTGGCTCCCCTAAATAGTTTTGGGTACTTTTGCTACCAAAAGTACCCAGACAAAGCTGGATTACTTAACTATCAAAAAGACCTCCGTGCGGAGGTCTTTTTTGTGAAAATGATTTATGCTTTTGATTGCTGACTCTCGGTATGGGCTGATTGCTTGATGATGCCATCAATACGATAGATCACATGGTCGAGGAGAGCCAAGATGAGATCACGCTTGAGAGGATCGAGATCCTTGCGAGCGACGACGAGATCCTTGCGATCACTCATAGTCTTCTTGAGATCACTGAGTGCTTCTCTCTGGACTGTCGCAGAAGAAGTGCCGAGTCGGCCCGTGAGACGATCGATGACCTCATCGAGACGCACTTGATATTTCTGGACGAGCTTATCACGAATAAGGGTCTGAGCATCAGCGACGAGATCAGCGTCTTTTGTATCGTCTTTCTTTGCATCATCTTTTTTGACGTCTTTATCGTCTACTTTTGTATCGACGACAGGTGCTGCAAAATCGTAGAGGTCTTTATTTTTATCAGCTTTCTCTTGTCAGAAAGATGGAAGGATAAAGAAAGCACAGACGGCTACGAGGAAGAGTTTTGATATTTTCATATTCTGCACTATATACAAAAATAGAGACTTGACTAGAGGCGATTTGTGAGGATTGTGTGAAGAATGGAAAAAAAATGTCAGAGTTTTTCATTGATTAATAGATAAAAACGCTATACTTGACGCAGTTTGTATATCAAATCTTTCTATGGAAATCCCTCAAAAAGTACGCGGAACGCAAGATTGGTTCGGCGAGCAGCAGCGTTATTACACGTTTATCAAAAAGGTTTCTCGACATATTTTTCGACATTTTTGATTTACTCGTATCTCGACTCCTATCATGGAGATGCGTGATCTCATCGTGCGTTCTGTTGGAGCTCATACAGATGTCGTCAGCAAAGAACTCTATGAATTTCAGGATAAGAAAGGTCGTGATCTCGTCCTCAAACCTGAATCAACCGCAGGCGTGATGCGTTCATATTTAGAAAATTTTCAAGCTGAATCTCAGCCAGTTTATCTCTTCTATATCGAGCCTCATTTTCGCTATGATCGACCTCAGAAGGGGCGATATCGACAATTTCACCAGATTGGATCAGAGATTATTGGAGAACGTGATCCAGTTCTCGATGCTGAGAATATCCACATGGCTGTGAAGATTTTGTCTGATTGTGGTCTCAAGGGAAAATTTACGACAAAGATTAATACACTCGGAAACACCAAGGAGCGTGAAGCCTATGTCGCAGAACTCCAGGCATTTTTTCGTGGAAAATCACACCTCCTCGATGAGATAGATCAGGCACGTGTCGAAAATAATCCCCTCCGTCTTCTCGATTCTAAAAATCCTGATGTTCGTGAGATTTTACCTTTTGCGCCGAAGCTCCGTGACTTCATGAAAAAAGATTCGATTGCCTACTACGAATCAGTCAAAGAATATCTCACCATTCTCGGTATCGACTTTGTCGAAGATGCGAACCTCGTTCGTGGTCTCGATTATTATTGCGACGTCGTATTCGAGTGTGTCGATAATTCTGGACGCTCTCAAGATTCTTTTTGTGGTGGTGGTCGATATGATGATCTCGCGACAAGTCTCGGCAGCAAAAATACTGTTCCAGCAGCAGGATTTGCTATTGGTGTTGAGCGACTCATCGATGCGATGGTCGAATCAGGTCTCACGGTAAAAAATAAAGACACGATCGATCTCTACTTCATTCAGGTCGGCGAAGAAGCAAAAAAACTCGCCCTCCCTCTCAGTATCAAAGCCCGTGAAATGGGTCTCAATGTCCTCGCTTCGTTTGGTTCACCTTCGATGAAAACACAACTCAAAAAAGCGAACTGACTCAAAGCAAAATATGTCGCTATCATCGGTATCATGGAGGCTCGTCGTGGAGTCTGCCAGCTCAAGAATATGGAGAAAGGCACTCAAGTAGAAGTAAAACTCGAGAAGCTCCTCGATCATATGGTGGATATCATTGGTGAGAAAAACCTCGATTTTTACGACCCGACAAAAGAGCTCATTGTCACAAAATAAACAAGCTTGACTTCCCGATTTTTTTCATATTATCCATCTATCATTTAATTCTCTTCTATGCTTGGTAAACTCAAAAAACGCAGACGTCTCCGAAAACACGGATTCCTCGCTCGAACAATCACAGCTACTGGTCGAAATGTCCTCAAACGACGTCGTCAGAAAGGTCGTCATCAATTGACTCCGAGCTATCCTATTCGTCTCAAGTCTCCAAAAGGAAATCCAAAATTTCACATCATTCCAAAGAAAAAAGCTAAAACAGTAAAAGCAAAAAAGAAGAGCAAGTAGGTCATAACCCTCTCGCATGATAGCAAAAAAATACCGACTCAGAGAATACGAAGTAAGCAGGGTCTTCAAAAAAGGAAGACCCTTTTTTTCGGAATTTTGGAGTATGCATTGTCTCGAAGCACGTGGTGGAAAAAATCATCGCATTGCGGTGAGCATCTCTCGTAAACATGATAAGCGTGCTGTGCAGAGGAATCGCTATCGCCGTGGTCTGTACGACGGCATTCTTCCTCTTCTCAAAATCCCATCAGAGAAGTATTTTCAATGTGTTTTTACGCTTAAAAAGTGACTCACGATTCTTGAAAAAAAGATACCCTCAGCACTTCTCAAAGATGCTCAGAAACTTTTTGAAAAAAGGAAATAAAAAAATTGACAAAAAAATAAAGAGAGGAGAATGAGATATCATAACTTAATAATCATATATGGGTGTTTTTAAATTTGAACCGGCTGGATCGAGCTGGGATGCACATGAGAGAAATTGGTGGCTCACTCGTAGAACTGCAGAACAAAGAAAGATAGATGGACCAGGCTACGGCTTAACAGGAAAGTCGGTTGCTTTGGCTGTGACTCTCGCAGTAACTGGCATCGTATGATATCTGAGACATGAAGGGGATTTGAGTGCAGAAAGAAGAGCCGTAAGCGATAGTGTCGCAATGAGACTATGACACCCCCAAGATGCAGACGATGTCCTAGGTAGACTCATAGTTGCGACAGAAAGTATTCTACGATCGGCTACACACAGAAAACCTCAAGAAATTATCATCAAATTAAAAGAATGAGAAGATGGTGCTATAAGCACTGTGACAGTGAATGATGTACTAGCAACGCCTAAAAAATAAATTCCCATAGCGATAAAAGGAAGTCTCTTGAGGCTTCCTTTTTCTATTTTTCTGCTATACTCTAGCCCATGAATATCTCCAAAAAAACTCTCATAGCGGTCTACCTTGTTTTTGTTGTGATTTTTGCATGGCGCAGTGCCCAGCAAAAAGCCGCGCCTCTCCCGCCACCCGTACGAATCATGAGTGATACATCGAGCTTTGTATTACCAACTACGCCTGTCATCTCTCTCATCAATGAATGAGATACAGACGTCACCGTAGATACGTGTAAGGATATCGAGGTAATAGCAAATGGTGTCCAAAAAACAGCCCTCCCGGAAGCATTTTGTCGTACAGTCACAGCTCCAGCCAAAGCGACGACTCCGCTCTTTGGAAAAACAAAAGAAGACATACTGACATTTCAGACAAGTTTTGAAAACATACCAACGACGACACTCACATTTTCCTACACACAACCATCGACAGAGAAACACTCAGATATTTCAATCACGATAAGTCATGCTGGGTATATTCGTCTCTTTTTCCGAACGATATTCTATAATCCTGTCTACAACTTTTTTGCTGCTCTCGTGCTCGTTTTCCCAGGCCATAGTCTCGGTTGGGCTATCATCACCATCACTCTGATTATCCGCTTGGGACTGCTCATTCCTCAACAAAAAATGCTCGTTTCACAGCGTCGTATGCAGGTCATACAACCAAAGATAAAAGCTATTCAAGAAGAATTCAAAGGCGATCAAGCAAAGATAGGCATGAAGATGATGGAGCTCTACAAACGAGAAGGGGTAAATCCGCTTGGTTCCTGTCTTCCTATCCTGATACAAATCCCTATTTTGATTGTCCTCTATCAGGTCATTCTTCATATTTCAGACCCGAGCAATTTTGCTCACCTGTACCATGTTGCATGGCTTCAAGAACTCAAAAATGTCACTCTCAATACGTACTTTTTCTGACTTCATCTCGAAAAAAGCGGGGGTATCGTAGGGATCGTACTTGGTGTACTCACTGGCGGATTACAATTTGGTCAGATGTGGCTCTCTCAGAAAAAACTCAAGGCAAAACAAGCAGAAAAAGAAGAAAAACCAAAAGACCCAAATGTTCCTGATATGCAACAAATGCAAAAGATGATGATCTATGTCTTTCCAGCAATGGCAGGACTCTTCGCATTTCAATTTCCAGCAGGTGTCGGTCTCTATTGGCTCATCGGAACACTCTTTATGATATGTCAGCAATATGTGGCAAATAAACAAGCCGAGGACAAAAAAATCATCATCCGTGATAAAGCTGGGAATGTCGTAGGGTAAAATGGTTGTAAGAAAAATATGAACAAAAAAATTCTCATTCTTATAGTAGCAGGTCTGTTAAGTTTTTTATGGTGGAGGGCAAGTGGTCCACAATTTTCACAAGAAAAACTCGCTCAAGCCATGACTCTCATGCAGGGGCTTGAATCTCGTGTAATGCCTATCGCACTTACTGAGGATCAGCTTACCCTTCTCGAGCAGGTATACCATGATTCATCTGCGCGAATTCCTCGAATTAATAGTTTTCGTGATGATGATAAGAAAAATCTAGTAGTCCTCCTCTCGTCTCATTGATTTAGTGGTGATAATGGAGAATACCATCTCAATACCATTGGAGAAAAAATTCTCAGTCTGTCACTCGGACGAACGGATGAATTTCATACATACCTTGATTCAGGTTTTGAGAATGATATGAGTGCCGTGACGACAAAAGATCAGATAAAAAAACTCGCACAATCAATAAATACACTCACAAACGACATACGTCTCTCAACACTGTATATCACTTGGTATGAAGGGGTACGAGAAAAAATATGTACAACAAATGATCCCAATAACGACATATCTCTGGCCGGTGAGGTAAAAATGGTCTATAAGGCAAATATATCCTTTCCCGATGTTTGTACTAACAATGAACTCAAGCAGTATAGATGCATAAACAGTATGTATGAAAATGATACTGCTCATAGCATTACCACAACCTGTGCAAATGGATGTAGCAATGGAGCATGCTTAAACGCTTCAGAAGACACTTTTAAAAGCTTTAATATTTCCCTTCCGTCTTCTGCCACTATCAACACTCCGATAGACGTAGAAATTTTTGCAGTAAAAAATGATAATAGTACTGACACAAACTACAACAAATCCATCCTGATACTCATCGAAGGAGATCCAACTGCTATCGTACCTCTCACTCCACAAACGCTCTCAAACGGTAGTATAAACCTCCCGAAATCAATCACATTTAAATCGACTGGAGAAAAAACCGTGACTGTAAAAGATATCAATACAGGGGTAGAATCCAAAAAAACAATTACTATCACAGCTGAAAATGAAGGAAACAATACTGAAAACGAATGAGACAATCAAAATGATGAAAATACATATACCCCTCTTGGTATGGCCCTGCTCGATAACACAACGGGGCTTGTCTATGGAAAAGATACTTATTTTATGAAGCTCGACATAATAGCGAACAAATCAGATATACTCCTAAAAACTCTCCCTCTGAATATAAACATCTACACCAAAAAACTCACCATCTCTAATCTCAAACTTCGTGATAGCAAAGAAAAAATCATTGATGTCACCATGACTATGGTAAATAAAATAAATGAGTTCGATAAGGATGTACAAGTAGAAATCAAATTTAATACACCCTACGCACTACCAGCTTGATCGAGTGAGAGTTTTATCCTGACTGGAACATTAAGCGGAAGCGGTGATCCGTATGATACAATTATAACCGGATTAGGAGACAAAAATAAATTCACCGGAACAGACACAACAAAACAGAAATCATTTACCGGGGAAGATATATCGTGATATAGTTGGAATGCTATCTGGCTCAGAAGAAAATAAAGCATATATATTCACAAAAATCTTTTTGACTTTCTCTGCACTCTGTATATCATCGTAGTAATACACTAGTATATATTATGTCCTACCAAGCCACTCTCCGCAGCAACATAATCGCAGAACTCAAACGTCACAAAGATGATCTTGATGGGTTTCTCGAAGATATGCTCAGTCCTGGGGAAATCGAAGCTATAGATGAACGAATCAAAATCATGCATGCTCTCGTGGCTGGTAAAACTCAGCGAGAAATAGCCGAAGAGCTCGAAATATCTATAACCACTGTCAGTCGGGGCTCACGTATTCTTCAATACGGAAGAATAAAAGAAGGGTGGCGAAAGTAAATTTCTCTGTCATTCCAGACGAGCGAACCCTCCATAGGAGGAGAGTGAAGATGTGGAATCCAGGAAAAATACTACGCAAAGCGTTCATATTCTACTAAATGATTGAACAATTCACCTGGATTCCGGGTCGTGGATTTCCCTGCTAGCGCAATGAAAATCCTTGCCCGGAATGACGAACTAACTCTTTTTTGTAGCTCTTTTGTTACACCGTAGTAATACATTATATATTTTAATTTACATTTTATGAAACCAAATAATTCTATTCCCGCCTCACTCAGAGGCGACAGTTACGCTATCATCGCTCATGACAATCATGCTCGCATATACCCCTGAGAACTTGTGCGGCCTGCGACACTCAAGGAAATGCAAGAACTCCAAACTCCGGGGAAAGTAGTGACCTTTCTCACCCCTTCTAGACTCATGCAAGAAGCTGATCGTACAGCGATTGGCGATGAACCCATACTCGCTCTTGTTTCTGATATTCGTGATGTCCAATATTATACCCGTGACAAGCTTACACATGTTCTTCGAGAGCATGGTGATGATAATTTTTCACTTGGAGAAGTCCAACCGAGTATGACTGATGATGTCTACACAGAAAAGGTGAGAAAAATACAAACACACATACGGAATGGTGATATATGTCAGGCGGTTTTGGCACGTCATTTTGTATCACCGATACAAGGTATGAACCCAGAAAAAACACCACTTGCCCTGCTTCATCGACTCTTGATGATTCAATGAACCTATATGACTGCTCTTTTCCGCACACCAGAAGCATCCTATCTCTATGCCAGTCCAGAACGTCACCTTACCATACGAAATGGTCGTGCCACGACAAATCCGATTGCTGGTACTCTGAAGATTGGTGATGAGGCGACATTTTTATCTCGACTCGAAGAATTCGCATTTCGTAATGAAAAAGAATCAAAAGAACTCGCGATGCTCCTCGATGAAGGAACAAAAATCATCGCCGAATTTTGTCCTCATGGAGAAATAGAGTGACCGTTTCTCCGTGAAACAGGGGCAGTCATACATACAGAATATCGGATATCTGGACGAGTGGTACCCGGCACACATGTCATCGATGCTCTCAGAAAAACTCTCAATGCACCAACGCTCACCGGTAGCCCCATCAATCGAGCCTGCGAAATCATTACTCGACTCGAAGAAGTATCACGCGGATACTATGGTGGGGTCTTCGGAGTATATAAAAATAGTGGTAATATAGATACAGCCATTAGCATACGTGGAATCATGCTCAATCATAGAGAACCTACTACAACCCAATCCGCTGGAGCAGGAATCACTCTCGACTCTGATCCATATGCAGAAGCCGAAGAAACCAGAAGCAAATCCGCTGGAGTGAGAAGGGTCCTTACTTCTCCAGAAACAACCATGAATCATCCCCATCTCTCATCAATACACGCCTGTGTACTCCAAAGACGTATGAGAATGCAGAGAAATGCTCATCTCAATTCATTTCTCATGAGAAAACAAGAAATACTCGAGCATTCCCCAGAACTCATCGGTAAAAAAGTAACCGTTATTAATTTCGATGATAATTTTGCTCACATTCTCGGCGTGATGATACAGTCACTCGGAGCACAAGTTCAGGTTGTATCCTACTCTGACTACGAACCCCATGAAGATATTCTCGTCTTCGGTGGTGGACCTGGGGATATCAATGATGCTAATGATTCAAAAATGAATCGTATCAGAGAAATCCTCTTACACCGATGAAAGACGCCTCTCCTTGGGATATGCTTAGGTTGCCAGGCAATCTGCCAGCATCTCTGACTCGAAGTAAAAAAACTTATCACACCGCTTCAAGGCATCCAGAGAAAATCTCTCATAGATGGAAAGTGAGAAAAAGTGTGACATTATAACTCCTTTGCTGGTTTTTGAGATATCCAAAATGGTGCGGTACATAAAAAAACTGACGGAAGTATCGACATGATACATTGTCCTGAGAAAAAAATGCTTGGTGTCCAGTTTCATCCTGAGTCTGTGATGACAGAAAATGGAAGAGAAATAGTCAGAAATCTCTTCTTAAAACTCATTTCTTAGAATCTTGTTGGAAGAATATATTGAGTTACAAATGGTCCTTTTCGCATTTCTCCACGATTGGGAAATGTATGTGGTATATGTACAACTCTCGGATCTCCTAGAGTGAGTAATGAGATTATCTGTCGAGTTACACTCTCTGTAAGAGGAACTCTGTGGAGGTCTATGGTGCCAGAATTGGTATTTGGTTTACAGGAAAAGTATTATCGTTCCTTGGATGCGGAATGCTGCTTGTATTCATAATAATGATATTGAAAAGTGTTGCTAATATAAGAAAAAAACCTCTTTGTCAATTCATTGAAAAATAGTCGTCTTATTCTTTGCAAAAATCATCTTTTTCTATATCCTTGTGCGGTGATGGAAGCCATAGGGCAACCGCATACAAGCAAGTGATATGGCTCCGTGGTGGAATGGTAGACACGATGGACTCAAAATCCATTGAGGCGACTCATGTCGGTTCGAGTCCGACCGGAGCTACCATATACTTGTTCTCTCGATTTTTACGTAATACTCTCTTTATGCATATAGAACTCGATTCGGATACCCTATTTACAGCCATCAAGACTGTCGCTCACGCCGTTGTGAATAGCCCGACAACACCGATTCTCGAGAACGTCCTCCTCAGAGCAACAAATGAAAAGCTGACAGTGATTGCCAATAATCTCGAGATGGCTATCGAATATACGATCGAAAATGATGTCGAGATAAAAGAACCCGGCGATATCACCGTATCATTTCGCTTTCTGGCATCATACCTCAATCTCCTCGATCCAACTCGTCTCAAGATAAAAACTGATACTGGTCACACGCTCAATTTCACAGCCAACAAACAAAAAATGCGCTACAAGGGTCTCGGAGCAGATGAATTTCCGATGATACCGGTGACACGACGTGATACAAAATTCACGATTTCAGCCGACATTCTCAAACGAGCATTCTCAAAAACACTCTTTTCTTGTGCGAGCGGAAATATACGACCAACACTCGCTGGCGTCTACATCCAGGTTTATTCTGATTACGTGACATTTGCTTCGACTGATAGCTTCCGACTCTCAGAATATCGCTATAACTGCAATACTGGTATCGATAAAAAAATCGCCATCATTCTCCCAGCTCGAAGTGCCAATGAAATCATGAAAACTCTCGCAGATGGTGTCAGTGTCGACATCTACTTTGCCGATAATCAGGTTCTCCTCGTCTATGAAAATGTTCTCCTCTATTCGAGACTTTTGAATGGGCACTTTCCAGACTATGGAAATTTCTTTCCAAAATCTACCAGCGTCAATGCACTCACTGATCGTTCAAAACTTATACAAGCACTGAGACAAGTCAGCCTCATCGCACGAGAAAACAATTTCAATGTAAAAATGTGACTCGAGGGTACCGGTGTTATACGTCTCGATTCTGGTGATACAGAGCTTGGCGCAAGTGAAACAGAAATCACAGCAGAAGTCGAAGGAAATGACCAAGTGGGGCTCAATGCGACCTACTTTATTGACGCACTTCAGGTCGTCGAAGGTGATGATGTACGAATAGGATTTGAGACCAGCCTCTCCCCTATTCTCATCCAAGGCACTAGTTTGAATACTAAAGAAGAAGATTTCAGACATATCATCATGCCGCTCAAAATATAAATTATTATGAGCTCTTCTCTTCTTATAAACCGTTTTGAAGACCCCTGAATATGAAATATATGTATTGTTGGAGACAACCACTGATATGTAACTAAATTGGCTGATAAGGTAAGAGGTTTCGTTCAAGAAAAAATTGCATTTAAAAAAGCACACCTCATCGTTCATGTCGGTGACTGTGCGGCTGATAAAAAGGCAAGAGACGATTTTGAAAAGTATTTACCTCCAGAGATTAGAAGAAATATTAGAATCAATCTTGGAAATCATGATGGATGAATTACGCCCCATGACAGGTTGAGTTTATGAGATTTTTGAATATCAAATAATAATCAAATAATAACCATTAGAGGGGCAAACACTCCTGATCGTTTTGCAAGTACAAGACACAATGAATATTCTGAAGAGTTAACTGCCGAACAATTTGATGAAATAATAGAAAAAATCAGATGATTAAGTATGGCTCCACGTATTATAATTACACATGATGCTCCTTCATCAATCGTTCAGCAAATATTAGGTAGTACTTTTAGCCCCTCTATGACAAATAAAAGGTTGGAAGAGTTAGCGGGATTGTTAGCTCAAATTCCAAAAAATCCCCATGGAACATATTGGATTTACGGCCATCATCACATGGATAATCTAAAAAAAAATAATCGGATTACTTATTTAGGACTTGGAAAATTAAATCGTGATGGCGTGAATGAATATAGGGGTGGAGGAGTTGTTTTATAACAAACTATGAAACTTTCTCTTTATCAGTTCAAACACTACAGCAACCAAACTCTTCACATAGAGGAAGTTCTTCAGGTCGTCGTCGGTAATAATGGTTCTGGCAAATCAACTCTCTGTGAAGCCATCTCAATTCTCGTCAATGCGAGCAACCCCCACCATACGAGCTGGGAACAAAAATCATCTTTTGGAGCATCAGAATGGGCGCTCCGTTTACAGTGTGGAGAAATACTCTTTCAGTCACTGTTTGATGGGAAAAATCGCTCTCCAAAGTGGTATATGGATGAGCTGTCTTGCTCAAAACCAAAATATGAAGACAAGATGCCTTATCGAGCATTTTGGATACAGAGTGATCATTTGCGCGTCATCTCTGGAGAACCAAGTGAACGACGGAATTTTCTCGATGAGATGCTCGTCTTCGCGAGTCCTATCTATGACAAAATTCAGAAAAATTATCGCACGGCGCTCACGTCTCGTAATCGAGTTATCCAATCTATCTTGGACAAAGAAGCGACAAAATGAGAGCTCTCTTCCTGGAATACCCTGCTCTCCGAATATGCTGTGCAGGTGATTCATGAGCGTCGGAAATTTTTCACCTGGTTTCAAAAACAGTCACTCGACCATCTCAACCTCCCAGGCCCAGTCAGAATCGAACTGATGGAACGACATCCGCTCGACGAAGTCACAAAAGAAGAATTTTTGAAGCTCCTCACAGACTACACCGAACGCGATCTCGTCGTCGGTCGGACAACCGTTGGTCCGCATCTGGATGAGATAAGCTTCTCAGTTGAGATAAATAAGACTTGGTCTCCTACAAAATACATTCTTTCTCGTGGAGAAAACAAGATTCTCTTGCTCGCTTTTATCCGACTCCTCGGGAAATATGTGGAGGAAATTTCAGGAAAAAAACCGCTCTTCCTCCTCGATGATGTCCTCTCAGAACTCGATACAGACCACACTCAAATTCTCTGCCAACTTTTCGAAGATACGACGACTATTATGACCACTCAACCAAATCATACGGCAGGATTACCAATACCTCTTTCTCAAATTGACTTGCATTAGAAATCCCTACACTCAATTTATGCATTCACTCATTATCACTGCACATCCAAGCTCTCATGGCTTTACTCATGCCATCGCTCAGAAATACCGAGAAACCAAAGAAAAAAATGGGCATACAGTTGAGATATTTGATCTCTATAAAACTGATCTCAAGATGGGATATCTGACGTTCGAGGAAAAAGCAGACATGAAAAAGCCTGATGCAACTCGAGATGCTATTCAGACAAAAATCAAAGCAGCTGATGAGCTCGTCTTTGTCTTCCCTATTTGGCATGTGAATATGCCCGCAATTCTCAAAAATTTCTTTGATACGATCTTTACTGGTGGATTTGCCTATCAATATACCAAGGATACCTTTATCTTCCCTGTGAAGCTTCTGAAGGGCAAAACAGCGAGAGTTTTCTGTACCTGTGATGCGTTTGCTTTTCTCTATTGGTTTATCGGAAATCCTCTCCGCATGATACTCCAGTTCGGTGTACTCGGATGGTGTGGTATAAAACTCAAAAACTATACAAACTTCGGACGCATGAGAAAAAAAACTCCCGAAGAATGTCAGAACATGCTCGACAAGGTAGAGAGAATGGCAAGATAATGTATAAAGTGGGGTAATTTCTTTCCTTTTTATATTGCAAATATTGTTTTATGTGTAAACTATTCACTACTAAACCAATATGTTTTTTGCAAAAAAATCATCTCCAACAGAAAATCAGGTCATGGATTTTTTTAAATCTCTGATGGAGGCAAGCCATGCTGTTCATCTCTTTGTAGAGAAAGTTTTCTTCGCCAAAAGTGATATCACCATGATACAATTTGGCATCATCAAACAACTCATAGCCAAGGGTGGCACAGTCGACACCATGACAGACCTCTGGTGTGATCATCATACGACAAAGGGGAATCTCTCTGGTGTCATCGATCGTATGATAGAATCAGGATATGTCTCCCGCAGAGAAGACCCCTCTGATCGAAGAAAAAAACAGATCACACTCACAAAAATAGGACAAAAAAAACACGATGAAATAGAAGCTATGATGCGAAAACATATACCAGAATTTTCTAAAAAAATCAGCGAAATCCCTCTCGAAAGTGTCACATCATCGCTTCAGATGATTCGAGATATACATATCAATGCTTTAAAATAATCCTATGAAAAAGAAACTCATCATTACCGCATTTCTCGTCTTCATCCTTCTCGTCATAAAAAATATGATGAGCTCCAGCGCAAAGGTCGACCCCATTACCACTCCTGAAAAAGAGGGAAAAATCGTCGAAACAACTGTCGTTGGTGAGAGTCTTTTCTCCGAACAAATTCATATCACAGGAAAAGTAGCCGCACAAAAAGAAGTCTCTCTCAGCACACAAACCACAGGATTTATGGGTATGATTTCCGTGAATAGTGGTGATTCGGTGCTTGCGGGAGAAACTATTGCTCGAATACAGGACACGTATGGTACAGCGAATAATGGTGTTCGGGAGGCATCGATTGGCGTGAAGACGGCTCAACTCTCTCAAGAAAATAGTATAGCCTCTCTCGATCAATCAGTCGAGAGTACACGCATCGCCTATGAAAAAGCAAAAAAGGATTACGATGCCGCTGTGCTTACCCCTGCCAAAGATAGCACAACCATCTCAAAAGCAAAACTCGATCTCGATAACTACATCACATCGCAAGAAAAAACACTTCAGGGATATGAAACGAGCTACTCAAATCAGCTACAAATTTTTCAATCATTCCTCGCTAATGTTCTCGACACTGGAGATACCATCATCGGCGTGACTGATGCAAAAAAATGAATCAATGATAACTACGAATACCTGCTCTCTGTGACAGATCCCCAGAAAAAAAATGATGCAGTCAACTCTATTTCGAGTCTCCTCGAATACCGGAACTGGAAACCTGATACAAAGCTTCCTCTTGTCGATCGTGTGACAGAATTACAAAGAGTCTATACACTCGCAGCAAAGGTTTTAAGTGATGTGCAGGTAGTCCTCAATAATAGCCAGACTGATGCTTCGAGCTTTACTCCTACCACTCTGGCGGCACAGAAAACTCTCGTCTCAGGATACCAGACACAGTATAACAGTATCTCTACTGGGCTCGTCACTTTTGTAAATACAGCGCAGTCATTCCTCGCAACGTATGAAAAGGAACGAAGTGCAAAAGAACAAGCTGCCGCTACTACAGAAAGCAATGCCAAGTCTACTCTCGATCTCGCAAAAAAAGCCTATGATACTGCTGTCAAAACTCGTGATATTAGCCTCCTACAGATAGATCAGTCTCTCGCTTCAGCAAACATAAAATACGACAACGCAGAGGGAAATATCGCACGTCTCTCGGTCGTAGCACCTTTTTCTGGTGTTATCATCGCCAAAAATACAGAGATGTGATCACTCGTAACGCCTGGCATGTCACTCTTTACGCTCGGAGATACTTCGAGTCTGATAGTCAAAACTGAGATGACGGCTGAACAACAAAAATATCTCCACGTGACTCAAGATATACCACTCATTATTCATGGACAAACCATCACCGGTAAACTCAAGAGCCTCTCAGCAGGACCAGACCCTGTCAGCCACCTCTACAAAGCTGAGATTACTCTTCCAAAAGTCCATCCAGATATAGCGCTCGGCGATATCGTCGATGTCATCGTGACAAAGAATGACACAAAAACACAAAAAGAAGTAAAAAAAGATATCGTCGTACCATTTTCAGCACTCAAAAACCTCGGACAAGAGACCTATGCGGTCTATGTTTTGACCCCGGATGAGAATAATCCACACGCTGGTATCGTCCATGAGCGTGAGGTCAAAATAGGCGCCACAAATGAGACCAGTGTCACCATCGTCGATGGACTCAAGCTGGGTGAAATAATCGTCACTCTCGGAACACTCAATGTCGAAGATGGCGACTATGTCAAAGAAGCAAACGAAGCATCTGAGGAACCTTCTGAAATACAGGAAACAATAAAAATCCCCACTCAGACAAAACCAAAAATCGTACCAGAAGAAGAAAAGTCTCTCTAAAATTTCACTATGTCCTCTGACAATAAATACATCTCAAAACTCGTCTACGATCCAGAACTTGAGAAATCCTGGTTCACTTTTTTTACTGATAAATTCAGAGTCATACTGCTCTTCATTATCGTATTTATCATAGCCGGTATCATAGCACTCAAATCACTCCCTCTCGAGAGTACGCCTGAGGTTGATCTCGGGATCATATCCATCAATGTCGCTCTTCCGGGAGCAAGTCCAGAAAGTGTCGAAGATCTCGTCGTCAAAAAGATAGAAAAGAACGTCAGCAAAGTAAAGGATATAGACAAGATGACATCGACATCTCAGAATAGTTTCGCCAGCGTGACGCTTCAATTCAAGACTGGTGTCGACATGAAAAAAGCACTCCAAGATGTCAAAGAACAAGTGGATTTGGCGAAAAAAGACTTTCCTGAATCAGCTAAAGAACCAACAGTAAAAGAACTCAACTTCCGTGATACGCCAATCTGGGTCTTTTCTCTTGCCTGAAACAAGACACCTCTGGAACTCAATGAGATAGCCAAAGACATAAAAGATGAAATAGAAAAAATACCAAATGTCTCAAGTGTGAATATCACTGGTGGTGACGAGATAGAGTTTAGCATAACCTATGACCCAAAAAAACTCGAGATGTACGGACTCACACCCGAACAAATCAATCAAACTCTTCAAGCCACCAATACGACACTGCCAATCGGAGACTATGTTGTCGACAAGTACAAACATACGATGAATGTCGACAATCGTTTTTATAGTGTCCAGAAATTGCGGGATATAGCCGTGGCGAACATTGGCGATCCTGGTGTCATATTTCTCCGCGATGTCGCTGACGTACAAGAAGCAACAAAAAAACGGGAGACGAGATCTCGTCTCTCTCTTCGAGGAAGTGAGCCTGTCACAGCAGTCACACTTTCAGTGATAAAAAAATCTGGAGGTTCTATCATCGACCTCGTTGACGAATGACAGGCAAAAATCAAAGAACTTCAAGCGAGCAAAGTCATCCCTGATGATGTCAAAGTCAACACGACAACAGACCTCTCAGAACAAATACGAAGCGATCTCAGTGGACTCACTCGTGATTTCGCTATTACCCTCATCCTTGTTTGTGGAACACTTTTCCTCTTTATCGGTCTCAAGGAGGCATTTGTTCCAACGCTCACCATTCCGATTGTATTTTTGCTGACTTTTGTCGTACTGAAACTTGCAGGACAGACATTGAACTTTTTGTCTCTCTTTTCACTCGTTCTCTCTCTTGGTTTGCTCGTGGATGATGCCATTCTCATCGTCACTGGTTTTGATCAATACTATAAATCAAACAAATTTACTGCGAGACAAGCGATGCTCCTTGCTCTTCGGGATTTGAAATGGCCAGACATAGCTACTACTCTCACCACCGTTTGGATATTTGCAGCGATGCTCTTTATGACTGGTATTATCGGGAAATTTATCTTCTCAATACCATTTGTCATCATGACGACACTACTCTTGTCGCTTGTGTTATCTCTGACAATAGTCCCAGCTCTGACACTCTTTTTCCAGGGCGATAATTCTCATAAGCATGGAAAAAATGAAAAAGAAACGTTCTGGACACGACGATTTGTCTCGTTTGAGCCTCTCATCGTAAAATATGAAAATTTTCTCACTTACCTCCTCGCCTCTCGTGGTCGATTGTCGAGATTTCTCGGAGCTATTGTCGGCCTGTTTTTTATATCCTTGTCATTCCCGATAACAGGACTTCTCAGGACAGAATTCTTCCCAGCTGATAATCAGGATATCGTCTTTGTAAACCTCGAAGCAGAACCAGGCCAGAGACTCGAAGTAACCGATGCGCAGATAGCAAAAGTAGAATCTCTTCTTCAAAAAGAAGACCCGGAGATTGTTCGAAGTTTCACCACCACTGTGGGAAGTGCGGCTGCGACTGGTAATATCCGAGCAGGTGGTTCAGGTTCATCTACGAATCTGGCGAATATCACTATCAATCTCAAGAAAAAAGATGAGAATCGTACTGAAACCTCCTCTCATTTTGCTGATCGTCTGCGTACATCTCTGAAGAAAATAGAGATTCCTGGAGTGAAGCTCTCTGTGGTCGAGCTCAAGGGAGGTCCTCCAGCTGGAGCAGATCTCGAGGTCAGAGTCACGGGTGATGATTCACATAAATTGAATAAAATCCTCAAGGATATAAAGGCTATCGCAGAAACTATCCCTGGAGCCGTGAATATCGCCACATCTGTTCAGTCGACACCGCTCGAATTCAGTTTTGAGTTTGATATTCAGAAACTCCAGATAAATGGGCTCTCTGCATCGCAAGTCGCACTCTTTTTGAAGATGGCTGTCGATGGTCTCGACGTCACAAAAGTCTTCAAGGGATCTGATGAAATAGTCGTCCGTGCATGGTACGATAGACAGTCAGTCGACACTCTGTCGAAGATCAAAGGGCTCAAGATCAAAAATCAAAAAGGACAGTATGTGTTTCTCGGGGATCTCATGAAAAACTCCCTCGAATCATCTGTCAGCTCTATTACACGTATCGATCAAAAACGAACTGTCAGTCTTACTGTCTGAGCCGATGCAACGACAAATGCTGCTGGTCTTCTCAAAGAATTCAACGCACGCAGCAAAGACTATCAAGCCAGTGTCGCAAAAAATCTCAAAGGATACGATTTCGTCATCGGAGGTGTCAACGATGAAAACGCCAAATCAATACAGTCCCTCTTGGTAGCTATGTGTTTTGGGTTACTCTTTATCGTCGGTACAATTGTCATGCAATTCAATTCATATAAACAAGCTGTCCTCATCCTCGCTCCTATCCCCCTCTCTCTCATCGGCGTTTTCTTTGGTCTGACACTCACTCACAATACCCTCTCATTTCCATCACTGATAGGCCTCGTTGCGCTTTTTGGTATCGTGGTGAATAATTCCATCGTTCTTATCGATAAAATCAATCTGAATCGAAAATCTGGGCTCTCTATCGATGACGCCATTCTCGATGCTGGCCGAGCACGCTTTGAGCCAATATTTCTGACCTCATTTACGACGATTATGGGAAATATCCCCCTTGCTCTCGTTCCTGGGACATGGCAATCTCTCGCCATCACACTCGTCGCCGGTTTGACCACGTCTGGTGTTTTGAAACTCTTTATCGTTCCTGTTCTCTACAAGCTCTTCGTCAAAGAAGGAAAAATGAAATAAGGCAGTATGACAAAAACATGAAAAACAGAAATGGGTTTTTAGGGGCGGAACTGTTTAAGGTCGATGAATACAGAACTGATAGACGATAAAACTGGCCGAGTTTTTCGCCCCTAAATTCTTTTGGTACTTTTGGAAACAAAAGTACAAAGAGGAAATAACTTTTTAAAATAGGAATCAGATATATTTTAGTACTAAACTAATTTTCAGATGTTTGATTTCGATGAGTTACCATTATAATTCTCTCATGACTTCCATTTTTACTAAAATCATAGCCTGAGAAATACCCTCATACAAAGTATACGAGGATGAGAAAATATATGCTTTTTTGACCATCGAGCCTCATACACTCGGACATACCCTCGTCATACCAAAAATGGAAATAGGAGATATCCTCGATATCCCTGATGAACTCTATGAGCACCTCATGAAGGTCTCAAAAAATATCATTGCGCCAGCCATAAAAAAAGCTACAAATTGTGAACGTATAGGTTTTCTGATAGAGGGATATGGTATTACTGATCATGCCCATCTCCATCTCATCCCGCTGCATCAAAGTGGACAGATAAATAATACCAACGCTCACACGGAAGATCCTGAAAATATGTCGATGATCGCCAAAAAAATAACCTCCTTTATCGTCTAAACATGAAAAAATTGTTGCTCATCATCGTAGGATGTGTCCTCTTTTGAGTAACGATTCATGTGATGCTCGAGATGGGCGGTGGAGCAGCAATGTTGTATAGAAAAATAGAATACAATTGGTATGTATTTGAGAGTATGCGAAAGCACGATCCAGGCCAGTGCGCAAAAATCAGTGATGATATAGACCAGGGGAAGCCGGGTTATCTGCGGGAAAATTGTTTCTATGCTTATATGGACACGCACATTGAGTCTCGTAGTGACTGTGTAGCTCCTCGTCTCATCGTCGATGGTTCAAGCATTATGAACATGAATACTCTTGATTGGTTTCGTCAAGAATGTCTCATAGCCTATTACAAGAGAATATTTGTGAGTCCTATAGCACAAAAAATAAAAGCCTGTGACCGTCTCTCAGATAGGCTCATAGAATTCACTTATTATAGACAAAATCTCAGATCAAATCACGAAAATACTCCAATAATAAAAAATCCATTTATCACCGATTTAGATATCTTTGAAAACTGTGAACATCAAATACAAGCGTCTAAATAACTCTATATACACCTCTCTGACTGGTCACGACACCATCTATCTCCATGAGAGAAAGCGCATTGATGACGAGCATTGGTTCGACTTGGAGTCTCTCAGAAATCATATCGATACCAAGTGCATCGAGACATAAAAGTTCATAGAGAGACTCTTGGAGAGCATCGGTAAATACTGGCTCCTGAGCGAGGAGCGATAATTGCTTGTCGACAATCTGATATTCACCGAGAATGTCATTTGCTTCTGTGATGAGCTTTCCGAGACCATCACGGATGAGTCTATTGCTTCCGAGCGCAGAGGATCGAGTCATATCAGCTGGTATGACAAATACATCACGATTTGCCTCAAGAGCGAGACGGGCTGTGATGAGAGTGCCCGAGTCTTCTCACGCTTCAGCGATGAGAGTCCCTCGGCTCATACTCGCCACCACTTCATTTCGAATTGGAAAATTATAGGGCTCAGCGAGTGTGCCAAGTGGAAATTGAGATATCAGTGCTCCTCCTGATACGACCACTTCATCAAATAATCGACGATTCGAAGGAGGATAGACAACATCGACACCAGAACCAAAGACTACTGCGGTATACCCTCCATTTTTGAGAGTTATCTCATGAGCGACACTGTCGATACCGTAGGCTCCTCCGCTCACGATACCATAACCAGATTTGATAAGCTCTGGAAGTATTTTTGCCAAGCAATCACTACTATACTGAGAGTGTTTTCGAGAACCAACGACAGAGATAAGTGCATCATTTGGGGGCAATTGTCATCGGACATAGAGAATTGTGGGCGCATTTGGTATGGTTGCAAGGAGTGAAGGATACTCTGAATCATCCCTATGAACGACTCGGATATTATTTTTTACGATTACATTGTAGACATCTTCGACAAGTTTCTCGGTCTTTTTGTCTATAATGCGACTCGCTGTGTCTACTCCATAACCCGCTTCTATAAGGTCAGAAACAGATATATTTTCGTAATAATATTGGACATTTTCTCGTCGAAGCAGTCGAAGTTTCTTGTGTGTGAGTCCAATACTATGCAGCAGAGCAAAGAAAAGGGAAGAATCCATACAACTCAACAGAAAAACAGATAAAAACTATTTTTTGCAAATCTGTGGCATACATCCTCCTGTTGTATTTGCCCAATCTGAAGCACGAGAGACAAGTGTGAAGAGTTCTTTTCGGAGTATGAGTTGATTTGGTCGAAATTTTTCCCACGAAAGAGTAGTCAGATTGGCATTTTTTATAGGGTCATAGAGAAGACTCTTCCAGTCAGATCATTCTCCGAGGGGAAAACAAACAGATTTGAGAACCATGACATACGCCTCTGCACGAGATATCTTTTTCTGAGGTTCAAATCGTGTATTATTTCAGCTAATGATATTATTTTGGAGACCTGTTTCGATGATATTTTGAAGTGGATTTTTATCATCATCTGGTATATCGCTAAATGGGTGTCGATAGTCAGAGACATTTGCAGGAGCCACACGAAGCATTTTTACAGCGATATCGAGAGTTTCTATACGTGAGATAGGCTTCATCGGTCGATAGTTCACTTGGGTCGTTTGCTTTGTTATGAAACCTTCACAAATGAGATTGTCGACGATGTTTTTTATACCTGCGACGTAGACACCATTAGCACACTTACGGTAGAGAGCACCGCCCGTGAGAGAACAATCCAGCGTTGGGTGGTTGGTGGTGATGATGATATTTTTGGTATCTCCGATATTTTTTTTCAATGGTATCGTATAGTTCGTTCCTGACTTGAGACCAGACACGCCGAGGATGCTCGAGCTTTTGATAGCACGGACAGTGAGGTCGCCTATATCATCACCAGGTCACACCATATAGTTCGTGGAGAGTTGCTGATCATTGACGGTCGTCAGAGGAAGCTCAACCCCATTATTGAGCAATACTGTCATAGTCGATTCTGGGGCGAGCTTTTGATCAAAAGAAGCCACGATATTCACGACTGCGCCTTCACGATATGTGCCATCTGGTGCATCCGTAGAGAGCGATTTGAGAAGAGGGTATCCTGTATAAATAATGGAGATATTTTTTGAATCTTTATTCTGTACATAGACCTTTGTCCCGCTTACCGTGAGAGATATCGGTGACGTGCCTACTTTGATTGTCTGTTTCACAGTATCAGTGGTTGTGTCGATCATCGACACCGTGTCTACACCAGAGTTAGCCACATATACACTCGTACCGAGAACGGCTATAGCAGAGGGTTTATCACCCACCGAAATAGTCTTTGAGATGCTATTATTCGTCGTATCAATGACTGAAACAGTATTGTCATCCATATTCGTCACATAGATTTTTTTCCCAACAATGACTGATCCAGATGGCCCATTTCAGACAGGAATTTGGACTTTTGGTTCGGATACTTGTGTCGATGTGGTATCACCTGTGTCTATGAGTGTGACATTTTTATTTCTCAGATTCGTCACATACAGATATCGACTTGAGAGGCTACTAAACGATGATGGATTGAGACCAGTCGATATGGTACCGAGGAGTTTTGAGGTATTTATGAATGATACGCTCGTGCTGGTAGAATTGGCGACATAGACTCGGCCATACAGGTACGTCATCACAGTAGGGCCAGAGCCGACAGGAATAGTCCGGAGATATGATTCAGTTGTCGTGTCGATGATCGACACAGAATCTCCGAGTGTATTGGCGACATAGAGATTTGTCCCAGAGAGAAGCATGTATCGTGGGCCTCGTTCTACAGTAAGAGTTTTTTTGACAGTGTCGGTCGTCGTATCGATGACTGAGACAGTTCCGCTCTCACTATTGGCGACATAGAGTGTCGTCCCCACGATGACGCCAGCACTCGGTCCTTGTCCAACGAGAATACTTTTTGCAAGAGTATTTTTGGTCGTGTCGATGACAGCAAGAGTATTTCCGAGACCATCTGATGTGTAGAACTTATCACCTGAGACGACAGAAAAGAGAGGATAAAAATCCAAGGTAATCGTCCCCGTAGTATCCTCGAGCGCAGATACTGACCATACTCCTACCAGGAGAACCAGTATCACTCATGCACGCTGAAAGAAAGAAGCATTCATAGATTATTGCTGACGGTTAATAGCGTCCTGATATTCATATTTTCCTTGTGGATTCATCTCTGTAGCCTTTTTGTAGTACTCGATTGACTCGGATTTTTTGCCCATTTGTTCGAGATAATGCGCATACCCCGAGACGATATCTATGCTGTTATTCGTTTTTTTCAGAGCATTTCGATAGGTAGAGTCGAGATTTTTGAGATTATTTTTATGGAGAACACGAAGGAAGTCTATCTTTGTATTCCAGAGATCAGGGAGCGTCGGACTCAGTACGATAGCGTGATCGATAGCCTCCATCGCTTCTCGAGGTCCCCCCATCTTCCAGAGAAGAAGGGCATAAGTGCGAAGTGTATTTGAGCTCGTCTGAAGAGAGATAAGAGTCTCGAGCGTTTTTTTGGCCTCGAGATAGCTTCAGAGACTCTCTTGGTATCCATAGAGACGCATGAGGGTGCCAACTCGCGTATAGACGCTTGTAGAGGCATTGTAGCTGTCATAGAGTTTTTGTGTTTCTGCGAGATTCTTCTCGGCTTCATTCTTTCCTACAGGATCGAGATAGGTTTTTCCATCATGAAACGATGTCTCTGGATAGGATATACTCTCCGATGTGCTCAAGAAGAGGAAATAGAGTCCTACTACGACCAGGAGAGCCATGAAAAGACGGATATATTTTGTGTGAGATTTTTTCATAGTTCTATTGTATCCTTTTGGAAGAAAAAACAATCCAACAAAAAACCCCATCCTTGTGGATGGGGTTTTGGAGAGCTTTATACATGCTATCAGATGTGTTCATCGTGGCGTGAGCCAAGACTAATTATTGCTTCTGGATAGTTCCGAGAGCTGGTTTACCATCAACACGGAGTGAAGTGACAGTATCGCCCTGATCATTATCCTGGTTAGCATCGTAGCCGAGAGCTGATTCAGTAACAGAGTACTTGAGATCACCAAGACTAGCGATAGAAAGTGAATATGTATCACCTGAAGCAGTCGATCCAACTGTTGTAATAGCAACCGTGATGTATCGGTAAGATCCACCATTGATTGTTACAGGAGTTGTAAGACTACCAAATGCTACAGTATCTGTTGAAGACGCTTCGAGCGTATTAGCAGTGTAGTCATTTGAGTTTTCACTTGATGCATAGACAGTATATCTTTCATCAGTACCAGTATGAGAGCCAGAGTTAGTAAATGTAGCATCTGTCAAAGTAATTTGAGCAGAACCATTATTTGTAACCTTGAATCGAGCAAGCTGAGTACCAGAACCCACAGACGAGAGAACATTTGAACCATTTGTTGGTGATTCGCCTGTCGCTACGACATTGAATGGGTTGATATAAGACTTAGCAGTAGAGTTAGCAGCAGTGTTTGAGTCGTATGTAGGAGCAGTAGAAGAAACAGCACCCTTAGCAACTACATCTGTACCATCATTTGTGATAGAGAAGTAGAAGTCATTTCCGAGCTTAGCTGTATTTTCACCTTGGATATCAGCCTTGACGAAGATAGTCATAGGAGAAGAAGGATCAATAACGGCAGGGAGGAGGTTGTCTGTAGCAGTCCATGTGTAAGAACATACGTTTGAAGAACAGCTAGAGAACTGATTTGTCGTAGCAAATGCAGCAGTAGATCCAAGGAGTGGACCAGTACCAGATTGTGCGTAGAGACGGATGTTCTTGAGGTTGTTCTGAACGAGTGCTGTACCAGTAGCTTTGAGAGTAAGAGATGTAACTTTCTGAGCTTCAAATTGAGATGAGAAGCGAGCAGCGAGATAGACTCCGTCTACAGAGTTAATTGGAACGATTTGAGCAAGTGAAGGAGTTTTTCCAGCACCTGAATCAGTGGCGACATTGAGGTTACCACCAGAGACGATTCTCTGAGCCTGGCCTGAACCAGAAACAGTAGGAGTCGCGATAGTGTTACCAGTGTCTTTACCAGTAGCAGTTACATCACCAGAAGCATTAATGTTATATGTATGAGCATATGCAGAAGTGCCACCAGCAGTCGCACTACTTCTGACATCACCAAAGAGGTTAATAACAGTAGTAGCAGAACGACCTACGATGATAGGATTTGTGAATGTAAATGTAACAGTGTTAGCATTTGTCGCTGTAGAAGAAGAAGTAGTGAGTTGAGCACCAGATGCATCCTTCATTACGAGGTTAGAGATGTCTGCATAGACAGCAGAGCCTCCTTTCGTATCAGTAACAGTAACAGCTGTGACACGAACATCTTCACCAGAAGCGCTAGCATTGAATTCAAAGCTTGCGAGTTTAACACCATTTGTACCAGGAACGATAGAACCAGCAACAGGAGTTGCGAGAGTCGTAACTGTGACAGCAGCTGCCTTAACAGTTCGGTTGAAACCGTCTTGTGTAGAAACAGTTGGGTCAACGATATCATTTGAGATGAGTCGTTTTGTAGATGTGATGTCAAATGCCTTCACCTGGTATGCATCAGCAGCAGTAGCAGAAGAGCTGATTGAAGCAATTACTTCAATAGTGTTTTCTACACCTGCAGTGAGGATAGGGTAAGATGAGAGTGTACGAGATGAAGCAGTACCAGCAACTGGGAAGTTAGTAGTATTTGCAGCAGCAGAGTAAACAACAGCACCATTAACCTTAACAAATACTGTACCTGTAAGAGCAACAGCACCTGTATCTTGGTCAATACCGAAGTTAACTGTTCGGAGTTCCATATCTTCACCAACTGGTTTAGCAGTGTATTTCGCGAGAACTACATCTGTAGCACCAGGAGTAACAGCTGTAGAAGATGAATCAACAGCACGATTGAAGATGAGTGAACCAGAACCAATAGTTACTTTGTTGTAAGTAGAAGTAGTGTCACCGATTGGGAATGATGTGTCAGTAGTACCAGCAGTAGCGAGGAGAGTAGCTCCTGTGCTCACACCTCTTACGTAGAGGTCGTAGTCGTTGTAGACTGTGAACTGGATAGTACGAGAAGCACCATTGACGATAGTAGCACGAACAGTGAAGTTCTTAGTCTGACCCTTAGTGATTGAGTAAGGAGTAGAAAGAACAAAACTAACAACTTGACCCATAGGTTGAGCTGTAGCAACGACTGCACCAGTCTGATCAACGAGTTGAACATCCTTGTAGTCAGTAGCAGAAGCATTACCATTATTCCAGAGCTTGAGACCAGTGAGGACGATGTCTTCATTGCTTGATGTCTCACGAACTTGGAATTTAGCGATTTCCTGAGAAGCCGCTGGATCTGCGTTGTATGTAGCACCAGAAGCGTTAACAGCCATTTCATCGAGAGTGACAGTACCGATAGTACCAGCACCGTTTACGATGTTGTGGAGGTTACCGACGATTGGGAATGTACCACCGACAGTACCACCTGAGATAGTAACATCAGAAGCAGAATTGACGTTGAAGCCAATAGTACCAGAAGATGTACCAGAGAGGTTAGCCTTGACGAAGATAGTAACAGTCTGACCTGCAGCTACCATAATAGGTTCAGTAGGGAATGTCATCATAGCGACACCATTTGAACCGAGAGTAGTAACGACATTTCCATGACGAACACCGTTAGCGTCGAATACTTCAATGCCTGAGACATTTGTAGTAGCGAAGAAACCAGTTTTAGTCAAGCGAAGACCAGTTACGTTAGCAGCAACAGAAGAACCGTTTGACACGTTGAATGCCAAGACAGTGTTGTGAGCTGTACCAGTAGCGATAGTCATAACGCCAGGATTTGCAGCAGAAGTACCAACAGTGACGTTTCCGTTAACTACTTGACCTCCATTGTTACCACAGAATGAAGGATCGAGAAGACAGAGAATATCATTGTTACCATTTCCATTTGAGTTAGCAGCTTTGTAGTCCATTGCGTAAGCATTGTAACGGAACACTTCGCCACGAGTAGCAGAAGTAGTAGCGTTGAATGAAGATGCGTTAGCGATGATACCAACTTCTACAGCACGAGCTACTACACCTGATACAGAAGTATCAGAGATAGAGATGCCGTTAGATTTGATAGCCCAGAGGAGAGACTCGTATCGTGATACGTTGTCTCGAGGTCGGAACTTAGCGTTGTTACCATTAACAAAACCAGCCTGAACTCCGAGTTCAGCAGCTCGGCAAACCCAAGCTTCTGAAATATCACTAAACTTGTTCATACAAGAGTATGAAGATACTGGAGTGTTTGGTATAACACCTGACACTTTACCAGCAACACCGATAGCCTCCTGACGGAGAACATTATCAGCGAGTCGATATTCAGCAGGAGCTGCTGAATGATCAACTACGATTCCTGCAGTAGCGAGTTTGTTTGCAGCAGACAAGTCATTGTATGTTGCAGCGAAAGTACTAGGAGCGATGCTCATAGTAATTCCAGCAAACGCGAGAACTGCGACGATTTGTCGAAGGATCTGACGCATAATAAAAAGGATAAAAAATAGAATTGGACGCGGACACCGAACTTCTCCATGAGAAAAAATAAAAGAACAAAAAGAATGAAGGAGGTTTGATGAATATCTTTCTGTGGTAGAGATATTCGACCTCTTTGATTATTTTTGAATCTTCTTCTTTGTTTTTGATGGAGTCGTAACCCTCTTCGATCTACGAGCCGAGTCAACTCGACATCTTCGTCATGTGTCAAAGACACAGAAAACATGTCGAAACCAAGCAAGAGTGAAAAACGAGGGAGATGTACACGAACAATCGTGGCCAGATAATAGTCCAATATGTATAGGTTTCAAGTGGTAGACAGGGTAATTCACTCACTCTTCACAATTCACACACAAAAAACACACAATTATGATACCATACTTTTGCTCATCAGTATAAGCAAATCATGGGATAATCTCTCCCCATTAAAATAGTCTCTGTGATGAGAAAAATTCACAATTGACAGATGTTTGTGAAATTTTTTATGCTCCATGTAGTATTGTATGCTAGCACAAAGGTCATCTTCAGAGTCGACAAGATGTCAGACAAGTGAGTCGTCATCTTTTGACACGATCGTCTCTCATGCGCCACCCCTGTCGAGAATAAGTGTCGACATTCATGCTATTTGTGCCTCGAGAGATGCCATACCAAAGGCATCTATAGAAGAACAATACACTCATAAAACGTGTCCATATTTCCCAGACATGATGTCGACAAAAGTATCTCTTTTATGAAATGGAATGACAGTGATGCCTTTTTCTCGCAGAAAAGACTCGAGTTTTCCCATGCCAGCAACGATCAGATTGATATTTGGGTGTTCTTGGCGGATTTTCTCATACACTCGCACGATCATATCGAGTCATTTTCCCTCTTCCAGACGGCCATGCGTAAAGAGAGTTACTCCATTATTTGATGTGATTTTTGGGGTTATCGGCTCAGATATGCTCTCCAATACTGGATGTATCACTTGTGATGAGCGGCCACAGTATGCCTGGATAATATCGGCTACATAGTAGCTCGTCGCAACCATATCATCGATAAAGGGCATTACAAAAAATTTTTCAAATATGGCTTTTGCAAGTATTACAGGTTTAAAACTGTCATAGTACCACGGTGCATGGTGATGCCACCAAATAGTACGAATACGTGGTACAAAAAGCTTTGTGAGAGCGGCAACTATTTGCATCGGAGGGTTATTGGCAATAATCGTGTCTACATGTCGAAGTTGATACGCCAAAGTGGCTATTTGAAGAGGTTTTGTCAGAATACCAGCTGTGCGAGAGGGGAGCACGACAATACGGAGATTTTTCTGAAGGTCTGGGAAACATGCTTCATCCTGTTCAAAGGTGTACAGAACAACATCATGCCCCTGTTTTTGGAGTGCATGAGCCGTCAGAAGTACCATTTTTATAGCACCTCCGAGACGAGCACATTGTGGATGGAGAAGGGCTATTTGAGCCATGAGACCGTTTATGAATTATTATTTCTTGATAAATGTACCGTAATAATGGGAGTATACTTTATACGGAGGTAAAATCAATGCCTCTATTACCCCTTTGAACACAGTGCTCTCGAAATTTTTATTCACCTAGATCCCGACTTTCGTCGGGATGACGATACAGTTTCTGTCATACCGTGCTTGACACGGTATCCAGGTCATTTAAGATTCCTCCATGAACCAATACAGGAATTTTCAGCCCTGTGTCTATATCATGGCAAGTGAGAGAAATGGAACTCTCTACATAGGAAGTACAAGTGATTTAGTAAAAAGAGTGTGGCAACATAAGAATGAGTACTTTGAATGATTCTCAAAGGAATATAATACAAAGCTGCTCGTTTATTTTGAAGTACATGATTCAATGGAAAACGCAATTGTGAGGGAAAGACAAATGAAAGAATGGCAGAGAAATTGGAAAAAAGATCTCATCGAGAAAAATAATCCGGAGTGGAGAGATATGTATGATGAGATAATCTAGGCTGTTTGTGTCATTCCGTTGAAAAACAGAATACAACTCATAACAAAATCCTCTTTAAGAAAAGTGTAAAGGAAAGATTAATCCACCTGGATCCCGACTTTCGTCGGGATGACACAAGTCAATTACAGGATACAAAATTAAAATTTTTCTACTTACTTCTCTTTGCTTTCTCCTCTGGATTATTGAGGAGACTCTGCCAGTGTGCACGAACATGATTGACGTCTTTTGTGATCTGATTTTTGAGTTCTTCGACAGAACTAAATGCTCTATTATCTCGGATAATGTCCATGATGTCGATATGAATATTTTTTCCGTAAATATCACGATCAAAATCAATAATATGCACTTCGAAATGTCCTTTTTTTGGCTGATATGAACCTGCTCAGAGAAATACCTCACCATCGATGGTCACACGACATGTAAATGTCTTGTCTGGAACTACACCAGCAGGAAAGACTATATTCGCTGTTGCAAAACCTATACTGTGGCCACGACCATCGCCATGAACAACCTCGCCAGAAATAGGTGCGAAATCAACGAGAGGAAGTGCTCCACGTCGAAGAAGCTCTTCTCGCTCACCACGCTTGAGCTCACGATAGGCACCATCTGGCATGTCACCGAGCATGATGTGCTCGATGCGAATACGTTTGAGTTTTTTTACTTGATGTCCACAGGCTTCGACCATACGACGGATCTGTCGATTCTTTCCTTCTTTGAGGATGATGCGAAACGTATCGGAGCTGACTCTCTTTATCTCACAGGGTTGAGTTTGGACGAATTTTTTTGGTACGAGAGGTGTTTTCGGAGCTGGGAATCTCTGTGTTGGCGAACGTGTCGAAGATGGCGAAGTTCGAGGACCTTCTGTGATAGTATAGCGCACTCATTGACTCATCTGTCTGAGAGAGATATCGTCTATTTTTCCATACGTCGTCACGAGATATTCTTTTTCGTGTTCGAAAGAGGGATGGAGCAATCGATGTGTCAGACGACCGTCATTCGTCAGGAGGATAAGACCGCTGGAATCCTTATCGAGACGACCTATTGGGAAAACTCGTGTCTTTGTGTCGATGATGTCGACAATGCTTTTTCCGTCTTTTTGAGCACACGTGGTCTCGATGCCTCGTGGCTTGTTCATAGCATAGTAGACAAGTGCCTCACTTCTGTGAACGAGCTTGCCTGAGAATTCTATTTTGTCGACCTCTGGATCGATAGATTGTCCTATCTGCGCAGGAATACCATTCACGATAACTTCGCCATTTTTGATAGCTTCTTCGGCATGTCGACGTGAGCACACACCACACTCGGAGAGATATTTTTGGAGTCTTAGAGTGGTCATAGAGTTTTTATAAATTGTGCAAAGGTAGTTGGTGAATATTCCTGTCACTGCCAGTGAAATATGCCCTCATGGAGACGTCCATCTAGGATACAGCCAGAGGCTTTTTTGTGGCCACCGCCTCAGAGTTTTTTTGCTAGTTCATTGACATCAATCGTGTCTTTTCTTGTGCGAAAAGAGCACTTGATGACTCATTCTATGTCGACCATGACACAGGCTATGTCGACACCTGCGAGGCCACTTAAGAACCCTATAATGTGGTTTTTGAGGGCTGCATTGGTATTGGCTCAGAGAAAGAGACATGCTATACCATCGACAATAACGATCGACAAGAGTCATCGACCAAGATCATGCAAATATGGGAGAGTGTAGTTACCAAAGACCTCCGTACTTATACGTACTTGATCAGCACCTAACCGCATGAGCTCAGCTGCTGCAACAAAAGACCGAGTGTCTGTACTTCTGTGAATAAAGCCCCCTGTATCTGTATAAATACCCATGAGGAGAGCTGTGGCAGCCTGCACTGAGATTTTCCAGCCAAGAGTGAGTGCCATCTCCGTCAAAATGAGACATGTCGCACTCGCATGAGAATCGACATAACCAGGAATACTATCTTCGAACGATTCATGGTGGTCTATGCAGAGTACTTTTTTATCAGCAAATACCTCAAGAGGCAGAGCAGTTCTCGTAAGCCGTGGGGCATCGAGGAGTATGATACAATCAGTAGTGTCTGAGAAATTTTCTTCCGTCTTTCCCATAACCCAGAAAACATGGGCATCGAAATCTTCTTGCGGCATAACAACATCCACTACCAGATGAGGAAAATTATCCGAGAGCAAACAACGCATACCCTCAAGCGCACCCATAGCATCACCATCTGGATTTTTATGGGCTATGAGAGAAATGTGTCGCAGTGACTTGAGTTGATGTGTGAGCTCATGTCAAAAGTCTGAAATATTCATACTGAAAATATAGGATAAACGACAAAAAAGGCAAAATAAAGAGGCTCAGGAGCCTCTTTATTTGTATATATTCGGAATTATCTGATCTCTGGTTTACCTTTGTAGACAAAGAAGTACCATCCATTGAGTAAGCCGAGAAGTGCAAGAAGTGTCCATGTGAGAGTATGAGAATTATTCTCTTCAGGAACAACACCTCCGCCTTCATCGACTGGCGTAGGAGGAGCTACTGGTTCTATTGTTTTTTCTGGTTCAGGAGTGACTCCACCACCCGCATCGAGTGTTGTTTCTCGAGGGTTAAATGTGGCAGTACCGCCTGTTGTCGTATTGCCACCCTGTTGTGTTGTTCCGGTTGTTCCACCACCGTTTGTCGTTCCGCCAGTACCAGTCGTACCACCTGTAGTTCCTGTTCCTGTATTGGTAGGAGTTGTCGGATTTGATTCTGGTGTTGGTTGATTTGGGTTTACTGGTGTTGTCGGAGTTGTTCCTGATGTTGTTGTTCCACCTGTACCAGCTGTCCCACTTGTGGTCTCACCGGTTGGAGTTGTTCCTGATGTTGTCCCACTTGTGGTCCCAGAACTTGTGTTTCCACTCGTTGTCGAAGTTGTGCCACTCGTACCAGTTGTCGAACCACTTATAGTCGTTCCTGAAGTGGTTGTACTACCTCCTGTGGTTGTTGATTCAGGCTCTGGAAGAGGTGGTGAAAATCCACTTCCTGGAGTTGTGATAGTCGGTCCACAGTGCATGATAAAGAGGTCATCTGGTGTTGTCGTGACATTCCCATGTGTATCTGTCGCTGTGATAGAGTAGTGATATCTCTGACCACAAGAACTGAGTCCTGTGAGAGTAACACTATGATTCGTAGTTGCTGTCGACGCCATAGTTACTGTTGAACCGTATGTGCTGGTTTCACCGTAATTGATAACCGATGTTGCATCTTCATTTGTTGAGAAAGACACTGTCGAAGTTGTCGTGGTAGGAACGGCACTGAGACTGCTGACCATAGGCGCTACTGTGTCGACAACGCTGACACTACGAGTGATCTGAGTTGCAGCATTTCCGTGAGTATCTGTCACATCATAGGTAATTGTATAATTACCGATAGTGAGGGTATCAACTGGATTGACGACAATGATAGACGAAGTGATGTCACCATCGACATTGTCAGAAGCAGTTGCCCCTGCATCAGAGTAAGAAGCATTGAAATTGACTGAGACAGTTGGGGAGCCAAGAAGAGTAATGACTGGCTTTGTCGTATCAACGACATTGACCGTACGAGTGACTTGAGTAGCAGCGTTTCCGGCTACATCAGAGACATTGTAGGTGACAGTATAGTTTCCTACGACATTGGCATTAACAGAATTTACTGTAACGATATTTGCTGTTCGGCTTCCATCGACACTATCTGTCGCAGTTGCTCCTGCATCACTATAGACAGAGCCAACTTCGACAGTAACTGGTGTTGATCCAAGAAGCGTAATAGTTGGAGCTGTAGTGTCGATGATGATATTTTTATTTGCAGCGAGATTCGTGGTAGGAGTGAAGTTTGTCATCGCATTGTTGGCAGCATCTTTTATCGTACCAGAGACAGATGATACCGTGAGATCGGCAGATGTATCACCAGCCTGGATTATATAGTTACAGCTTCCTGTCGTGCTCGAGGTAACTGTGAAAGTACAGGTGCGACCAGTATCAGTCGTGAGAGTGACATTCCCTGTCGAAGTAACAGACTCAGAAAATGTCACATTCAGAGGAATAGAGACGCCAGCCTTATATTTACCGTCAACTGTTGTAGAAGTAATATTTGAGATAGTTGGTGGAGTTGTGTCCGAACTACCAACCAAAAGAGTACCATTAGCTGTGTGTGTACTTCCACCACTACCCTGAACTGTGAAAGTAGTTGTGCCAGAAGGAGTTAAATTAGTCGAGGTAAGGGTCAAAGTCGAGGTGTTAGATGTAGGTGAATTTCCGCTAAATGAAACCGTTGATGGTGAAAAACTAGCAGTGACTCCAGATGGTAGACCACTGGCCGACAAAGAGACACTGAGTGCTCCGCTGCCAGATCTGTTTACCGTAACAACATAGGTCACACTTCCAGCTGTACCTGCATTTATCGATCCTGTCTGAGAACCAACAGAAACAGAATCAAAAGTGGAAGCAGCAAATGCTGGACTAATGAAAGAAAAAACAAGAGTCGTAATAGCGACTACAGCTGTCACTTTTCTGAATCTCTCTATAAAAGCAGGAAACATAATATGAAAATGAGGAAATAAAGGCATTCCTTTATGTTTCATATTGAGGATATTTATATTATTACAAGTAACACATTATTGACTATTTATAATAAATATGTTTTATAATTCGCAATTTACTTATTACAAAAAGAAAAAAAAGACTCCTTTTTAGAATTTTTGATTTAATTTTTTATAATTCTGACCTCGGGGATAAGTGATATCTGAAATTTGTCCATCACTTTTTTCTGTGCAAGTTCGACAAGTTCGACAAGGTCTGTCCACTTCGCCGTGCCGTCAGACATAAGGAAATTCGCATGTTTGTCAGAAAAATATGCACCATTATGGCGATGTCATTTGAGACCAACCTGTTCAATCAAGAATCAGGCGGATTGTTCACGACTTGGATTTTTGAAAAATGAGCCACAAGAGAGACCGACAGGCTGGACTCTTTCTCGCCAGAGAAGAGGCTCTTCGTCCGAATGATACTTTTCACGAAGCTCTGACAGATCAAAATCAGCCGAAATAATAAACCATTCTGGATGATTCTTGCACTCTGACCATCGATAATCAAATACCAATTCTTCTGGGTTTTTTATAAGAATTTCTCCTGTCTGCATATCGAGAACCTCGACCGATGTGACATAGGGCCCTATTTCTAGACCAAAACATCCAGCATTTCCAAATACAGCACCTCAGACAGATCACGGAAGTCACTGAAATCGATGCCAGAAATCTATGCCATGCTCTGTCTCCAGAGCTTCGGCTAATTCCCAGATAGGTTGACCAGAGAGGGCTTTTAAGTGTTTATTTTGGAGATCATAGCCCTCAGACGAGTTATAGATGACAAGACCTGGATATTCATCAAAAGCGAGAAGGCTGTTTTTACCACCAGCGATAGTCAGTATCGGAAGCTTCATTTGTTGGGCAAACTTGGCTGCTGCTCTTATATCTTCGACATTGTCGCCATGAAACTCGACAAAATATCTCGCTGTCGCTGCAGTATGGTAGCCGGAGAGATGAGATATGTCGACATGCTGTTCCATAGATTTATTTTTTCTTTTTAGACGGTATTTGTTTCTTTTTATGATCGAGGTATTCCTGGAGACATTGACCCGTAAATGATTCCTCTGCAGTGAGGACGCCGTCACGAGGCCCCTGATAGAGGAGTCGTCCTCCTCGTTCGCCACCTTCTGGCCCCATGTCGATAATATAGTGAGCATTGGCGATGACATCGAGATGATGTTCTATGATGACGACCGTATTCTTTTTTTCGACCAAAGTAGACACGATAGACATAAGTTTCTGTATGTCAGAAAAGTGGAGACCGGTGGTAGGTTCATCCATGATGTAGAGGGTCTTCCCTGTTGATTTTCGAGCAAGTTCTGTCGCCAATTTTACACGCTGGGATTCACCTCCAGACAATGTCAGGGCTGATTGACCAAGCGTTATATATCCGAGACCTACTTCGAGAATTGTCTGAAGTTTATGTTTAATTTTTGGGAATTTATCAAAGAAAATCACAGCATCTTCGACAGTCATGGCGAGGATATCCGATATAGACTTGTCATGGAAGTGTACCTCCCGAACGAGATGGTTGTAGCGAGTACCCTGACATGATTCACAGGTGACATGGACATCTGGAAGAAAATGCATCTGTATTCGGCGAACTCCATCCCCCTCACAAGCATCACAACGTCCCTGTTTTGTATTGAAACTGAAGTGCCCTGGCCCATATCCCCGAGCTCGAGCTTCGAGCGTCTGTGCGAATACTTCTCGTATATCGGTAAAGACACCTGTATATGTCGCCGGATTTGATCGTGGCGTCTTCCCTATGGGCATCTGATCGATGATGACGACCTTGTCGAGGTCTTCATACCCCTCGATACCCTTGAGCGCACCATGTGTATCTCTCGTACCATGGAGGAGATTTCGCATGACAGGAGAAAATGTCCTATTAATGAGTGAAGATTTTCCTGAACCGCTCACACCCGTGACAACTGTCAGTGCCTCGAGTGGGATGTCGACACTGACATTCTGGAGATTATTTTCTGTCGCACCCTTTAATTTTATATACTTGGTTGGTTTTTTGCTGAGTGCTGGTATCTGTATAGTATTTTCTCCTCGTAAAAACTTGGCAGTTTCTGTGCTAGACTTGAGGAGCTTTTCGTAGGTACCTTGGAAGACAATATTTCCACCATGGACACCTGCGCCAGGTCAGATATCGACTATTTCATCAGCCGTTCGCATGATATCTTCGTCATGTTCGACAACAATCACCGTATTACCCAGATTGACGAGCTCTCGGAGATTGTCTATCAAGAGTCGACTGTCTCGAGGATGGAGACCGATAGATGGTTCGTCGAGGACGTAGGTGATTCATTCGAGTCTCGTGCCTACTTGTGTCGCGAGACGAATACGCTGGGATTCTCAGCCAGACAAAGTATTTGATCGACGAGCAAGTGTCATATAGCCAAGTCAGACTCATTTTAAGAATTTGAGACGGTCACGAATATTTTTGAGGACATTGCCCGCAATCTTTGAATCCTCTCCCGAAAGCTTCAGGTGTTCAAAAAAATCAATAGTTTTCTCCACAGACATCTCGGCGATATGACCTATGTGTTTGCCGTCTATGACGACACTTCTTGCAGCTTCGCCTACTCTATAGCCATGACATGTCGAACATGTCGAAGATACGACAAATGGATCTATCTTTTCATGGAGCGCCTCTGTTGTATCTGGATCATGGTAGACACGATTGAGGTAGGGTATAATACCTGGGTATTTTGCATTCCACGGCTTATTCATCTGAGGTGTCGAAAGTGACAACCTCTCTTCTGAACCGTGAAGAATAATTTTTTTGTGTTTATCGGTCAAATCCTTATAGGGAATTTTTGTTGGGATTTTATAATGTTTGCATGCGCCCTGAAGGACAAAATAGTAATACGAATCAGGTGTCCATGGCATGACACACCCTTCATCCAATGTCTTATTTGGATCAATAGTGGACTCTTCTGTGAAGTTCAGAAGGGAGCCAAGACCATGACAATCTGGACAGGCACCTGTCGGTGAATTGAAAGAAAAATGAGAAAGGGTCAATTCTTCTGGTACATAACCACAGAGGGGGCAGCGAAAAGCTCGAGAAAACACTTCCATTGTTTCTCGTTCAAAATTATAAATACCAACAACTTCTTCACCGTGCTCAAAAGCAGTTGATATCGACTGTGAAAGTCGATCATTTTGGGTCGGATCTTCGCTATCAATTTCGACACGATCGACAATAATCCATGGGTCAGTTATCTTTTCTGGGAGAGCATCGGAGAGGTTATAGACATGGTTGTTCGACAAATATCGAACAAATCACTTTTGACCAACAAAATCTCGCAGCTCAAGAGCTGTTTCAAATGTTTTTCGTATCTGAGCACATATTCCTACTCGGACTCCTTTTTTGGTCTTTGAAAGGTATTCTATCACATCCTTATGCGTCTTTTTCATCATCGGTGTGGCATCATGAGGACAAATACGTGTACCGAGACTGAGAAAAAAGAGACGGTAAAAATCATATATTTCCGTAATCGTGCCCACCGTCGAGCGAGGATTGTGGGCGACTGTTTTTTGTTCTATGCTAATAGTCGGTGTGAGACCACGGATTTCTTTTACTTTTGCTTCTTCACTCATGCCACCGATAAACATACGAGCATAGGTGGAGAGAGATTCGAGATATCGTCGCTGCCCTTCGTTGCAGAGGGTTGTGAAGGCTAGAGAGGATTTACCCGATCAACTCACTCCTGTGAGGACAGTGAGTGTATTTTTGGTAAAAGATATATCTACATTGCGCAGATTGTGCGTGGCAACTCAGAAAAGATCAATAGTATTGGACATAGAGAAAAGCGATACGGTAGTATACCAATTTCAGCCTTTCAGACAAATTTTTTACAAATTAGACCTTTTCGCTCGCCAAAAAGTAACCTACGACTTCTTTGGCGCCCGCTTTTTTGAGAAGTCTTCACAGGCTATGAGCGGTGTAGCCTGTGGTAATGAGATCGTCTATAAAGATTATTCTTTTGTCCTTGATGAGAGACTTGTACTTCTTGTTGAAGGTATATTCTCTTCTTATTTGCGATCTTTCTTTTTTCGTACGACGTGATTGATGTCCGGTAAATGCCTTCTTTTTAAAAGGACATAGGAGTTCTCGTGGATACATGCGTGCAAAGTATTCGGCGAGATGCTGTGTATGGTTCGGCCCACGTATAATCCAATCTATGATACTTATCGGCGGATAGACGATAATGTCTCACTGAGGTGGATATTCCTTTGTCGCGGTTAGAAAAAGAGATTCAAAGTAGACACGATCGACATAGTTGTGGGCGAACTTGAACCGTCGAATTTTCCGTTGCATAAGCTCATCATATTGTCCTCCGACAATCACTTTGTCGACACTAAAATCAGGAATATTTCTTTTATAGTGCTCGGTTTTTAGCATGAGATTGTCGATGAAAAATCTCGTACACTCCATACCAGAGAAATGATTGAAAGAAAAACAATGTCGACAACTCAAAGAGCCCGTAATTCTGAAATATAAGGACAACATCGGAAGCACAGAAAAATATAACAGAACCCGCTGCAAGGATGAGCTCTTCGGTTTGATTTTTATACCATCGCGCGATGAGAACAAGGCCTCCAGAAAAAACAAAAAGACAGAGGGTGATCATCCAAAAAATAGGTGGCAGAATCTGAAATGTCACAAAACCATAAAATGTTCCTATAACCGTTATGAGACCGGTAAAAAAGAGTGGGTTCTTGTCATCTGTATTGTATACCCAAACCCAGAGGCCCGCAAGGAGGAAAAGTGATACTGATATAATCATCCTGTCATCCATATATCCCCAGAAAAGTGACCAAAAAAGATATCCAAATATAGCCCAGGAAAGACCGAGAATGCAGTTGGAAAAGTGCCAGGAAAGGAGGTAGACATTTTTTTGAAGGTAGGACTTTTCGAGAGCAGATGGGAAAAAAATATAGAGACCTGTAAGACCAAACAAAAGAAAAAATATATATTCAGGAACAGATGGTCAGAAGAAAGAGAGGAATCCGGCGATAAGGGCAATAAATGAAAATATAAAGACATAAACACTCACAAGGTGGGTACTTTGAGGAATATTTCTATCGAGCAATATAACCATTGCAAGACCTAAAACTATGAGAAGAAGGTTGATGATAATGAGAATCTCGAGACCAAAAAAGCCAAATAATACCGATGCCATGACAAGAAGACCAAGAACAATACCGGCTATAAGTGTATGGGTGCGAAAAAGAATAAAAACATTTGGATTTTTGGGATAAAAGAGCAGGTATATGCCGTAAATAACACTGGTAAGAAAAAAGACACAATAATAAAAAAGATGAAGATCTGCAGGTACGCCGAGCGCTTCAGATATGCCGAGAAAGACTCATACCAATGCTGTATAGAAGAGAATGCCTGAACTAACGTAGATGGATTGTTCAAGGGTGATGCTTTCTGGCGTTTTTATTTTGAGAAAGGCGGGGCGCTTTATGACATCGAGGGGGGGGATAATTTTTGAGAGAAAAATAACATAAAAACAACCTATAACGCCCATCTCTATATACCGGTGGAACAAGAAAAACACTCCAATAAAAACCGCATGGATAAACGTCGTGAGAACAAACATGAAAAAATTATACCGTCTCGGCTGGAATTACAAGGGTAAGTATAATAATGAAACCAAATACCATGAGTACACCTCCTGTTACAAAAAATGTATTATGCATGTCGAGAAGAACAAGCACGAGAAGACAAAGAACCATCACTATGAGACTCAGACGAAGTATCTTTGCAAAGATAGAAAGTCCTAATTTGGAAAAAAGAAAGAAATTTTTACATCGATAGAGCGTGTAAAAATATGCCTGACTGGAGCCGATAGTTACGCTATGAATCAATCATTGATTACCATATTTTTTTTGTAGGAGAGTATTGATATGACCATTTTTTTGTATAGTTTTAAAACTATCGTGATTTTGGGCGGGGTCGCTGTGGGTCTTTTTTTGACTTCGGCTGGAGACATAGGTCTCTGATGGATGAAAAAGGGGGCCGAAGAAAGAAAATAGAGACTGAAGATTTTCTAAAAAAGAAAAATATGCATCCGGAGGCATAAAAACACCAACTTCATTAATAAGTGGTTTTACTGATGAAAAAATCTCTTTTTTGGTTCTGTATTTCATCGCGAGATCCTTCACTATGGTCTTCAGGGATTGTTTTATGGTGGAATTATTGTTGATTAGATCGAGCTTTTTGAGGTCGGACAATAGCTCTTCTTTGTTTGCGACATCATTTTTTGAAACAATGTTTTTGAGCTTTTCTATGATGATCTTATTCTTTTCCAGCGCACGCATCGATGTGTCGTTGTATTTTTTTGTAACTATTGTTTTTTTCTCATCAAATGTACAGAGAAGTTCCTGAAAAATCTTCTCTTGTTCGTTTTTGTCATGTATAGTGCTTGGATAGAGTTTTGATATAGAATAGTTATATTCTTTTGAAAGCATATCATAAGCGACAAATATGTCTTCTGCTTGTATTTTTCATTCTATGAATGATTTGTCTGGTTTTCTCCCTTCAAACACAAATATTTTTTCTTCGCTTACTTCTGTTTTCTCAACAGAAAGAACTATATACCCCTCTGAAGAGAGTTTTTGTTGAACACTTGTTTCACTTTCTCATTCTATTATAAAAGAGAGTTTGTTTGAATCTTTTAGACTATGTATCTTATAAGAAGGCATACTTCAAAAAGTAGAATATCATACCTGGTAAAAAAATACAAATATTTTTACACAAAAGAAAAAAACAAAAAAGCCACAGAAAGGGCAAAAAGATAGTTTTTTAACAAAGTAATTTTTGTGTAAAAAAGATTGGTAAAAAGAATGGAAATTATCATAATGCACTTTATATGATGAAAAAAACCCAACATTCTTTTTTGACCCCGATTATTCTTTCTGCCGTTTTGTTTTTTGCCGGAGGTTATATTTTTTGACATTGATATCAAAAAATTAACGAAAGCTCTTTGGAAAGCCTTTTTCAAGAACAAAAGACACTCCTCGATACTCACCTATCAACCCCGAGTCAGGAAGTAATCAATCAAAAACTCATACATGCTTTCGTGGATTCTTATGGTGATAAATATACAGAATATTTTTCCCCAGAAGAGGTACTTTCTTTTCAGACAATGATAGATGGAGACTTTGAATGAATAGGTGCGTATGTAGAAGAAAGTCCAAATGGGATTTATATATCTGGCGTTCTCCCCTGATCTCCTGCCCAGGAATCGGGACTTCTACCAGGGGATATCATACAGTCAGTCGACGGAGAGACCATGCATGCTAAAACCGCTGACGAAGCCGTAAAAAAGATACGTGGCCCAGCAGGTACCACTGTGGTTCTGGGTGTTTTTTCGAGCATTCTCGGCACAAAAAAGCAGGTAACACTCTTTCGCCGACATCTCGAGATACCTATCATTTCTGACGAGGTCAAAAATGGTATACTTATCATCCATCTTCTTTCTTTTAATGACCACTCAAGAGATGATGTAGAAGCCGCTCTTGAGAAAAATGCGGGTAAATATCGTGCTATACTTCTCGATCTACGTAATAATGGCGGAGGCACGCTTCAATCTTCTGTTGATGTTGGCTCTCTTTTTATATCTTCTGGGAAAGTTATCGCTACTGTTGATGGAGAAGATGCAGCTTCATATGTGTCTCACGGCGAGAAAGACATGACAACACCCCTCTATATACTCGTCAATGGACAGACTGCTTCTGCGGCAGAAATATTGGCTTCTGCTCTCCATGTCCACCTGAAGGCCCCACTCATAGGCTCGCAAACATATGGAAAATGATCAGTACAGCAGATATTTCCACTTAAAAATGGTGCTGAAATGAAGATAACAATAGCCCACTGGCGAACCGCCGATAATATACTTCTCGATAAAATCGGACTTACTCCTTCGACCGTTATACTTCCTACCCCTGTCGAAATTACAGAAGGGAAAGACGGACAGTTGGAAAAATCTCTAAAAGTTATTACAGATGCTCTTTGATCTCAAAAGTAATTATAAACCGACTGGAGACCAGCCGCAAGCTATAGAAACACTGGTCAAAAGTCTCAACTCTGGCAATCGATACCAGACACTTCAAGGCGTGACAGGCTCAGGGAAGACCTTCACTATGGCAAATATTATTCAAAAGACCCAAAGACCGACTCTGATCATTGCTCATAATAAAACTCTTGCTGCTCAGCTGTGTCAGGAATTCCGAGAATTTTTCCCAAATAATGCAGTGCATTATTTCGTGAGCTATTATGACTATTACCAGCCAGAGGCCTATATACAAAAAACAGATACCTATATCGAAAAAGATTCTTCTATTAATGATGAGATAGATAGACTTCGACATGCTGCAACAGAGGCTCTTCTGACCCGGGAAGACGTCATCATTGTGGCTTCGGTGAGCTGTATTTATGGTATCGGAAATAAAGAGGAATATGTAGGAGGTATACTTCGTCTCTCACAAGGTGAAAAATATATTATCAAGGACCTCATAAACCACCTCGTAGGACTCCAATTTGATCGTGCAACACTTGATTTTAAGCAAGGTATGTTTCGTGTTCTCGGAGACACCCTTCAGATATACCCTGCTAGTAAAGAACATTATTATAGTATCGAATTTTTCGGGACAGAGATAGAAGCTATCCGTGTTGTGGAACCAATATCATGACATGTTGTCGAAAGTGTCCATGATCTCATGGTTTTTCCTGCATCTCATACGGTTACGAGTGTCGAACATGTCAAAGCAATTACCCCTATTATCAAGGCAGAACTTGCTGAACGAATCGAATACTTCAAACAAACTGGCAATATAATTGCCGCCGAGCGTATCAAAACCCGTGTCGAATATGATCTCGAGATGATGAATGAAGTGGGTTACGTGAAGGGTATCGAGAATTACTCTCGACACTTGGATGGTAGGCAACCTGGCGATCCGCCGATGACATTGATTGATTATTTCCCAGAGAATTTTCTCACTATTGTTGATGAATCTCATATTACTCTTTCCCAGGTTCAAGGAATGTTTGCCGGAGATAAATCAAGAAAAGATATGCTCGTGGAAAATGGTTTTCGTCTGCCAAGCGCTTATGATAATCGACCTCTCTATTTCCATGAATTTGAATCAAAAATCAAACAATTTCTCTGTGTCTCTGCTACTCCTGGAAATTCTCCTATAGAGCGCGGTGGCCCACTTGTCGAACAAATCATTCGTCCTACTGGTCTTCTCGATCCAGAGATTGTAGTCGAGCCTATGGACAAACTTGTCGAAAGCCTCCTCCACAACATAAGAACTGCTGTCGAACGTGGCGAACGTGCTCTCATCACAACTGTTACAAAAAAATCGAGCGAAGACCTCGCCTCATACCTCAAAGAGCATGGCGTGACAGCACACTATCTTCATTCGGAGATCGATACTATCGAACGGTTAAAAATATTGAAAGATTTAAGAACAGGAAAGGTCGATGTCATTGTGGGCGTCAATCTCCTCCGGGAGGGTCTCGATCTCCCAGAAGTTTCTTTTATCGGAGTTATAGATGCTCACAAGCAGGGCTTTCTCCGCTCGACACAATCATTGATACAGATTGTCGGCCGTGCTGCCCGAAATTCAAACGGCCATGTGATTTTTTACTCATACGAATGACAGATATCTCGATCTATGGCAGAGACCATGGAAATCACACGTAAACGCCGAGAAATCCAGATGAAGTATAATGCGGAACACGGTATAACTCCCACTACTATTATCTCGAGTATCAAAGATCTCTGATTTAAGGGTAAAAAAGAAGTCATCGACAAGATACCGAAATGAGTCGACAAAGATGCTTATATTCGTCGTCTGGAGCTGGAAATGGATATAGCAGCTGCGAACCTCGACTTTGAAAAAGCAGCTGAACTACGAGATATTATTCTCGAGATAGGGTAACATCCTTCATTTTCTTGCAACCGCCGTGATAATGAAGTATACTTCTTTTATATGTTCTACACTACTTATTATTCTCTTTTGCAGCCTTCTCCTTGGATAGCAGCGAGCCAAATAATCTTTGGAGGCCTTATTACCTCGATTATTATCTACTTTTTCACGGGCTGGATTTTCCGTTTTACTGGTATAGAAAAACTTCTTCATAAATTTCTCGGACATTCTACAAAAATTTGAAATGATCCACTCCCTAAGGCTATCGGTAAATATATATCTGTTTTCATTTTCCTACTTTTTCTCCGAAGTGCTGTCGAAAAAGCCGGGTATACTGATGTAGAGAAGTTTCTCAATAGTGTTGTCGAGTATCTGCCGCACCTCCTCGTTGCCTTACTCATAACGTTTTTTGGTATACAGACATCTCGTACTTCTTATGCTCTTGTCTACAATGCTGTCAACTTTGAAAATCCGAGAACAGCTGTTATATTGGCCTATCTCTCACGTGTACTGATTTTATTCTTCACATTTACCATTGCCATCAATCAGGTAAATACAGGCGCTATAGAAATCATCCCAGAATACCTCATTCGATCTATACTTATCGGTTTTGTGGCTGCTACAAGCCTTGCTGTTGGATTGGCATTTGGTCTTGGTGGTCAGCATGCTGCAGCTGAAATCATCCGAGAGTATCTCGATAAAAACGGCTCTCACGATAAAAACTTGAAAAAGTAAAAAAGTTCTTATAGTACAGCTTACAGTATTGAGTTTTTTAGCTCATATTCGGTGTGCCCAGGTGGCGAAATTGGCAGACGCACTACCTTGAGGTGGTAGCGCCGCAAGGCGTGGAGGTTCGAGTCCTCTCTTGGGCACCATTTGTATCATAAGTTAAAGACACTCATTGCGAGTGTCTTTTTTGAACACAAACAGTTCTTATAAAATAATAATTTGACAAGTTTAATTTTGTATGCTAAATTATGATAAATAATTTCAAGCATGCTTTCAATTGCACATAAATATCATCTGTCACATCATCATATAAAGCAGTTTAGTCGTTATACTTTTGCAGGAGGCCTTATGCTCTTAGCAAATCTTCTTCTTGTTTGGTTTTTTACCTGGTTCTTCGGATTTCATTATCTTCTTTCTTGTGCTATTGCTTTTATTGCTGAGTCTTTTATTGGTTTTTACGTGAATCGTGAATGGACATTTCGATCTTCTATACATTTTAAAAGGGGGTACATCCGTTTTCTTATTATCGCTCTCTATTCTCTCATAGCAATTCTTTTTATTACCTACGGTCTTATCACTTATCTTGCTTTTCACTATGTCTGGGCGCGTACCATATCTTCTATTGTGACAGGCATTATAGGATATGTACTTGATCTGAAGATCACTTTCCGAGTCTAGTCTTTCCAAAGGTTCGTATATCTCTATAATGGGGATATGTTCACTTGTTCAAATTGTCATCATACTCAGCTTAAATGGTCTGGTCAGTGTCCGCAGTGTGGCCAATGGAATACTCTTCTCGAACAAGAAGAAGTAAAAGTAGTTGGGAGGCAAAAAGTCGTAGGGAAGAAGGGCGATGTCGTTCATCTGCAACCACGTTCGACATCTCATACTCGCCTTAATGTCGAAAGTGTCGAGCTTGCTTCGGTCCTCGGAGGATGATTAGTACGCGGAAGTCTCACTCTTTTGTCAGGAGAGCCGGGTATAGGAAAGTCGACACTTACACTTCAGCTGGCCGAATGGTGTGCTACTGAAAAAAGTCCTGTTCTTTATGTCTCTGGTGAGGAGGGAGAAGAACAAATAGCTGGTCGAGCTCATCGTCTCGGAGTGAAGAATCCCCATATCCATTTCCTTCATGGCGAAGTGGTCGAAAATATCATGGCGACACTTCAATCTTCACCTCATCCCATCGTCATTATAGACTCCGTTAGTGTCATGTACTCAAATTCTCAGGGTGGGGCATCAGGCGGGATAGCGCAGATTCGATCGATTGCCGAGACTTTTATGCACTTTGCCAAGACTACGAACACTGCTGTTATTCTGATAGGGCATGTGACCAAAGATGGCGACCTCGCAGGTCCTAAAACGCTTGAACACCTCGTCGATACTGTTCTCTTCCTCGAAGGCGATAGATATCAGAGTTACCGTGTCCTCCGTGCTATGAAGAATCGTTTCTGACCAACGGATGCGATAGGCCTCTTTGAAATGTGAGAAAATGGTCTCCTCGACCTCAAGAATCCAGCAGAAAGCATCCTAAAAACTTCAGCTCAAATAGGATCGGCTTTGACCATTGCGCTCGAATGAAATAGGCCAGTTATCATGGAAATAGAAGCATTGACACATTCGACACGATTTCCTTATCCGAAACGTTCTGCACGAGGAATATCGACACAGAAAATTGAGCTTCTCTTGGCCGCTACAGCGAAATTTGGTCGTATCAATCTCGACAGTGATGATATCTACGTGAATGTGAGCCATGGCCTCTCAGTTGGCGAACCTGCTGTCGACTTGGCGATCGTCGCTGCCCTCCTCTCTTCTGACCAGAAAAAACCGCTCAATCATGCACTTTTTCTCGGAGAAATATCACTTACCGGTGTTATAAAACCTGTCGCACAACTCGAAAAAAGAATAGAAGAAGCAAAAAAACTCGGCTTTAAAACCATTCATATACCAGCAACGCAGTCAAAATTTCAGTCAACAAAAGGTGTTAGCATTGTTACCCATGAATCCCTTGCGTCTCTGGTTCAATGGATCAAGAGTCTCTAATTACTGCTTTTTGTAGTACACCAAGTATAGCTCCCTAGACATTTAAGCATTTCTTGCCGGGTTCACTCTGGACAACCATCTTGCCCTATAAGAAGGGCATTTTCTGACTGCATATTCGACACGGATCAGAGACAACAATTAACACTTTCTCGTTCATAACATCCGCGGGCTAAACCTCGATAGTATTCTGGAAACGAGGCTATTTTGTCTTCTTTTTGTCGATAATCGAAATACTTTATCCACCCCAGAACCATCGCAAAGAGACAGAGGATAATCAGTGTCACTATAGATATGGCAGGGAGAGCTCGGTGCATGAGGTTATTTTTTAGGTTTTTCTTTATTGTGTTTTTATTTCTATCACTCCTCCTTTTTTAGCAAAATTTTTCATCATTGTCTTCCCTTTTGAGAGAGCTTCAGAACCGTATTGAGATTGAATAACAGGCACAATGAGTTCATAAAATGCATTTAACTCGCCAGGCTCAAATACACTTTTTTTCGTTTTTTTAACTATGTAGAGCGCTATTCGTTTGAGATTTTCAGATTCGCCTGATTGAATTGGTTTTTCATTTGGAGAGGAGAAAGAAACACTTTTTATGTTGGATATATCGAGCTTGAGAAGGGTTTCTTGTATACCTTCTTCTGTTGCATCTCCTTCAAAAAGGAAATCTTTCTTAAGTGCACCGTCACCCATGAGTTTCTTGTACAGCATTGAGAGTCCGATCGAGACTATACCGAGAAGCATAATGATTCCTATTCCGACATATACTCCAGACCCCTCATCAGAAGAAAAAATACGTCCTAAATCAACGAAAAGTATTTTTCCGAGTGTCAGGAGGTATACCATGAGTCCGAATGAACGTAGGGTGGATATTTTTCGATTTATGCCTAGTGTGAGAAGGGCCCCAATCCAGAGTGACCACCAGATAGTGAGTATATATTCATTCGAGAAGTTTCCACTTACCCAAAAACTCGAAACAATAAATGTTCCTATTCCAATTATGAGCCATTGTATTTTCGCGAAAAAGCCAGGTTGTCTTTTTGAGAAATAGTATTGAGAAATAAACAGAGCAAACGGGATGACAAAATAGGCTCATTTTCCTGTGTCCATTGTGATGATCATGTCTATTAAGAAGAGTAGTGTTGCTCCTATGAGTCATAAGAAAAATACTTTTTTGAAAGCATGGGAGAGGAGCACTGTATGCAGCATGATAAGAATTCCGGAGATGACAATGAAGTCCTCATGAGACCAATCAGAATCGAACATGAGGACTGCAAACCAAATACAGGTACTCATAAATAATACGATCTCTGCAGCCCATGTTTTGCTGGTGGCGATGTTTCGGAGTGACCAAATATTCCAAATTGAGGCGATAAATACCACTATGAATACAACTATATTTTCTGGTAGTTCTGGTCTCATAAGAGCAAATTGGCTTATACCAACAATTTGAACCAAAATAGCACCAGTCAGTATCCAAGGATTTGGGAATCGAGCGTAGATGGTGAATATGAGTGCTGCCTCGATGATCCAGGCAAGTGTTTTGGCACTTTCATAGTCAGAAAAGAGATATGCGATAGCGAGCGTAATGATGCTTGTAGCAATAGCGAGATAGGTAACAGTCATATATTGCTCCACTTTTTGCTCAAGAGGCTTCAAGAATATCATAAATGCTCAGATGTAGACGCCTGCCACAAGGAGCAATATTCAGCCAAGGACTATTCACCAGTGGGCCTGAATAGTTCCAAAATAGACGAGTGTACCGATGAGACTTGCTGCGCCGATAATTGGTACGAGTATGTGGTCGAGAGAGCTCTGGAGTTTTTTGTTGTAAGAATAAAAGCTGATGCCTATCGTAGCCAATGCCAAGAGTGATACTGCTAAAATAGCCCAGAATGGAGCAGCTCCTGGACGGTTGAGCGCGAGGAGTCCAAGACTCGTGAGAGTATGAACAATAGGAGTTATTGATATATTTCTCTTGAGCGTGAAGTAGTGTCCAAATGCAAACAGAAATACCCCGATAGCCATCAATAAATATCGAGAAGTCAGACTAATATTGGCGAATAATCAAGGAGTGAAAAAGACTCCCGCAATACCAAACAGAATAAAAAGGAGTGAGCTAAACCATGTTGGAATAACTGTAAAAATCATCAATAATCCTGCGTAGAGAAGTATCATGCCACCAAATGCTACTACTGGCGCAAACCAGAATCCAGTAATGTATCATGTTATCCAGAGAAGCAGAGGGAGGATAAAAATAACCATTAATGTCCCGGTCGAGAGCTTCATTTTATATTTTCCGAGTATTCCAAAAATGCATATGACACTCATTCCTAAAATAACAGATCAGCTCACGGTATTATGTATTTCTGTTCATGTCATTGTCAAAAAAAGACTCATACCACCAGCGATGAGAAAAATACTGAGAGAATTCGTACTTTTCAAAAAGCTTGCTACCCAGCTCGTCGCCCCGGTCAATGCTATAATAACGAGCAAGACGCTATTGAACTCGAAGGCCGTGCGAGTATTGATCACCCATCATATGAGTATGAGAGATCACCAGAAAGCTATATGGAGTACTGTTGATGCGAGGTTGTCATCCTTTTTCTGTAAAACGAGATATGCAGCAGTGCTTATAGCTCCACCAGAGATCAAAATGATATAGACGAGGAATTGTAAAGTAGAGAGATTTGCTCCAATCAGAAAGGGGTTGATGTAGGCTATAGCAATTGAAAATGCAAACAATGAAGTTGCTCCAAAAATCATACCAGTAATAGATCATCATATGACGGCGATCGTGAGCAATGCGAGCACAATATAGGATAAATTTTCACCAAAATTTTCGATAAATACAGGCACTCGAAATATGTAGAGAATTGAGAGATAGAGTGCTGCAATACTAACACCGAGAACAATATGAGATTCGTGTATAAAACTCTTTTTCGAAAAAAGATAGACCCCTACGGCGTAGATACCAAGAGAAACGAATATGCTGATAACGAGTCGTCCTACAGGCCCAATTTGGGTATAGATAACACTCAAAAAAGCTATAATAGCGAGAAAAATCAGAAGTCCTCCGATTTTAGCGAGTGTGTTTTCTGCGAACCAACTCACGAGAGGATTTGGTTTTGATGGTCTCGGTTTTTCATAGATTATCGATTCTGGTCTTTCTTTTGCTTGTGTTTTTTCTTTTATTTTCGGGAGTATTTCTGGTTCTTCTACTTCTTCTTCTATTACTTCCATTTTTTCTTTCTGTATTATCTTTTTATTTCAGGCACGGACTGTCAGATTCTCAAATACTTCTTCTGGGAAAAGAGCGAGTTTGAAGATTATACCAGCGAGTACCCCGATACATATGTAGATGAATGTCCCCCCTTCCATGTATCAGAATGAAAGTCAAAAAAAGATATTTCCAACCGGAAAACCGAGAGCAAGTGATGCTACCCAGGCAAGCTTATTGAGAGAATTTCCCATAAAAATAAAATAAAAATTAGCGAGAAGAAAATAGTTTTTTACCAAGAACAGTTATGCCTCAGAGCATCGCAATACCGATAATGACGAATATGGCTATAAAGACACCTTTATTTGATTCTAGAAAACGACCATCCTTGTCATCACACTTATCTCCTCGTTTATCATTATCTGAATCCAGCTGCTCAGGGTTATAAACATACGGACAATTATCGACAGATGCACGAATACCATCTTGGTCTGTATCATCACAGAGATCACCAATGCCATCATTATTTTTATCTGCCTGATCAGGATTATTGTCGAGCGGACAATTATCCTTGTATGACTGTCGGCCATCGCCATCCATATCTTCACATATATCTCATTGATTGTTCTGATTTGTATCCTGCTGATCGTTGTTTTGAATATCGACACAATTATCACAAGCATCGCCAATGCCGTCATAATCTTTATCTGATTGCATTATCTCCTCTCTACCCGTTTTTGGATTTATCATTTTGATTTTCGGATTTGATACCTTTGGACAATTATCTTCCCAGTTTATGACACCATCTTTATCATCGTCATGAGATTTTTCATATGTTTCCCAGTCACTACAGACATCTCCTTTTTTGTCATTGTTTTCGTCTTTTTGATCTGGATTATATCGATTACAATTATCACACATATCACCAATACCATCTGAGTCTGAATCTTCTTGGTCTGGATTTGCTATTCCGGGGCAGTTGTCCATGATATCAAAGAGACCATCTTTATCACGATCAGACTCACACACATCCCCTACGTTATTTACGTTCACATCTTTTTGGTCTCTATTTGGCACGCTCGGACAATTGTCGACAGAACCGAGTAATCCATCCCCATCATCGTCACTACATGCATCTCATCGTCCGTCAGAATTTGTATCTGATTGGTCGGGGTTTCTCGTAAATGGACAATTATCTCTCTCGTCATCAATACCATCATAATCACTATCGCCCAAGAGCGGATTACGATTTTTTGGATCTATGTCACAGACGTCACCCAAGAGATCCTTGTCGGTATCTTTTTGATCTTTGTTTGGAGTGAGAGGACAATTATCAACATTATTTAAAATTCAATCACCATCTTTATCTTTGTTGTATTGTTCATTTTTTGAGAGAGATAATTCTATATTTCTCGTGTTTATGCTGGTAGACATTTTTATTTTTTCTCCAGCCTGATAAGCAGATGAGAGAGCTTCGTTTATGTATTTGTTTTCACAATTTACCTGAGAATAGATGGTGATAGGTGTTGTTGAGAGGCTTTTAATGAGATAGTTATTTGATTCTTTTTTATAGAACAATATATCCCTGATTTTTGTTGGAGCGAAGAGGGTTGTTTTAGAATTTTTGAGTGTGTCAACGAAGGATATTCGTATATATTGAAAATCGAAAAACTCAATATCGGAGAGAAGTATTGACTCAAAACTCTTACCATCATTTGAGATTTCTATTTCACTAAGATCGAATACATCAGCATCCATAGAAAAACCAAATTCTCCTGCACTCACTGCTGTATTGAGCTTGAGAGTAATAGACTTTGGATTCTTGGAGAACTGTATGAATGTTGTTGGGTTATTATCGGAGATAAGTGAGTATTCTGTACCTTTGATTCCACTTGCCTGTACGACAGAATAATCGAGGTATTCTTTTGTTTTGTTTTGGGAGAACCATTTGATTGGCGCCACGACGCCTCCTTGAAGTGGATAAATTTCAGACTCACTTTCTACCTGTATCACTTCCCCTGCACCGACGTTTATTGACTGACTCCTGAGGAGTAGACACGATGTGTCGAGAGCATACACATTGTCTAAAAGCGCGATTGATATAATCGCCAAAAATAATCTTTTCATATGTATATGATAGATTCAGCTGGGCTTTTGCAAGGAATAGCTCTTTACAACGGTATTAGCATTGTTTGGAGTTAGTTTTTCACTTATTTTATCTCAATATTGTCTTTACTATATTTCACTTTGATAGCACTTCCCTCCTTGAGGCTTCCATCGAGGAGTTTCATGGAGAGAGCATTAATGATATATTTTGTGACAGCACGACGGAGTGGACGAGCACCAAACTGTGGATCAATGCCATGCTTCATGAGATACTCGTAGACAGACTTGTCCCAGGTGACCGTGATAGATTTTTCGGCGAGCATGTTCGACACCTTCGACAGCTCGAGGTCGATGATAGAACGGAGTACTTCATCACCAAGTGGTCGATAGACGATGATGTCGTCGATACGATTGATGAGCTCAGGACGGAGGTAATTGCGGAGTTGTCCTATCATCATATCTTGGAGGGCTTTCATCTGGATATCGTCGACATTGTGTCCACCTTTCTCCTCACTAAAGAAATCCATAATCTTCTCAGAACCGATATTACTGGTCATGATGATAATGGTGTTTTTGAAGTCGACCGTTCGACCTTTGCCGTCTGTCAGACGTCCATCATCGAGGATTTGAAGAAAGACATTGTAGACATCGGGATGAGCTTTTTCTATTTCATCAAAGAGTATTACAGAGAAGGGTTTACGACGGACAGCTTCGGTGAGTTGTCCACCTTCGTCATGGCCGATATACCCTGGAGGAGAGCCGATGAGGCGTGCGACAGAGTGTGACTCACCATACTCACTCATGTCGATTCTGATAAATGCTCCACTGTGATCAAAAAGGGAATTGGCAAGAGTCTTTGCTGTCTCGGTTTTACCAACACCCGTTGGTCCGAGGAAGAGGAAACTTCCAATTGGTCGGTTTTTATCCGAGAGGCCTGCCTTGGATCGTTGTACTGCTTCAGCGACTGCTCGGAGAGCATGATCTTGTCCTTTGACGGATGATTGGAGGTGGTCGAAGAGGTGAATATATTTGTCATTTTCTGTCTGGATGAGTTTGCCGACTGGGACACCTGACCAGCGAGAAATCACTGCTGCTATGTCTTCTATGTCGACTGTGTCTCGGAAGAAGCTTCGGCCATCAGCTCGGCGAGCCTCGGCGATAGCCTCGAGCTTCTTTTGTTCTGTGTCGAGTGAAGGAAGTTTCTTGTATCGTATTTCAGCTACGGCAGCATAATCCGCGTCACGTTCGAGTTGTTCTGCTTGGAGGATAAGTTTCTCACGGTCTTCACGGATTTTCTTCAAATCGTGCATCATCTTCTTCTCGTCTTCGTAGGCAGCATGGAGTTTTTTTTGCTCTTCTTGGAGGTTTGCGAGTTCTTTCTCTATGTCGACAATGCGTGTCTTGTTTCCATCTTCTGGTCTGTCTTTTTGCTCACGGAGAAGAGCCTCACGCTCGATTTGAAGTGAGTGAATTTTTTTGTCGATTGTGTCTATCTCGGCTGGTTTACTGGTAGAGCCAATCTTGAGCGCTGATGCTGCTTCGTCGATGAGGTCGATAGCCTTATCGGGGAGTTTACGATCTGGCAAGTATCGTGTCGACATGTCTACTGCGGCGACGAGCGCTGAGTCAGTAATCTTTATGGCATGAAAGGTTTCGTACTTGTCTTTGATGCCTCGGAGGATGGTGATAGCATCGTCACGATTTGGTTCGTCGACCATGACAGGTTGAAATCGTCGTTCGAGTGCTGCATCTTTTTCGATGTATTTTCTATATTCGTTAATCGTCGTAGCACCAATGACTTTGATACGTCCTCGAGCAAGAGCAGGCTTGAGGAGATTGCCAGCATCTGTCGATCATTCGCTCGCACCAGCACCAACAATAGTATGAATTTCGTCGATAAAGAGGATGATTTCACCATCAGATTTTTCGACTTCGTCGATGACAGACTTGAGCCGTTCTTCGAATTCACCACGATATTTCGCTCCGGCAATCATTGCTCCGAGGTCGAGTGTGAGGATTTTCTTCGACAAGAGTGCATCAGGAACTTCGCCACTAATAATTCTTATCGCGATACCTTCGACAATCGCTGTCTTACCAACGCCAGGATCACCAATCAGGACAGGATTATTTTTGCTTCTACGTGCCAGGATTTGAATGGCTCGACGGATTTCTTCATCACGCCCGATGACAGGATCTATCTTTCCTTTTTTTGCCTGATCAATGAGATCGATAGTATATTTTTTCAGTGATTCATACAAATTCTCAGCCGTATTGGATGTTACTTTTTTCCCATTTCGGAGTTTTTTTACGGCCTCTTCGTAATTTTTCTGAGTAAGTCCAGCAGATTTGAAAAGTGGTTCGAGTGACTTTGCTGATTCGAGAAGTCCTATCATGAGATGTTCCTCGGTCGTGTAACTATCATTCATGGTTTTCATGGATTTCTCAGCACTTTGAAGAACCTTCGCCAACTCTTGGGAAGCTCATGGTTCTCATGTATTTCCACTGACTTTCGCCAACTTCGACAGGGTTGTGTCGACATCGTTTTTCAATACTTGGATATTTGTCCCTGCTCGTTCGAAGAGGGATTGATTGATGCTTTCAGAGGCATGCAAAATGCTTCGAAGCAGGTGAAGAGGTTCTATCGTTGTATGTCCGGAACTCTGAGCGAACTGGACTGATTCCGAGAGCCGTTCTTGGGCTGCCATGGTGTAGTTTTGATTCATATTCTAAAATGGTAAAATATAAAACTAGCACCTAAATTATATAGGTGCTAGTTTAGAAATCAAATTTATTATTCGCCGAGATTTCCCCTCATCAATTTTTTTATTTTTTCTGCGTCTGTATCGAGAGGTTCTGAATTAGTTCGAATGATAAGGCTCTCCACAGCATTTCAAAAACATATTTCAATGAAATTTTTCCCATCGGGGGTTAATAATTTCCCTAAACATGCATTTACGAAATCCTTCATCTGATTTGGCTCAAAATCATTTCTAGTGCTTGCTCCTTCTCAGTCAGGGAGAAGGAATTCCAGCGAAATCATAAACGCCAATGGCTGTACCTGATTGCATCATATAGAAAAACCATGCCCATCAATAGTCTTGGTTTTGTTTTCAAGTTTTGAAAATTTCTTATTTCAAGTGCCCTCTATTATTTTTGTTATAGTCCAGAGTGCTAAACATGCCCTAAAAGCTTCAAATTTATTTTCCGGAAGTAAGAATGATATTGCTCATTTATCTACTCAAAAATCGACCAATTCTTTCTTGAGAGTTTCTATCAGTATATCTATTTCAGGAGAATCTATTTCTCTATTTATTTTATCAACCAAATCGTAGATGTTTCAGAGCTTTTCGTAGCAATCTACTTTAAGACTTGATACGTCAAAGAGACCATTTTCCACCATATATCATATCATTGTATAATACGCTTCTGTCATTTTATCTTCATGTTCTGGTCTCCAAGGATATCAGAGAGCTGTTTCTTCAGGGTGTATGGCGAGTTTCCACATTACAAACTGAGTCTTTTCGTGGTTATTCATACCACTTAGTACAGCATCCATTTGGATCATTTGAGTTCTTTGCTCTGCAATCATTATTGCTGAGATGCCTACTCATCTTTCACAGATTTGTGTTGCTGTTTCTACAATTTTCTCGATATCATCTCATTTCATGATAGTTTCCAATCTTTTTCTTACCCCCATGGCATGAATTTGAAGACCTAAATTACGGACATCATTTTCACGTCATGGCTTAATAGGTAAGCCCTCATCTGGTGTAGACATATTTATAATATTTTATATACTATAAATAATATTTTTTAATTGCAAATGTAAATTTAAATCATTACTGCATATAATTCTCTATATGCCCGTACTTGGTATTGTTTCTGAGATCGTGCAGAACGAAGAGCTCGAGAAAGAGAAACCCGACAATCAGGATGATTGAGGGAATAAGAACATTTGAAGAAATGAAAATATTGTAGACGCCATGGATGATGCTGGCACAGATAACACCAGTCCAAAATCACTGAATACTCTTGATACTGGTGTAGTTTTTCCACCCAAGGGCTTTTTGACCGAGAGAAAGGTTCCCAGAATCGTCGATGAGTCGTAAGAAGGCAAATCTCCCTCGAGCATACAAAGACACACATACCATACTAAAGAATGTATGTGAGAGGTATCCAAAAATGGATCGGAGGATGGCATTGTTTGTAATGCTGTCGAGACTTCCACCATGATTTGATATGTCTATCATGTATTTGATATTTTCTGCAAAGGCAAAACCGAGCGCTACAAGAGCGATGCTGTAAATATAATCAGCGACACTTTCAGTGCGTATAGGTGTACTCAAAAGAGTCCAGAGAATAATGAGTCCAACAAAACTTCCTATACCCATAGCTCCCATGGTAAGCGTTGAATTCACACCATCAAGCTTATGAAAGAGAGAATAAACTAATATGAGATAAACGATGATGACAGGCATTCTGAGACTTTTTCTAATACAGAGGATCAAGAGAGTGAGCTTTGCTAATTCTTCGAGAAATGCTAAAAAGAGAACGATAATATCGCTCGCTATATCCCTCTCTCGAAATGAGAGTTGAATAGTTTGTACGAGTCCATTGTGGGAGAGTGCGTTCTTCAAAATGGAGATGAAATTACTCCCCTCAATATTTACCTGGAAAAAGAAGAGAGAAACTTCCTTGCCACTTCCTGAATTTTGAATCGACCAGTTAAACGGGAGAAAGATACAGGTAATAACGATGATACCCGTCAAAAAAAGTGTGAGAGCTTGTCATTTTTTTATCTTTGCAGCCCAGAGAACTATGCTTGTATAGATAAGTCCACCAATAGTGATAATCAACAATGGCAACCAGTATGTCGTAAAAAACTGAATAAAAAGAGAAATATGCATAGTATTTAATGAACGATGTAGGAGATGCTATCACTTTCCTCTATTCCTGTTGCATATTCGACGCGTACCTTGACTGTGTATGTTCCTGGATCGGCAAACTCGTGTACAGGACTCTGCCCTGTTACTATACCAGAGCCATCCCCGAAGTCCCAAAAAATTGTTGCGTTATCTCATTTTATCTGTGCGTCAAATGTGACAGGAAGTCCTGCTTCTGCCAGATTAGAGGCAATGCTGGGCTGTATATGTACATTTTCTTGTGGTTTTTTGAGAATAAGTGTATAGGTTTTTGATGCACGGAGGCCAGTGTTTGAGACGGCTGTGACAGTGATCTTGTATTCGCCAGGTTTGTTATATTTATAGGTTGTGACGACACCTTCTCATTCATACTTATGTCCATCGCCAAAATCATAGAGAAATTTACGAATATTTCATTTCTGTATTTTTGAGATAGAAGCATCAAATTTGACTGAAGTTGGTGCGTACCCATCATCAGGAGTGATTTTTACTCGTACATCGAGAGGTTTTTGTACACCAACAACGGCTATACGATCTATATGATAGATAGGTATATCTTTCCCATCAACAGAGAGGTCAGTAAAGGTAAATCGAGCGCGAATATCGTACCGACCAGGAACATCGATAGGGTGTTCTAGAGAGAGTCATTCGGATTCATAGACGCCGTCATTATTTGTATCCCACTCGACTTTTGTGAGTCGTAATCGTGCTGAATTGGCCCTCACTCTCGTTCCATCGAGTTTGAGAATTCCTGGCACTGGGAAATCTTGCAATAGATACGATTGGGTTGCCTTATCATAGGTGTCTTTGATAAGATCTGTACCAGACTCATCGGTGACACTCAGAGAAAAACCGTCTTTGAGTTCAACCATATCTGCAGTATAAATCGGATTTGTAGTTGGTACGCGGACGGTATTTCCAAGGGTATCTATTATTTCAGCCTCTATTTTATATGTTCCTGGTCGGTGAAATGTATAATCAAATATGCGCTCAAATCATGAATCAAATTTACCAACATAAATTTGCCCATCAATATACCAATTGATTGTTTTTATATCTCACTGGATAGTTGTTGGGCTCACCGAAAACTGGTATTTGAGAGGATTAATAGGGTCTACTTTGACGGCGATATCGGTATTTTGTATATTACTTTTTGTACTTTCTTCTGTGACGAATTGCCAATCACAGGTATTGCTGAGAGGAGCTTTTCCTCGAAAGATCTGGAGACAAACAATAGTTGGTGTTACAAATATTTTATCGGGAGAAAATTGATAACCATCCTTGGTCATATTTGAGTCTCCAAGTACAGTCCAACGAACTTGACCGAGATCGCTGAGATCGACAGCATCAAAGGTGTATTGGATGCCACCATCTGGCATGAGATTACGTCCAATTTTTACGATTTTATCAAGAGAGATAGCAGGTATATCGAGATCGAACTTGATAGGTTTACCGGCGACATTTGTACCTGAAATGCTCGCAGTTGGTTTGTAAACTTTTGCCTGATCGTAGGTGAATTCAGGTGATATAATAGGTGCAAAATCTACATCAGTGATTGGATGATCGATAGAGTTACTCTTCCCTGTTCCTCTATCTGGTCGACGATCGCCATCATAATCAATCTCAAATGTATATGGTTCGGTGAGAACGAGACCTTCGAGAAATGCACGTTTTTTGATATATGCACTGATATCATATCTGACCTGAAGTGGTCCTATTTTGACATCATTTGGTATGAGAGCTGTCGACACGTCGGTTGGCTTCAAATACTTCAAAAGAGAGTTATTATAGACAAGTACTCGTCCATCGAGATTGTTGAAATCAATTCTTCGAAACCATTCATATGTCACTGCAAAAAGAGCAATATTTGCGAAAAATATCAAACAGAAAAATACTGTTATTATCCATATATTGATTCGTTTTGCGCGGCTTTTGGTACGAATAGAGAAGGCTTTGAATCCAAAAAAGAGAAATCCAAAACCAATAATGATACCAAATGCACTGTAAAACACATAAATGGTATACTCCAAAACAGTACGAACTGTGAGATATTGGACACCGAGAATATTATTGAAGAAGAGTGCATTCTCAGGATTAAGTAACACGTATGCACACAAGAGCAAATAACCAATAATAAGAATGGTTAATGCAGCTCGAATGTTTCTCAGAAAATGTCGTTTTTTCGGTGCGCTTGGTGATTTACTGATTTTGAGTGCCGGAGTGTAATCCTGATCATTTGCTGTATATGCTGCAATACTTGACCAGATGGATTTTTTTGTTTCCTTTTCTGGTTTTGGAGACGGGGTTGATGGACGTATAGCAATCATGAAATTTAAGTAGAAGTGTTATCAGTATCTGATTCAGGCGCTATGAGCTCTTCTGCTGCCCCAATGAGATGGTTTCCTGGCGTCAATTGTTCATCTTTTTTTGATGATTTTTTTGACTGTTTTGGTGCAGGTACTTGAGATGTCTCATTATTGTCTTTTGGTTCTGTGATATTTCAAGTTTCTGGAGTTGCATTTTCTGTGTTATGAGTTCATGCAAGCCAATCAGGAAGATCAGATGATTCTGAAGTCGATGGAGATGGTGTTGATGAAACTGGAGTGGTATCATCTGTTCATGTTTTTTCTGTTTCAAAGAGGGCTGATGAATCATCTGTTTCTTTTGTTTCATCTATTGTCTCTGTGTGTTCAGCTCATTTGAGCCAATCAGGGACATCATCATGACTGACAGCAGGAGGTGTTGTGTCTGCTGGTATTTCTGGAATTGATACTGTTTCTACGGGGGCTTTGGTGTCTGTTTCTGGTGCAGACTGTAACCAAGCTGGTACATCAGCAGAAGCTGTTTCTGCTTTTTTTTCTGGTGCAGACGGAGTTACGTGTGTTTCGTCGTGCATCCAATCAGGTGTTTTGATTGTTGTATCATTGTGAATTGTTGTGGCAGCGACTTCCTTTGAAAGGACGTCTTCCTCGCCAAATGGAGATTCTGTCTCCTTGAGCCAGTCTGGAGTTGTAGCATGGCTATCTCATTCTGTACTATGATTGTCGTGGTGATCATTATGTTGATCATCTGCATGGAGCCAGTCTGGACCATGATTATTTTCTGGTGTTGTCGAGAGACCTCCGTTGTGATCGTCATGATGGTCATTCTCATGAGAAGTACTACGACTTGATCCGCTGAAAAGTTTGACGAGTACCATGAGACCGAGAAGACCTATAACTGCTATACCAATCCAGAGAATAATAGGACCTTTATCCCCTACTATGGCCGTTACCTTCGTTTGTATTTTTGTCCATAGAGATACTTTTTCTTCTGTGACGACTGGTGGCGGAGTAGTAGTCTGAACAGGAGGGTTTCCTATAAGCATCGTGAGCTTATCTTTTATGACGGCTTTTGCTTCATCAGAAATTTGTTTATCGAATTTTATATAATCATCATATATTTTTTGGACGATAGATTTATTTTGCTCATAGTATTCGGGATTATCTATGATTTGGCCAAGTAACCCACTATTACTATCAGTACCATCGCCAAATATTTCTTTCTTATATGAGCTTTTTGCGAGAAAATCTGCGATCATTTTCTTGGCGATTTCCTTTTCTTGTGCATCCTGTTGTCCCTGGGTATAGATGAGGTTTACTTGTTCAAGAATACGAGTCTTGAGCTCAGGTGACATAGATTTGCTGATATTTACTGCTTGTGAAAACTGGAGAAGAGTTTCAGCTCTATCAGCACGGTCATACCAGATATCTCCAAGTTGGTCGAGGTAGCGTGTGAGGTCTTTTCGTTCTTCATCAGGTACATTTTGAACTAAACCCTGAAGTTTATCGAGACGTGCTTTATCTTCTGCTGAGAGATTGAATACCTGCGGTGATTTTATCACTGTAGTTGGATTTTCTGTATCTACAATCGGTGCTATAAAGTCACGAGTGACACGTATCTGTCTCGAATCAATCTCTGTTCCGTCACTTTTGAGAAGTCGAAGACGCATAATCGTTGTACGCTTTGTTCCCATAGGGACTGAGTATGGGCGCCCCATTCTGTATGAAGCTGTCCCTTTATTATCAGCGTCATCATCTTTTCCGCCAGACAGATCAGTGTCGATGTCTATGTCATTATCTATTGCATAAAATTGAATATCACCTGTCGATTCACCGAGATAGAAAAAGAGAGGCTTGAGAGGATCCTTCCATATGACGTTGTCAGGTACTTCTTCTACATTACCATTGGTGTCATTTGTGAGCACGATAAGTGGCTTTTCTATTTTTTTCAAAAGTGTTTTATTTTTGGCATTTCGGGCTATAGGAAATGTCGCCTCTTGTGTATCTTTTCCATCAGAGATTTGTATTTTTATAGATGTAGGAAAAGTTCCATCACTTACTGAATAGATGAGATAGTCCTTATTCTCTGAGACTTTTTTATCGTCCGCAAACCATGCAACACTTTGTACGATGCCTGTCGACATATTATAGGCTACTATTTTATCGCCTATAACCTGTATGGCAGCCTGAGGGTTGAGACGATTGACGACATTAAGTGTGATGAATTTGGTTGTTGAGAGACCACGATGAGTGACTTTTACTTTTGGATGATATTCGCCCGGTATCGTGTATTTATAGGTAAAATGAGGATCAGACGTCTTTGTATCATAAAAACCATCGCCATCTATATCCCATCGATATTCTGCTGCTTTTGATATATCTTGTCCAAGCGCATTTTTCACATTCACAGAAAACTCGACCGGTTCGCCATATTTTATGTCAGTTCCATTTGCTTTGAAGTCAATGATAGGCATTGAGATATTTTGATTGACGAGAAGATCTGGAGTCGAGAATTTTTCTTCTGATATATCACGCGTGTCTACTTTGAGACCATTTGCGTCCTCCATAACAACAGAGAAGTAATATCGACCGTTTATTTTTGGGAGGGTAAAACTCGTTTCTGGTTTTGTCGTAATACGGAATCCCTGAGGTTGCTCGTCAGTACTGGTATAGTAATACCATGTATATGAAGCTATATTTCCGTCTGGATCTTTTGCTCCTTCCATACGGAGGCTTATACGCATAGGATCCATATCAATGTTTTCTACTTTGACCTGAATATCGGAGAATTTTGGTGGTATGTTGACGACTTTGACCCATTCTTCTGATGTTTGAGATGCTCCTGTTTTCTTATCGTTGACAGTGAGAGTGATTTTTTCACATCCAAGTTCATCAAAAGTATGAGAGAAATTTTTCTGAGAAGAACTCGAATTCAATCAGACTTTCCAGAAATATGTAAGATCAGTTGTCCCGCCTCCAACATTGACACTTTTGTCACCCACGAGCGACACCGGAGTTACTCTGTCTACTATGAGTGCGTCATTTCCACTACATGCTCATTTTTGTGTTTCTGAAAGGAGGCTTTTAGTGGAGAGCTGTATGACCGCAAATGGAGCATCGCCATCAACGATGTATATTTTTCTCTGAATAGAATTGATATTTCCATATCTGTCTGTTACCTTGAGAGTGACAGGATATGTGCCTGATTTTTCAAAAGAGACAATATGTCTACCAGTTTCTGTGACAGTTGTATCTTTTGATCCAATTGTCCATTCGTAAATGTTTCCATTATTAGCGTTGGCACTGAGTATTACCTTTCCTCCTCGTTTTGCTACTTGAGGTTTGATATTCAGATCTATAGAGAGGAGACTCTTGATAGTGATAGCTTTCTTAAATACAGACGACTTCCCTTCTTCATCAACGACATGAAGCTCAACCTGATGTGTTCCTATTTCGGTAAAAGTGAAATTTCATCGACTATTAGCTGAATTGGTATCAAAAAGTTCTACGGGTCGATCATTCACAAACCACTCGTATTTTAGACTTTGATTGTCTGGATAATCAGGATCGTAGGTAGAAGTACCATCGAATGTATATGTATTTGGCGTTTCTGGACCGAGAGGTTCTGCGAGAAATCGTACAACTGGCGGACGAGATTCGATATTTACCTCCACTGTTTCCTTATCTATTACACCACTTTTACTTGAAAGCAGAGCTATACTAAAACGGCCTATTTCCTTAAATGCATACTCCATGCGAGGGCCTGTCATCGAAAAGATAGGCTGTTCTACACCAAATTTTCGAATTTCCCATGAATATTGAACTCCTTCTTGTGTTGCTTTTTTTGCTTCAAATACGACAGTTTCTCCTTTATTTGGTTTGGTATTGTTGATACCAATAGATGCTATAGGATCACCTATCTTGAGCGTGATAGTTTTTGAAAATGTTTCTCCATCATTTCGAGTGAGGGTCAATTTTACATTAAAATCTCCTTCTTTGTAATCCTGAGCTTCTATGATAGGAACTCATTCATGAGAGGCTCACTTACCATTACCAAAGTCCCATTCAGTCTTGGCTATCGTATATCCATTAGAGAATTTTGTTTGAGTTGCATCGATGAGTACTTTTTGCAAGGCATCTCGGGTTGGTATTTTCATTGAATCTGATGCGAGTTGTTCGTTGAAAAATATGACCCATTTGAGTTTTGGTTGTCCTACTTCTATGATGGTTTGATCTTCAAAGCTTATTACATCAGTAAAACCACGACTATTTTTGCTCGCAGAATTAACGGTAAGATAGACTGTGAATGTTCCTTCATCCTTAAATTCATAGTTGATGGTTTTTCCATGTCAGAGAACTTTTGGTCCATCAGGAGTGCGGAGCCACCAACTGAAATTTGTTTCCGGAATGACCGTACCACTCTCATCAATCATATTTCGCGCTTCGAGAGTTACTGAAAGAGGAGCATCTCCTTTTGGTGGATTGGAACCTATTTGTCCTTGGATAGAAAATGTTTTTGCACGTTCAAGAAATTCATCAATAGCATTTTCGAGAATGCCACGATCTATCTCGGCCCGATGGAGATCGTAGTCGGCAATTGCCTTTTTGACCTTGTCATAGAGCTGTCTATTTACAAAAATATCTGCACGGTCAGGAAGATGATCAAATGCGCCATCGACCAGTATATTGAGTTGTTTTGTTATTTCTGGATTATAGCCGTTTGTAATTTGTGTCTTGAGGGCACGTATTTTGTTGCTATAGGTAGTGAAGTCAATATTTCGGATTTGAGTTTCAGCGTAGGCTTTTGGTACTATGTTTGAGACAACCTTGTTGTTATTGAGAAGGTAAAAGAGTGTACTCACTATCCACCACGCAAACCAGATAATGATGACACCGAGAAAGACGGAGATAATAATCTTCTTTGTTTTTTCGCTTGATTCTTCACTTGAGGGAAAGAGGAGCATCTGAGCACCAGCCCACATGATGTAGATAACGGCGATGACAGAAAGAAATGTTAGAAAGTATTTGATAACATCCTGGACTGCTTGAGAAATTCCTTTCCCAGTGACAACCCCAGAGCTTTTCCCTATGTATTGTCCTGCTGCATCCACACCTGCTTTGAGACAGTTGTTGCCATTACAGCTAAATGACCACGTCTGAGCGAGTGCGTCAAAACAAAGAGTTGCTCCAATGGCGAGGAATATGAGAATAAGTGCTTTTTTCATGAATTCTATATCAACATCGTATCAGATATTGCCCCGTAATTCAAAGTTCCTAGACACTATTTAGAGAGGGAAGAGTATTGACTTTTATATTTTCTATTTTACCATTTGCCACTTGCTCATCCTCCTCAGAATCAGCCACCTCCAAAACCACCCCAACCGCCCCCGGAACTTCCTCCGCCGAATCACCCCCCTCAAAAACGTCCACCTGAAGACCCAAATCTGATTTTCTTGTACAGTACAGTGGACAAGAGAAAGTCTATCCCAAGCCCAAGAAGTCCACCAACCAAAACCCCACTTATGGATCAGAGAATTCCTCAAATAATAGCACCAAAAACTCCACCAAGCCACCAGGATTTTGTTGAAGAAAGTACACTTCCAAACATCCATAATCCGATTATGATGATAAAAATATAGGGAGGCTGTTCGCTTTCTTGTTCAGGAAGATCGACAACTTCACCACGGAGGAGTGGAGATATACGTTCGATTCCTTCTGTAAGGCCAGCAGCATAGTTTCCATTTTGAAAATTTGGTTTAAAATTTTCATCAATTACTCTCTGAGACATCAAATCTGTTATGATTCATTCGAGTCATCGACCGACTTCAATACGCATTTCTCGTTCCGTTGGGGCTATCACTATTAAAAGTCCATTATCGAGGCCTTTTTGTCCGATTCACCAGGTACGAGCTATCGCTATACCTGCTTCCTCTATCGTTCTTCCTTGAAGACTTTTTATTATGGCTATACCTATTTGGTGATGAGTCGATGACTCGAGGGTGAGTATTTGTTGTTCAAGTGATGTCTTTTCGTCAGCTTTTAATAAAATGACTTCATCATACACAGGGGAAGAGGGAAGTGGAGGCGCGATAAATTCACCTCTCACATATCCACTTAAAAAAAGAAGTGCGAAAGTCGAAAAAAGAAGGAATTTTTTCATATTTTTCCTCTTTTCAAAATGCTATTTATCGAGATTAAATTCTACTTTTGGAGCTTTCTCAGATCCAGCGTCAGCATCAAACAGAGCTGCTTTATCAAATCCCATGATACGAGCGAAAAATACTGTTGGGAATTTCATGACTTTCACATTCCAAGTATTTGCCACGCTATTGTAGTCACCACGTGCTACTGCTATGCGATTTTCCGTCCCTTCGAGTTGAGACTGGAGATCCCGGAATCCTTGAGTCGCAGTGAGTGTTGGATAGGCCTCCACAGAGACAAGTAAACGAGAAAGAGCGTTAGAGAGTTCACCCTGAGATGCTGTAAAAGTTTTGAGACTGTTGGCATCAGTCGGGTTTACTTGTACTGAAGTTGCTTTTGCTCGAGCCTCGACCACGTCAGTGAGGGTTTTCTTTTCAAAATTTGCTGCACCCTGTACGGTTGCAACAAGCTGAGGGACGATATCAGCCCGACGCTGATATTGTACTTCGACATTCGACCAGGCAGTATCGACACCCGCACGACCAGAGACAAGGGAGTTGTATTGTCCCACAAGCCACATACCTCCTACAATGATGATAATGATAACGAATAAGAAAAATTTTTTCATAGATGAAAATTAAAAATGAATTAGAGAGTCACCTCGCCAGAAGTTAACTCCCGTTTATTATAGGTATTTTTCATAAACTTAAATGCATCATCTCTTCTTATAAAGAACCATTCCCGAAACCACCATATATCATATGTATGGTAATCAGATGAAGGATTACTGGCCCCATTGAGAAAATCATGCTCATGTCCGGGAATAAAATCACGCTCATTGATTATTTTGAGATAAAGAGCCTTTTGAATGATGGTAAATTGCCAATCAAGAATATCGACTAGAATTATTCGTTTGTTTTTTGCGAGAGGATCTTTAGATACGAGAGTGTTTAGGTAAGAAGCTATATTGATATTACGCGGAACAAAGGCGAAGTTTGTGTCTATATAGTTTGTCAAAACAGAAGGTATTTTGTCTAATAGCCCGCTAGCTTTTAATATTATAGAGAGCGATTCGGAACGAGTAATATTCCTCTGCGGATCAAATGTTTTATTTGTACGAGAAATAAGTCCTTCATCTGCTGCTATTTCGACTGCTCGACATATCCAATCATTTCCTGTTACATCAGTAAAATACTTCTTACATTGATAATTTTCTGGTAAAAATACCCCTTTAAGCTTCAGTGAAATACCGACGAGCTCAGCTCTGGTTATATAATCATCAAGTCGGTAATTTTTTGGATCGTTTTGTTTTGTAACGAGGCCTTTTTCTACGAGAAAATTTGTATTATCAAGAGCCTCTTGAGTATATCCAAAAGCAAAAATACTGACCATGAGGAGGGAAGAAATGAGGAGTTTTTTCATAAAAAATTAAAGAAATAAATTATTTAAGTGTCCCAGTTGATGGATCTATTTGTACCCACTTTTCTGAGATAACTTTGTAATCTGGAAGACTGGTTGGATCAGCTTTTTCTCCCGCATCATTTACAACTATTTTTGCTTCCACTACACCCTTGTTGATCCGCATTTTTTCGATGCTCGTTACATATCTCGTAGAAGGAGATTTAGTATATTTGTCGATACCGGATGCTGATATGCCTTTTACAAAAATTCACTTCTTCTCCTGGAGATCATACATATAAAATGTACTTGAACCAGGAAGTTTATATTCTCAGTTATAGATATGTACGAGAATATAATTTTCGCTGACATCATCTAGAACTGCATTGGTATAGAGACCGCTTGTGAGACCAGTAGAGATGTTTTTAGATTTTTTCTCTGCACAATCATATTGATAGAGAAATGTTCAGAGTATTATGTCATTTTCTGACACTTTTTTAGCTATGTAGGTAATAATACCATTTTGCACTACGTAACTGCCACTAAATCCGTTTTTAAGAGGAAGGGGATAGAGGTTGAGTACTGTTTTTTTTTCATCCTATACTTGCTGTCTGAATTCCTTGAGGTTTTGCACCACAAACGCTATCAAGTGTCGTGGTATATTTTTTTTCTATTTGAAAAGGAAGAATATTTTTCACCATGCGATATATCATATATCGTGTTGCCTTTTGTTCTGGTGAAAATTTGAGAGAAACTGTGTCTTTTTTATTTTCTGTTGAGAGTGGTTCTATGATTCGTTTTGAATAAGCGCTCAGGAGGAGATCTTTCTGTCACTGATCCGTTCCATCGTTTGTTGTTTTTCTGTCACTCAGAGAAGCCTCTTGTCTGAGTCAAATACCAGCTGATCTCATGAGGATACCCAGAGCTTCTATTTTTGTGATTGATTCGAGCGGACGAAATGTCTTATTTGTCTTTGAAATGATTTTGTTGTCAGCTGCTATTTCTACTGCGGGACAAATCCATGGATTATTTGGATCGTCTGATACATCTGTGAAATATTTTTTACAAGTATATTTGGCTGGAATTGGTATTCATCGTATCTTCAGAGCTATACCTATGACCTCGGCACGTGTGATATTCTCATCAAGACGATATCCACCGGTCGTTGATTGTTGGGGTATGATTCACTTTTCTGCTAGATACCCTGCTGTCGCGACATCCTCTTTTGTGTATGCAAAAGTAAGGAGGCTTGCGAGGAGAAAAAATAACAAAATGAAACGCATGTACTTTATTATATGCATGTTTCTATAAATTGATGTACACATACTTTACATACCATAAAAAATTTATTGAATATTATTTATGGTATTGTATTTGATTTTGTTGTGTTTTTAGACTCCTATTGTTCGGAGTACGCTGAGATTAAAACCATAATCAGTTCGTTTTGAACCCAGAAGTCCGAGGTGACAACGATGTCCTGCGAGTGTGATGTCCGCGACCATAAGAGAACAGCTCTCCAATTCTGGAAGAATATTTTCTTCTCCTATGCAGACCGTGATGCGTCCTGGTTGTGCGAGATTGGCGATTGTACGAGTAAAAAGCGTTCGATTTTCAACGGTATCGAGGATCGAGAAAATTTGCTCTCCCAATGTTTCACTATGTTTTCGCAGAAAATATGAGAGCCCAGCTATACAATAAATACCAGCATCAGGTGAAGAACAAAAAGCCAAGTCATGAGTCGCTTGTGCGAGATCTGATACGAGATCATAGAGGCGATCATCATGAAATTCGAGTGCATTTTCTTCAGTAATAAAAGGCGTGCCAAGATAACGCTGAGGAGCTACTTCTATCAGATAATCTACGTACATTCTGATTCATCTCGTTGTCGGCATACGACCAGCAGAATTGTAGGGTTGATAAACGAGACCCATTTCTTCGAGTTGTTTCATGTCATTACGAATCGTGGCAGGGGATATCTCCATGCCCTCATCTCGGACGAGAGATTTGCTGCCCGTTGCATCGCCACTTTTGATATACTCTCGGACGATGAGTCAGAGAATCTGGATTTTTCGGGCATCAATGGAGGATTTTCGGCTGTTCATGGTTTTGAATCAAGGTCACCCCCCAGGGTTTTCGTGGAAATTTTCCAATGAGATCAAATGAAGCAAGGGGGATGCCCTCGCTCCTCGAAGTGCTGTACTCAATACTGTTGGGTATCAAGCGGCTCCTCAATAGAAAATAATTATAAGGAAAAAAAACCGACGAGATGCACCTCTGGGGAGGATATCCGTATTATAAATACAAAGGACAAAATACAAAGGACAAAATGGTATGTATGTTGACAAAATAAAAAATATAGAACTTCCTCTTCATCAATTTTTGCTCAAAAAATTCACTCTTTTATCACAGTGAAAATTTGTTTTTCCCTTACCTATAATGATTTCTTGCCATTTTTTTTCTCTTGCCTTTTGAGCTAATTATTTTGTCTTGCAATACGAATATCATTTGTATAATGCACACACTTTCGTGTTTTCACGGAGGTATTTATTTTTTATTTTCATCATAACATTCGCATGAAAAAATACGAACTCATGATGATCATCGACCCGATGCTCGAGAAACAAGCCCTCGAGACGCTCATCAGCGATTTACGCTCTGAGCTCGATGTTCATGGACTCAGTATGGAGAGTGAAGTAGTGTGGGGAGTACGCGATATGGCGTACAAAATCAATGGCTCAAAACAGGGCTATTACCTCATCTATACACTTAAACCAGCTGCTCGTCTCGATATCCCAGGACTCAATAAGGTCTTTGGAATCAAAAAAGGCTTGTGGAGATATCTTTTGACTGTTATTCCTGCTTAATTGATTTTCATTATGAGAACTGTTAACAAAGTAATACTCATCGGAAATGTCGCCAAAGATCCACTTGTACGTACCACCACTGGTGGTGCAAAAAGTGCACTCTTTGTTGTTGCGACAAATCGTGTCTTCAAGGATAAAGTTGGTGCTATCCAGAGTGAAGCTGAATTCAGTAACTGTATCGCATGGGGTCCTCTCGCGGATCGATGTGATCAGTACCTCCGAAAAGGCAAACTCGTCTATGTCGAAGGTCGTCTCAAAACTCGTACAAAAGAGCTCGAAGATGGTACCCGTCTTCATCGCACAGAAATCGTCGTTATGAACCTCATTTTTCTCTCAAAAAGAGAAGATGCTCCTGGTTACGACGATGGCACTGATCACTCTATGCCAGAAGTTCCTGATATTCTCGATGATGCACAAGAAGAAGAGAATGTTTTTTAATTCCAATTATTTAATTTATGTCTAAGAAAAAACTCAAAACCGTCTGCCCATTCAAGGCTGCAGGTGTAAAGCACATCGACTATAAAGATGTCGACACGCTCAAAAAATACCTCTCTCGCTATGGTAAAATCACACCTCGCTACTATACTGGTGTGAGCCTCAAATTTCAGAAGATGCTCTCTTCTGCTATTAAAAAAGCTCGTGTTATGGCTCTTCTTCCATTTACCCTTGGAGAATAATACGTGACGTCTGGCGTATCTGAACAATTATTAACTTTTATTTATTATGACTTTCTCTCCTAAAAAGAAAAAATCTAAATCCAAGACACGTATACGTACCTCTGCTTGGGAGATTCGTGCTGGTAAAAAGCTTCTCGAGAGAACACCATTTCTCCGTGATGAATCTGGTGCTATCATTGGTGTCACACATAAGCCATTTACTGTCGTCGCTACAACACCGAAAACAGCAAAAAAACCAAAGAAAGTGATTCGTGCAAAATAGTGTAGTAATCTAAGCAAAAGAGCGATATTTTTCATTGTCGATCCTTGTGCTTATGTCTTTTACATATACTATTTGATCGCATTTATGTCTTTTTCTCGTTCTCGTACTCGTCGCTTTCTGCTCCAGTCACTCTATACCCGTGTTATCGCGGGTGTTTCTGTGACCAAGGATGCTTCATTTTTCGACGATGCTGATAGAATCGATGAATCATATGCTGCTTCTCTCGAAAAAATCATCATAGAACAAGAATGAAAAATACTGTCTGTGGTGTATGAATGCGCACCAAAGTATGATATAAAAACACTCCCCACCATTAACGCACTTATTCTCCTCATAGCTCTCGCAGAGCTCCTTGTTCTGCGTCCAGAAGATGTCCCACCACGTGTGTCCATTGATGAGGCTATAGAGCTCGCAAAGCGCTATTCGGATGACGCTGGTAAAAAGCTCATCAATGGTGTTTTGAATGTCATTTTATCCAAACAAAATGACATTATTACTGGATGGAATACTCGTACGCCACTGAAATATTCTTTTTTTCATTCTGCATAGCATGAGAGATACATCTGTGCTCATCTCTGTCCTCACCAAGCTCGGTATCGTACCCAGAGATATCACGATTTTTGAGACTGCATGTATTCACCGATCATTTCTTAATGAAAATAAAGTTCCAGAACATAATGAACGTCTCGAATTCCTCGGAGATGCAGCTCTAGAACTCTCGATGACCCATCTTATATTTCAAAAATATCCAGAAAAAGATGAGGGTTGGATGACTGATTTACGGAGTGGATATGTGCGTGGCACTCATCTCGCTGCTATTGCTCTCGATTATGGACTCGATGAAGTACTTCTCATGTCTCAATGAGAGAGAAATGCGGGCGGCACCAAAAATCCGAATATTCTTGCTGATATGTTTGAGGCATTTCTCGGAGCGCTCTATCTCGACCAATGATTTGACGCTGTCTTTGCTGTTGTTCGAGATATTGTCTTTTCTTCCGATAGAGTACAGATGGAAATCAAGGATCCTAAGTCTCGACTTCAGGAAATGATACAAGAGCATCTCAATATAACACCTCTCTACACTGTTCTTTCTGAAGTAGGAAAAGATCACGAAAAAATTTTTACTATTTCCGCCTCTATACTAGGAGTGACTATTGGCACAGGTAGTGGTACAAATAAGAAACTCGCTCAAGAGGCAGCTGCTCTCGACGCTTTTGCCCATCAAGAAAACTGGCGCGAGCTTCTTGTCAAGCAAAATAGTATTTAAATTTTTCTTTGACTTCCGTACAAAGATTCGTATATATATAGGTAGATTTTAGTTAGCGATTTATTTCTTTTTCAAATTTATGGTTGCTATTACTGCTGCAAATATTCAGTCAGCGTTTGAATCACTTCTCTCGCGATTGAGTGACAAAGAATCATATGTTATTACTCATCGTATCGGGCTCTACGGTCATAAAGAGACATTACAAGAAATCGGAGATAATTATGGTATTACACGAGAAAGAGTTCGTCAGATAGAAGATAAGGGGGTGAAGAGTATTGGAAGCATGATCAAGAGTACTCCTCTTGCAGATATTCAGGCTATGGCAGCACGCATTCTCCATGAACATAGCGGTATCATGTCTCGTGATGCTCTTGTTTCAGCTCTTATCAAAGAACTTGGTATGGCTGGTGTCATCAATAAGGGTATGATGGAGGTCATTCTTCAGGCTGATTTTGACATGCAGAAAAGCAAACCTCGACTCAATACTGTTACCTACTTTCACGAACCACAAATCACACGAAAATCAATCGAATCAGTTCACTCTGAAGCAGTTAAAATGCTCAAGAAACGTCGTGATGTCATGGAACAGACAGCTCTTTATGAGAAAATTCTCGAAGTATATAAACCTCAATTCGCTTTCCTCAACGAAAAACTCGTCGATGCTATCATGGATGTATTTCTCGATGTTGTGAAAGGTGAAAAAGTGATGATTGGACTTGCGAGCTGGCACATCCTTAATCCGAAGACCCTCAAAGATAAAGCTATCTATATTTTCAAGAAGACAAATAAGCCACTTCACTTTCTCGAACTCGCGAATTCTATCTCTGGCCACTTCAATACAAAGGTAAAAGTAAATACAGTTCATAATGAACTTATTCGTAACGGAGAATTCGTCCTTATTGGTCGTGGTATCTATGCTCTCAAGGCATGGGGCTATACTTCTGGTACTGTTCAGGATGTTATCCTCGAAATCTTTCAGCAACTCAAAAAACCTATGAGTTCTGATGATATCACAGCCGAAGTTCTGAAAACTCGTATCGTCAAATCAAATACTATCTACATGAATCTTCAGAACAAAAAAGTATTTGAGCGAGTCGGTCGTAACCTCTACCAGCCAAAAGGCATGAAGAAATAATATGTATGTATATATTAAGAAAAGCTCCGATTCTATCGGAGCTTTCTTTTATATGCTTTGTGTCACAGGAATGAGCTCGATAATGCGAGCATGGTATTGTCCGTTATCAGAGAGGCCATCTGCCACGAGTACTGCATTGAGGTCAGGTATGGTATTGATGGATGAAGATGGTACAGAGAGATTGATATTTATAGCTCACTGTGATGCGTTTTTGAGCTGAAGTTTCATAAAACAGTGTGCTACCTGACAGTTTTGACCTGCGAGGAAATAGGAGAGCGTCTCGCTATCAGCATTTTTTGCATCAAATATGTTTCCATTGCCAGTTATATTGATACTTCCAAAAAATGGACTATCACTTTCTTTGCTATATATAAATTCCACACCTATTGTTTGCGCTCCAGGAGTGTCAGGATCAATGGCCATAGTAATACCAAAACCACTTCCGGTATTGATGCCACTCAGATCAAACGTGAGACCGCCTCAAAAAGAGCTCAAAAGATGGTACGCTGGCTTGCCTTTACTGGTGCCAAATCCGACTGGAGTTGTATCCTTATCGTAGAGCAATACATTCATCGGTATAGTTCGGTCTTGCGCAATCACAACTGACTCGCCTGTTTGGGAACTACTGATATTTGGCATTCAGAGTGATATAGGTTCATCTGCACCAATACGTCATACACTAGTATCTATATTTTTTCGTATACCACTTGTTTCAGCTCATTCTGAGAAGAGAAAACGACCAACCTCTACTTCACTACGTGCTGTATAGTATGCCTGGAGAGAGTCTTGCATACCACGGATCTGTCGTGAATAGGGGACTATACGCTCGAGTAATATCATAGCCACAATCAATACTATGCTCGTAATCATAATAGTGACAAAGAGGGCAGATCATTGATTTTTTTTGGGAGTCATATTTTAGAGGTCTGCGAGATCAAATGTAGTTATGAGCATTCTTGGTGTATTTCATTCGTCTCCTAGTAGTCATTTTCTCTGTACACTTTCGGAGAGCTGTACTTCTAGATGCATCTGAATGATGGGTGATCGTGGTTCTGCTTCACCTGTACCAGACATGAGGCTCGGTATTTTGAGAGGAGAGGGGAGAAAAGAAACCTTTGTGATATTCATGTCGGGTGAGCTGACATCGACCCAGAGAAGATCATCACTTGCTGTATTTATACTACTCGCTGTATCGATAGAGCTACACAATACGGGTGTTCCTGATTTGGAAAAATCATCTTCTGGTATCCAAGCATCAATAGTGCCATCTGGTTTATCTGGAGCTCCTGTTTTGTCGACATTGTCACAACTGACTAATCGTGCCATTTGTATTTTTCCTATGCAATATTCAAGTGCTGGAGGTGTACATGGATTTTTGGCATAATCGTAGTTTGGATCTTCTTCATAGACATGACGAAAGTACGTGCGCTCGTATGAGCCATCAGGGAGTTTTTTTATGAGATAGAGCTCAGGAATACCATTTGTATTGATTTTGGGCATGCTTCATGGCTGTGTGCCGTCTGCTGGAAATATAGCAGGAAGTCTGATAGGTGCGGGGAGACTCGACGCATAGTTAAATCAGAGCTCTCTGTATTGTCTGTAGGCTTGTTGTGACCCGGGAAGTGTGTGAGATGCGGCGAGATCAATAAAAGATGACCCTGTAGATGATGCGCCGTACACAGCGCCTGTTCCGAGACAGGCATCTGGATCGACTGAGCTATCTTTGCCACAGAGATATATTTTTGGTCCTCCAGAACTACCGTTTCCATATTTTGAAACATTTGTAAAAGTATACCATGATCATTTATCAGGATTACTTATATCTTTTAGTATAAAACTTTGGCCATATCAGAGCATTCTACGATTGAAATACTCTTCATAATCGAGCGTTCCTCCTCCGTGAATGAGAGATGCAAGCTTTTCATTGAGATAAAAAAGATTTCGCTGAATATCTATCACTCACCCGAGACGTATCTGACTCTTCATAATACCCTGAAAAGAGCTATAAGCAGCTGTCAAAATAAGACCCGAGAGCATTACTCCCACGAGGACTTCAATCAGTGTAAAACCAGATGTACGTGCTCGAAAATGCATTATTTTTTTGGATAAAATATGACCTGTATAGTAGTTGAGAGTATTCTCCCGATTTTTGTTACGCTGGGTGATTGCCAGAATTTTTTTGGTCCATCGAGGACTCACCAGTGCCAGAGCCGGAGTGTGCGAGCATTTTTGAGAGGTATGACGCGTCCGAAGAGGAGTGCCCAGAGACCTTTGTAAATACTTTCTCAGAGTATACGTATGATACCTATGATAAGCAGGAATATGATGACGACGGTATTGGGACGCTGATTTGACATGGTTTTAAGTATACGCTGAAACTTTTTCGTAGTCAATGGATTCTTCTTTACTCTTAGACCCTTATCAGTATAAAGTCGCACATATGTCTCCCTATACACCATTTCGCTCTCGACGTTGAATACACCACTTTTTTCTTATCCGATATATCGAAAATATATGGTGATTTTTTATGAAGTCTTCTTGGTGAGTAAAAGTCGTTATTTCTGGTATTTTATGTGTTATTCTCGGTCTTTTTTCACCCTGGATTGAGATAGATGCAAATAGTAGTATTGGTGCATTTTCTCTCCTATGTGGTGGTATCGGTTGGTGGGTTTCTATTTTACTCGTCATACTCTTGATTCACCTTGTTTCCTACGATTTTACCCAGAAGATACAAAAAACATGGCATATGAACTTTGGTTCTGAATATATCTATGTGCGTTTCGGTAGTATTATTATTCTTATGACCATGATCGTCAGCATCTGCCTCATGGGGGCGGCTAGTACGATTTCAGTAAGTAGTAATATTCGTATGACGACTGGTATGTCTGGTTTGGTTTTGACACTTTTGTGAGGACTACTCCTGGTCGTATGAGGCATCATAGTGCGAAAAACAGAAGAAAAACAATCCTACAAACATGTCTTTGTCCAGGGTATCGAAAATGAAGATCATGATAGTTATAAAAAAATTCTCTGAGACACCAGCGATGAAAATATGAAATTGCCGATTTAATTGCCGAAAACACTTTGACTTCCATCACTTTTTTTATACTCTATGCCCTATAATTTTATAGGGCTTTTTTATGGTCAAACCAACATCAGGAGATGATTACTATGCAAATATTGGTCCCAGCACCACACAATCGGGAGGATGAGTCGAAAAAAAGAAAATCAAAATTGTAGCCAAGAAAGCCGCATCTCCTGCTCCTGTACCAGAAAAAATTACCCCTCCTGTTCCTGATACTCCTGAGGTGGTTCCCCATCAAGAAGAGGCTCCAGTTGAGTATACTCCAAGAAAAGTACAGCTTCCTGAAAGTGGTAAATTGGATCTCGGCGCTAAATTTGTGAGTCGACCGGCAGTCGTCTTTCATAACCGTCCAGCCCCAACACAGAGCTCATCCGGCTTATCTCGGCCTTCATTTCCTGGACCAAATCGTCCACGATTTCCAGCAAATAATGCGGGCACTTCATCTTCACCAAGTTTTGGAGCTCGTCGTCCTGGTGGTCCAAATGGTAATACTCAGAGACCTGGTGGAGCTCAAAATAAAGGTAACTTTCGTAAGCCTGATGCTCCAAAGAAAAATTTTAAGCCAACAAAAAAAGGTTCGAAACATAAGCTCACTTTTCTCTCCACAGAAAAAGAAGATATCGATACATTTCGTCGTTCAAAGGGTATTGCCGGAGAAAAACAAGAGAAAAACATCGATGATATCAAACAAACTCTCGTTGATCGATCTGGTCAAGAAGTCGAGATTGGTGATTTTCTTACTGTGAAAGAATTTTCAGACAAGATTGGTATTCCTCTCGCTCGAATTATTGGAGAGCTCATGAAAAATGGTATAGTCGTGAATATCAATTCTCAGATAGATTTTGATACGTGTTTTCTTATCGCAGAAGGCTTTGATATCAAGGTGAAAAAAGCTCATTCAACTGACTCAAATATCACGGATCTCATGGATGGAAATATCGAAGCACTTCTCGCAGGCGATGATCCAGCGGAAAAGGTTACTCGTCCTCCAATTATCTCTGTCATGGGACATGTTGATCATGGTAAAACCTCTATCCTCGACTCTATTCGTAAGACAAATGTTGCATCAGGAGAAGCTGGAGGTATTACTCAGAAAATAGGCGCGTATCAGATCAATCGTAATGGTCGAGAGATCACATTCCTCGATACTCCAGGTCATGAGGCTTTTGCTCTCATGCGTTCTCGTGGTGCGAAACTCACCGATATCATTATTCTCGCTGTTGCGGCTGATGAAGGCCTCAAGCCACAAACGATAGAATCTATCAATCTCGCAAAAGAAGCTGGTGTTCCAGTCGTTGTTGCTATCAATAAGATGGATAAGCCAGGTGCTGATCCTGATGCTGTCAAACGTGCTCTCTCTGAACATGAGCTCATTCCAGAAGATTGGGGATGAGATACTATCTGTGTCCCATGTTCTGCGAAAACAGGAATGGGTATCGATACTCTTCTCGACATGGTTCTCCTCGTTGCTGACGTCAAACAACTCAAAGCTAATCCTGATCGTCTCGGTATCGGAACGGTCATCGAGTCACATCTTGATCCAGGACAAGGGGTCATCGCAAATATTCTCGTGAATGCTGGTACATTTAACCGTGGTGATGCTGTTTTCTGTGGTTCTGCTTGTGGTAAAATCCGTACCATGAAAGACTCAGCAGGGAAGAGTGTTTCTGAGGCGACTCCAAGTATGCCTATTCAGATTACTGGTCTTGATGAGGTACCAGAAGGTGGTCAGATTATTCAGGTTTTCCCAACACTCGAAGCTGCTCGTGAAAAAACTCAGGCATTTAAACTTGCTTCAAGCAGTAAAAGTGTCAATAAATTTGAACAAGCGTCTCTCATGAATCTCATGGGTCGTCTCAAAACTGGTACTCTTCAGCATCTTAAGATCGTCCTCAAGGCTGATTCAAATGGTTCTCTCGAAGCTCTCAAATCGTCACTTCAGAAAATCACTGCCAAAGATGTCGCTGTGAAAATCATCCATTCTGGTATCGGTGCTGTGAATGAATCTGATGTGCTCATGGCTGGTACGAGCGCGGCTCTTCTCATAGCATTTAATGTCCCAGTTGTCAGCAATGCGACCGATACTCTCTCAAAATCAAAAATCGAATTTATCACTGATAAAGTCATCTATCGTATCATCGAAAAAGTCGAATCTATCGCGACTGGTATGATCGATATCAAATATGACCAGGTTCTCGTCGGTGAAGGCAAAGCGTTGAAAATCTTCTATACCGGTGAAAAAATGCAAATTGTCGGTCTCTCAGTCGTCTCTGGAAACATTCAAAAAGGAGCCCAACTTAAGATCATTCGACACGAGCGCGTGTCAGGTACGGGTAAGGTCGAAAATCTCAAAGAAGGTGTCTATGAAGTCAATCAAGTCGAAGAAGGGAAAGAATGTGGTATTCAGTACAAAGGAGAGTCTCGCATTGAGGTAGGAGATGCACTTGAGTTTTATATGACAGTAGAGAGAAAATAGCTCTTCACTTTTCTTTTATGTTGAAATATATTCAGATCGATACATTTTTTGAGGCATTGCAGGTAGGTATGATTAGCGTATTGTCATTGCTGGGAGTTTTGACTGTTATTCTCATTCTTTTTCTTGTTATGTTGAGAATTCCAAAGATTCTCGATCCTATGAAGCATGTCTGTCGGAAGTGATTTATATGATCATTGATGTGAGATAATCCATTTATTATGTCTTTGGCAAAAGGACTTTTTCATATCCTTGTTGGTGTTATAATTATATTTTATGCTTTCTCGGTAACAGGAGCCATCTATGGTAATGTCAATATTAAAAAGGATACTGAGACTGTTCAGACAGCCTATCATCGACTAGAAAAAATTGAGCATATGCAGTTTACACCAACGCAGACAGCTTGAAACAAAACACTTTCACATGTTCTCGAATATAGCTCAGTTGTTTTTGTGCTTATTTTTTCGATTGGAGGTATCTTCTTTATGATCGGATCAGTCAGCTCTTTTTTTCAGAAAGTCTCTTATTTTTTCTTTTGATTGTGCTTACTGTGGTATTTTATTTCTCTTTCAGGAATCGCTTATGTTGCTCTCTCTGAACTTGTGATAGCACACCCAGTTGCCCCTGTTGTTCATACGTCAACTAAATAACCTTTATGAACTTCTCATTTCTCTGGATTGTTTTTGCTGGTATTTGTTGGGGTCTGGATGGGCTTCTTCGCTCAAAGATTTCAGGGGTTTCGCCACTGACTATCGTCACTGTCGAACATGCGATAGGCTTTCTCGTTCTCGCTGTTGTGGGGATGAAGCATTTTCGATTTCCAAAGTTGTCGACAAAGGCATGGTTTGCGCTCATAGGTGTGGCACTTTTTTCAGGACTTATTGGTACTTATGCATTTACCTGGGCTATGGCACATGTGAATTATAGTTCTTTTGGTGTGATGTTTCTTCTCTTGAAGCTTCAACCACTTTTTGCTATTCTTGCGGCGTTGATTTTCCTGGGAGAGCGACCAAAAAAGAGTTTTTATCCTCTTGCCCTCATCGCGATTGTTTCAGCCTATTTTCTCAGTTTTTGAGAGGCGGGAAAACATTTGCCAAGCCTTGGAAGTGACACAACACGAGCGGTTATTGCTGGACTTATCGCTGCTCTTTGTTGGGGTTCTGCGACGGTTTTCTCACGTTTTCTCTCTCATCAGGGATATAAGGCTCGTACGATGACAGCCTTTCGTCTTGGAACGGTTGCTGTGCTTGGTGTTGTAGCTCTCGGAGTATTCTCACTTTTTGGTATTGATGTGGGTCAGCAGGTGACATTTAATGCCAATCAACTCTCTATCATTGCTGGCGTGGCACTGCTCTCAGGAGTTCTCGGTACGACGATGTACTATCGAGGTATCAAACACGTTCATGCCACGCAGGCAAGCATATTTGAACTCGCATTTCCCATTACAGGATTTATTATCGACATATTTGTCCAACACAAGACCCCTGATTCATTTCAAATTATTGGTGGCGTATTCCTCGTTGTGGTGATGATATTTGTAGCGAGGACGAAAAAGAATTAGTTTTCTACCTCTATTTTTGCACTGCCATCCTGATTTGGAGAAATATATATCTTTTTTCCTACATACTCATCAAATTTTGGATCGTCCGGCGAAACATATTTTCCAGGTATAGATAGTACTGTGCCATCTTGTCCTATAGTCATTTTATTTAAGCTTAAACTTTCATTGAGCCTAATTCATAATGTTTTTTCAACTGCTCTAATTATTTTTCGTGTGAGAGCGCTTTCCCCCTTATTAGATAATCAGGATCTATTTATAATACAATCTTTGAAGCTTGCAAAGTCCTCTTTAAAATCCTTTTCATCTGATAATTTACCACTAACCCCAAGTATTGAATGATCTGGAATATGTATATCTGTGATACCCTTTTCTTTATAGTGGTCTCTTACCAACTGATCTCCAAATTGATCTACAAGCTTTGAAGTAATCTCTTTTGGAGTTATTTTTTTGTCTCGAGGAATACCTAAAACACCACCGTAAATATTTATTACAGCTCATTTTCCATCGCTGGGTTTAAAAAAATATCCAGCCCGTGCATCTTTTCGTTCAAAATTGTATCCAATTTTGTTCATAAAATCGAATAATATTTTTTCATTTTCGACCCTTAAGTCTGGTGCTTTTTCATTGGAGTTTATAGGTGCTCAAATACCCCTTTCTTTATTTTCCATAGGACTATTAATTTAATGATACTTATATACTGTAACATAAATTCTTTTGATTTGCAAAAAATCTAATTTTCATACTCTCAAATTATGTCTCTTGTCACTGCTGATAAACTTCAAACACTCAAAAATGCTCTCCAAAAGGGAGTTTCTTCTCAGAAGAAGTTTTGTATACAAACTTTTGGCTGTCAGATGAATCATGCTGATAGTGAAAAGATTCATATGCTCTTGGCGCAAGCTGGCTTGTCGAAAGTAGACACATGGGAAGATGCAGACATTGTCATCTTCAATACCTGTTCTGTTCGTCAGAAAGGGGAGGATAAGGTTTTTGGTTATGTGGAGGAAATAGACAAACTTCGACAGATAACGGGTCGAGATATTAAAGTCGGTCTGACAGGTTGTATGACACGAAAAACAGGTCTCAATAAAAAATACTATGACTATCAAGGAAGACAAAATACAACGAAGATTGAATTATTGGATTTAGCAGAAGGACAAAATACAAAGGACAAAATACAAAAGGAATGAATTTCTTTATTTAATTCTGATGATGAACTCTTTAACCGTGTTGATACGATCGATTTTGTCGTCCGAATTGAGGAAATAGGAACACTCTCGACGCTTTTGTCGATCATGTATGGCGAAGATATCGGCCAGGATGATAATTTTCAATCCTATCTCCGCGTCAGACAAGAGCGAGATACATCCAAAAGTGCCAATGTCATCATCCAGACAGGATGTGATAATTATTGTACCTTTTGTATCGTTCCCTACACCCGTGGACATGAGATTTCGAGATCTCAGGATGAGATTGTCCAGGAGTGTGTCGAAGTTGTCGAACGTCATGGTGCAAAAGAGGTCACTTTGCTCTGACAGAACGTGAATAGTTACGGTAAAGAAACTCGACAAAATCTGTGGAATCCGGAGGAACTCACCTGGAATTCTCCTGCTGTTCGGACGCCATTTCGAGAACTCCTTGAAAAACTCAATGAAATTTCATGAATCGACAGAATTCGCTTCACTTCTTCCAATCCACACGATATGACTCGAGACATCCTCGATGCTCATTTTGACCTCGAAAAATGCTGTCACTATCTGCACTTTGCTCTGCAATCGGGCGATAATGATCTCCTCAAAAAAATGAATCGTAAGCATTCATATGATGACTTCAAATCCCAGGTAGACTATCTTCGCTCGCGAGATTCACTCTTTGGTATTTCAACCGATATTATTGTGGGCTTTCCTGGAGAAACGGATGAACAATTTGAAAATACCGTCAAAGCATTTCAAGAATGTGAGTTTGATTATGCCTATATTGCTCGTTATTCCCCACGCAAACAAACCTATGCTGCGAAAATACCATGACAAATCTCAGCAGAGATAAAAGCACAACGTTGGGATAGATTGAATACCTTGATGTACGAGATTATTCAGAAGCGTAATCAGATGATGATAGGCAGAGAAGAAGTCATCATGGTGTCAAAAATTGATGAGGAAACAGGTGAGATATCTGGTCGCACGAGAAATTTCCGTGAAGTGTATATCCCAAAGAATGAGAAAATTCAATTAGGGGATTTAATTCCAGTGAAGATAGTGGAATTGGATAGATGGGTATTAAGATGAATTGCTATATAATTTTGTATGTACTTTTGTTTCCGAAAGTACCAAAAGAATTTAGGGGACAAAAACTCGGTCAGTTTTATTATCTCACAGTTCTGTATAGCAAGGACCTTAGACAGTTTGTCCCCTAAAAACCTGTTTCTGTTTTTCTGCAATATTTCTAAAATACATAAATGAAAACTATTCTTATCTGATATGGTACTGTTTGAAAGGCACTTCATGAAGTCTTGAAAGAGAAGGGAATTGAGGTGGATTTGATTGTTCGTCAGTCTGGGATTTTCTTATCAAATGGAGAAAAAATAGATACGATCGACAACTTCGACATGCATGTCGACAAATATACTGTTGCCTATATTTCTGTGCCCAGTTCTGCTGATGCGGCAAAACATCTATACTATTATCTGAGCATTCTCGAAAAAGGAGGGCATGTAATCACCTGTGAAAAATCCGTTCTTGCTCATTACTGGCATATCCTCAAACCCTATCGAAATCATCTCTCCTATTCTGCAACTGTGGGTGGCAATTCTGGAATCCTTCCAGAACTTCATCGGTATGAAGGAAAAATTCATGATATAAAGGCAGTCATCAATGGAACTCTTAATATTATTTCAGAAGAATCTGCAAAAGGCACTTCGGAAGAAGAGATTTTTCAGCATGTCACGAGTTCATGATTTGCTGAACCAGGCGCGAGCAATTTCAAAGAAGTCATCGACCTCGAAATGCAGGATGTCCTCTACAAGGCAGTTATTTTTGCCAATCACTCAGGACTCTATCATGACGTCGTCACACTGTCTGATGTTATTGTAGAACCGTTTAAAGACGGGGCGAGATGTATGCTCGTCGCTGATAAGCACCATATACGTGTTGGGTTCATGTACGATGATGACACATCTTGGTTTCCTACGGGTGTGAATAATGTCCTCTGTATTAATGGTCAAAAAATTGTCGAATGACCAGGGGCTGGTCCGAGGGCTACTACTCTCAGAATGTTTGCTGATTGAGAACATTTGACATAATAAATATACTCGTAAAATATTTCGATGATTGATCAAATAATTCCAGATGAAGAAGTTGACCTACTGGGCTTTGATGGCATGTTTCCTGGTAAAGCAGGTATAACTTGGCATCATTTTCCTCTTGTTGAAGCCGCTCGAATTCCCATCGCTCGAGCAATGCCAGAGCCACCACCTTGCCCCTATATTTCACCGGATGAACCAAGCCAACTATTGCAACCGAATGGTATTAGTGGGCCTAGGAGAATGGTTCCAGTGTTTGCTAAGAGAGTTATTAATCTTATTTCTTCTCTTCAGCCAACCCCTGAAAAACGCGAATTTCCGACTAACCCACTTTTTCTTCAAAAAATTGATCACTGTAGTACTGTACATGGTGAATTATGTATTATTCGTCATGGCCGTGAAATTGGTACTACTGAGATGGAAGTTCTTGAAGGGGTAACTTACTTTCCCTGGAATGAGTCACATAAGAGATCTTCCGCTACAGATGTATCATATGCAACCCCATGAATAGATTTTTACATGACTAATCCGTCACAACAAGCCGCCTAGTTGGTAAATCATAAAAATGCTTATACTACACCTATGTCGTTTCTGCATAGGTTTTGTTTATTGTCCTGCTCTCTTTTCCCTCAGATTCAGATGGTAGCCTTGTGTAATTCTCGGGCCATGGGGGAGGCGGATGAGAATTCAGACATTGATCTCTTTATCATTGCGAAAAAAGGAAATCTCTGGACGACACGTTTTATCGTTACTTTTATAACAACATTATTAGGTGTCCGACGTCGCAATACTCATGGACTCGAGAAGTGAACGGCTGAATATGTTAAAAGAACGAAGGATAAATTTTGCCTTTCGTTTTTTATTACAGAAGAACATCTCGATTTAGGCGATATTCGTTTGCAACCAAATGACCCCTATCTCGACCGATGGATATATACTCTTATTCCGCTCATAAATAAAAATAGCCTTTACGAGCGTTTTATGGAGGCAAATTGAGTTGAACCGACTCGTATATGGCAGAATACCTTTTGGCAGTCTTTTTTTTCTAAAATAGGCATTATTTTTGGATTTCTTTCTTTTTTTGAAAATCTGATTAAAAAACTCTGGTTACCAAAAACACAGAGAACGTATGAACAACTCTGAAAACCCTGGTGAGTGGTCATTTCTGATACCATGCTCAAGTTTCATGATAATGATCGGAGGAAGGAATTTATCTCAACATAATATCTACTATTCCTGGTATTTCGTTGAGAGATATATGCGTTTTTTTTGTTTTTCATGAAAAAAATCCAGGAGAACGTACAATTCTTATTTTATCGGAGACAGAAATGTGCTGTTCTGGACCATATCCACGAGTTGGTAACCCAAGTATTTGAGGGTCTCATGTAAATATTTTTGCTAATTTATCACCCATCCATTTTACAGTTTCAAGATAAGCCCTAGATCGTTCTTGAGGACTATCAGGGAATATACAGCTTCATGCCATGCCAAGATGATTATTGTCTAATCAACACTCATCTCTCCACATCCTTAAACTTTCTTCTATCTCATGTTCGTGCCCTTTTAGATACACTGTAGAGAATTGTGCTCCATTTTTAGGATAATATCCACCAGGACATATATGTGCTAAGACCCGCTTTCCTTGATTACTTATACCGGCAAGCGCTAAGCAAGTTTTGAATCATCGAGAAAAAAGATTCATGTCTGCTATACTTGGATCAGAAAAAACAATTTCACCATCTCGAAAACTTTTCGTTCCTCGGGAGTTTCCTTTATAACTTACATCAAACCACCCATATCCACTATTTCTAGGGATTATCGCCTGATCAAATCCTATATCTACAGGAGGTGTATTTTCCATAAAATAATCATAATTATATTTATGAATAATTTATGTCAATGTGTCAAATTATTTTGTCTCTTCCTCTTCTTCTCGGTCACGGACGATACTCATAGAAGTCACAGCATCATCATCTTTGAGACGTGTGAGGATGACGCCTTGAGCGACACGACCGGTGAGACGGACGTCCTTGAGTGGCATGCGGACAGTTTGTCCAGATTTAGTGACGAGGAGAAAATCAGCACTCTTTCTATCATCTTCTGTGAGCATGGCTGCAGAGACGATTTTACCAGTTTTTGGAGTGACAGCACCGACTTTGACGCCTGATCCACCACGTCCTTGTGATCGATAATCCTCAATATCTGAGAGTTTTCCGAGACCACGGCTTGAAGCAGTGAAGACGTATTTCATTTCTTTTGATACCACTGAAGCGGTGACGAGAGTGTCTTTTCCTTTCAGACGGATACCACGGACACCCATCGCAGAGCGACCCATGGCACGGACATCAGTTTCTGGAAATTGGATAGCCTGTCCTTCGTTCGAGACGAGGAGCATCATATCAGAGCCACTGGTCGGGCAGACCCAGCCGAGGCTATTACCATCTTCGACTTTTATAACGATAAGACCAGATGAGCGAATATTGGTGATTTCTGTTCTCTCAAGTCGTTTTACTGTACCATCAGTTGTTGCGAAGAAGAGGAAAGGTTTCGTTGCTTCGTTGGCATTCAAAATCGTCGAAATTGATTCTGTCGGGTTGAGACTAATAAAATTCACAATTGGTGATCCCTTGGCTGTTCGTGAAAACTCAGGGATTTCATACGTTGGGAGTTGGAATACTCGACCAGTAGAGGTAAAGAACCAGAGGTCATCGTGGTTGTTTGATGAGAGAAGAATCTGGATCTCATCTTCTTCTTTTGTCGCTGTTGCGACACCCATACCTCCACGTTTTTGTGTGCGGTAGGTGCCTGCCTTGAGACGCTTCACATAGCCCTGTTTTGAGAGGGTAATGATGACTTCTTCATTTGGAATAGTGTCTTTTGCACTAAATTGTCCGAGAGGAGCGCTGTGTACCTCTGTTCGGCGGTCATCTCCATATTTGTCATTGATTTCTGTGAGTTCATCAGAGATGATAGTGTCGACACGCTCTGGTTTTGAGAGAATGTCCTTGAGATCAGCGATGAGGAGAAGTTTTTCTGCGAGTTCATCTTCGAGTTTCTTGCGCTCCATACCAGAGAGACGCTGGAGTTGCATCTCGAGGATAGCGACTGCTTGGCGTTCTGAGAGTTTGAATTTTGACTGGAGTTTGTCGCTCGCATCTTGTCGGTCTTTTGACTTTTTGATGGTTTCAATCACCTCATCGATGTTATCGAGAGCGATTTTAAGGCCTTCCAAGATGTGTGCACGCTCTTCAGCGATACGAAGTTCGTAGGTCGTACGACGCTTGATAACTTCTTGACGGTGAACGAGGAATTCTTCGAGGATTTCTTTGAGATTGAAGAGTTTTGGCTGAAGACCACGATCGGTCAGGGCAATCATGTTGTAGGCAAACGATGATTGGAGTCCTGTGAGCTTGAAGAGTTGGTTCAAGACTTCACGAGGGAAGCTGTCACGTTTGAGCTCGAGAACCACACGGATACCATCTTTGTTTGATTCATCACGGACTTCTGCGATACCATTCACGATTTTTTCTGTGATGAGATGTGCGACTTGTTCAACGATACTTGAAGGTGTCGTCTGATAAGGGAGCTCGTTGATGATGATAACGGGGCGACCGGCAGCGGTTTCTTCGATGACTGCTTTACCACGGAGGATGATAGAGCCACGGCCTGTTGCGTATGCTGAGAGGATATCTGCACGGTTGTAGATAACTCCACCAGTTGGGAAATCAGGTCCTTTAATAAATTCCATCAGATCTTCCACAGTGATACTTTCACGATCTTTGTGTTTGAGGACGAATTGGAGTGCAGCGACGACTTCACGGAGATTGTGAGGCGGGATATTGGTTGCCATACCGACGGCGATACCCACTGAACCCATCAGGAGAAGATTTGGTATTTTTGTTGGAAGGACTGTTGGCTCATCATGAGATGCATCAAAGTTTGGTCTCCAATCGACTGTTTCCTTGTCGATATCAGCGAGGAGTTCACCAGTAATTTTTGCCATTCGAGCTTCTGTATATCGGTAAGCCGCTGGACCATCACCATCGACAGAACCAAAGTTTCCTTGACCATCGACGAGAGGGTAGCGGAGTGCCCATGGTTGTGCGAGACGTACCATGGCATCGTAGACAGATGTATCACCGTGTGGGTGGTATTTTTTGAGTACTTCACCGACAACTCACGCAGATTTTGAGTATTTTTTTCCTGGGTGAAGACCTTCGTCATGCATAGCGTAGAGGATTCTTCGGTGGACAGGCTTGAGACCATCACGGATATCGGGAAGCGCACGAGAGACGATGACTGACATCGCATAATCGAGGTAACAATTTTCCATTTCGAACTTGATATCACGGCGGACATCATTCATGACGGTGAGTTCAGACATAACGTGTTAAATTAGGATTTTTTAAAACAAAACAATCGAGCCTTGTAGAAGGCTTAGAAAGTATATAAAAAACTCCTTTTTGGCAAGGTTTTATGGGGCAAAATGCTTTACAATTATTTTACTTCCAGAAATCTTGTTTACAATTGCATCATATGTCTGACACAACTCCAACACCCGTACCTGCTCCAGAAGGAAAATATACTGGATTCTATGGTATCAAGAGCGACCTCGTGAACGTCTCTACCTACGGAAAAGAAAAGATCACCTTCAATCCTGACCGAGGCGGTATTGTCTTTTTCTGCCATGATTGCAAAAAATTTGTCGAAACTGATCGACCTGATGCCAAGAAAATGAAATTTATCTGCAAAACCTGTAAAGGGAAAAAGATTTCCTACGGAACAGAAGAAAGCCTTAAAGAACACTATAAGAGAGTGCTCGTTAAGTAGTTGCTAAACTTTTGAAATGTTCAATAACAGCTTGATTGTATCCAACTTTCGAGGCACGACTTAGTATTTCCTGATATGAAGATAATGATACCCAGACTCATGGCACATTTGTCGTGTCGGTTGAGTGAAATATGTTAACCTCATTTCATGTAAACAATACGTGTTTCATACAGCTTTCTTCTAGAGAATTTATTATTCATTCGGTAGTTCATATTTTTCATCGTCACGGGTTATCAAATAAATCATGCCTTATAAGAATTTCCTTGTCGCCAAATTTAAACCCTGTTCCTATACTAAAGGTTCCATTATTTTCCTCACTCCCCAGAAGCATAGATACTGTATCTCTTGGGTAATTTCGAATTATTGCGGCTATTTCTTTACCGAAATTCATACCTAATTGTTCTAAACTACCTTCTTGCCTTACTGCACGCAATCAGTCATGAAGACTCTTGACTGCATCTTTTGCAGCTGAAAATTTTTTTATCGAAATATCATTACTTCATCCACGAATAATAACATTTTTTATTTTCCCTGAAATCATACCTAATCCAATGCGAATTATTAGTCAAAGATTTTTATGTTGCTCTCATAACTCTGTTTGTTCTCGAGATAAACCAAGAGTTACCTTATCCACACCGCTCAATGATCAAAGTATTTGGAACATATTTTCCTGAGCTTTGTCCGTTATCTGTTGAGTTCATACGCTATTCATACTAAAAGTTGCCTCAGAGAACATCGTATTATTTCCCCCAAAATCCACACTTTTGTGATCTATTTTTTCTACATTTCAAATATGTATTCATGGAGTTTCTGGAGAAAAATCTGTTTCTCGTAAAAGTCTCTGTATTGCTATTTTTTGAGCAAAGGATATTTGCCAAGTAGAAGTTGTTGTTTTAGCAAGTTCAGATGCTGCATGACAATGTCTACAAGCGCCTGCACACCTATTACTTTCCATTATTTCTATAAAAGACATATATTTATATTAAATGTTATATTTAAAAGTCAAATACAAAAACACTTTGTTACTATACCAGATAATAACTTTATAAATAGTCATTATCAAGATTTTACGGAATTATTTGATTTTTGAAAATAGGCGTCTATACTCGGAGGTACTTACATGTTTTTGTAAGACTTACTTTTTCACTTTTAGTTTATGGATGATAATAAGAAGGCAGCACTCCAAGCCGCACTCAAAATGATAGAAAAACAATACGGTGCAGGTTCAGTTATGGTCATGGGTGACAAGGCTCATGTGCCTGTAGAGACTGTATCGAGTGGTTCGCTCAAACTCGATGAAGCTCTCGGTGGTGGATATCCAAAAGGTCGTATCGTGGAAGTCTTTGGTCCAGAATCATCTGGTAAAACGACCCTCGCTCTTCATGCTATCGCAGAAGTCCAGAAAAATGGTGGAACAGCAGCTTTTATCGATGCAGAACACGCACTCGATCCAAACTATGCAGCAAAACTCGGTGTCGATATCAAGAAGCTTATTATTTCTCAGCCGGACTATGGTGAACAAGCGCTCGAAATCATCGATGCTTTGGTTCACTCAGGTGCCGTTGATATCATAGTTCTCGACTCTGTTGCAGCACTCACTCCAAAAGCTGAGCTTGAAGGAGCTATGGGCGACTCTCATATGGGCCTTCAGGCTCGTCTCATGTCTCAAGCGCTCCGAAAAGTGACTGGTGCTATCTCAAAATCAGGATGTATTCTTATCGCTCTCAACCAACTTCGTATGAAAATCGGTGTGATGTTTGGGAATCCTGAGACGACAACAGGTGGTAACTCTCTCAAGTTCTATGCTTCTCAGCGTATCGATATACGTCGTCGTGAAGCTATCGAATCAGGTACTGGTGATGATAAGAAAATCATGGGTAATGTTACTCGTGTCAAAGTCGTCAAAAATAAAATTGCGCCTCCATTTCGAGAAGCTGAAATAGAAATCATGTACAATGAAGGTATCTCAAAAGTGGGTGAAATCATCGATCTCGGTGTGGAAAAAGGTATTGTTGGTAAATCAGGAGCTTTCTACACGTACGAAACTGAGAAACTTGGTCAAGGACGTGATAACGTCAAGCAATACCTCCTTGAACATACCAAAGTTCTGGATAAAATCGAAAAAGAAATTCGTGCTGGTAAAACAGTGGCGAAAAATGACAAAGAAGACAAAAAATAGTTTTTACCTTTTACTTTATGTCATCAGTACGTGACATTCTCTCCAAGACCAACCAGCAGGTTGGTCTTCTTGATGATGAAAAAAAGATGCAATTTGCTCGTGATATGAGTGGCTTCGCTGGCTTACGAGCAGCGTTTTTTGGTCGCCTCGGAGTCAAAGAATTTAAGACTATTATCGAGGGAAAAAGACTCTTGGCACAAAAGGCAAAAAATCATCACGGACATCATTAGTCTTTTTTCTCAATTTTTGCCCCAATACTCTGGAGTCTTTCGACGAAGTTTTCGTAGCCTCGTTCAATATGAGAGACATTATCGAGTTCCGTCGTTCCAGAAGCTATCATGCCCGCGATGAGCATGGCCGCACCAGAACGGAGATCCCAGCTCGATACTTTTGCTCCTCGGAGAGGAGTTTTGCCAAAAATCATGGCTTCATGAGGATTCATCAGGGCAATGTGACCACGCATGGTTTCAAGTTCCACGAGCCAGTTGAGACGTCCTTCAAAAAGAATTTCGTGGATTTTGCTTACACCATCAGCTTGAGACATGAGTATCGCCGTGGGTGATTGGAGATCAGTGGGGAAGCCAGGATAAATATTCGTCTGAATATTGGTTGCTTTTAAGTTTTTTGAACGGTATACACGAAGTGTATCATGATCTTTTTTCTCAAATTTTACCCCCATTTTTTCAATACTGACGAGAAATGCTGAGAGATCTTCTATTCGGGCATCATGGATATCAATATATTCTTTTGATGTGAGAGCTCCTATGACTGCAAGTGTTCCTGAGACTATATAATCCCCGATAACTTCTCCAGCGAAATGTTTTGAGAGTTGTTGTGGCTTGATGATAATAGTGTGATCATACCTGAGAGCGATGTCTGCTCCAGCATCTCTGAGGGCGTCAATCATATTCATGACATGTGGTTCATAGGCTGAGAGCTCAATTCTTGTTGTTCCTGTGCGTTTGAGTGCTGCAAGAAGCAGGACAATCGTACTTCCGACAGAGAAGTAGGCGTTTACTGTTATGTCGTTTGTATGGCTTTGTCCTTTGAATGCAAGAGTTTCATCAACTTGAGTGCTGGCATAACCGAGCTGTTCGAGCCCACGAACTATCCCATCAATGGGGCGTTTACCAATACTACATCCACCAGGATAGGTGAGATTTACTTCACCAAATCGAGTCAGGAGAGGAGGAATGAGGTAGTAGGTAGCGCGTGCCTTTTTGAAGAGGTCTTGTCGTATATTTGAGAGGGATACTTGGCTATTATCAACTGCAAAAATATTGTTTTCAAAAGATACTTTTGAGCCCAGACTTTCGAGGATGTCCTTCATCAAGTGTGTATCTGAAATATCGGGGACATTTTTGAGCTCTGCTGATTCAAAAAAAAGCGTGCTGGCAATCATCGGAAGTGCAGCATTTTTGGAACCACTGACGGTTATTTCTCCGCTTGTTTGTGCCCCGCCAGTGATTGTATAATTGCTCATATATGGTCTAGAGGGTATCGATTTTCGGAGTGGAATCAAGTGATTACCGTAGATGTGAGAGACTTTTCTTTCTTTCCTGGATTTTTACGAGCACGGCATCAACTTCTATTTTGAGCGATTCGATGTCATCTTTTTGAGAAGTCATAATCTCTGTCGGATACTGAAGTAATGCGCTTTTTATGATGAGAAATTCGTCTTTTATGTGATCGTCAATTGGTTCATTGAGCTGTTCAGAGTGTTCTACCATATCTCGGAGACCATTTTCTACATAATCGAGAATACGTTTCATGAGAATAATGAGACGATGCTCGACGTCTTCTTTTTCTTCTGAGAGAATGAAATCATGAAAATATTCATCATCGACGTCAAACACCTCCTCAATGACACGCATCATCATACGGAGCACAATACCATACGATGCTACATCGTTACCACGAATATTGATACTTTTTATGATATCTTCGAGACTTGTTTCAAGTGTTCACCAATTTTCGAGGTAAATATTTTTTTCTCCGAAAAGTATTTTTTTCATTAATTTCTGATAATCGGGGTGAAGATGACTTTTTTCAATTACATCAAGTAAATCCTGTATTTCTCGGTCGATAATATGCTTTTCAACGAGGAGATCGAGAAAGTAATCCTCAAGAACGTTATCACTCCCTATTTTTTTTACTTCAGTCATATCATAATTCTATCATAATTTGACCATCTTTGCAAATCTCATAGCATGTTTCTATGACTTTTACTCCGAAAGATTCGAGAAACTTTTTTGCTCAATTGACCTCCCCTTCTGTTTTTGCATTTCTAGAACGCATGAAACAGGGAGGTCTCCAACGTCATATTCCAAATATTTCTTGGGATACTGCGCGTTTTCTCGTAGAGACTCTTCGATTGAGTGCTCCCAAGAAAATACTTGAAATATGACCTGCAAATGGTTTTTCCACTATGATACTTGCTCTAGCCTGTCCAGACTCACTCATTACCTCTATTGAGTGTTCTCGTCATGCATTCGAGGAATTGAGGTACAATATTCAGACATTCCAAAAACTACAAATGACACACGACACACGACAAACTGATGTTTTATGTCCAGCTGAATTTGGCCCCAAGGTGACCTCGGATATATGTCAGGAACAAATAGGATCTTTTTCTCTTTATTATGCTGATGCGAGAGAGTTACTTCCTTCATTCTTGGAGGGGCTAGATATGCTTCATTGTTCAAACCCAAAGAGTATTCTTACACACATACCAGCCGAGAAGTTTGATTTTATTTTTATTGATGGGGCATTTCGTATGACTCGTGAATTTTTTGATCTTTCTCTTCCTCTTTTGGAGCCGGGAGGCTTTATCATACTCGATGATGCTATTAAATATCGTGCAAAAATGGATGGATTTCATGAGTATCTCGATGACCAGGGAATCACATACAAAATTGTGCAGACGGATGACGATGATGGGGTAATGGTAATAGATTTTTGAAATAATTTCACACAACTCTCGTAATACGCAATACAGGCAAGGAGAAGCATTAACCATTTTGGATTTTTATCATACAGAGCTTGCTCATCGTATACAATCCACACTCCTCTTTTCTTTCTCATTGCCCTTCCTAACTTCTAAAAAATAATTATGAATACAAAAAATGTACTTATTGCTACCGGAATAGCGACAATTCTTCTCGGTTCTATGACATTTGCCGCTGTTTCTGGGAAAACTGATCGACCTGACTTTGCCCTCGTGCAAACAGCTGTCGAAGCAAATAGCTATGCAAGTCTTCCTGATACTGCGAAAGCAAAAATTTCGGAAACAGAGTTTGCTGAAATGGTACAGAAATCAAATGAACACAAAGCTGTAGAAAATGCGATTAATTCTGGTGACTATTCAGCATTTAAGGCAGCCATGATAGCTCAGATACCTTCGGAAACAGAGTTTCAAAAAATGGTAAATGAACACAAAACTCATGCTGCTACTCGGACAGCGATAGAAACTGCTGTAAAAAATAATGACTTTACTGCATTCAAAGCTGCTATTACTGCAGAAAGAGCACAGATGGAAGCAAATCATCCAAATAAAGATGATAATGCTCCAAAAGCTCTGTCAGATGCCCAGCTCCAAAAACATTTCAATTCGCTTGTAGAATATTACAAGAAGAATGGAAAACTCCCTGAGATGGGAAATGGTTTTGGGCCTGCAGGTAAATGATTTGTTCGTCATGATCGACATGGTCCACGTGGTCAGGAGAAAAAGGGTGAGTAATTTCACACAATTCCCCCGAACTTTCGGGGGAATTTTTAATCTTTTTCGCAGAACTCATTTTTTTCTATAATGTTCTCATGTCCGAAAATTTCTCAGATGCTGAGCTTGTCAAAAAAACTCTCGAAAATCCTGATAATTATGCCCTCATAATTGATCGTTACGAAGAGCCAATTTTACGTTATATAAATCGTATAACAGGAACTTCTCACGAGGATGTCGAAGAGCTCGCTCAAATGGTATTTATCAAATCGTATAGATCACTCAATGGTTTTGATGTCTGACTCAAATTTTCGAGTTGGCTCTATCGTATTGCCCATAACCTCTGCGTTGATTATCTTCGAAAGAATTCAAAAAAATATCATATGAGTCTCGATGCAGAAGATGAATATAGCCAAGCTCTCATAGAAACTATAGCGAGCGAAGATAATGTTTCTCTCTCTTTTGAAACTGAAGAACAAAAAAAAGGCATCAGAACCATCATTCAAATGCTTCCAGAAAAATATAGAACTGTTATTATTTTATTTTTTGCAGAAGGGAAGAGCTATGAAGAAATCAGCGATATCCTCCAAATACCTATCAGTACTGTTGGAACCCTCTTAAATCGAGCCAAAAAACAATTCGTTGCCCTCAGTCAGGAGCCACAATTTTCTTACCTTTTTCACTATGCCTAGCCTTCGTGATAAAATACTTAGCAGCATTCATACACAAAAGCTTGCTCCTCGACCTCGGTGGCAGTATGTCGTAGGACATTTTATCCTCTGGAGTATTTGTTTATTGACGCTTTTTGCTGGAGCAGTTTCATTTGCACTTATGCTCATGGAATTTGATATGCCAGAGCGTGTTTTTGTGCGATGGATGGATATGCAAGACAATGCAGCGCTCCTCCTTGCGCTCCCATATTTATGGTTACTCTGAGTAATTTTGGCACTTTCTGTTGGGTATTTTCTCTTCTCCCACACGGGTCGTTGATATCGATTTCATGTATTTTTGGTTATTGGATTTTTACTGGGATGATCACTCCTCTCTGGATGGATACTTTTTTCGACCCATGCAGTTCAGTGGGGCGAAGAACGTTTTCTCAGGCTCGAACCGCATTATCGTGATTTTCGAAAAGGTATGCATAAGATGATGCCTCGGCCAGAAGATGGTATACTCCCGCTTCGCATCTCTCGAATAGACAGAGATACATACTTTGGCAGCGATCCAGCTGGTCATCTTTGGGAAGTACATCTGGTCTGTCAGAAATGAGATTGTGGGAATAAGAAAATCCAGCTTGGAAAACCTATATTATTTCATGGCATGATTCAAAAACCTGGAAAGTTTGAAGCAGATAGTATTTTCTATCCCGAGAAATGACGGCCATTTTTACCAAAACAACATCCATAATTGTGGCCTTGGCAACAGAAAAAATATTGCAAAATTTTCTAAAACATCATAGTGTAGAGGTGCTTCAAATTTTCCTCTATGGCATTCGATTTTCGTAGTAAAAAAACCATTACCGTTATCATCATATTGTTTCTCTTGGTGGCATGAGTTTGAGTTTGGTTTTTTTGGTACCGCACAGCATCTTTTGGGTCTCATATCGTCGTGACCTCTGCTAGTGGCGAAGTATCTCAGGCAGAACAACCCGATGATATTCGCATCAAGCATATGAAACTCATCGAAAAATCTGTATCGAGCCTCCTTCAGCGATGAGAAAAACTTCCACTTCCACAAAAATCTTTTGATTTCCGCTTAAAGGATGTCAAAATTGGTTATCAAGGTGTTGCAGGTAGTGATTTTTATGATGCGATAGGGCTCACGAACCTTGTTGATCCTGTCACTGAAACACCGTATAATTATTATGTTTCTGGCGATCGAACGGAGTATAAAATATTTACTTATCTCAAGGATGAAACTCTACGTAATGGAACAATTGGAGATAAATCTGTCTTTTTCGTTGGGACATCCTCGGGAGATTTTCTTCTTTCCTCATCTGGCGAGATACTCTCTTCTGCAGGTGCCAAAGTAGACATCATCAACAACATTTCCCGTAAGCAAGTTGGATTTGACACTCTGAAGAGTTGTAAAGACATACTTACAATTATTCAGCTCTATACTCGACCTAAGTCGGGTGCCTATTATATCGATCTAGGTGGCCGTGAGACAAAGGTGTACTGCGATATGCAAACTGATGGTGGTGGTTGGACACTCTTTTATGCGAATAATGGTCATGAGGATTCACCAGTACAAAAATCCTATGTTCAAATGCGAGATACCCTGTCTACAGAGCCTATCTTAGATCTCAGTACGTATGATGAGCCAAATTTAGCAGGCCTGCTAGATTATTCTTCTTTTACAAGTAAGTGATCAAAAGAAGTTCTTATTCGAAACCGAACTGGTGATCCAAAAAAATGGGTTAAATTTACTTTTAGCACTTCTCGTGCTCTTGAGTGGGCTCTAGGCCCTCTCGTTCTTTGAAAAACTGACTATGGTTGTATCAATTTGCCAAGGCGAGATTCTTGGAGTGTGATTAATAATGATAAAACTATTTTTTATGAAAATCTTCGTCAAATGATGAATCATATTGGCACAAGTTGGGGAGTGAGTCATGAGAAATATCTGTGTAATGGTTTTGAAAAATGACAGAATGCGCACATTGGATTTTATAATGCACAGCTTTCTGATTATAAAAATCGTACACGATCCAATGAGGGGATCGGTGGTAAGTGGGGAGAAGATTGAGAATATAGATATTTAATAAGGTAAATAGTCCATGAAAAAGATTGCAATTATCTGACCAGCATACCCTT
>CALEVN010000025.1 GCA_937924685.1 uncultured Candidatus Altimarinota bacterium | reverse complement strand
CATAGATATATTGTTCGTCGAAATTTTGTCCCAATACTGTTTCCTCTTGTTTGGATTTTTTATTTTGCAGGATTTCAAACTTTGACATAAAAATTCTTACTAGATGTTTTGTGTGTTTTGTTTCTGATTCCTTTAGTATTTTTTTCCAATGGAGTGCTTTTGTGTTATTTGTATAGAGCCATCAGATAAGCATACAAGTAGCTACAATAACAACAGGAAGGTACATGCTATTAATAACGTACATCCTCCAACATATAAAGATGCCTATAATTCCAAACTTCACCATAAAAACAATCAGACTCGTGAGATAGCCATACCAGACATGGATTCACTTTTCAAAAATAGAGAGCATTCTTCCGGTACCAAATTTTTCATATTCGATATTTTCTTTTTTTAGGACTGTGTATATATATTTTTGAGTGAGATATTTAGCTACTTCATAACCTGGAATAGCCCAATAGTACTCTCGTAAATAACGTACTATGACAGCTCAGAGAACTACATATGTACAAATACTATAAACAAATACATCGCTCATAATTTCATTTCTCCCCATTTTCATGATAATGAGAACAGGTATGATGGGTCAAAATTGGTAAACAATATGCAAAAATATTTGTAAAAAAAGTGTCTTTTTTGAGACACAAGCTGGAGCTATAAATCTTTTTGTTTTTTGCCAAAAATTCATAGTCCTATTGTAATTTATTTTATCCAAATACAACCTGAGCCATTCTTTTGTCCCATATATCTTCAGGGAGGTCTTCGAAGAGCTGACATTCGAAGCATATGCCAATGGTTTTTATTTTCGGATGATGGGCTATGAACTCATCATAGTATCCACTTCCTCTTCCGATTCTCTTTCCATTTTTAGTAAAGGCTCTGCCGGGTATGAGAGCAATAATATTTGCATCATCATCAAAACTCTCAAACGAGCCATCCTGACTGACAGTAACAACAGTGCCAATATTTTGAAACCAAGTTTTTATAGATGATATATCTACCTCATCAGAGAGGTGATGGTACGTAATAATTGTGTGAGGTTTTTCTTTCTGTATTATACCTCTCAGCTGATCACAGATTTTTTGAGAGGCATTTATTTTCTCTTCGATTTTCAGAGAAGAGATATTTTCTTGCACGATTTTTCGTGCAGTGGATTTATCGGAGGTAGGTGGATTTATTTTGTTCATGCTCAGCACCAGTTATAGCAGTATGTATGATGCCATTTTTGTCATGGAGGTAAAACCATGCTGGAGTTTCGGCGGTAGCATTGAGCGTGGCAAAAAATGTATCAGCTGTGAGACTTGCTATGGGTGTCGGAGGGAGTCCTATTTTATCACGAGTATCGTAGGGATTATTTTTCGCTGAACGAGCTTCTCGTGAGAGGCTATAGTAATTATTGACATACTTTTGGCATTCACTTCCAGGTATGAGATCGGCGTAACATACGGTAATATCAGCACCTATTTGCCATCCTTGTCTGAGTCTTTTTTTGAGTATATCGGCCACCATTGGTATTTGGGATTTACTATTTTCTTCTTCCTGTACGATTGAGGCAAGTGAGAGGACATCATATAGTGCTTCGACTGGTTTTCCGGTTGCGAGAAAAGGGGTATAGATTTTCTTTTGAAAATTGGCAAGCATGGAATCCACGATAGTTTTCACGTCTGTTCCATTGGCTATCCTATACGTATCAGGCATGAGGAAACCTTCGAGTGATGTTTTACCACTCAGAAAAGGATACTTAGAAGAAAGTGAAGCTATAATATTCGACTCTTCAGCGATGAGATCTCCTGTAATTTCTTTTTTCTTAAAGGCTTCTGATATTTCACCTTTATGCCAACCAGGCAAGAGAGTGATATCTTCTTCTGTCGGAGTTGGATTTTTCATGGCTACAAAAAAATCTGAGAGAGTATTTGTATTTTCAGGTACAGCAAATACACCAGTCTGGAGATTGATACTTGGGGCGAAGAATGCTTTCCAGAGTTTATAGCGTGTATGAGATACGTTTACTTTAAGTAGTGTATCGAGAGTACTAGCACTAGCGCCTTTTGGTATTTTTATAGTTCTATCGACGTTTACAGGAATACTTCCTGTCCATGATATCCAGAAAAAAAATAACACGATAAAACCAACAATCGCCGTTCCGATTTTTACGTACGAGGATAATTCTTTCTCATGTATTTGAGATCGTTGGTAGTTCATACAAATTGGATGACATTACTAGAAGGTTGATGGCCACTCTGGCCTGGGAGAAATTTGAGGACGTCGAGATCATCTGCAAATATTTCATTAACCTCATCGACAGTGAAGCATTCACCCTGACCAGATTTATTTGCTGATGTGAGAAAGAGGGGTGACCTTATTTGCGCAAGCGCTTCTTGCGGAAGACAAGTTTCTGCCACACGAAAACCAACCGTCTTGTAATCATACTCATCAAGAATTGGATATTCATCACGAAAATCCTGACGAATTTGTGAAACAATAGTGAACGGAAATTTATATGTTTTGAGAAAATTTATCTGACTAGGAGTGAGCGTGCTCTCATACGCGAGATCATCCCATGATGGTACCATGATGGCAATAGGCTTCTCCTTGTTTCGTCATTTTATTTTTATAAGCATTTCATATGCATCACGATCATCGAGGCGACAGCCAAATCCAATGCAGGTGTTTGTGGGTATAACATATATTTTTGCAACCATAGACTGAGAGAATATTCAATTGACCTCTTTTTTCAAGTATTACTTTGAGAAAAACTCTACTTGTTTTTTGTAAAATGATACATACCAATTCCAGCGGCGACTGCGACATTGAGGGATTCTTTCTTTCCGAGCATAGGAAGATGGCATATATGATCGGCCATTTTTTGTGCTTCTCTTGAGACTCATTCGAGTTCATTTCCCATGATGAGAACGATATCGTCAAAAGAATCGAGACTAAAAAAATCTGTGCTCATCTCATTTTTTTCCATGACTACTACTTTGCACCCCATATCTTTATACGTTTGAATCGCATCTTGTATTGTTTCATAGTATTCCCACGGGACAAAATTTTCTGCCCCGAGAGCCGTCTTACTTATCTCCTTTCGGGGAGGAGTAGGAGTGTATCCGACGCAGATGACACGATCAAAACCAGCACCATCAGCAGTACGTATGATAGCACCGACGTTATTGAGCGAACGGATATTTTCGAGGATGATGGCTTTCATTCGACAAATAGTGAATTTGATTACAATTGTGATAGTATATCAAATGCTTATGAAAATCTATATCAAACCTTCTTGTCCTTTTTGTATTCGTCTTCTCTCACTTCTCGATGAAGCGGGGTTGAAGTATGAATCTATAGATGTGATCGGTCATCCAGCGAAAAATGAAGAAATGATCGCAAAATCAGGTCAACGTGGTGTACCAGAGGTGGAAATTGCCAATGTCATTATCCCAGACTACGGTACCGAAGAAACTCTTGTAGAAGATATTCAGATTATTCTGTCAGCTGGATATGTGAATGAAGAAGTTATGAAAAAGCTCACTTCCACCATTGTGTATTTGTAATCTACAATTTTCAATCAATAATGAAAGAATTATCACGAATCGATGAATCGTCCCCAACAGAACTCCACTATAATCAGGGTGGAGAGATAGTAGTATACGATCGGACGAGCTCCCATAGTAATATCTCTCGGAAAGTCATTGTTTCCAATAACACAAAACTCACTTGGTATGGAGTTATCATAGGTAATTCTGATTACTCTCTCCAGTTTGTTACAGAATCTGGTGAAAGCATTGTGAGGATGTTATTTCTTGCTACTCAAAATGAGCAACTGAAGGCAGGTATTCGCTCTATTCTTCCACATTCTCATACAGTCACAAATATTCACGCTCTCTCCCTCGTCGGTGAATCTGGTATTATCGAGCTCAATGGGACTGTCCAGATTGATGCGAATATAGTCAAGGCAAAGGGGCACATTCTCGAAGAAAATATATTTCTCGGCTCGAAAGGAAGTATTCGTGGGATTCCATCACTCCTTGTGCATTCAGATGATGTCGAGGCTGGGCATGCTGCCCGTATCGAGCGCGTATCTGATGAAAAGCTCTATTACCTCAGAGCCCGGGGCGTTCCAAAAGATGATGCAGCAGTGATGATGATAGAGAGTTCAGTAGCAGGATTATTTGAGGGGTTTTCTGAGGAGAAAAAAGAAGAAATTATGGAAATAGTAATGGGCTATTTTTAGTTAATATTTAATTTCATATTTTATGATATACTGTTCACGTCTGTTAAATTTCTAAACTATGAAAAGAGCAATTTTCACACTTTTTTTAACCACTATTTTGAGTATACCCTCGTATTATTCATATGCTGAAATTAACTGAGAACAATTTAATATTAAAAATACTGATTTTTGACCAAATGGTTGGGCTAGTGATTTTGACAATACAGACGCAATTCAAAACTTTACTTTAGGCGTCCTTGTTATATCTGTTATGATTTTTGCTATTTCCTGAGCAGTTACTTATTATGTAGTCAATAAAAGATGATTTAGTAATATTAGTATTTTTTCTTTGAGACAAAAATTTGTGATATTTTTTATAAGTTCGTTGTCTTTGTTATTTTTGTATGGAATTATAATTTATATAATTAATAATTTCTTACCTTCCCAGTAGGCCCTGATCCCAATCATTGCAGCATTATCGCCGCAATATTTCATAGATTTTGGGAGATAGTAGGGTATTCACGATGATTTTGAAAATATTTCCATTGATTTTCTGAGGGCAGAATTCGCACTGACGCCTCCGACGATGCAGATGGACTTGGTTTCAAATTTTCTTCCTGCTTCGAGTGTGCGAGAAACAAGGATTTCTGTGATAGTTTTTTGATAACCGTAGGATATTTCGATCATATCTGTCTCGGTTATTTCACCGTGATTTTTTCTCCTGAGCTCTATTTCTCGGAGGGCTGCTGACTTGAGTCCTGAAAAAGAGAAATCCAGATTTTCTGTCGGAAGTACGAGAGGGAAGTGAGGTATATGTATATGAACTTCTGGATTGTATTTCTGAGCGAGTTCATCGATATGACGACCAGCAGGAAATGGTAATCCCATACTACGACCTACCTTATCCATACTTTCACCAGCGCTATCGTCACGGGTGCTTCCAATTCGCTCTATTTCATAGAGTGATTTCCAGAAAAAGAGATCGTTATGTCCCCCAGAAGCTGAAAGGACTACAGAAGGAAATTGTATATCGGTGATTTTTCGCTCAAGTAAAACCGAAAATATGTGACCTTCTATGTGGTTCACCCAGATAAGTGGCTTATTATGGGTTTGAGAGAGTGTCTTTGCAACTGTCTTTCAGATGAGGAGAGAAGGGAGAAGTCCTGGCTCACTGGTCGCAGCAAAGAGATCGATGTCATTCAGAGTTATTCATCCATCGGTAAGGACTTTACCGATGAGATCAAATATATGATCCGCATGGAGTCGTGCAGCTACTTCGGGAACGACTCAATATGTTCTTATGTGCTCGATTTGAGTATGAGTATGCATCGAAACGAGCGCTTCATCTCGGAGAAGCGCAACAGAGGTGTCATCACAGGAAGATTCGAAAGCAAGAAGGTACATCACTATTTGAGCTCAAAAGTCACATTAACGGTTACAAATACATCCTTCTCAGGACTCGAGAGATCGTAAGAACCGTAATCATTTATATCGACACTATTTTTTGCGAGGACTTGGACAACACCCATACGACCAGCTCGGAGTGAGCCGATGCTTCTCCCTGTACTTGAGGCCATAGAATCAGCTTTTACTTTTGCATCTTCTGTTGCGAGTTTGAGGAGTTTTGGACGGAGGGATTCGAGACCTGTATATTGATAGTTTGTATTACTGCCTGAAAGCGCTATATCATTCTGAGCAGCTTTTGCTGTGACATCATTTCCGATTTTCTTTGCGAGTTCGAGGTCAGTAATATCGGCTGATATGGTCCGACTGAGGGTGTAGGAAACGATATTTTGAGTATTGACTGTGTAGCCATTCATTTCATATATCTTTTGTATAGATACATCACTTATTTTGAGTTGCTCAGGTTTTACGCCTTTATATTTGAGATATCCACTGATAACACCGCTTTTTTTATTGAAATCTTCGAGCATTTTTGGGAGACCCATAGCTACAGGATAAGTTTTATCGAGAGAGAGGGTATATGTTGCGAGATCCGATACAACTGTTTCCTTCGCAGAACCAGTAATCGTAATTACCTCGTCAGTTGATGGGCGCTGACCATAGATCCAGAGTCCACTGATAAAAGCAATACCAAGAATGATGCTGGCTGTCACATGAGGAGGAGTTTTCATAAAATTTTATTACTTAAAAAGTGTATCTGAACTTCAAATAAATCAAATAAAAACTCTTCGGATGTAAGAGTCTTTTATATTTTAAATGGTGGGTGATGGGAGAAATGCCTTGAATGGCATTTCGAGTAATTCGAACACGAGCGGTGAGAATTCTGTATGTCTAAAAATGGTGGGTGATGAGGGGGAGAAGTGAGTGAATCTCACTTCGAGTCAACCCGAAGGGTTCGAATCCATCAAAAAATCTTCACCAAAAGTGAAGATTTAATATATATTAAATGGTGGGTGATGAGGGATTCGAACCTTCGACCCCCTGCTTGTAAGGCAGGTGCTCTAACCAACTGAGCTAATCACCCGAACGGAGCCAACTATATGCAAAAGAGATAAAATGCAAAATTATTTTCTCCGTTCATTTGTCAAAAGCCTGTTTTCTCTTACAATCCAGGGAAATTATGCAATCCATATACGACAACATCGCACTTAAAAAATTCCTCGAAGAACAGGGGGAGAAGCCTTTTCGTATTACACAGATTTTTCAGGCACTGTATAAGGACCTCGTTGAGGATATAAGTGAATGTACGACTATATCAGCGAAACTCCGTGATGCCATGAAGGAACAATTTACTCAGCATATTCTCAAAATAAGCCATGTGACGACTTCTGCGAATGGTCAGACGACAAAGTTTCTCCTTGATACGCACGATGATAAGCATATTGAGTGTGTGATAATGCGACATCTATCAGGTCGAAATACTCTCTGTATTTCTTGTCAGGCTGGTTGTCCTATGGCTTGCACGTTTTGTGCGACAGGAAAGCTTGGCCTCCTACGCAATCTTACTGTCGGGGAAATCGTAGAACAAGTAATGATTGCTATTCATCACCTCAAAAAAGAAGGTCTTCAGCTCAGAAATATTGTCTTTATGGGTATGGGTGAGCCATTCCTCAACTACCCCGAAGTAAACAAAGCACTCGAGATTTTCTGTGGTCCAAAATTTCTCAATTTTTCAGAACGTCGTGTGACTATCTCCACCTGTGGTATTGTTCCAGGAATCAAAAAACTGATGGTCGACCATCCGCAAGTAAGCTTAGCGATATCTCTTCATGCGCCAAATGATGAAGCTCGCAAGAGTATTATGCCCGTTGATAACACATATCCTCTTGATGTCCTGATGAAGACGCTTGATGAATACGTGGAAAAGACAAATAAGAGAATCTTCTACGAATATATCATGATTCAGTGAGTTACTGATAAACTCCCGTATGCCTACGAATTGGCTGATCTGATGGAGGGGAGACTCGGACATGTGAATTTTATCCCTTATAATGCGGGTGAAGGTATCATGGGGAATGACATGCAGCCTACACCATCTCTGATTATAAAAAAGTTTCAAAGAGTACTCGAAGAACGTGGTATTCCCTCGACAGTTCGGTATACCATGGGTGATGATATAGATGCGGCTTGTGGACAGCTAGCTCTCAAAGTCGATGGCAAAAAAGTTGCTGAAGTATCTGGGAAGAGAATAGGAGGATAAAAAATCAACTGTGATATATTTGTGCTCGAAAGAAAATACCTATAATTCATAGTATGAACCATGACCTTCCTATCATCGATGAAGTAGAGAGACTCAAAGCACAAAAACGCTATAATGAGGCTCGTGTTTTGATAGAATGAGCTATTTCTAGATATCCACAGAGGTACGAGCTCTATGAAGAACTCGCAGATATCTATATCTATGAGACAGACTATGATCGTGCTGAAAAAGCTCTTGATTATGCTGAGACACTTGAATCTGGATCTTCTACTGGACTGTATCTGAGAGGATATATGGCACTCGTTCGTAATGATTTTCAAAAAGCCATTCTCAATCTCGAACAATCAAATAAAAAGAGCCCGAACAATCCTGAAGTACTTCGAAATCTCTGATGGGCCTATACGATGGTTGGTGACGTCAAAAAATGAATTATCCTCCTCGAAAGAGCCCTCACGATAGCTCCTGATGATATGCTCATCATGGAAGATCTCGGTGTAGCTCTCCTCACACAATGAAAAATACATGAGGCGAGAGAATATCTGGCAAAAGTAGGGAAAGAGAGTCATATGAGTGATATGTGATTTCCCGTGTAATTTGCTATGTTTCGCACGAATTTTCTCCTAGACGATCAGTCCTATCTTGTTGTTGATTACGACCATTTTTCACTCACGGTGTGAATTTTGACGTTTAAAAAAAGGAAACCAACACTTCAAACATGTGTGAGGAGTTTTTTTACACCAGAAGAGCGTACATTTAGTGCTCGTGCTTTTGAGAGAAACTTCATTCAGTGCTGTCAACAACTTCAGAAAAAGGTATGAGAATTACCAAAAGAAGTCTGTATATTTCTCGACCATAGTGAGTCCCTCGTTACTTCGACTGGATACACTTTTTCTCGACAGGATACAGATACCCCAGTTGATATCGATGAGATAAATTCATACGCTCTGCAGCTCATGAATCAGTCGGAACAACAGTCACGTCGATTATGGCATGAAGATTTCTGATATGAAGAATCAGATAGGAGACTCTTATCCCTCTTTCTCTCGCATCTCGCTCTTGATAAAAAACATCATACTTTCCCTATTGGAAAAATGGCGAACCATATCTCTATGAAATGTTTGTTCTTTTATGGGAGTAAATCAATTCTAGAAGGTATATCTCGGAGTATCCATTCGGCAGGATATCGACTTTTGACCTGTGTTCCTCTCCCATTTGTTTTTTTGAATCATATCTGTAATCAAAATACACTTCTCGACAATCATCTGCATATTCATCTTGGATACGATTCGACGACAGTTTTGCTCCATCTCGGAAAGCATGTTCAGGAAATACAGACTCTCCCGTTTGGGTGGCAAGTAATAGATGAAAAACTTTCGGAACTTTTTTCTCCTCTCGAAAGAGAATCCCTCCTTCTTTGAAATGATATTGAAAAACTCAAAAATCTCCCTGCTTGGTCTTGGTATCAAGAATTTTTCTCATCTTCATTACGCATACTTTTTGAGCGTTTCGGCCTTCAGTGGAGCTTTAGTGAGTATACGTTTTCGAGCCAATGACCGAGTGATATTATCGGACATATAGTGAAAAAGTGATCTCTCAATCCTTGGCTTCAAAAAAATGCCATAGGTCGTCAGCTCGGTGCAAAACAAGATGAACACTGGCTCCACTATTGTAATACGCTTGATCCACTTTTTTCTGTTCACCCACACCCACTTATAGCACTCGTACGATCTGTCTTCCTCCCTCCTTATGCTGATAAATAACTGGAAAAAAACTTCTGATTTTATTGCGCTACTTGATACCCTTCGTGCATCAGAGGATGATGTAGTGATCGTGATAGGGAAGCATGTGCTCGTATGATGGTTTCATATTCGCCTCATTCGGACGATATTTGTCGATCGAAAAATCATTTTCATTTCTCGAGATGAGCGTGTACGAAAGATACTCAAACAAGAATGATACAAAGTGTCGCACTCTCTCCAGGATATAGATCGTCTTTTACCCGAATGATTCCAGATACTCCAAGAGAACCTCAGTTCTATAGAGTATATTCGCTATCACATTTCACGATTTTTCGGACGTTTTTATTTTTTCACTAAAAATCTTAAACCCCGAAAGATTGGAGCCTTTGAAGTGAAGCATTCTTCGTGGTACATGCTTATTCTGGGAATTATTATTGTACTTCTCTTGATGATAGGGATTGTGAGTTTGACGAGTCCGCATGCTTCTGTTATTATCACGCCTCAGACTAGTATACAAAATGCTGCAAAAAACGTCGTCTTTGTTCCAGAAGACGCTCTCGGGGATACAAATCAGATACCGCTTCACAAAGACACATTTTCTTTTGAGCTCAAAAAATCTTTTCGCGTGAATACGTACGATCCGACCTCTCTGCAGAAAGCACGTGGAAGCGTAAAAATACTCAACTGATCAACAGAATCTTTCCGCCTTAGGCCGCAAACTCGATTAGTTGCCGGATCCCTCGTCTTTCGCACAGATTCCTGGATAGAGATACCTGCTGCTTCTGGTTCTACACCATGAGAAGTAGTTATCACCATTACTGCTGATGCTCTCGGTACTGATGGTATGATTATGGGAAAGAGAGGGAATATAGCCAAAAATACTTCTCTTACCTTTCCATGACTCTCTGTAAAAGATCACGAAAGTATTATTGTCACTGCCCTAGATGATTTTACGGGTGGTGACGATACGCATAAATCACTTTTGACTCAGGAAGAATATGCTCGAATTGAAAAAGTTTTCAGAGAGGAGATAGCCAATGGGGCACGTGATTATGCTAAAGATAAATACAATAATGGGGCAGCATTTATACCACTCCCTATACCAGATGCTCTGAGCACGCTTGATATAACTATTGATGCAGATGCACAAGTTGGATCTCAGGTAGATGAGATAGTTTTTTCTTGAAAAGCGCATTTCTTGATCTATCTCTATGATGTTACGACACTTCGAAAAGTACTCCTTCAGACTGCGCAAAATCACCTCCTCGAGCATACAGAATCTCTCGTTGAGATATCAAATAGTCCACCAGATATCATCGCTGTACTTACAAAAACGGATGATCCATTTATGGTCAAGGCAACAGCACAAATACCAGTACAAATCCTCTATGACTTTACGAGTTCTACCGGTCAAAAGACACTTCAAAATATCCTCTCAGACCTCCTTGATGCTGATGTAGATAGAGCTCAGAAAACTCTTCTCAACCATCCTTATGTGAAGTCTGTCGATATACGTCTGACCCCATTTTGGTCACACAAAATGCCGAGCGTCCTCGATGATATCTATATCAAGATAGAGAAAACCAAAACTTAATTCTGTTCGATATCGAGTAGTTCTGTATAGAGCTTTTTTTCTTCTTTTGAGATTTTTCCTGGTACGAGGATCTCGAGGGTGATGATGAGGTCTCAACGTCCTTTTTTGCCTAAAAGCGGCATGCCGTCACCTGAGAGCTGTAGTTTTTTCCCATGTTGAGTTCCAGCCGCTATTTTTATCTCTCTTTCACCTATAAGGGGAAATTTTATTTTTTTATGAATACCGAGGACTGCTTCGGCAGGACTGATGCGGAGTATCGTCAGAATATTTGAGTCATCCCGTACGAGATTTTCATAAGACTGATCGACGTGACATGTGATGTAGAGATCTCCAGAGTTATGTTTTCCAGCATGTCCTTCACCAGTCATCCTGAGTGTCATGCCATCGTCTATACCAGCAGGAATTTCGACTGTTTGCTCTATTTTTTTCTTTATACGACGCTTCCCGTGACATTCCTTACACGGTTCTTCGATTTTTACACCTTCACCATGACATTCATCACAGACGACAGTTTGTTGCATGATGCCAAATATACTTCTCGTGGCCCGCGTGACATGACCAGAGCCATGACAAGTAGGACATTTTTTTGGTTCTTTACCATCTTTTGTACCATGGCCATGGCATGTGTCACAGTGAACCATTTTATCAAAGTGAATTTCTTTTTTCACACCAGAAAAACTCTCAGCAAAAGTGATTCGTACTTCTTTTTGCACGTCTTCACCACCCTCATCACGATGTTGGCGACGTCATCCACCAAACCCTCCCATATTTCCAAATACAGAGGAGAAAATATCCTCAACATTTATATCCCCAAAATCAAATCCTCCCATTCCGCCGAAACCAGAAGCTCCACCGTCAGCACTTCCGAACTGGTCATAACGTGATTTTTTCTGCGGGTCTGAGAGCACAGCGTAGGCTTCATTCACTATTTTAAATTCAGCTTCCTTTTCTTTATCACCACCGTGTCTATCAGGGTGGAGATCCATCGCTTTTTTTCGATACGCTTTTTTTATGTCTTCAGGAGAAGCATTTCGTTCGATTCAGAGAATAGAATAGTAGTCTTTACTCATGCGTAGGATTGTATAGTTTTTGCCTTTTTAGCAAGATTTAACGACGTTTTGCGAGTTGTTCGAGTGCTGTTTGCTTCAGGATTTCTTCCTCAGCGGCGAGATATTCTTCACTCGAATGAAGTCCATCTTTCTGAGCCTGTTTCATAAATTCACGAGCTTCTTCTTTCTTTTTTGCTATAGTTTCTTCATTTATCATTTCTCAACTATCGACCATGTCAGCAATCACACGAACCCCTGCTTCATCTACCTCGTAGATCCCAGCTCAGAGAGCATAACTCACTTCACGTCCGATGTATTGGATACGGAGAATCCCAGGTTGAGTCACTCCGAGCACAGGGAGGTGATTCGGAAGTACCTGAATTTCTCCTTGCATAGTAGGGATAATCACAGATTCTATCTCGGTTTTATCGAGAACTTTCTTTGTTGTAGAGATGAGAGAGAAGAGCATAATATTTCAAAATTACGCAGCAACAGCTTCTTTTCGACTTTCTTCGTATGCAGCAATAACTGCTTCTATAGATCCCTTGTAGAGGAAGTATTTCTCTGGCACGTGATCGAGTTCACCATCGACGATCATTTTGAATCCTTTAACTGTATCTTCACGTTTGACGTACACGCCAGGAGTACCCGTGAATTGTTCAGCGACGAAGAATGGCTGAGAGAAGAATCTCTGGATTTTTCGAGCACGAGCAACAGCGATTTTATCATCTTCTCCGAGCTCATCCATACCGAGGATGGCGATGATATCCTGGAGTTCTTTGTATCTCTGGAGGATTTTCTGTACCTGACGAGCGACAGCATAGTGTTCTTCACCGACGACGCGAGGTGTGAGGACGGTAGAAGTAGAGTCGAGTGGATCTACCGCAGGGTAGATACCGAGCTCAGCAATAGAACGGTTAAGAACGACCGTAGAGTCGAGATGGGCAAAAGTATTGGCAGGAGCAGGGTCAGTGAGGTCATCCGCAGGCACATAGACGGCCTGTACTGAAGTAATAGAACCATTTTTTGTTGAAGCGATACGTTCTTGGAGTGTACCCATTTCTGTTGCGAGTGTTGGTTGATAACCTACTGCAGATGGGATACGACCGAGAAGTGCTGAAATCTCTGAACCAGCTTGTGTAAATCGGAAAATATTGTCGATAAAGAGGAGGACATCTCGTTTTTCTGCATCACGGAAATGCTCGGCCATAGCGAGACCAGTGAGAGCGACGCGAGCACGAGGACCAGGAGCTTCGTTCATTTGACCGAAGACCATCACTGTTTTGTCGATAACACCAGAGTCGTTCATTTCATGATAGAGATCATTACCTTCACGAGTACGTTCACCAACACCGGCTACGACAGAGTAACCTCCGTGTTCTGAGGCGATGTTGTGGATGAGTTCTTGCATGATGACGGTTTTTCCGACACCCGCACCTCCGAAGAGACCTACTTTACCACCCTTGAGCATAGGTGCGACAAGATCGATGACTTTGACACCTGTTTCAAAAATTTCTGCTTGAGTTGTGAGTTCTTCGTATGCTGGAGCTGGTTTATGAATAGGGGCTTTCTTGTCAGTTTTTGGAGCTGGTTTTTCATCAATAGGATGGCCAAGGACATTAAACATTCGTCCGAGGACTTCTTCACCAACAGGTACAGAAATGGGAGCTTCAAGAGCCTTGACTTCCATACCTCTCTGAAGACCGTCGACAGGATTCATGGCGATAGTACGTACGACACTGTCTCCGAGTTGTTGCTGGACTTCGAGTGTGATTTTTGGCTCTGATTGTACCTCGAGAGCATCATAAATAGCAGGCACGTAGCCTTCTGTGAATTCTACATCGATAACGACACCGATGATGGATTTAATCTTTCCTGTGTGCATAAAGAGAAAAAAGTCAAAAGTAATACCTGCGGATTATAAAGAAAACTCAGGGAATGCAAATCATCTTTCTGTTATCTGAAGCATCTTTGAGTTTCTATTTTTCTTTTTACCTTAATTTGGGAAAGGTGATGTGCCGGGGAGTTCTGTATTTTCAAAAAAAGCTTTAATAGTACGCTCAAAATCCTCATTCTTTGATGGATAGTCAAACTGATATTGGTAAAACTTCAATTCACCTGCTTCTGTTTTAAATGGATAGCTAAAAATCACTCGACTCTGGTTATCAGTTGTTGGATTTATGTATGAAAGGATGAATTTCTTACCATTTTTGCTTGTCAGAATAACCTCTACTATTTTTGGATCATCCGTTGTCACAAATCGTTTTATAAATGCATCAAATGAAAAATCTGCCCCTTTGTAATATTGAGAGGCATCATAACCAATATTCATGTAACCATTAAGGTTTACAAAGGTTTCTACTTTTAAACGGTCACTGGTATAAAAATTTTGGCCAAAAATAGTTCCAATTTTTGGTACAATGCTGAGGTCATCGAGACTGGTTGATTCTGTGACGTAGAGGTTTTCTGGAATTTGAAAATTTTTATAAAAAACTGAGTCATATGATTGTTTTACTGTTTCCACATTGCTAAACTGCACCTTTTTTGCGATATTTAATGCTTTCATATATATGCTCATGTCTTTTTTAACATCCTGTGCTATCACGATGGCAGAACAATTTGGTGTTTTATCATTAAATACTTCAAACATGACCCATTTTTGCCCACTTTCCTCGACTGTTGAAGTAGTAAGCAATGTGTGATTTCAATTCTCTACCGAAGGGAGTTCTGTTGTTATAGCTCTCGAATCTGAGAGATTGTACCATGCTATAGTGTCTCTCGCTATTTCTATTGTAGATTTTTTTGTTGACATGGCATCTTTTGAGCAGTAAGTGATGAGAGATACACGGTTATTTTTATGGACAAAACGATAATCAAATATCGATCTCTCTCTCGACTCTACCGCATTTACCAGAGAGAAACCGCTGGCTCAGATATCTTTTATAGTTACATATTTTGTGCTTATGAGATTCATATTTTTTCAGAGATTTTCGAGGTTGTTAATATAGGATTTAAATTCACTTGTAACTCAGCGAGCATATTTTTCTATATTATCAGTTTTTCCAGAGAGGAATTTCTTTACTATTGAGTAGGGTATGATGTATCCTATAACACCATTATCTGAACTTACTGCATAAGGAATTCCTATTAAATTTCCCCTTGTATCAAATGCTCCACCTCCTGAGTTACCATGGTCTATAGTGCCATCAAATTTATAACTTTCACCCTCCATACCTCCGATCTTTCATTCAGTCCTCGTTATACTCTCTCCTCCGATAGAGGGATAACCATATACGATAGCATTACTTCCAATAGATATAGATTTTTCTTGAAAAGTCATTTTCTTGGCTCCTGATATCGGAGTAGAGAGTTCTAATACTGCTAAATCAGCCACAGAATCATACGACACGAGACGAGCAGTGGTAAAACATATTGGCGCACTTGTGTCAGGTTTTGATTTACAGATTTCATAATTTCCCAGAGGAAGTCAGGTAGCATCATTGAGAATCACGTGAGCATTTGTAATGATTCTCTTTGAATCTATGGCTACAGCACTGCCCCACTGAACAAAGATGTAGTTTTTACTTATGCTGTCCTGGCCATATACTTTTATTTTGAGAACAGACTGTAGCATGTCATTTTCAGAAAGTGCGTACGCTCACATTCCAGAATTTCCGATTAAAACCAAAGCCAAGAGAAAAAGTGTCTGATATATTTTTTTCATAGATAAGAGAGCTATATTTAAGTGTGACTTGAGTATATTTGTTTTTTCTCACGAGCAATAAGTATCTCTTGATTTTTATGAGGCACGATAAGCACTAATCCAGCCCTCTATATCACTGCGAGCCTGTTTTTGCCCATCTTCATCCTGGAGAAGGACAGCATATTGTGATATATCACATTGTGCTATACCAAAATCTCGGCAGGTTTGTATGAGAAATAGGAGAATATCATGATTGCAAGTTGCGTGATTGATGGTGATAGATTTGAGAACTTGAAAAAGCTTCGGATAGGGGAGACCGAGAGGGAGAAGTGTGTAGAGAATAGCGACAGACCAGCCCGCAAGGTCATAGAGATCATAGTTACCACTTGGCGTGAATGATGTTGTTCGATAGATGCTTGAGAGTGTATTGTGTTCTTTTGTCCGTATCTGTCCGGTGAAATGAGAGAGTGTGTCGAGGCGAGTTGTGCTTGGGCTCTCACGATGAAATATATCTATCTTCCCATACTCACTCGAAAAACAAGTAAGAACGACTCTTTGACCATCAATCCGTATTTTTCTGAGAACAATTGCTTCAATCGGAAACATGATGTTATTTAGAAGGAAGGATGTGAATCTTATTATCTTTGATGGTAATCTTTGTTGAAAATATACCACTTTTTGGACTACCAAAGTATATCTTTCGGACATCACCATCTTGTTCGACAGCTAGATCGGTAATGACGACATTTGGTACATCGAGTTGTCCGATGTAGGTGACATTTCTGACATCACTAAATCGTTTTGAGCTCGGAACAAAGACCCATATTCTATTATCTGATAAAATGTAGATTTCTTGATAGAGATCACCAGCATAAATCTTTGTCGTATCAGGATTGATATTTTGGAATGAATTTATCCCGAGGCCGTTCATAATAATAGGACGTCGCTCATAGCGAGGAGCTGTGAGGATTTTCTCGAGTGAAACTGGATTACTATTGTTGAGAGTCCAGACACTTCCGTCGATATCGATATCGACAATAGGACTTACCTGGTTATCGCTGATAACAAAACTTCTTCCAGAATAATTGTTTTCTGCTTGTTTTCGGTACTTGTATATCTGTTTTGCATCAGTGCCGAGGAGATAAATATTTGAATTATAAACACTCATCCCTATAGCTTTATCCCAGCCACCGACTTGTTGTACGTTTAGAGTATTGCTGAGTCATTTATCAAAGAGATATATCTTGTCTTTATCAGTCCCTATATAGATGCGACCTTCGCTATCCATATCTGAAAAAGTATATTTCTCTCCATTTGGTATAGAGCTTTCTTTTGCTGGTTCACCAGGTATAAATGGGCCTACGATACCATCCTTACTAATGAGGGTGACCTTTTTGTCATAGGTATAGATGGAAAATGGGAGAGAATCAACTGCTTTTGTATAAGAATAAACACCAGTATACTCATCTTGTTTGAGGGAAGTAACCTTGTTCACTGCTCGCTCCAAGACAGCTATATCATTTTCGAGTTGGGCGACATCCACTTTGAGTACATCGGCTGATTTTATTTTTGTGATGATGTCTCGAACGCGTGTGATCGCAGGGGCAAAATTATCTGGTTGATCTATCATACGTGTAGCATCGTCGAGGCTCACGCGCGCTTCTGCAACCATATCCTTATATTTTTGGGGAACAAAAATAGTGTACTGCGAATTCATCACAGATGTGATGATAAAATAGAGAAGTACAACACTGATGAAAAGACCACTCACAATAACCCAATTTTGTGTATTTTTTCCTAGGTCTGAAAAACCAGACTGTATCTTCCGTATGCTTTCATCTCAGACTTTTCGTGCGCTACTGATAAGCGCTGCTCATTTTTTTCGTGTTTCAGACATTCGTTTTGGATTCCAGTGTTCTTTGATTTTTTCTTTTTCCTCGCCGATACTCATAATAATACTATCGTCACTATATGATCGTTCGACTCTTTCAGCGAGAAGCTGACATCGTTCAGCGAGAGCGAGATGGGAGAGATTTCTACATTCAGATCCGATAATGTGGGTATCAACCTTTGGAGAAAAGATAAAGAGTGTTTCATTTTCACGTATATCTCCATGTGAATCGTAAACGAAATGCCCCTCACCAGTATCCATATCAGTGAATATGTCCTCGATGTTTGTCTGAGATACGATAACCCCAGTAATCTCCGGACCAAACATAGAAAAATGCACATGTTGACCGACAACGAGACCTATGAAGAGAGAGACATCACTTTTTTTATGTTGGAGGTAGAGCGTATCAAGTTCATGATTCATTCATTCGAGAAGTTCTGTGAAAACATGAACTGCATTTTTAGCATTTGGGCTGAGCTCAACGATATAGTCTGTGCATATTCGGTGTATCGTATTTGTGAGGGTACTATTTTTGGTATGACACACACAGACAAAGCTTATTCCATCATCTTTTTCTATAGAAAATCAAGCCGTACAAGGTGAGGCATTATCCCCCAATCTTTGGATATGAATAGTGTGCATAGAGATAGTCTATACATCTTCTATTTTCGTCAATATGAGTTCGAGTAAAAAGATTATACAGAGCAGCAAAAATCAGGTTAATAGAGAGAGTACCCCGTAGCGTGAAAAAATATAAGCACTTACCAGATATAAAACAATGAGTATGCCATGACGAAATGAACGAAATGCCGCAATAGGATAGAGAAAGCCACGAGAAAGGATTTTTTTTACTAGCAAGAGGAGAAGTCCTATGAGAGAACCACCAGTGAGCACCACAGAAACTCACATCATAATAAGTGAGAAAGTGGGATGATACATTGGGTCAAAACCGAAGTAGAGTATACAGCCAGTCAGGATTCACAAAAAACACAGAATAATCATCATTGAAACAAATACTTTGGTATACATAATTTATGAGAGTGAAAAAAAGTGAACAGAATTTTTCCAGAGAGTTTCCTCTATTGTTGAAGGCGATTCTTCTCGTAGTTCACAGAGTTTTTTGTAAACTGATAAAGAATAAGCGGGTTCACAGTAAGAAGCTTCGGATTTTTTGTCTTCAGGGATGAGAAAAGGAGCATCAGTTTCTATCATCATACGATTGAGTGGTGTTTTTTTAGCGACTTCTTGTATGATTGTAGATCTTGGATAGGTGAGCATGCCTGTGAAGCTGATTTTTGTCTCTTCTGAGATGGCAAATATCTTTTCCGCAAAATCCCAATTCTCACTAAAACAATGAATCACAAATTTTTGGAGTCCAGATTTTCGGAGTCCTGTTAGAGTTATGTCGGGGCAGTTCCGTGTATGGATAACTACAGGAAGATCACATTTTTTTGCTAACTCTGCCTGAGCGTGAAACCATTCTATTTGCCTGGCTTTCTGAATCTCAGCTTCGTTCTTATCTTTTGAGAGATGGTAGTGATCAAACCCTATTTCTCCGAGTCAGACAACATATGATTTTTCATCTTGAATCATTTTCTCGAGAGCAGCGATTTGTTCGGGGATTTTTTCGACGGGGATATCCTGTGCTTCACAAGGATGAATACCGACTGTCGCACGAACAATATCATAGGTATGAGCGAGATTTATGCATATCTCAGAGGTTTCTACACTTGTGCCGATCTGGATTGTGTGAGAAAAGTTTTTCTCTCGTAAATGATTGATGGCCTCAGGAATATGATGCTGGAGTTCGCCGAGATAGAGATGTGAATGTGTATCGATAAACATAGCTACGAGTGAGTATACTGAAGAGAGGCGAGATAGGCAATACCGAGTGCATCGGCTGCATCATCGGGCTTTGGTATTTCATCGAGTTTAAAAAGGAGTTGTACCGCTCGTCCTATTTGTTTTTTTTCTGCTTTTCCATTCCCACAAATGGCTTTTTTGACCTGGAGCGGTGTGTATTCTGCCAGTTGTATATTGTGTTTTGTTATGATTGCGATAATGACTCAGCGACTCTGTGCGACATCGATACCAGTTTTGAGATTTGTCGAAAAATAGAGTTTTTCGACGGCGGCATGAGTCACTCCATAATGTACGATGATTTCTTCGAGATCGTTCATGATTTCGAGGAGTTTCTGTCCTTGTGGTGCTTTCGGTGTCGTATGAATAACTCAGAAAGTGAGGATGTTTCGTGTGTTTTTCATGACTTCTATCACCGCAAAGCCAACATCGGTTGTTCCAGGATCTATTCAGAGAAAAATGGACATAGAGGAAGTATAGACTTTTCTCTTTTATTCCAAGACATTCACTCTTCCTTTTATGCCAAGTATTTGAAAAGTATTTTTAAGAGACCCTCTTCTTCATAGTTTCCTGTGACACTTTCACGGATAAATCTCGCATCTTGAAATGATATTTTTCCTGCGTGTCGTTTTTCTCCAAATGCTTTGGTTTCTATGAGGTCAGTAAAGAGTTCCCAGAATTCTGAATCGTTGAGAGCTTGGGCTACAGGGAGTGTATCGAGGGACGTACGAAAAAGCTCGATCAAATCACCACTTTTACCCATCACGATACGTTCAAAAATTTGATATATTTTCCCTATTGAGAGACGAAAGCCATCGTGCATGACTTTGTAGAGTGTTTTTTCGAGGAGATCATTCTTGCTTGGATGGAGACGACTCTTGTGGTGTGCCTCTCGAAAATGGCGAGTCATATGTTCTTCAAAGATATTTTCCAGTATTTTCTGGTAGACATTTGTGACCATGAGGGCATCGAGATCCTTTTTGCGTGCGAGATGCTGAAAATTTATCTCTGATTCGATGAGGAGGTCTTCATTTTCTTCTGATAAAAATGGGATCGCTTCTCAGAAATACTTACGAATACGGGCTCGTATATCATCTTCTGATTCTTGGAGATCTTTCCGGGTTGCATGAACAGTTTCCTGTTTTACTTTTCTCATACGAATCTCAGATACTTCTCGACCTATCCATTGTTGAGCAACGGCGAGCTCGGCACGGAGTTTTTGGTTCTCGTGGACGAGTTTCTGGAGAAATTGTGAGTCGGGAGTCATACCTTGACATCACTATATCATTGTTTTTTAATTATTTCAAGAATTTATCACTAATGAGAACTCCATCGAGGTGGTCTATTTCATGTTGGATGACCTTTGCGCCGAATCCCGTAATGAGTTTTTTTATCTTTTTCCCTTTTATATCGAGCCATTCAGCCTCTACCCAGACCGATCTTTTGACATTTCATCGCAGATTAGGGAGACTCAGACAACCTTCTTCTCCAACCTCTGTTTCATCTGATTTTTTTGTAATAAGTGGGTTGATCATGAGGACAATAGGGTATTCTTCATCATCTTGCCCTTTTGGGAGACCCACGACAACCATACGCTTATTTGTCCCCACTTGAGGTGCTGCGAGGCCTATTCCATTGTGCTTTGGGTTCTTGATATAGGCAAGCATGGATTCACCGAGAACTCTGTATTTGTGTATTTCACTAGCCTTTATGGGGCTAGAAACAGCTCTCAATACAGGATTTTCAGGTCATATTTCTATGGTGAGTCGCATGGGTAATATGGGTTTTTAACAGTAAGAGAGAAGTGCCATCAAAAAAGCATTCGTTTTGTGTGGTAATTCTCATGATTTTTCAGCAATATCAACTGCTATGATGGCATCATAGAGTTTTTTGATTGCTTTTTGTTCATTTCTGAGCTTTGCGCCAGTAGTTTTTTGCCCACGGGTAACAGGAATATCTCCTATATTTGGAAATGTAGCACAGATAAGAATTTTTCGAATCATAGTAATAATGCTCGCCATCGTAAGCTCGTGATCGGCTGTGTCCATGAGTCTCTGCCAGGTGCTAATCATCTCTTGCCCCTGTCGATCCCAGAGAGGATTGAGCATATTAAAACTATTTTCATCTCTGTAGTCTGGTAAAATAGCCTTGAGTTCGGCATTGGCCCATTCTTTTTTCCCCGTGAGTTTGAGTTTTGCTACTTCCTGATAGATGTAGTCTGGTTTTCCTATGGTAACCACTTTTCCGTAGATATTTTCTTCATAAAATCCGAGCTGATGACAAAAAATCTCCGCTTGTATTTCAGTGAGTCAGAGCTCCTGAATACAGTAGAGCTGCATAGCTCTCGGTGTCGGTGAAGCAAAATCATGAATAGTTGCATGTTCTTCGAGCCATGACTCCAAATCAGAGAGAGGTTTTTTGTTCCCTATAAATAGGAGAAAATTCGTATCAGGGAGGGATTCGCACATTTTTATCCAGAGGCCATCAGTATCCTCTTTTTCCTCATCTTCATCATCGAGATCAATCGTTTTTCCTGCCTTTTCTTCTCTATTTTTGAGTTCACGAGCTGTTTTTGAGAGTTTGTCACGAAATATAACCATACGAGAACTCCCCATGAATCCTGGCGCCATACAGTCTGAGAGTATTTCTTTCGGCATATTATCACGATCGATGTCGAGGAGATTTATCTCACCGTATTTCTGTATAAATCGCTCGCGCCAAGCCCGAACTGTCTGGAGCAATTCTCGCATATTCTCACCACGGAAGAGAAGTATATTTTTTCTACCCATGCGCTCTTATTTTTTATGGTGCTTAAAATACTCCGCTATTCTCCAACGAGACACCCCGGAATGAGTAAATTCGAGCCATTTATGGAGTATTGATGGTTTTTCTTTAAGTGTATAGGTGATAATATCATTGTTTTCGAGAAGGGTATAGAATGGTACCTTTTCATGATTTTTATGAATCTCATCTATCTGCGAAAAGTGGAGCGGGTCGAGGTAGATAGCAGCATCAAGCACGGTAGACTTGATTGGCATGTAGAAGAGAGGTTTTTTTGGTGAATGGATCGGTATTTTTCGTGCGAGAATATGCTCTGTGACACTTTTCATGAAGTCTCAAGAATCCGAAGATGTGGCTTCATTGATGAGATCAAAATCACGGAAAAGAACAGGGCCGTATGTTGTTCAGAGTTCTTCAAAAGTCTCATAACGCAAAACTTTTTCATAGGTTTTTTCGTCTATGATGCGCAGTTTGAGACGTTGCTTCCCCTCAAAAACTGCTTCCGTATGAAGACCGGTATAGCCAGATAAACGAGGATGATTGATGAGATCACTGACTCGACCTACTTGGAGAAAATTTTCATCCTGCCTTGCTCCTATGTCATGGAGTATAGCGTAGCAATCACTCGGATCTCGTACGACTATCTGTATAGCATACCAAGATTCTTCGAGATATGTCTTTGTGAGTTCAATAGAAAAAGGAGAGACAAAATCCGTATCATAATGGAGGATATTTCGTGACCAATTTTGTTTCTTGAGATATGCGTGTGTTTTCTTTGAATTCTCGACCATGGATTCGTGCCTATTGGTGACAAATGTTCTGGTTGTTTCCCATTTTTCTGGTTCGAGCACTTCAGCGGTGAGACCGTGAAGAAAATGATACATTTCTCTGAGGCCAGACCTTTTTGCGAGTGGTATATATATATGTGCTGTTTCTTCGGCCATTCTTTGCTTTCATTCTGGCCCCATTGCATCGATGGTGATCATGTTATGCGATCGATCAAATATCTTCAGAAATAGTATTCTGATATCCTTTTGAGAAGCGATAAGAATCTTTCTGATAGTTTCGAAGCGAGCTTGTTCTTTTGAAAAACCAGAAGGGTCATCACGGGAGGCAGATCGAATCTTTGTAGCACCTTCGACGATATTGGCTATATCAGGATGTATATCAAATATACTTTCATATGTTTCATCTGTATCTTCGAGGACATCGTGGAGGAGTGTCGCCGAGAGTAACATAGGATCAGGACGATAGGGGAGCATCATACATGCCACCGTGAGAGGATGGGTGATGTAGGGGGCTCCAGACTTTCTGAGTTGATTAATGTGCCCACGTTTTGCTATCGTATAGGACTGTCGGATCAGGTCTTTTCATTCACCAGAGATATAGTCACATTCTTGCAAAAGTTCTGAGAAGATATCATCTGGATCGCGCTTTTCATAATCCCTGTACTTGAGTACATAGGCATCATAATCAGCGAAATAATTGGCATTTTGTGTCACGATAAGTATTCTCTGCTAACATGTCAAAAAATCAATACAAAAGCACAAAAAAACCACCTTTTTCTCTCAAAAACATAAAAAAATGAGAAAGTATCATCGGTGTCGATGAGGCAGGGAGGTGATCGTGGGCTGGTCCAGTCGTCGCTGCGTGTGTTGTTTGGTCAGGCAAAAATCCTATCGTATGAATACTCCAAGATTCTAAAAAAATGACAGAGAAAAATCGAGAAGAGACATATCAGGAGATTCTGAGACTCGCTCAAGAAGATAAACTTTCTTACGGAATTGGTATTATAGACAACACTATTATCGATACTGTTGGAATTCGAGAGGCAAATAGGCGAGCCATGGAAGAGGCATTGCTTGCTGTGAAAAATAATTGAGAGCACTTGCTTATCGACGGGAGAGATAATTACCGTTTTGATATTACTGATTTACCAGAACCGAACTATATCGTTCGAGGAGATTCAAAAGTGAAGCAGATCATGGCCGCATCTATCCTCGCAAAAGTCACCCGTGATCATATCATGATACAATATGAAAATATTTTTCCATGATATGGATTTAAGAGGCATAAGGGATATGGAACTGAGATACACCAGATAGCCTTAAAAGAGCTAGGAATTTCAGCAATACACAGAAAAACTTATTCTCCAATACTCCTTTTTTCTTAGCGTCGTAGAAATTTTACATTTTTTATACTCAGGCTTATTCCGCGTGAAATCTGAGTGACAATATTGCCCATAAGTTGTATCCCAAATCACTGCTCCTGTATTCTTCATATTATTCATAATTGAATCCCTAATAATTGTCTCTGAATTCTTTTTATGGTTCACATCTGTATTCATATAAATTGATTTTGATTACCAGCATTCTCAGCTCCTTGTAAACCCAATAATTGTCCTTGATCGAATTCTACTTCCCCGGCGCACTGTATTCCTATCGCTTGAAATTGATCGCGTGTTACATTTACTGCACATTGTATACCTCATAATTGTCCTTGGTTTTTCACGATATCAGACAATTGTATTCAGAATGCTTGATGTTGTTCGGTAATGTTTTTTCCAGACTGAAATCCCAAAATTTGTCACTGGTCAGTTCAATCAGTATGAATAGCTTGTATACCCATTAATTGGATTTGGTTCTTTGTTATCGTATTTACTCACTGTAGACCACATAATTGTGCTTGTTTTCAGTCAACATCTTTTGTTGTTTGGATGCCGACCATTTGAACTTGATCACCCCGTACTTCTTTTGCAGATTGTACTCCTCCAAATATTTGCCCTTGGCATTTTCAAACTGATTGAGCTCTTTGTAATCCTAAAAATTGTATTTGTGATTCAGACGCTTCCGAAGCCCTCTGTAGTCATAGTATGTGCCCCTGAATGATTACCTTTTGTGCCCACTGCGCACCTATGATTTGCCCTTGACCTATGGAACCATTAACACATCATGCTCACTGGATTCATCCTATTTGTATTTGTTCTCATCAAATACTTTTTGCATACTGGAGGCCTACAAAATTCATCTGACTTTTTGTGAGTTTGCCAGCAATTTGTATACATCAACCAATTTGATCCTCCCCGTGTCATGTAATATTTACCAATATGCCACGTTGCCTTCATCATTTCAAAGCAATATTTACCCCAGGAATAATTTGAGATACTTTTTCAGCTATACAAAAAAAATTCCCCTTTACTTTATTTCTTGAAGTGAATCTTTCCAAAATTTCTTTTCTATTTTTGGGCTCATGCATAATTTTATTGTAATATATCTATATATATGTCAATTATATGACTTCTCAATTAGGAAATATAAATACAATAGAATCCATGATTATACGAAATCCTGAACAACGTGTTGCCGTCCTCGTCGATGTGCAAAATCTCTATTACTCTGCGAAGAATCTCTACCATTCTCGCGTGAATTTTAAAAATATTCTCAATCTCATCCTCCAAGGAAGAAAATTGACGAGAGCTATCGCATATGCGGTCGATACGGCAGAAGAGACAAATAAAGTTTTCATAGAAGCTATTCATGAGAGTGGTTTTGAGATTAAGCTCAAACCAATACAAACATTTGTGGATGGATCAAAAAAAGCCGACTGGGATGTCGGTATAGCGATGGATGCTGTTCGTCTCGGAAATAAAGTCGACTCTATCGTTCTCGTTTCTGGGGATGGTGATTATTGTCCTGTGGTGAATTATCTCCAACAGTCTCAGGGGTGTCTCGTCGAAGTCATGGCATTTGGCCGTACGACAAATAAGGAACTCCGAGAAATAGCCGATGAATTTATTGATATAGAGGATTATCCAGACGAGCTCCTCTTTCAGTCACGCAAATCTGTCGGATCTCAGAGAAATCAGAAGAAATGACAAAAACAACAGAAGGCTCAGAACGAACAGAGAAATCAGAATCAAAAGCCTCAACAAAATCCACAAAACCCTCAACATCCTAAACAATAACATGGTTCAGTACGATGACTTTTGAGAGACTTTTTGAAAGAGTCGTAAAAATATGCACTGGGAAGAAATCACTCTTCTTCTTGAGAGTTTCGTGGCACGTTTTTCACAACAAGAATTATGGAATATAGCAGATATAGGTTGTGGCAACGGAAGACTTCTTCAGCATATCATAGGGAGTGATATGCGTGATCTTTTTGAGCAACACAACCTTTCATATACTGGCCTCGATAGTTCGAAAGTGCTCCTCTCTCAGGCTCAAATGGACGATGATCTTCAGAAGCATTTTTTTTCACCACGATGGATACATGGAGATATGAAACAGATACAATCATTATTGGACTGAAAAGAATTGTTTGATGCTTGTTTTTTGATTGCGAGTTTTCATCATCTCGAATCCTATGAAGAGCGAGTAAGTGTCCTGAAACAGATAAAAAATCTCCTTCAGACAGGGGGTGCTATATATATGACGAATTGGAATCTCCTCCATGAGACTCAGAAAAAATATAGTACCTCTCGAAGTCAGGACTACTCGGATGGAAGTGCGGATTTTCTCATAAAAATAGGCGAACATAAGCGATTTTATCATGCTTTTTCTGAATCAGAATATCAGAGGCTTGCTTCTGATGTGAGTCTGAGCATAGAGTGCGAATTTCATGAGCGTAATACTATCGTCACCTGGAGACTGCAATAAAAAATCCCCGTACGGGGATTTTTTAGAGGTATTTTTTACTAAAATGGATCGGTCGCATTTTTTGAACCAGATACTGGAGCATTTGTCGATTTTGGAGCAGTTGTTTCTGGTATATCTTGAGGAGTATTGCCATTGATTTGAGCGAGGACGTCTTTGAGTGTTGATCCACCACGCCACTTTTTAATGAGCTTGCCACTATTATCGACCTGTACAAATGTATATTGACCAGTGACGCTATAGAGTTCTTTGAGATCTGTTGCATCGTCGTAGTTGACACGGAGGATGGTGAGATCCTTTGGAATATCCTTGAGGTGAGCCTTGATATCTTTTTCTATAGCGACACAGGTGGGACACCAGTTGGCATGGAAAAAAAGAACGACATTGCCTTTCGCTTGTGCTACTGCAGTCGATGTATAGGGGAGATAGACACCACCTTCTGCGATTCATTTTGGTGTATCGCTCGGAGTTGTATCGGTTGCTTTTACGGGTACTTCTGTTTTAGTGGTATCTTTTGGTGTAGTGACTTCTCCAGAAGCATTTCCATCTGTATCAGTTGTAGTATCATCAGTTGCTACTTCTGTTTCTGTATCAGTGGTAGCATTTTTTGTCCATGGCATAGTCGGCATGGTACAGCTAGCGAGGAGCACAGAGAGCATGAGGATGGCTATGGAGGTTTTTTTCATAAAAGAAGAATAAAAAAGAGACGCTCTTATGCTAAGCGAAAAACCTTTTCTGTCTACGGATTTTACTTTACTTTAGGAAGAGGATTGTATACTTTTTTCGATTATGCTCGCAGAAACTCACTCTTTTCTCCATCGTACACTCGATGAGATTACCCGTGAAGATATACCGACACTCCGAGAAGTGATACAGTATCATCGTGCCCAGTATTATAACGACAAACCTGTTATCACAGATGGGGAGTTTGATACGCTCTACGCTCTCCTGGTCGCAGGAGAAGAAAAATTTGGCATGCACGATGAGACAAGCCCTACTCATGAAGTCGCTCGTCTCGATGAAGATAATCATTTTACCAAAGCGCCACATCTTCATCAGATGATGTCTCTCGATAATACCTATGATGCAAAAGATTTGAGAGAATTCGAGATTCGTATACGGCGTATCCTCGATAAAGAAACGAGCTACGATACGCTCGAATATGTCGTTGAATACAAGTTTGATGGTCTCGGTATTGCTCTCGTCTATGAAGGAGGGAAACTCGTCCGTGCACTCACTCGTGGTGATGGGCAGATAGGAGAGGATATCACACTCAATGTCCGAGAGATCAGAAATATACCGCAGACGATACCCTATACCGAAACAATCGAAGTACGAGGAGAAGTGGTGATGTCACGGGCTTCGTTTGATGAACTGAATCATAGGAGATTAGAGTTATGAGAAAAACTCTTTGCGAATCCCAGAAATGCGGCGAGCGGGAGTCTTCGTCAACTCGATCCGACAGTCACTCGGGAGCGAGACCTCCTCTTCTTCGCTTATTCATGTCCTGATCTCGAAGAGCTCCATAAAACGAGCATGACGGAAGAGGCGACATACTCTGCTCTCATAGAAAAACTCGGATTGTGGGGATTTCAGACATCAAAACAGTGGCAAAAAGGCGAACTCTTTTTTGAGAAAAAAATAGGTATCGAATCGATCGTCACCATGATTCATGAGATGGGTAAAAAACCCACCTGTCCATTTGATATCGATGGACTCGTGATCAAGATAAATGATCTGCATCTCTGGCCAGTACTTGGTATGACATCACACCATCCACGCTATGCTATATCGTTCAAATTTCCTGCAGAGTATGCTCGTACGCGTATCATCGAGATAGAGCATTCTGTCGGTCGTACTGGTACCATCACACCCGTCGCACATGTCGAACCAGTGAACATCATGGGCGTCACGGTTCAGCATGCGACACTCCATAATTATGATGAAGTCGCCAAGAAAGACCTCCGAATTTGAGACCAAGTATTTATTCATCGTGCTGGTGAAGTTATCCCAGAAATTATTGCGCCTATCATCGAAGCGCGAACAGGCAAAGAAGAAATCATCACCCCTCCGACACAATGTCCCATCTGTGAATCACCGACACATAAAGAGTGAGAAAAAATCGCTCTCCTGTGTAGCAATCCTGCTTGTCCTGCTCGTGAGATGCAAGCGCTCGAATGGTTCGTGAGCAAACACGGAGTGGATATCGATGGATTTGGTCCAAAACAAATCGAGCTCTTCCTTGAACTCTGATGGGTTACAGATATGGCATCTATCTATGACCTCCGTGACCATCGAGATGAACTTCTTCAGATTGAGTGATACAAGGAAAAATCCGTCGACAACCTCATGACAGCCATCGAAGCAAAACGGACACTGCCTATCGACCGATTTATCGGCGCACTCGGAATCCCATGAGTAGGGAAGCGTACAGCCAAGCTCCTTGCACCACTCTTTCAGACAATCGATGATATACTACACTTTCATCTCAGCATTGAAACGCTCGAAGCAGTGAAGGATATCTGACCGGGGACTGCAGGGACGATTCGTACGTACCTTGAGACACACAAGCATCTTCTCGAACGACTCCTCGCTCGTGTGACGATAGTATTTCCTCGGGTCACTGAAAAATCTTCTGGCGTACTTGTGGGAAAGACGTTTTGTGTGACAGGAACATTTACTCTCTCACGTGATGATATCCATGCCATGGTCGAAGCAAACGGTGGGGAAGTGCGTACGGCTGTTTCAGGGAATCTCGACTACCTCATCGCTGGAGAAAATGCTGGAAGCAAACGTGAAAAAGCGCAAACACTGTGAGTGAGTATTATTGGATTGAAGGAACTTCAGGCGATGATAGCAGGGTAGGGATTGATAATTATATATTTTATATATTCTTCATATATAAAATGGAAAAAGCAGAAGAACTATCACCATCACCCCTCGATGCACTTCTCGACGCACAGGATGTCTCTGATACCGATGAAACAATTCTTGCCACAATACAGAAAATAGAGGCTGCGCTTGGCCCGCAAAAATGATATGGAGATTTGCCGTATGTGTTTTCTCGAAATAACAGAGATGATATCCCCAATAATGAACACTGGCTCCACGGGTGAAAGACAACGCGACTTCTTGATAAACCAAGCATCACAAATGATTTAATTCAGCGAACGATACTGCACGTAGAACGAAAATTCAAGAACGTTGTAGGTTCTTTCGGTGGAATCAAAAGAGCACGACCCCATCTTGAGCATAGAATTAATGCTCAGAAATACCGACAAAAGGTCACTCTTCTTTCCTATCTTATCCGGTCTTTCTGCCCGGATACGACCCAGGCTGTCATACCACACGAATCGATCTATCTCACCGATGAAGATACGATGGCGATTATTCGCGCTCTGCCTCTCGATCCAGATAAGCTCAGTGATGAAGTTCTCGAAAAAATAGGTCTTGCGCCACATGACTATGAGACCTATACTCTCCAAGCTCGACGCCGATATAAGCTCTGGATACGAGAGAGGTTTTTTGAGATGATGTCTGAGGCTGATGTTTTTTCATTTGACATCGGTCCTCAGCAAAAAAAATCGACCGCAAGAATTCTGCGGTTCCGAGATACAAAAGGTGATCGCAAGATAGGATCATTTATCAATACTTCTAGTCTCCACATACATACAACTCCTGCTCAGAGAGTAAGTCGACATAAAATCATGGATACGCATTTTCGAGTCTTTGAAAGCAGCGCTGATTTTAAAAAATCTCAATCCCATGCTCTCGAGAAAATCGTAAAAAAGTGAGGTACAGTTGGTTTTTTCCAAGATGCATTTGAGAATTATGCTCAGCTCTCTCACGAGGGTAAGGATTCTCTTTTGTTAGAAGCTTCAGAGTATTTTTCCGAGAAACATGGTTTCCATGAGCAGCGACTCATAGAATTCATAAGTCGCATAGCTCAAACACCGCAGATGGTAGGGAATGTCGTCCGGGTACTCTATGACCTCGACCACGATCTCACCGGGAAATACCATGAATTGCGAGAAGTCCTGAGGCTCTTTCGTATCATAGAAAAGCGTAAGAAAAAATAATCCTCAAAAAAATCATCCGACGTCAAGATGGAAAATGAAATATTTTTCCCCATTCTGCGTAATACAACCAGGAGACTCATAAAGGGTCTTTTCTGTTTACTATTTTTATACTCTTCTCTATGTCAGATACTACACCTACACCAGAACAGGGACACAAGGCTTCTCCTGTGAAAAAAATCTCTCAGCGTATCAAGCAGGGATTTGAACATGTGCACAAAAAAATCGGCTTCTATGGATGGACATCACTTGCGCTCCTCGTCGTCCTCATCGCTACTGTGGCACACTATGAATGCCGAGACTTCTATCGAATGCATAGATTTATGCCTCGTCCGATGTATATCCACATGAATGATAATTGGATGGGCGATATAGATAGAGACTTCCAGAATATTCAACGTCAAATGGATGGTATGCGTGTCAGACATGAACAGATGATGCGTGATGCGTGGGATGCTCCGATAGATCCAAAAGCAATCACAACCTCTATCGCCTCACAGGGTGACTATCAGTATTCTGTGAATACCAAGGATGGTAAGCTCGATGGATTTGTCTCCACCACTGATGCGACGAAAGCAAGTACTCTCCTCACACAGGTAAAAGGCCTCGGACTCACGGTGGATCAGAAAGACAATAAGCTCTTCTTCAGCGGTGATGCACAGAAAATGCCCGCACTGATGAAGTTGATTGGTCGGTAATTTTTCTTCTTTTTTAAATCCCCTCACAGAGGGGATTTTTTGGTAAAAAATACCCATAATTAAGCACATTAGTTCAGTATTTTGCATATAAAATTGACAAATATAATTTAGAGTTATTATTATTTAAAATAATTAAAAATTATATGATTGATTATAGCGATCAAATAGGAGAGTTGCAGGAATGTAAAAAAGAATTTGATGCCGTTGGTAAGCGACTTTTTGACCTCGAGCCCGATACTGAAGAAAAAGATTTTTCTACACAGGAAATGTTTGCCCTCTCAGCTCGAATTATCCTCATCAGAAAAAGAGTTGGAGATGTGATAGATGATATCCAGGATAGACTCGTAGAAGAAGGAGGAATGGAACAAGAGGAAGCAGAAATACTTACAGAAGTTCTTCATCAGGAATTTCATAAAGATGACTGTATGCTCGGGACTCTCGTCGAAGATATCGCTCTTCTAAAAAATAATCAACTTGCACTTTCCGTTATAGAACGTTATGAAGACATGCTCTTGAGTATCATAGATTATTGCGAAACTTGAGATAAAAAAACCATACAAAAGAAATTTAAAGAGCATACTCCTGAAGAACTGGGTGTAGAAGAATAAAACCATTCCAACCACCGACGTATGCGTGCGGGAAGACCGTGGTGTTTTCAAAAAAGACTCTTGCATGTTGATAAGCGTAAATATAATTCATAGAAGTATCACTTAAATATCTCCATTATGGAAGATAGTGATGAAACATTCAATGAAAATCACGGAATAATCCAACTCTGGGCTTGTGCTGAGTCGCTCAAAGAAACCAAAGATGCTGTATGATATATGCTCGATGATGTGATGGTCGCTTCAGGATTACCAGAGAGACAAGATGTACTCACAGCTTGGAACGATGGACATGATCACGTCAAACAGCATAGAGCAGCAGTATCACAATTTGTTGAAGATGCTCTTGGTTTTATGGGGAAAGATGAATTTCGTCATCTTGATGGGGCAGAAAAAACAGCATACTGGGAAACCCTGACCGAAACAGAGAACACATTATGAGGTATAGATTCCCGAATTTCTTTTTATAAAACTCTATCGCTTATAGAACATGCTGAGCAGACTATTGGTTTTCTCTGGCCAATTCTCAAGACACATAGAAATCTGACTATGAGAGGAGAGGAAAGTGGTAAGCTTGTTTCGAGAGGTCTTCAGCGTCATCAGAAAAATCTTCAACTCTTACGTAATCGACTTCGTTACGAGATACAAAACATCATGAAGCTTATATCGGCTGCTGTAGGTGATCCAAATTTCTCAAGTATATCAAAAGAAAAACAACAAGAATATAATGCAAAATGGAAATCTTATAATGTGCAGCTCGGTGAGATTGATTTTGAGTAATTTACAACCGATGCATGATCAAAGACGGTGGCATTTTTGAAGGAGAATCTGAAATAAATATTACTTCTAGGTAATCTTTTTTATAAACGAAATGATAGGTACTAAGTTTATAGATTCATCTTCCAAGTTAGGTGCTAATACATCTCGCCAGTAAAGATTTGCGTTATATGGTTTTCAATCTGAAATATTATATGTATCTTTATATCTAAATTTTTCAGGTATTGAGCTAACTTTATGAGCAGGCTCAAAAGTATCTTCGTGATAGCAAAAATTTAAAGAAATCCCATTATCTTTATCTAGTATATATTGTTCATAAATTGTTTTTTGGATTCAAGAAGTGAATTTTTTAATTCAATTAGCATCAATTCCATCATAATTTGCATTATCGGTATCACAAATAATGTTGTATTTAATGGAAAATTTTGAAAATATTTTCTGATAAAATGGAATATTATTTACCGTACCACAATTTACTATAAATACATCTTTCATCGGACATTTTTCTCATAAATATCATCTCAAAATGATTTCTTCCGTTGGTCATTCAATTAAAATAACTTCATCTGCGTAAAATGACTCGCATAAAAAAGGGTTAAATCTTAATACTTCGTACATTTCATTTTTTAATTGTTCTTTTGTTGCTATGTTTTTAGATGCTTTCAAAAAAGAATCATCAATTTGATAAACTTTAGTTCAGGAGCTATCTTTTATTAGCCTTATTAATGAAGACTTTGGTTTTGATATATCAATCATTTGTGGTGAATGAGATGCGCAGAGTATTTGATATGGATAATCATCCTCGCTAACTTTATAAATAAGAGCCCTCAATTCCTTCATTAATCGTGGGTGTAAAAATAGTTCTGGCTCCTCAAAGAGCACTAAATAATCTTTTCTATTTTCTGATCTTTCAAATTCTTCCGCTATATCTTTCATTAACATGAGTGAAAATATTGCAGATCTAATTGCTCCATGTCATATTTTAGCGTAACTCGAAGGTATATTTTTATTAATTGTTCCATCTGGATTTTTTTTCTCAAAATGAATAGCAAATTTTTTTCAAAATTTACTTTCACTCCATACGGTTTTATCTTTCTCTTCAAGTTCTATTTGGGTTTCAGGAAATAGCTTTCAGAAATGATTATTTACCTCATCTTTGTATTTCTGTATTGATACAGGGTTATACATTTTATCTTGCAACTCTCTAATTTTTACTTGAGCTGCTTTTAGTTCGGCTCGTTCTTTATCCTCTAGCGCTTTCTCAGCCTTTTTAGAGAGTATATCATTGATAATGTTTTCTACTTCCTCTTCTGTTGGCATTGCTTTAATAAAAATTGGATGAGGAAGAGAAGATTGAAAAACTGTATCTAATCATATTCCTCAATAATTCTTCTCCTCCCATTCGTTTTTTGTCCAACTAAAAGTAAAGTTTTCAGGTGCTTCTATTTTAATCTTCTCTCAATTCATCTTCGAAACAAATGTGCGCCTTATCTTTAAAACACTATCACTATTTAGCCAAGATCTCAATCATTCTGCTTTTGATTTAATCGCATCTTTTTCAAAATCAAAATCATCTAATTTTAGCTCTAATTCAAATTCAATTAAATTATCAACATTTTTACTAAATAAATCATCGTCACTAGGTGAAGTATTTTTGTAAAAAAATTCATAGGCTCTTAAGAATGTTGATTTTCATACATTATTTTGTCACAATAAAAAAATCGTATTTGATTCATTAAAGTTAAGTTTATTTTTTTCTATTCATCCAGAGATTCATCTAAAATTGTTAATCCCAAATGAGATTATTTTCATAAATTAATGCAATTAAAATTACTTCCAAACTTCCGGTTTTCTTTCTGCTATCTTCTCTTTCATTGCTTGCTCAAAGACATGAGCGACAGTGAAGACTTTTTCTTCTCCGAGCTTTGGACCCATGATCTGGAGACCGACAGGGAGGAGGAGAGAGGCATCGTCGGCTGGTGCAGCGTATCCAGCAGGGACAGAGATACCAGGGATACCTGCGAGAGCACCAGGGACGGTGAAGATGTCGGCCATGTAGTTCGCGAGAGGATCATTGTCCATCTTACCGATTTTCCATGCGACCATAGGGGAGACGGGTGTGGCGATGACATCGACTTTTTGAAATGTCTCAGCGAATTCACGTCGGACGAGTTCTCGGACGAGAGATGCTCGGTGATAGTACGCATCATAAAATCCTGATGACAGTGCAAACGTACCGATCATGATACGACGCTTGGCTTCTGGTCAGAATCCTTCACTTCGGGTGTGTGAAATCCAATCAGCGTAATCACGGAATTCTTCGCCCGTGATATGACCGAATCGTACACCATCAAATCGTGAGAGGTTGGTGGAGACTTCACTTGGGACGATGACGTAGTAGGCAGCGAGAGCGTAGTCAGTAGAGGGGAGAGAGACTTCGACGAGTTCTGCTCCGAGGTCTGTGAGAGTTTTCTTGGCTTGTTCGATGGTTTCACGAGTACCAGCTTCGATACCGTCTCCGAAGTATTCTTTTGGGAGACCGATTTTCATGCCTTTGAGTTCTGTACGATTCCAGATATCCTGTGAGACTTCGATTTTTCCATCGAGGCTTGTCGCATCGAGCGGGTCGTGACCCTGCATCGCATCCCAGACGAGATAAGAATCTCGGACCGTGCGTGATAAGACTCCCATCGTATCGAGAGAAGACGCCATAGGGATGACACCGTAACGAGAGACACTTCCGTAGGTTCATTTGAATCCGACAACACCCGTGAGAGACGCAGGCTGACGGACACTTCCACCCGTATCAGTACCGATAGAGACGGGAGCCATACCAGATGCGACAGCAGTTGCAGAACCAGAGCTACTTCCGCCAGGGACACGAGTGATATCCCATGGATTACGAGCGACCTTGAGTGCAGAATTTTCACCACTTCCACCCATCGCAAATTCATCACAGGTGACTTTTCCGAGACTTATCATACCAGCCGCTTTGAGACGCTTGGTGACCGTTGATTCGTAGGGGGCGACATAGTTTTCGAGCATTTTACTCGCAGCAGTCGTCGGGACGCCTGTTTCACTATAGAGGTCTTTGACCGCCATTGGAAGCCCTGAGAGTGCACCTTCGGCAGGTGTCGGCATCGCTTCAGTAATATAGTTGAATGCTTGGAGTTCACCATCGAGCTCATCACGGACATGTGCGAAGTGTTCCCAGACGGCTTGTTTGGTTGTTTCGCCATTGGCTATGGCAGCGAGGATTTCTGAGAGAGAAGCAGTAGAGAGATTCATAGGGAAGCTTTGACCGATAAATATAGGGTTAGTATAGGAAAAATTTATAAATGTAAAAATTCGCAGTCAAGGCAATAAAATCCGCTCTGTCTAAAACGTGATAAAAGATGATATATGATGTATTTTCTTGGGTATAATTTTAGTTCAATGAGTATAAAAGTATAGTATTTTTATAGAATAAAATATTGCATTTTTATAGATAAAAATATAATTATTTTATAACGACATTTACTCTTATATATAATATAAAATACAAATATGGAATTAAACAAAATTGTACAAAAAATGAGGAAAAGATGACTGAAGCTCTGGTCTCTGAATGATCTAGAGAAGTATCTGGAGGTACGAGGGGCAGTATCCAAAAATGGGAACTATAAACTCGCGCATAGATTGGTCTCAAATGGAACTCTTGTTTCTATCCGAAAAGGTATGTATCTCTGGAATCTCGATACCAAGCTCGACCCAGAGGATTTTTATTGGCCACTCGTCAAAAAGGTCATCGCCGAAAACTATCTCTGACAAGGTATCATCTCATGACCAAAAGCTCTCGCTCTCGGACTGCGTGATTATTCTCTCCTCGAATCTCTGCAGGTCATCGTCCCAAAGAATCCAAAAATCCTCTCTATACAAAGTGAATACAAGCTCGTAGCTATCACCCTTCTCGAGCAAAAAAGATCCCTCTACAGTCTCGTAAAACAATATGCGAGTCGTCAAAAGATAGAAGATACCGAATTTCTCATCACGTCTCCCGAGCATGCCCTTCTAGAATCTCTGACGACTCGTCCGGGTCAGGATATCACAGATACTAGCCTTATCCTTCGTTGGCTCAAAAAAAACGCCTCAAGTCTCCGAGAGGAAGTATTTGCTGCATTTATCCCGCACCGCTATATCTCTGCGACCAATAGGCTCAAATACCTCGCCCATGATAATGGCATGACTGATCTCTATGAGATGATGATACGCTTGATCGATCGGTATGGGAAGGGGTGCCATCTCAGCAGGGCATTTCTCCAAAAAAATACAAAAGACAAAATACAAAAGACAAAATAGGGGAAGTTCTTATAATTATCCTCGAACATTTAACGATAAGCAAATAACGATTAACACCTATTTTATGGAAATCGAAACAAAAATATTTGATATAAAAAAAATCAGAAAAACTCTGAAGAAAAAGGGTATAGAACCTAAACGAGTCTGTGATATTGTTGATTATATTTTTGATGTGAGTCATTTTTCAGCGAATAAATGGACATATACTCTTCCAAAAAATAAAACATCATGACGACTCTCTCTCGGTGATAGTTCTCTCGAAATACCTGATACTGAAGTATTGATGCAGATACGGGACTTTTTTGATGGAGGTTTTCTCAAGTGATCAAAAATACGACTTCGGACAGTCGACCTCGTCCCCTACATTACGGTCAAATGACCCAAGAAAACAACACGAGGCGTCAAATCTCGAGAAGAAATAGAGACTCGTATAGGTTCGCTTTCTGCTATGATGCGTATCCTGCTCGACTCTGGAGCGGTCCTCGAGAAGAGTATTTCTCGAGTACGAGAGATATACTACATTCCGGGTTATGAAGACGTGGAGGTCGTTATTGATACATTTACTTCAGCACATGATACCCTCGAATATGCGGAGATAGAGTGTTCCTCTGAGAAGGAGCTTCATGCCGTTCTCAAAAAGGTGTTTCAAATTGATCCAGATGATATATCGGATGCAGGCATCACCGAACTCCATGCAAAAAAGATGAAAAAATCTGTCTCACGGAAGCTCGAAGCTCTGGAAGAAATAATAGAAGATTAGATAACGGGCTCTGAAAAATCTGTGTCTGCTTTGAGAGATTCCATACTTTTGATGACTTCTGCTTCGGTGCCAAATATTTTTGCTTCTACATCTTTCCTCGCTCGTGCATAGGTCTGACGAGAGAGGGTGCAGATTTCTCCTGAATAGTTGTAAGGAGGTTTCGGGACATTCAGTGTTCTCGCAGAGAATGCTTCTGTATTTTCTCCATCTACATTCATCTTGAGGTACATCTCTCGTATACCGAGATTCATGATATCTGGAACAGTAAAAACAGGCTCATATTCTTTTTCGAGAACCGCCGCGTCTTCAGCACCTACACGGAAAGATATGATATTCGCTACATTACCAAATATAGTTCTTCGAAGACTTGACCCCAATTGATCCATATACTGATGAGCTACAGTGATATTGAGTTTATATTTTCTTACTTCTGAGAGGATATTCTCAAATGTATCAGTGGCAAAATTTTGAAATTCATCGATGTAAACGGAGAAGGGGACACGCTGATCTTCTCGTATTTCGGCTCGCATCATCGCGACTTGGTAAATACGAGTAATCATCATCGCTCCGATGAGGTTGGCATTTGATTCTCAGAGCTGACCTTTACTGAGTTTTACGAGCAGTATTTTTCGATTATTCATGATATCAGCGAGATTCATCTTATTTTCTGTTTGGCACACTATATTTTGTATCATGGGAGAACTGACAAATTGAGCGACTTTGTTTAAGATGGGCATGATGGCTTCACTATCGAATTTTTCGCTCCAAGCAGCAAACTCATTGGTCCAGAAGTTTTTGACCGTTTGGTCATTGAGCTGTTTGATGATGGATTGTCGATAGTCTCGATCGGTGAGGAGTTTGATGATAGAGAGAACTGTAGCACCGCCGACTTCGAGAAGCGCTAGTACACAGAAACGCATGACATGTTCTAGACGAGCATTCCACGCCTGTCAGAAGAGTTTTTTAAATATCTCGAGAAAGCTATTTGTAAACTCCTGTCTGTACTCCTCCGGAACTTCTTCGAGAGGATTAAAACCTACTGGAAAATTCAAATCTGTTGGATCAAATATAACGACATCCTTTTTACGGTTCTCGGGAATGTACTTGAGTATATTATCCACAAGATCTCCATGAGGGTCCAGCAAGGCAAAACCTCGTCCATTCATGATGTCTGAGTATCCCAGGAGTTCGATGAGCTTGGATTTACCAGAACCAGATTTTCCCACGATATAGAGATGGCGAGCTTTGTCGGATGTTTTGAGTCCAAAAGGAATTTTTTGACTCCTGTAATTTGTGACACCAAATTTGACCAGATCTTTTTCTGCTGTATTTTCACTGGTTGGGAGGCCGAGGGGTGGTCGTGCTTTTTTTGAGAGGATGCGTAGAATATGAGGTACTTTATCTTTTGGTTGAGGAAAATGCCAGAGTGTCGCTATCTCGTGAGTATTCAGATAATATCCATTTTTCGGGGCTATTGGAGCGAGTATATTTTTGGCATTTTCTTCGGTCATTGGCTTTATATCAAAAAGCATCTGATTATGATGATTTTCTAGATCGTAGAGATTTTTGAGGAGAGCAATTATTTTTGCCCGAGCGAGATTCTGTGAGGTAGACTCGAGAGAGCAGGTAATCTGTGTGAGATAGAGATTTTCATGATTTTTGTGTTCGTATGTATGCTTCGCATCTTGTGTGCGTATATTCACTTTTGTATCAATAAAGCGTCTCTTGAAATTGAGTGTATTTTTGAACATGTGCCATCTGTATTGGATATTTCTCGAATAATTCCAGATGACATTATGGGTGTGCGCTGGTACCATCGTGATACTGAAGGTACACTTATCTGATAATTCCAGATCGGCTGTTTGTGTCAGTATTTTTTTGAGCACATCGCCACCGTCTTTATATGTTTGGATTGGGAAAAAATCGCCCTCTCGCATCCGTATTGTTGCTGAGACAGAATTTCTCGGATTGTACTGCATAGGACTTTTCACCTCTTCTATTTCTATATTTTGAAAGGTCGTATAGAGCTGATTTTCTATGATAGATTGTTCATCATGAGTCACCTGAATACTAAAGAAAAGCTTCCGTCCAATAACATGAAAATCCATGCTAAAAACTGAATGCCCTAGTGTCGTATGAAGTGCTTCGAGCATTTCTGTGACATTATCAGGTCACCCAGAAAAATCCGAAGGAATACGGATTATAAGGGTAATGTTGGCTTTGTGATGGTGTCAGTGACCGTGAGACATGTCTCTATTGTACTATAAAATATAAAAAGAAAAAGCGAAAGTGACACTTTCTGGAGGACTTTTCTACGAAAAAATATCCCTAATATACCATCTTACGGTAACAATTTTCACAAAGCACTTTTCTTTTATCTGTATCATGGGTGGTTTGTATTATTGTTCCGCATTCTGAACAGTGAGAAGACTGAAGTATCTTTCTATTTATGAAACGTATACGATCATTATATCGTACTTGTGGATGTTTGCGGGGCAGAGGGAGGTCATGGGTTATATAGAAACGAAGCTCTTCCTTCAATATACGAAATGGATCACCAGTCTCCTCACACTGCATTATTCAGGCAAGAAGCGTATCAATATTTTTCGTCGCTGTTTCTGTTCCAACTTTTTCAGAATTATATTCTCAGATATCGAGAGGGGTGACATATGTACCATTTCGTTCTTTTTTTGGCGCATCGTACCAATTCCATCCATAGTGCTCTATAGTTTGTCTATCCAGTGGTTGGTCGTCAGCACCGATAGTTTCATTATATCCAAATGGAGAAATACTCGGATGGAAAAATTCACCCCATTCTCCCGTCGAACGCATATGATCTATGATTTTTGGTATGAGAGTATCGTATTCTTGCTGGCTCATAGATGTATTAAGAACGCAGTTATTTCCATGCTTTATGGCCACACAACCAAAGATATCATGAGAGCTGAGGCACCATGCAGAATAGTAGACATCAGAACAGAATTCACAACAAGCAGTAAAGGCTATACGTGAGCTATTTCATGAGCCCAAGGATTCCAGGAGGTGATCAGAATAATACCCAAAACCATTCATATCGAGACTGTCTTTCGCCATTTTTGATGAACCGACATATTTCACATTTTCACAACTAAAAACCTCAAATCCAAGCACATTTTTACAGTCTACGAGATAATCTCCAATCGAGTTATCGCAATTGACGTTATGGGTCGCTCTTACAGGATGTGATGCATGAAATCTGTGTACTCGGTTAAATATGGCAGGGTAATTGGCATGAGTGATACGGAGTTCTTTTATCTTTGATTGGTAGACTGATTTTTCTAATTTTTCATTAAAAATACAGTATTCTTGTCCAGCTAAATTCGAACATCCAAAACAGTTCTGGCACCCGATACAAGAAGCGCAAAAATGACAGTCACGACAATTCGTACAGTCCTGAGAATAGAATACGCTATAACATTCGTTACAATTCACACATTCGTAGCAATGCTCATTTCTTGAGCCAAAATACATATCGAGATCATCCTTTGATTTGACGCAACCCTTGCAAAACATGCAATCTTCACTTTCTCCACCATTGAAACATAGATAACAGTTTTTCGAGCCTACTTTACCACCTCCAAACCAATTTGTATAGTCACAGTTTTCATTATTTGATGTATGATAGAGTGCCATCATTGGGACGTCATACCAGAGTTCGCCTATCTGTGGTAGAAGAGGGCGGCTAAAATCTACTTTTCGACCATATTCAAATGCAGACCAACTATCTCCGTGCCAGAGTTTTGCTTCACATACTTTTCTCTCATCATCAGGATGGTACATGGTGATAAGTGTTTTACCGGTGAAGCATGATTTTTTCTCATAGAGATACCGCTCATTTCGGAACGCCATGCGTCGCTGCATACGGGTAATAGGGGACAAAGTCGGTGTTGGTATACTGTATTTTTTTCCATCGAATACAGGAGATATCTGATCATAGAGCATTATATCCCTGTCAGTGATACAGAACTTTTCCCCTGATAGGGCACATTCCTTTGTCTCCACGATACTCTCTCCCGATAGTGACAAAAGATTCATGGTATGATTTTATATTTCCATTATATGGGTATTCCTTGGTAGTTCAAAAATAAGTTTGCAGGGAATGCTTAATAGACAAGTTTCCTGTAGCACTCCTCACATACGATACGTTCTTTTCTTTCTGGCGTAAATGTTGTTGTGATATTTTTATGGCATTCAGCACACGTTCTCTCATATATTTTTCGAGGGTTCCTCTGAGAGAATCGCTCTTTATGTCTCTGGTCGGGGTGTTTTTTTGGTAATTGTATTTGGTGTTCTATGTGGAAAACGAGTTCTTGTTTGATTATCTTAAAGGGTTTTCCTGTTACAGTACACTCTAGAATTCCACCGAGTATCTGTTCTATATTTTTTTGAGCTAGCTCATATCCAACGACTTTTTCATTATACTGATCAATTTGCAGAGCTTCATAGTATGGGCCATGATACGATGATGTCTCTTCTTCTCATTTCCATTTCCATCATTTTTTGACCACTTCTCTTTGAGAAAGAGGAAAGTGTTCCATGGCAACAGTTTCATCATATCAAAACGGACTTATCTCTGTTGGGAAAAATTCACCCCATTCTCCCGTCGAACGCATGTGATCTATAATTTTTGCACAGAGATTTTCATATTCCTGGGTCCCATATGTTTTATTCATGATGCAGTGATGGGATTTCTTGAGCGATGAGCAGCCAAAAAGGTCGTGAGAACTATTTACAAAATGACTGTAGTATACGTTTGTATTGTTTGGATAGATATAAGCGGAAAAACCGATACTATTTCCATCTACTGATATACACTCATAATCCCATGATCCGAGCGATCCAATTATATCGTGTGAATTATTTGTTTGACCAGGGCAGAGTGATATATATTTACAGTCGAGGAGTCATTTTGCCGCAAAGCTATCATACGTGTTTTTACATCCATGCAGAAAATCACCCGTACATGATTCACAATTGATATTATTGGTATCACGGTAGATAGCGTTTTTCATAAACATCTTCACACGTTCACGAATGGGGTCTTGAATTTTTTCTGAAGATTTCCGGTATTCTTCAATTCTTTTTTTATATATTTCTTCTGTCAGAGGTTCGTTGAAAAAATAATACGATTTATTTCTGAGATTTGTACAACCGAAACAGTCATGACAACCGCTACAATCAAAACAAAATACTATATCACGAGAGTCACGACAGTCGGTACACTTTTGAGCTCAAAAGCAGTGAGCACAACCGATACATTCGTAGCAGTATTCACATTTTTCGACATTGAGGCAGTCAAAACAATTTTTTGATTCAAAGGATCCATAGAGATATTCACAGTTCTCTGAATAGTCAGTACAGAAACACAGATAACAGTCTTTTAAGTGGTAACACTGATTGCAATAATCTGAGTTTTCTCAGAAACCGTTTGCAAGTGCTGGCTTTGGTGTTCGTCTCATGAGTTCATTGAACTGTGGGAAAAATGGTCGTGAAAAATCAAAATTGGCAGAAAAATCAAAAGGATTCCAGTCATCACTATTCCAGACTTTTGGGTCGTAGATGACGTAGTCTTTGTCGTGTGAATAGGTGGAAATGATTTGGTTCCCTGTTTTGGCACATTTCCCGTGATAGAGCTTTCGTTCATTTCTCCACGAGAGCCTCCTCCTCATACGTTCCTCTGGACAGAGAGTGGGGCTCGGTATCAGGTATTTCGTTCCAGCAAAAGTAGGAGATATTTTCTCGTAAAATTCTAGGTCTCTATCAGTTACAAAAAATTCTTGTCCACTTATGCGACAGATTTTCTTTTTGGCTATTTCTTCATGAGGAGGAGTGAAGTACATAGTGAGTAATTATGAAAATACTTTTTTCTGGAAACACGCTTCGCAGAGGATTTTCTCTGTTCGGTTTTTGTCGTAAACAGTTGTTATTTCTGTGCCACATTCATGACAAGTCCTCTCTTGTAAAATTCGCGGATTTCGAAGAAGTGTTCGGAGTCTATGCCGTTCATTTGGGCAAAGCCTCGGGATAGCGAGATGATGTTCTATATAAAATGCGAGTTCAGGCATAATAATCTTAAAGGGTTTCCCTGTCATTTCACACTCAATAATTCATCCAATACAAGCATCGATATTTTTCTGTGCAGTCTCATATCCCACTTTTCTCTCATCATATTGGTCTACTGGGAGTGGCGTATAGTATTCACCATGGTAGCTCGAGAGTTCATCATCTGCCTTCCATGTATATCATTTGGACTCTGCATATTTTTGTGTAATAGGAAAATAATCCTGAGCCACTGTCTCATTGTAGCCAAAGGGTGACAGTGTGAGTGGGAAAAACTCCCCCCATTCTCCCGTTGAGCACATATGGTCTATTATTTTCCCACAAAGTGTTTCATATTCTTGCTGACTGTAATTTTTGTTGAAGATGAAGTTCTTTCCATGTCTGATGCCACAGCAACCAAAGAGATCAGAGCTGAACATACATTGATCACAGTAGATGAGGTTTTTATTGTTGTCCCAGGATTCATTACAGAAGAGCATATTTGAGCATCCTCTCCCTGTCGCGTGCACTTCATAAATCCACGAACTGTCTTGCCCCCAATAGCAAAAATCCATGCAATTTTTTGAATGAAAAATACTCTGGCAATACCGACAGTCCTCTAATCATCGCGAATCAAAAATTTCGAGCGAATTTTTAGAAGTATCGATATGATCGCCAGAGACATACTCGTTTTTTACGCCAGAAAAATATTTCACATACATATCTTTTTTTATCTCAGAGAATATTTTCTTGAGGTTTTCTAGAAGTCATGATTGTGAAAAATCTGTTTGGGCGAGTTGTTTTTCGTATTCTTCTTTCGTGAATTGTTTATTTCTGATGCAGTATTCTTTTTGTACGAGATTGGTGCAGAAGAGACAATTCTTACAGCCAACGCAAGACTTGAGAAAATATGAATCCGCACAATTTTTGCATTCTTCTGACCAAAATAATCTCTGACAGTCATAGCAATCCACTGATTCGTATATCACATGACAGCCGTAGACATTGGTATTATCTACACACCGAAATCCATCGTTAACAAAAGCACCGTAATAAGAATCTTGATTATTGTTAGAGGAGTAGAGGAGGTAGCAATTTTTGCAGTCAGAAGCACGATTACAGAATTCGCTATTTTCCATGTTTCCTTGTTGCACACGAACCATGCGAGGAACTCGGAGCATGAGCTCTCTAAACTGTGGAAAAAATTCTCGGGTAAAATCAAAATTTACACCGTAGCTCTCAGCACTCCAGCTATCAGAATACCAGATCGATTTGTCATACACTTTATATTTGCTATCACTTGGATACTGGGCGACGATTTGCTTACCGGTGAGATCACATTTACGGTAAAAGAGACTTCTCTCATTGCGAAAACCGAGACGTCGGATCATGCGCTCGGTTGGGCAAAGTGTCGGCTCGGGTATGAGATACGTTTTTCCCACAAATACAGGACTTATTTGCTTCAAAAAATTCTCTTCCCACGCATCAATGATAAATCTTTTTCAGGAAATTTTACAGGTTTTTTGGATCATAAAAAATTAATACACAAGTTTTTTATAGCATTTTTCACAGACTATTTTTTCTCTTCTGTCAGCTGGATATGTCGTGATTATTTTTTCTCCACACTCGCTGCACGTTCGTTCATAGAGTGTTCGGGGATTTCTTTGAGATAATCTTTCCAGGTGTCTCTGGTCAGGGTGTTTATTGGGCAGGGGAATCTGATTTTCTATATAGAAAATCATTTCTTGTTTGATGATTTTAAATGGTTTTTTGGTTATTTCACACTGCATGATTCATTCGAGCACGGCATCGATATTTTTCTGTGCAGTCTCATATCCCACTATTTTTTCATCATACTGGTTTATAGGAAGTGGTAGGTAGTATGGTCAGTGATAGGATGAGATTTCTTCGTTTCATTTCCAATTCCATCCATTTTTTTTCGCCCCAGATTCTGTCGTAGGGAAGTACTCTGAGGCAACAGTTTCATCATATCAAAACGGACTCAGGTGATGCGGAAAAAACTCGCCCCATTCACCTGTGTTTCTCATATGATTTATGATTTTTCCACAGAGTGTCTCATATTCTTGCTGTGAATAGTTTTTATTGAGAATACAGTGTTTTTGCCTTTTGAGTCCTATAGATCCAAAACAATGCTGAGAATTATTGCAGAGTTCTGTATAAAGAAGAAAAGAATTATCATAACCGAGAGAACAAAAAGCTGAGAATTGAACACGGTTACTTGCGTGGGTTTCGTATTGTTGTTCGCATTGAAATCACGACTCGTAGGCATCATAACTATCCTTCATGCCAATATCCTCAAAACAATACCTGAGATTCTCACTTTCGAGCGTCTCAAATCAATAAAAAATATTTTTTGAATGGTAGATAAAATCCCCGAAAGCATTTTCTGAAAAATCAACAAGTAGATTTTCCTTTATTCCTTTTTTCTCAAATTGATTGAAGATTTCCTTGAGTTTATGAACCTGTGCGGACGTAAGCATACCAAGAGTTTTTCTACGTTTTTCGTATTCTTCTTTGGTGAATTGTTCATTAAATATGCAGTATTGTTTTCCTCGGAGATGTGTGCAAAACATACAATTCTGACAGTTCTTGAGACGATAAGAAAAGAGACAGTCTGATGATTCATAACACAGAAAACAAAAAGAGCTCTTGTAGAGATTGACGCAGTATTGGCACTCATAACAATATTCGCATTTTTCTATCTGATAACAATCGAGACAACTCTTGCAGCTTATAATCCATTTTGAGTAATAGATAAATTCTGAATCAGCTGTATCGACACATAAATAACAATTTTTAATATGATCTGTATGATTAGTGAAATCAGCATTTTCGCAATTTTTCGCAAAGAGGTTTACTCGTGGTACTCTCAGTTGTAATGCATGAAATTGTTCAAAAAATGGTCGTGAGAAATCAAAATCAACCCCATAGTCTAGAGCGCTCCATTCGTCGCTCCACCAAATCTTCTGGTCGTAGACTGTGTAGGGTTTATCCGGCGAATAAATAGAAATCATCTGATTACCCGTTTTATCACATTTTCTGTGATAAAATTTTCTCTCATTTCTGAAACACATTCGTCGTCTTTGCCGTTCATCAGGACAGAGTGAGGGGTTTGGTATTATATATTTTTGTCATGCAAAAATGGGGGATATTTTTTCATAAAATTCCATATCTTTATCTGTCACAAAAAATTCTTTTCCAGAAATTCTGCATTTTTTGGTTTCTACAATGTTCTCGCCAGGAGGTATAAAACTCATAAAATATTATAAAATAGAGAAGAATATTGGTATTCATGAGGAGAATACAATCTTTCATTCTAGGACAAAACTCTGAGAGTCAAAACAATGCTGGTGAAAAAATTTTCCACCTGATGAGAAATAGTGTATAATGAGTCTATGACTCAAATTATAGAAACACTTTCCGAGATGGGACTCACCGATGAAGAAGCAAAGGTCTATCTTGCAGCCCTCTCCGTTGGGGCTAATCCAGCCTCAACAATAGCACGTAGCTGTGATCTCAAACGAGAAACCTGTAACTATACACTCAAAAAACTCGTTTCCAAAGGACTCGTTTCCACTATCTTCCGTGAAGGAGCCACATTTTACACTCCTGAGCCACCTGAAAAACTCGTGACAATAGCTGAGTCACGTCTCATAACTATCACAAAGACTGTTCCACTCCTAAATCAGATGATGAATCAAAAGGCTAATAAACAAGCAAAAGTAAAAATGTATCAAGGAACTTCTGGTATTGAAACCGTCATGGAAGATGTCCTAAAAGCACCAGGAGAAGCTCTTACCTATACCAATCTCGGAGCTATGCTAGCTATATTTGGTAATAAAGTGACTCAATTTCGAGAAAAACGCAAGCAAGCAAAAGTAACCTCACGTACGATCTCTACGTATTCACCAGAAGCAAAATCGTATGTGACTGGAGGTACACTGTTTGAGTGAGAACAAATCCTCTTCGTGAATAACCAGGAATTCATATTTGGTTCCGATGTACTTATTTATGGCGATAAAGTAGCTATTATTTCACTCGAAAAAGATGAAAATTATGGATTTATCGTAGAAAGTGCGTCATTTGCACGGACACAGCGAGCCATATTTGATCTGGCTTGGATAGGAGGCAATATGTTTGTAGCTCAATAAAAAACCACCATTATGGTGGTTTATAATTTTGTAATGGAGCGGATGGGGGCTCTGAGTGAATCTCAGAGCGAGTCACTCGAACACGTGAGAGCCCCATCGAAATTAAAATAAAACCGGAGATATGCCTGAATGGCATATCGAGTGGCAATTGGTTCAAGGTATAAAAAATCATCCATAATGGATGATTTTTATTACTTTAATGGAGCGGACGATGGGACTCGAACCCACAACAACCTGCTTGGAAGGCAGGAACTCTAGCCATTGAGCTACGTCCGCATAACAAAGTAGGGGCATTGTAACGAGAGACAGGGTTGTGTCAAAAAATTTTCGTAATTCACCATTTCTCTATATACTCCGTGTCTATGGCACAAAAATGAATCACAATAGAAAATGTCTTTGTCGAGAAACTCATACTCGGCGGTATTGGCATGGGGCGAGATGCCTCTGGTAAAAAAATCCTTATCTCTGGAGGAGCTATCCCAGAGAGTACTGTCGATGTCCGGGTGCTCAAAAATCGTTCAAATCGTATAGAATGACAAATTCTTCGTGTGGTTAAAAAATCTCCTCTCGAGGCGTCACTTCCTGAAAATTTTCAAGTTTACGGTGGTTGTCGATGGCTCCCAATTCCACATGAGAAACAACTCGAGATGAAAGAGCGGCAAATTCGAGAAGTTTTCATTCATCATCCAGAAATGGTTGCTGATGTTACTTGGCATCCTATCGTTGCCTCGCCAGAGATATATGGGTATCGTAATAAAGTAGAATTTAGTTGGTGAAAATACATATCCGCTCGTGAAGGCGTCGATGAGAAGTATCGATTTGGTTTTCATGAATCGGGACAGTTTGATCGTATCATTGATTGTACGTATTGTGTTCTCGGAGATGAGGTTGTGAATGATATATTCCGAGCTTTTGATGCATTTGCTCGTGAAAATAGACTCCCGACGTATGATGTGAAGACACACGTGGGGTTTTGGAGGCATCTCGTCATTCGTCGCAGTAAAAAAACAGGGGAGACTATGGTCATAGTTTCCGTGAATACGCTCTATCTCGGAGAAGGACAGAGGGAAGAATTCAAGAAATTTCTTAAATCATTTATCTCACGTATACCCGCAATTACTTCTGCGTATCTCCTTCATAACACTGGAAATGCTGATGTAGTGCAAGGGAATTTTGAACACATATCAGGAACGTCGACTATAACAGAAAAATTGTTTGATTTAGAATTTGAGATTAGTCCGAAGAGTTTTTTTCAGACCAATACCCTTGGTGCAGAAAAGCTCTATCGTGTGACTCAGGATATGATTCGTACGAAAAATCCTACTGTATTTGATCTCTATGCCGGCACGGGGACAATTGGTATGGTTCTCGCGAGTCAGTCAAAAGAAGTGTACTCGGTTGAGATTGTTCCAGAGGCAAGCGAAGATAATATCAGAAATCTAGAGCGTAATGTGATAAAAAATGTCACAGTCATCAATGCTCCAGTAGAGAAATTGCTCGAAGAGTGGAAAAAAGAAGGGAAGTCTCCAGACGTCATTGTCGTCGATCCGCCTCGTGCAGGCATGCATCCAGATGCGCCAGGAATTCTCCGGGATTTCAACCCCAAGGAAATCATCTATGTCAGCTGCAATCCAGCGACTCTTGCTCGGGATATAGCTCTCATCGCTCCAAATGGTGAATATAGGGTGACAGACATCACACCAGTTGATATGTTTCCACATACACACCATATAGAGGTGGTGATGAGGATGGAGAAAAATATTACTGTCTAGAAGTATATGATTTTAGCGGAAACAGCAGACAGTATTTTAGATTTATGAATCCCAGGTATACAATACTTGTATGACGAAGGACGCATGCCGTATGAAAGTACGATTATTAATAAAGTACAAAGTACCCCTTCCTACATTTATTGAGACAATGAAGATAGAGGATTGGCATATGCGAGATTAATGACCCATCTCAGTAGACCATGTAGAGAATTAGTGTCATTGTCAAAAATTATTCGATCAAAAAAATGTGGGGCGTGTCATGAAATAACTGGAGGATGATGTGCTGCGCCTATGAACTGTGATTTTTCGCTATGAAATGTAGATTGTTTTCATTCAGACAATGCTGCAATTTTCCCCTTTCTAGAAAGTTTATTATATGTTTTGTATTGTGGAAAGTATTTATTACAAGATGATTTTTTTGGTATCGTCGCATGGATGAGGATATTAGCTCAGAAAAAAATGAATGCTGATATCTTGGCCAAACATCCAAAATTAAAGAATCATAAGAGAAAATTTTATGCATTATTTGGTCGTTCAGGGCCGATGAAGAGCGATGAATTTGATGTAGAAAATGTAGCCCAGACTATCGTCATAAGAAATGTAAAAATCCAGTCTGTTTTGGGTGATAAGATGAATGAATTTTTGCCTTCTTGTTTTGCACGTATTGTATTGTGAATCAACATTTCATTGTCTTTCTCAGATGCTCCACTAGATTCAGAGATAGGTTCGTGAATAGCAAAAAGGATTCAGAGCATGGATAAAAAATTCTGGACTTCAAAACCGTTTTGAGTAGTATAATTCCGTTTATTTATAATATTTTCCCAATGGAAATGCTTGCTCTCTTGCTCGGTGGTGGTTTCCCACTTCTCATTATAGCGTGTGTGGTTCTCTGACCTCTCGCTATACGTATCGTTGACCAATATGAAAAGGGCGTTGTTTTTACTCTTGGTAAATTTTCTCGTGTTTCAGAGCCCGGTTTGCGCTTTATCATACCTTTTATCCAGACTATGACAAAGGTGGATATGCGTGAGCGAGCTGTCGATGTACCCTCTCAGGAAGCGATGAGTAAAGACAATGTCTCACTCACTATCAATGCTGTTCTCTATTACGCTATCGATGATGCTATGCGATCTGTGGTGAATGTTCGAGATCTCGAATATGCGATCATGCAATTTGCTATGACGACGATGCGAAATATCGTTGGTCAGTTTGAGCTCGATGAACTTCTCTCAAACAAAGAAGAAGCCAGTAACAGAATCAAGACTATTGTTGATGAAAAATCTGAAGCCTGGGGTGTAAATATTCACTCAGTCGAGCTCAAGGATCTCAATCTCCCAGAATCCCTCAAGCGCACCATGAGTAAACAAGCAGAAGCAGAACGTGAAAAACGCGCAAAGATCATAGATGCTGAGGGTGAACTTCTGGCTTCAGAAAAACTTGCCCAAGCTGCTGCTATGCTCGGTACAACACCAGGAGCCCTTCACCTTCGAACACTTCAGTCTATCAATGATATATCATCTGATGATTCAAATACAACTGTTTGGATGGTGCCCGTAGAGACGCTTCGTGCTATTGATGGGCTCAATAATCTCCTCCCAAAGATTGCTGAGAAAATGAGTAAATAAAAAATACACCACAAAAAAACTCCCCAGAAATTGGGGAGTTTTTTGAAAAGAAAGAATTATGATTTGAGATCGCCAATATAGAATTGTTCTTTCATAGCTTTTGCGCTGGCTGGATGTCCTGAGAACATCTGTGTCGCATCTTTTCCACAGCCACGGAGGATAGCATCACCACCTGGATGATTTGGTATAAATTTCGTAACATCGAAAACACGACCATCAAGGATAAGCCAACAACTTGAAGCGTTGCTATGTGTTGCGACTTCGGCAGCAGTATAAGATTTGGCAGAAGGAGTTGGTGCAGTCGGAGTTGGTGTTTTTGTTCCAGGGTTAAGAGTTTCTTTTGGTGCAGAAGTTGGATTTTCAGCCTCTGGAAGAACTGTTTCTGGTTGTGTTTTGGTATCATCCACTGTAGGAGTAACTGGAGCGACAATTGGGCGAGTCTGAGTTCCACATGCTGCGAGGAAAAGTGTCATACTGGCAAGGAGAATATATTTTTTCATAGAGAAAATAGGAAATAAGTATGGCCATTCTAAATTCTTTGGATATTTTTCAAGAAAGACTCTCTATACTTTTAGAATCATAAATGCATAAAAAAACTGCTCCCGAAGGGAGCAGTGTTTTGGATTTAGGAAAAAAATCTTACCAACGATTACCGCTGTCACGATTTCCACCACCATTACCACCACGATTTCCACCACCGAATCCACCGCCTGCAGGACGCTCTTCTTTTGGACGAGCTTCATTGACAGTCATAACACGAGGTCCGCGGTCATCAGAAATTTCTGTTTTACCGTTGTGTGCTTCGATAGCAGCGTTTGCTTCTTCTTCTGTAGACATTTCTACGAGAGCGAAACCACGAGGTCGTCGTGTCTCTCTATCGAGAGGAATAAAAACATCAACTACTTCACCATTCTGAGAAAAAATTTCTCGGAGCTGGTCAGCACTAACACGATACGGAAGATTTCCGACAAAAAGGCGTTTGCCCATAACTGAAAAAAGAAAAAATAAATATCGACATCTAAAACGCCACTTTGCGGAAAACCCACTCTGTAAACACGTTTCACCTGACGACCAACACAGTATAGTATATCTTTTGCCGAAGTAAAGCGAAAAACTCGATTATCGTCCACTCGTTGCTCTCTGGGCATTATTTGAGAGGGATACCCATTGCATCAGCGCTTTGACTGCTACGCCCATAAATCTCTTATCTTCTGTGAGCTCTATTTCTATGAGTTCGAGGAGTATATGAGCTATATACGTCCTCTCAAAATTTTCATAGAGTGAAAGTGCTGTTGTGAGCGCTTTTTGAGAAAGATCAGACTCCTCGGCCATTTTATTGTTCTCAGTTTGTATAACCTGACGTGCTTCATTGGCTGTATAGATCTGTTTTCCTGTTGTACATGAGCTGATATTTCTGTCACAGACGGCAGAGTAGTAGGAGAGATACATCGTATAGACGCATTCTTCATAGCTGAGAGAGTCGAGCAAATCCTTTGAGTTATATATTTTATCACCATCTCTTGGAGGTATGCATTTTTGTTCGTTGATTTGTTTTTCTATTGTTTTATTGGCTTCTTCGAGGATTGCTTTTGCTTTTCACTTTATTTTGTAGTCGTCGATGAGTTTTTTGTGGAGTGTGTACTTGGATTTGAGAATAGAACAATTCATGATGTTATTCTGGGTTTTTTCGTAGATTTTATGTACGTCATCGAAATTGAGACCTCCTCCTGTTTTTCCGAGGTCTGGATACTTGCTCATGTCATGAGTGATGATGAGCTGCTTGCTGGTGTCAAAATTCCAGTAGTCTGCACCGTATTTTTGACCGAGACATGTACTGGCGACGCTACACTCATAGGAAAATTGTCACTTACTGTAACAGCTGTTTCAGATAGCATCATCTTTATTTGGACACGCCACACTTGCCTGACACTCCGCATATATTGATAGGGGAGACAGGAGCGGCAGGAGAGCAAATATAAGTACTTTTTTTATCATAGATAATACTTCTTAAGGAGCACCTATTCTGAATAAAATCTCACGATTGACGAATTCTTTTTCGCGACCGTATTTGAGACGAGAGAGTTCCATATAGGCACGCATGAGTTTTGGATCGCCTTTGTCCAGATATATATTTTCTGGTATTATACTAAATGCACGAGAGACTTGTCCATCGATCATCAGACGCATCACGCCCTTGTGTTTATCCATATTGACGAGGTCACCTCCAGAAAAATTTGGTGCAAATTCTTTTTCGAGTTTTTCAGCATCTTCAGCACCAACTTTATAGCTCATCATCGTACCGACGTTACCAAAGATGGCATTTTTGAGATTCACAGAACTCTTGGTGAGAGCATCTGATTGTTCGAGCTGAGAGAGGTATTGATGTCCGACATTGAGTGATAAGCGATATTTACGAGCTTCTGAGAGGATGGATTCGATCGAGTCTGTGACGAAGTTTTGAAACTCATCAATATAAAAATAAAAATCTCTTCGGAGTTCCTTATCGATTTTTTGTCGTGCCATAGCGGCGCCCTGGATTTTCGTGACAAAAATCATACCAAGAAGCTTTGAATTGAGGTCTCCGAGTATACCTTTTGAGAGATTGATGAGGAGGATTTTTCCTGTGTTCATGATGTCATCGATCTGAAAAGAACTTTTTGTCTGACCGATAATATTTCGGAGGAGTTCATTGGTGATAAAACCTGAAAATTTCGCTTGGAAGTAGGGGATCATTTCTTTTTTCTCGCGATCGCCCATGGCGGCATAGGTATAGTCCCACCAGGATTTTACGATTTTATTCTGGAGTGTGCGACGACGCTCCATCTGGAAATTATCATCCGTGAAGAGACGTACAATATCAGTGAGAGCGCCTCCAGCAGGATATTCCATGAGTGTATGGACACCATTCAAAAAGTAATCCTGTATACGTGGTCCAAAGACTTCACTTCAGAAGAGTTTGAGCATCATCTTATTAGCGTCTTGTGCTATAAATTCACGTTCATCTGCATCACGCGCTTCGAGCAAATTGAGGCCCATCGGGCGTGCGGTATCGCTCGGATTGAAATAGATGACATCATCAGCCCGACTACGAGGGATATGAGGGAGGAGTCCACTTGCGAAATCTCCATGAGGATCCATGACAGCCATGCCGTGACCGAGCTTCGCATCCTGTCGTGCCATAGCTTCAAGTTCAGTTGTTTTACCGGTACCTGTCTGACCGATAATATAAAAATGGCGCATCCGATCTTCAGCTTTCATATAGACAGGGACTTTTTTCCCACGGTATATATTGTGTCCGAGGAGGATACCCTCTTTTGGGAGATTATCAGGAGCTTTGACGATTTTAAATTTCTGCCATTTGATTTCAGGCGTTGGATTATATTTTGAGTGAGGAAAGTGGAAAATAGAAGCGATTTCTTCGACATTGAGAATCATAGGTTTCCATTTTTTCCATCCGGGACGAGAGAAAGTACGATAGATGATATTTCTGACTGTCCGCGCACTCGCATGCTCATGAGTCTCATGAAAATGGTTGGTATCAGGGCTACGGAATTGCTCAAATGATGACATGATATTTTTCATCTGGATCTCGCACTCGTGATGATCGCGAGCAACTGTCATGACGCGGATAATTGTATCGTAGCCGATTTTTTTACTCTTTTCATCAATCAGTTTGACTTCTTCTGACTCGAGAGCACTTGGTCCTTCTTTTTCTTCATGTTTATGTTCATCTTTCGTATCTGTCTTCCAAAAATTGATAAATCCTTTTATGAGATCAAGAGGACTAAAACCACTATGGTGTCCGTGTTTTTGCATATGGCTCGCATGTTTACTCGCATGTTTTTGCCAGTGATTGTCTGTCGGACGGAGCATGATCTGTATCATACACCCCTCGTCTTCATCGAGCTTAGAGAGAGCATTGGTGATATTGTTGATAGGATCGGATTCGAGTTTTTGATGTGTCTTGATCGGGAAAATATAGTCATGACCGAGCGTGAGACACTCTGTCGCATAGTGGAGATGCTCTCCTTCAAAAAGATTGATTTCTTCGACTTCTTCTATGACCGCGTCAGAAAAGAAGCTCGTGACTTGTTTTTCTACCAACCCCTGATATTTTCTCGGGACGACCATGTGAAAATATATCTGATTTTTGTAGGCGATATATTCGAGAGAAAAAGTGTGCTGTCCTCGGAGTTTACTCATCATCTTACCAGAATAGAGAGAGTTCATAGCAGCAAGGAGCTGCTCCATGAGACCGATGTAGTCTTTGAAGTCTTTTGAATTATCCTGTTTTGCATCGGCGTCAGAATCCTTACGAGGTATGAGAATTTGGAGATATACTTTTTCCATGCAACGCTTCTGGTCGACATTTCTCTTGTACAAGTACACAAAAACAGTCCCAAAAGAAGGGACGATGATGAGTATAAAGAAGAGAAATGCGAGTTCGAGCGACATGTTCGTGATACTATAATAATACTCTCTTTTTGTGCGAGAAGAAACATATAGACAATAGAAAGAGTCTGATATGACTAGACTTCTCTCCAATATAGTGAAAAAATCTCAATTTTTACTCTTTTCCTTTTTTTCTTTTCCCTATACTGGGGGTACGTCCTTGTAGTTTACCTGCCTGCCGGCAGGCAGATTCAAGGCATTTCTCCCCTGCTGGTGGGACACCATTCAGAGTACATATCCTCATAGTTTAATGGAAGAACGGCTCACTCCTAACGAGCAAATACAGGTCCGATTCCTGTTGAGGATACCATAGGAATATAGAAATCGTCCCATTACCACTCGAAATGCCATTTAAGGCATTTCTCCGGTCCGATTCCTGTTGAGGATACTAAATAAAATCAAAAATTATGAAATTTATATTCATATTCGGTCCACCAGCTGTTGGTAAAATGACTGTTGGGCATGAATTAGAAAAAGTTACATGATATAAACTTTTCCATAACCATATGACTATTGATATGGTGAAAAATTTCTTTGAGCTGGATAATCCAAGTTTTGGCAAGTTGGTACACTCGCTCCGCATGACATTCTTTCAAGGCATTGCAGAATCAGATCTACCCGGAATTATTTTTACTGGTGCTGTAGATTTTGATGATCCAGAATCAATTCGTTTTGTCGACGAAGTAGAGTCTATATTTATGGAAAAGGGCTGAAAAGTGTATTATATAGAGCTAAAAACTGATATCTCCATAAGATTGGAAAGAAATAAAACTCCGCACAGATTGGAGCACAAACCTTCCAAGAGAGATACAATCGCATCAGAAGAGAAACTCTTAAATTTTGAAAAAACGTGTCGTTTTAATAGTCACCCCGATGAATTTCAAAAATCGCACTATCTAAAAATTGATAATACAGATATTTCTGCAAAAGATGTTGCAGAGAAAGTAAAAAAAGACTTTGATTTGTAGCTTTACCACACTATCTCACTTAACCCATGCTCTCTCAGGAGAGCATTTGTTTTGCCAAAGTGGCCACAACCGAGAAAACCACGGTGTGCAGAGAGGGGAGAGGGGTGAGGCGCTTCGAGGATACTATGCTTCTTCGTATCGATGAGGGATTTCTTTTTTTGTGCATGACTTCCCCAGAGCAGAAATATGAGGAAATCTCGTTTTTCTGAGAGAGTTTTTATGATCGCGTCTGTGAAATTTTCCCATCCTTTTCCTGCATGTGACATCGGTTGACCAGCTCGCACTGTCAGAGTTGTATTGAGGAGGAGGACTCCTTGTTCTGACCAGCGGGTGAGGTCTCCCGAGGCTCCTTTTTGAAGGAGCTGTCACGCCTCAGGCGTGACTGAGGATTTATGGATAATAAAATCCCCCTTATTTCATTCCTGATGTTCCGTCCCCCTTCAAGAAGGGGGTAATAATTCCATTTTTCTCTCACTCTCTATTTCCTTAAAAATATTCATAAGCGATGGAGGATTTCTCACTCATTCCATAACCGAGAAAGAGAGACCATGCGCTTGCCCTGGTCCGTGATAGGGATCTTGCCCGAGGATGATGACTTTTACTTTCTGGAATGGAGTTGTATCGAGTGCAGTAAAAATATTTTTTGGATGAGGGTATACCGTATGGCCAGACAGTATTTCATCTTTTATAAACTTCGATAAATCAATGAAGTATTTTTTATCAAATTCATCTCTGAGTGCTTCTTTCCAGCTCTGTTCGAGTCGTACTTCTGACATGATTATTCTTTATCAAGCTCATGTCTGTATTCATCGATAAAACGATGTACTATTCTGGAAGTTTCGAGAGATTCGCTTATTTGAGATAAGTGAAAATCTGATGCATCGCCAGCAGTCTGTATGGAGAGGTTCCCATAATGCAGAATGTTTCACAGAAATCATGAGGTAGATGCGTTGACTTCTTGTACTTGATCGATGCTTGCTTGGGAGAGTTTTCTGTCGAGAAATTTTATCTGTTCGAGAGCTATAACACGTTTATTCGTGAGTATAAGTATATCGAGCTCATCGTTTACCCAGTTGAGAAAAACATACTGGAATCCTATCATAAGTAATCCAACGATAGTAAGGACGGTAAATAAAGTCGGTATGTGGCCAAACTCACCTATAAAATAAATACCCACACACATGGCTAATAGAAACAAAAGAGAAGCGCCCAGCTCGACGAATATGATCCAGTGTTTACGGACAACCATATGGAGATGTTCATCAGGTTCGAGGCCAATGGAGATACACTCCATTTCATTATTTGATTCTTGTTTAAAAAATGGCATGTTGAGCTTTTAGGGTAATATTTGGTTCTTTTGCGTAGATTGATTGCATGCGTATAACCGGATGATCCAAGGTTATTCATGCTATCACGGCGGCATAATTCTTTGCTTTTCGGATGGTACTTTTTGGCATATTGAGATCAACTGTCGTCACACTACTATATTCTCCATCTTCGAGTCATGATAACTCCGTCAGTATATAATTATTTGGTTCATCTTCTGTCCAGAGTAATACTTCCTTTTTTGTGATAGGAGTTATCCAGGGGAGCGGGGATTTCTGTAGGTGAAAAAAGTCTCCCACTGAGAGGGGGTAGAGCCTTGTCTCAAATGCATAGGCTATGGCATTCATAACGAGCGTAGTGACTCTCGTGCCAGTGAAGCTTCCAGGCCCAGTTATGCTGCATATCCCTGAGAGTTGTTTGTAGGAGATGTTATTCTTTTTTAAGAGTGCATCAATTGTCTCTATGAGGGTATCAAATTCTTTTCTCTGGCCTTCCCAAAACAGACCATCAATGATAGTTCTTGATTCATCAAAAACTGCGAGGTAACAAGGATTCGATATGGTGTCTACAAAGAGATACATATGTTTCATATTACTCATCTTTTTTGATTAGGCTATAGTTTCTTATTTTTTTCTTTCTAGTATTCCTCCATCCCGAGAGTCAATAACAACATAGCCAAGTTCGTCTATTTTTTTTCGTAATTCATCAGCTTGAGCGAAATCTTTTGCAGCTTTTGCTGCTTGTCTTTGCAGTAAAAGTTCCATTACTTCTACAGGCTTTTCTTCATCTTTCAGGAGTGACCAATCCATGACGCCCATAATCATATCCCATGATTTGAGGATTTCTATGACAGATGAAGTTTCTTTGATGGTGAGAGATACGTCGTCTATATCACGATTGACTCTTCCGATAAGTTCAAAAACCTCAGTGAGAGCAATTACCGTATCAATATCATTTTCGAGAGCAGCGACGAATTTTTGCATTGATTCTTGGAGCTCGTTCCTGAACTCTCTTCGCACTTTTGTATTTCTCGGTGTATACGATTTCAATCTTTTTAGTGTGTTATCGAGGCTTGTAATTGTTGCCATAGCACTCTCAAGTCTTTCAAAAGTGAAATTAAAATTTTCACGGTATCTATTTTGTAAGCACATCATGCGAAAGGCTCTGTGCACAAGTGGTATTTTGTTTGGAAATTTTTCTTCTATATCCTTGAGTTGGTAGACATTACCGAGAGATTTACTCATTTTTTTCCCATCGACGAGGAGATGACCTGTGTGCATCCAGTAGGTAGAGAAAGTTTTTCCAGTGACAGATTCTGTTTGAGCTATCTCATTTTGATGATGTGGGAATATAAGGTCGACCCCACCCATATGGATATCGATCTGTTCTCCATGTCCCCAGAGATTACAAGCACTACATTCTATATGCCAACCTGGTCTTCATTTGAGAATTTTCGATCCGTCTTTTGTTGTAAATTCCGCTTCCCAGAAGTTTTCTCCATCGGCATTGTCATATCATTTCCAGAGTGCAAAATCAGAGACATTATCTTTATCGTATTCATCATTATTGACTCGAGCACCAGCTTTCATGCCTTTCATGTCGAGATGGGCCAGATTGCCGTATTTTTTGAAGCTCTTGATATCAAAATAAACTGATCCATCATCACTCACGTATGCATGTTTTGCATCGATGAGTTTTTGTGTCATACCTATCATTTCTGGAACGAGCTCGGAAATTGGTTTTCTTCTTTTAAAACTGGTGACATTCAGCTTTACGAGGTCTTCGAAAAAAAGTCTTGTATAGTGCTCGGTAAAGGCTTTTAGGGTTTTGTGTTCTTTTTGACTGTCACGAATGGTTTTATCATCAATATCAGTCAGATTCATGAGCGCATCGACTTCGTACCCGAGAAATTCAAGGCTTCGTATGATGATATCCTCAAAAGTAAAACAACAGAGATTGCCGATATGGGCATAGTTATAGACGGTAGGTCCACAGGCGTAGAATTTTATTTTATCTTCTTCGAGAGGCTTAAATGGCTCAATGGTGCGAGAAAGCGTATTGTAGAGGGAAAGCATAAAAATATCGTATTGATTTCGTCCTTTCTTGCAATACATTGAGTGCATGAAATATTTCATGATATTTATTCTCTGAACTATAGTGGTCGTCTCGACTTTTCTTTTTGTAGTTCGTGATACAAAGAGTTGTCGTATTCCAAGTGGAGGAGCATTTTGGTTCTTTGAACTCGCAAAAACTCTCCCGGAACAAATGAGATGACTGATGGGGCGAACGAAACTCTGTGAAAAATGTGGAATGCTTTTTGTATTTGATACACCTGGTGCGCAGGGTTTTTGGATGAAGGATACGCTTATACCACTTGATATGTATTTTTATGATAGTGAAGGTATGCTCGTTGACCGTGCTCTCAACATGCGGCCTGATACAGAAGTCAGCCCGCCCATGCAATACGTCTCGCAAAAACTCGTAGGCTATGTTATAGAAGTAGCACAGGGGAGCGGTTTCTACGCTCGAAAATTAGATTTTAATCATTGTAATCTCCGATAATTATGACTCATTTTGTAGCCACCTGTATCAACGGTGTAGAATCTCTCGTCAGAAGTGAACTCGAGCGTCAGAAAGTCGATGTTACTTACGGTCAGGATCGAATGGTCTGATTTGAAGGGGATATGATGACCTTAACTCAGGCAAATCTCTGGCTTCGTACAGCCAATCGTGTCTATATTGAAGTAGAAAAACTCGATGTCATGTCTCTCGAGATGCTCTTCGCATCTCTGGAACAGATCGATTGATCAAAGTGGATACCAGTCGGTACCCCTATTATCGTCTCTGCGACGTCTTCGAGATCTGTTGTCACTCATACGCCGAGTATGCAGTCGATTGGTAAAAAAGCGATTATTCGTTCGCTCATGGGAGAAGATGATTATTGGAAGGAAAACGAACATAGTCACCCAATTGAGATATTTCTCCTTCTCGTAGCCGATACTCTGCATGTCCTCATAAATACCTCTGGAGATGCTCTTCATAAGCGTGGATATAGGACTGAGGCAGGGGAGGCTCCTCTGAAGGAATCTCTCGCAGCATCACTCGTACTCTTTAGTGGTTGGAAATTCAAGACTCCACTCTATGATCCAATGTGTGGAAGTGGTACTCTTCTCATCGAAGCGGCTATGATCGCACGAAATATAGCTCCTGGACTCAAGCGGGAATTTGATTATCTCTATTTCCCATGGTATGACCTTCCGTGCCATGAGCGTGCTATAAAAGAAGCAAAGACAAAAATATTTGAAAAAAACTATGAGATTTATGGAAGTGATATCGATGGAAGAGTGCTCGAATATGCAATGGACAATGCTCATCGAGCATGAGTAGGAGACACTATTCGATTCTCTGAATCAGATTTTCGTCAAGTTTCCTATCAGAAAAATGCTCACATCATCACAAATCCACCCTATGGAAAGCGCATGGGAGATGATGATCTCGGCGGGCTATACAATGATCTCGAAAATATCTTCGTTGCCAATGAACTCACGGGTTGAGTGATCACCTCGGTGGAAAATTTCCCCCAAAATGAGACAGGATGGACGAAAAAGAACCTCATGAACGGTTCCGAAAAGTGTGAGTTTTGGAGGAAAATGGTGTAGTATTTTTTGTTAGAATGATATTTTCCAAAAGTCTCCCCAATTTCTTTGCAACAGAAAAGAATATCTGGTACTATAAGTGTATAGTTTTCTAATCTATACTTATGCAATTTGAATTCGTCGGAGCAGCACAAACCGTAACTGGCTCAAAACACATCCTCCGTGTGAATGGTAAAACATATCTCCTCGATTGTGGTATGTTTCAGGGGCACAGAAAAGAATCGGACGATGCAAATAGATTTCTCCCCATTAAAACAAGTGAACTCGATGCGGTCATCTTGTCACATGCCCACATTGATCATGCAGGACTCTTACCTCTTCTCGTCAAAAAATGATATACAGGACCTATCTACTGCACTCATGCGACACGAGATCTCTGTTCTATCATGCTCCAGGATAGCGCTCGTATCCAAGAACATGATGCGGAACATATGTCTAAAAAAACAGGGAAAAATATTCCACCACTGTACACGGTGGAAGAGGCGATGGAATGTATGATGCAGTTCCGTTCGGTTTGATACGAACAACCCGTTCCACTTGATAACGGCGTAAAAATGACATTTCATGATGCTGGACATATCCTCGGTTCTGCACTCGAAGAATGGGAAATCGAAGATAAGGAGACGGGTGAACATACACGTTTTTGTTTTACTGGTGACCTCGGTCGCAAACATCTCCCTATTCTTCGTGAGCCAACACAGATAAAAGATATCGATATTCTTATCACTGAATCAACCTATGGAAATAGATTTCATGATGAGCTCGGTGATGTAGAAGAGAGGCTGACAAAAGTCATCAATGAGACGGTCAATCGGGGTGGAAAGATATTTATCCCAGCATTTGCTGTCGAGCGTACTCAGGAAATCCTCTACGTCCTCAGACTCCTCATGAACCAAGGAAAAATTATTAAACTCCCCATTTATATAGATTCTCCTCTCGCATCAGATGCGACTGATATTTTCAAGATTCATCCAGAATGTTTCGATGATGATACAAAGGCTCTCGAAGCTGGTGGAGTATTCCCATTTCTCGAAGGAGAAGGTGTCAGATTTATGCGAAGCGTAGAAGAATCAAAATCTCTCGATAAGATTAATTATCCAGCGATTATCATCGCTGCATCTGGTATGGTCGAGTATGGTCGTATCGTGCACCATGTTGCCAATAACATCGAGGATGAACGACATCTCCTTCTTGCTATCGGATATATGGCTGAAAACACTCTTGGTCGCAAGCTCGTCGAAGGTGCGAAAGAAGTGCATATTTTTGATGAAGTAAAACAGGTCAAGATGCAGATTGAGATTTTCAACGCTTTCTCTGGTCATGCTGATCGTAAGTGACTCCTCGAATTTGCAGCAAATTGTGGAAGTCCAAAACAGATATTCCTCGTACATGGAGAAAAGGAATCTATGGATGCACTTGCAAGTGGTATGGCTGAACTTCCAAATCTCAAAGAGACTACTATTACTGCACCAGCACCAGGTGATATATTTGATGTTCGTACTGGTAAAAAATGCGAAAAATCTCCAGAGCGTAATATGGAGTGTAATGGTATCGTTTGCAAGATTTAACTATCGGTAATCTCTAAACTGAAATACTGCATCGCCGATTAGAATCTTTCCTTCGATGGTATACCAGATTTCATCACTTCGAGTGATTTCTCGTCCTTCTTTTGCGAGGTTTTTTATCACGAGTTTTTCGATTTCATTGGTGATTTTTCTCTTTCCCATAACATCCCACACTCGGTCGACCGCTTCTTCGTTTTTCATACTCGTCATACGTACTATTTGCTCGATTCGTTCACCGTGAACACGATAATTATGATGACCTTCATCAGTAACAGTAAAATTATTTGGATCAGGATTTGTCCTAAGATCGATGATGACATTATCGGGAACAACGACCACCTCTTCTTTTGGTATATATCGAATAAGCTCATTTTGTAGTTCCTCGAGTCATTCACCCGTAGGAGCCGAGATGGCATATATTTTCTTCTTGGTTTTTTTGTGAAGTTGTTTTTTTAAGTCTTCTACCATGTCAGCGTCGAGAAGATCGCACTTTGAAAGGACGATGATTTCTTCTTTTTCGAGAAGTTCAGGATTGAAGAGCTCGAGCTCTTTTCGGATGATGTCATAATCCGCAATGCAGTCTTCGTATTTTCCAGCATCGAGGAGATGACAGAGAACACGAGTGCGTTCAATATGCTTGAGAAATTCTATACCAAGTCCAGCGCCTTTATGTGCGCCGGCGATGAGACCAGGGACGTCTTCGAGGACCATATTTTTCCCCTTGTATTCCATGACTCCGAGATTTGGAATCAGGGTGGTAAATGGGTAATCCGCGATTTTTGGCCGAACAGAAGTGATGCAAGATATGAGTGTGGATTTACCGGCAGAAGGTATACCAATGATACCTACATCAGCGACGAGCTTGAGTTCGAGATGTGTCTCCAGTTTTGTACCTCGATCTCCGAGTTCTGCAAAAGCTGGGCTTCTGCGAGTACTCGATGCGAAGTGAGAATTTCCGTAGCCACCACGTCCACCGACACAGAGGCGGACTGTCTCACCTGGTTTTGCGAGATCGTGGAGGAGATTTCCTTCCATATCATAGATCAGTGTTCCTACGGGGAGTTTTACGATTCTATCTGGTGCGTTTGCTCCGTGGAGTTCCTGTATGCCTCATCGTTCACCATCTTCAGCAGCTATTTCTTTTACATATCGAAAATCAGAGAGAGTGTTGATGTTTGAGTCTGCTACAGCAATGATATCTCCTCCTCGGCCACCATCTCCACCAAAAGGTCCTCATTTGGCAATACGAGCCTCCCGCCTCCAAGAGACGATACCATTTCCACCATTTCCAGCACGGAACTTCACATTGACGGCATCGATGAACATAATTGACAACTTTTGATAGATATTTACACTAACGATATTATAGGAATAATTTTTGTATGTCGACAGAATCTCCTCAAGAAGTTATTCAGACCGCTACTGTGGCCATATTTTCACCAGAAATGACGGAGGTTTTGTTGATTTACAATGCAAAAATAGATGGTTTAGTGCCTGTTGGTGGAAAATTTGACCCAAAAAAGGATAGAAACATAGATGATACCGCAGTTCGTGAAGCGCTAGAAGAGTCACAAATATGTCTTTCTCCTGGTTTAGGTACCTTTTTAGAAGATCAGTGAAATCCAGTACAAGATCAGAGAGTGATTCAGGTAAAAAATTTCCTTTTTCCAGATGGTAAAAAGGGCAATGATACACTGTATTTTTTTCGTCTTCATCAAGCACCTGGATTTCAGCTACCAATGTGACTTTATTTCTTGGGGAAAGATTTATATTCAAAAGAAAGAATTGAAATAGATGGGAAGATGTATCAGTTTCGAGCCCTTGATGCGAGGGATAAAATATTGGCCGTCATGAAATAGAGTTATCTGAAGACATACTCCAGCGAGCTTCTGTATTTGGCAAGTTTTTTCTCTTGCAAAGAAAAACAGGGAACTAGAATTACATTCATATTTCTTGTATTATTTATGGTCTTTACACTTTCTCGGGAAGACGCTTCGAAAATGCTCGGCGTCTCTACACGTACTGTTGATAGATACATACATTCTGGCAAAATCCGAACAAAACGTGATGGTAAGCTCATCATGCTTCATAAAGATGATGTTACTCAGGTGAAGAGTGGTGGCACTCAAACTGACTACGAAGTCATAGCCCCAAAGCCAACGCTTGTACCGACAATTGGGTATGATCCACGGGAAGCACAAAATGAGATTCTTCGTACTCTCGAAACTATTATCCGAGAAAAAGATGCCCTCATTCAAGAATTGACATTTAAGCTCGGAAAACTCGAGTCTGATATTACAAACACAGTTCCAAAGCTCGAACACAAAAAAGCAGTTCTTGCCCTCGAAGAAGCCAATTCAAGCCGTATGCATGACATGGAAATGATCGTACAAACAAAAAAAGAAATAGAGGACAGATATCAGCGCGAAAAGCTCATATCTACAGTACTTATGATTGGTGTTTTTGTTCTTCTTTGCGCATGTGTTGTTCTAGCATTTCATTTCTTTAGCTTGAGAGGTACTGTTCCTAATACGCTCTAAATTATGTTTGATAGTTTGACCAATTCAGCAGACGGTTTATTCGTTTTGCTCTATGTCATAGCTCTCGTAGTATTTTTTCTTTTCTGACCGCATAAAGTCTACGAGTCGCTTTTTGGTGCGATAGTTGGTATGGGTGCTTATCTCCTGTTTCATGAGATGACTTTTGTTTCACCAGAAGTTACTCGTACTCTTTTTTTGGGTAATTGGATAGTAGAAAATAGGGGATCATTATTATTTGTTTCAAAAATACTCACCATTGCTCTGTTTTTTATAACCCCCATGACTCTCGGTCTCAATGTGTCGGGTGTTATACGAGGAACTTTTTGGTTCTTTTTAAAAGTTTTAGTATTATCAGCCTTTTTTGTATGTTTCGGGATTGTGCTATTTTCTATGTTATATAATACTCCAGGAGTTTTTGGTCAAGTAAATATTCTCCCAGGCGCAGCACTCGAAATACCATATCTCAAAACATCTATTCTCTATACGTGGATGTCAGATAAAGCATACACGATACTCATTCTGGGGTTTTTACTTGGTTTTTACAAGATACTCTTTTCTCATTGGGTGAGTCGAATTGTCCTTTTCGGTGGCGTGGTATATATGAAAGGAAATCAGATTTTCTGAAAAAAAGAACTCGACGTCATGCCTGAAGGATTATCACATCACGATGATCACTGACACGAAGATGCATGACATGACAGTCATGAGCATCACTAATCGTAGGTATCAAAAGCACTTACAAAGATATTTATCATTTTTTCTATATATCTGATATAGCCCCAACCAGAAGTGTCTTCTTCGAGTGTGATAAGTGTATACACTTGAATTTGTGTTTTTTCTTTTAGTTTTGTGATGATGTCTCGTGAAACATCAGGATCAACAAAAACAATTCATACTTTTTTTGCCTGAAGGATTGCCTCTATCTCATCGAGTATCGCGCGGTTTGTTTTTCCTTCGGTGGAGACTGTTCAAGAATTATGTTTCTGAAGGCCGAAATCAGTCAAAAAATTATCGAGATTTTGTCCTACGATAATAAATGATTGTTGATTGTAGGCCTGTATTCTTTCGCGCAGTTTAGTGTATGTATCGTCCAGTAAGTGTATATATGTGCCAGCGTTGTCATAATACGCTCCTCTTTTGTTTGGATTTATTTCTGAGAAGGCATCACGTATATTCAATATGTGGTCTATTTCATCTTTTTCTGATAAAATACCTTTTACTATTTCGGCCTTACCACTATTGAGATAGGTGCCTTTATAGTTTTGCAGAACTGTGGCGATTTCACTTTTCTCGAGACTGACATCACTGATGATGATATCAGAGTTGAGTATGACTTCTTTTTCTGCATTTGTGAGACGTTTTTTTTCATCAATTGTGACGATAAAAGCGTCATCTTTTGCTATCATTTTTCCGTGTATAGCGAGAGTGTCGTTGGTGGCTACTACAGGTATTTTTTGGTGCTGAACGCTTGTCGTTCATGTCCCACTAAACTGACAAGAAGACAGGAGCAGAGGGAGAAGGAATAGGGATGAAAAGGAGAAAATATTTTTTTTCATAGATGTTTGAATTTAGTATACAATTTTTACTCAATTATGTCTTTATTAAGGGCGTTCTTGTATATTGTTTATTTGCTGTATGTATTTATTCATAATATTTAATTATATTTTAAATTATGTCAATTTATTAAAATCCTCTTACGTAAGGAGAAATATTCTCCACAGGAAAATCAAGGGGTTTTTTCTTTGACTTCAAATATCAGAACATGATAATTGGGTACATGACAGGCATATCAGCTATACATCAATTACAGAACTTCTCACAAATCTTGGTATCAAAGATGAGAAAACAGGATTTTTTGACCTATTTTCAGAAGATTAGTCTTGTGTCACAAGATGCTGATTGAGTTGTTATAGGAGTAGTTTCAGAGTTTATACGAGACAATATGAGTTTCAGATTCGCAGACGTCCTTCTCGCAGCTGCTACTGAAGTATGGACTGGAATTCAAAAAATAGAGGTCATTGTTGATAATCAGATAGAGAATCCTACATATTCACCAGTCATCGACTGTAGAAAAATATTCAAAAGTTCTCCATCAAAAGAAAAACCGGAGATCGTGAAAAGTTCAGGAAGAGAAGATTTTTCATCTCGTTTTGATTTTGAGCATTTTGTCGTATGACCGAGCAATCAGCTTGCATACTCTGCTTGTGATGCAGTAGTGCGAAAGCCAGGCGCAAATTACAATCCACTCTTCCTCTACTCTGAAGTCGGTCTTGGTAAGACTCATCTCCTTCAGGGTACTGCGCTCGAAATCAAAAAGAAATTTCCTACAAAAAAAGTCGTCTATCTGACTTCTGATCAATTTGTGACTGATTATGTCAATGCTGTGAAAGATAGAAAAATCGATCAGATGAGAGCACGTTTTCGGGCTATCGATGTTTTGCTTATGGATGATGTGCAGTTTTTAGCGGGGAAAAAAGGTACCCAAGAAGAACTCTACACTTTGTTTAATATACTTTATGACGCTGGAAAACAGATTATTCTCAGCTCTGATAAGCCACCAAAAGAACTCACAGAAATAGAGCCACGATTGACGAGCCGTTTTGAATGGGGAATTATGGTTGATATTGATACACCAGATTTCGAGACGAGGCTTGCTATCATCCAACAGAAAGCACGTGAAAAAGAATTCATCGTTCCTCAAGAAGTGGCTGAATATATTGCATACAATCTCGGACGAAATGTCCGTGAGATTGAAGGTATCCTCAATCAGATGATTGCTGAGCATGAACTGAGTGGTCGTATGCCAACTATTGAATCTATATCAAAAAGATTTACACGTCTCGGTATCAAGCATTCACACATTGGAGAGAGAGAGGGTGGGGTCAAAAATATTCTCCGCTCTGTATCATACCAAGAAGTAATTGCTTCTGTGAGTGAGTATTTCTGAGTTGAACAAGATGCTCTTCTCGGCGACAACCGTTCTCGAGACCTCATGATACCACGACAAGTTGCGATGTATCTTCTCAAAAACAAACTCCGCTATACTTACGAGAGAATTGGTAATATTTTTAATGGTCGTGAACACTCTGCAGTGATGTATTCTTGCAGAAAACTCGAACTCATGCTCAAAAAAGATCAGAGACTCGCAAGCGATATCTACTCTCTCAGAGAGAAACTCGGTGTCTAGTAGAGTACGTTAGAGAGTAGCACCCATTGCTCTTGTGAGATGTCTTCTGCACGAATATTTTCATTGATTCAGAGTGTTTCAAAGCAAAGAGAAAGCTTTTCCTTAGAGAATAATTGGCTGAGATTCGAGATAAGCTTTTTTCTTTTCTGACTGAATCATTTTTCTACAAGAGAGATGATTTTTTTCATATCCCTGGTGTCTTTCTTTTTTAGTCTGAATTTGAGACACGTCGACCACACTTTTGGTGCTGGTACAAAATTGTTTGGACTAATATCACATATTTTTTCTACATCTGCCATGAGCTGACACATGAGCGAGAGTACAGAATGTTTCCCGTCACGAGCAAGTATTCTGTCTGCGACTTCTTTTTGCATGGTAACTGTGATGGTTTCAGGCGAGAACGAGACATCATAGAGAAAATGTCTCAAGATCGGAGACGTAATATAGTAGGGTATATTGCCATACACACTGTATGATGGATAGTGTATTATATTCCCCTCAGAAAAAACAATCCCTTCTGTTTTTTGGTGTACACCTTTTTGTATATCGATTTTCAGAATATCGTGATGGTATAGGGTGATATTCTCACGGCTAAATCGTTTTTGTAACAGCGGAAACATATCAGCATCGAGTTCTACGATATCAAGCGTATGTGGTTTTTTTGAAAGTATTGCTTCCGTGAGGTCACCAGGTCCAGGACCTATTTCTAGGATGTGTTGATCTGTTAAATCAACTCCTCAGACAATGCTTGAGAGAATGTTTTTATTTTTGAGAAAATTCTGTCAGAGATGTTTTTTTGCCTTTGGATTAGACATTGTAGACTGTTCTCGTAAATCCTTCAAATTGATTTGCTATGTTTCCTATTTTCTTGAGAAAAGTATTCATAACATTGGAGAAAGAATCCATAAATTCATGTGATTTTTCGAGGTATTTTTTGTTTGAAGATTCGATGAGTTTATCGTTATAGCGAGAGAGCTCCTCGTAGGCTACTTTTTTGTATATATCACTGACAAATATTTTCGCTCTTCACTTACAGTTGGATTCTGCATCAGAGAGAAGCCTGTCATTTTCTCATACCGGTTTTTTTACCTCATTTTTTGCTTTATTGTGAGCGATTTTACAGGCATCTATGTATCGGTAATAAAATGATTTCTTATTACATCCAGGAAAGCCTTCGTAGCAAAAAGTTTCTCCTATTTCTTTTGTAATTTGAACTATGCTCTTTCCCTCTATTTTTTTTATACCTTGTACATATTTGATTGCTTCGGCATTGATGGGATTTGTTTCTTCACAGAGGTGCATGTTGTAGAGTTGGTCAAAACTCCCAGCAGGCATAGCTACCTGACCATTATCGTGAGCTTTTGAGCCATCATAATAACTACAATCCTCGTCTGCAAAAGTATTTCCTAGAAACACTATTCACAGAATAAACAAGAAAAATATATGTTTTATTTTCATAGAAAAATGCGAAGAATTTTTTTCCAGAGAGGCGGCTCTCACGCTGGTTGTTTCTTTTTCAGTCAAAATGCCCCAGCTATGATAGTACCGAGAACTATACTTGTTATAAGTACGTCCATTTTTTTTATTTTATCTTTTCATTTTCTGCCAAACATAACAAATGATTAAATTATTCTTCTCCGTCTTCAATATGCTCTACTTTGACTGTCCGAGCATCTACGATGAGATAGGGGATAGTGACAATGAGCATACCTCTTTCAATAGTTGCTCTGATTGTATCGAGAGCGAGATTTTCTGGAAGTATGATGGATCTAGAAAATGGACCATAGAAACATTCTCTGACGGGTATTTTATAGGCTTCTCAGTATATTTCTGGTTGAGGTCTGTTGCCTGAGATGGTAAGTACATTGCGAGATATTGTCACATCGACATCGCTACGGGGGACTCATGCAAGTGGTGCGATCACTATATATCATTCATGTGTTTCGAGTATATCGACGGCTATTTGTCCTATATCTTCACCATGAGGTTCATCAGTTGATTCGATTGGTACTTCTCTGTGTGAGACAGGATATTCTTCTTGATTGATGGGTTTTTTGAGGAATTCAAACATATAAAGAGTATATAATTTTTAGAGTACTATGCAATATTTGCGCCAGATGCCTGAGCGAGTTTTTCAGTCTGTTCGTGGGCTCCTAGACTCATCACAATATCGTCTATATTTCCCATCATAATTGAGGGGAGGTTTGAATAATTTTCTCCTATACGATGATCCGTGACACGATCTTGAGGAAAATTGTACGTGCGAATTTTTTCACTCCGATCACCCGTGCCGACTTGCTCGAGACGAGCAGCGCTGAGTTCTTTGTTGCGTTTTGCTTCTTCAAAAGCATACACACGGGAACGAAGTATGTTGAGTGCTTTTTCACGATTTTTGAGTTGTGACCGTTCATCCTGACATTCGACCACGATACCAGTTGGTATGTGCACCATACGGACAGCAGATTCAGTTTTATTGACGTGTTGTCCGCCAGCACCGCCAGCACGACTGACTGATATATCGAGGTCTTCATCACGGATTTGTACATCGAGTTCGTCTACCTCAGGAAGTATTGCTACAGTTACTGTACTAGTATGAACTCGTCCCTTATTTTCTGTTGCTGGTATCCTCTGAACTCGGTGCGTGCCTCATTCGAATTTGAATTTTGAATAGGCTCCATCACCCATAATTTTCATGACAACTTCACGTACTCCACCAGCATCGCTTCTTGATTCAGAGAGTATCTCAATTTGAAATTTATTTTTTGTCGCAAAAAGCTTGTAGCATTCGACAAGTTCAGCCGCAAAAAGTCATGCTTCGTCACCACCAGCACCGGCACGTACTTCGACGATGACATTTTTCTCATCATTTGGATCGGGAGGAATGAGTGCTATTTTTATTTTCTCTTCGAGAACTGGTATTTTTTCTTCTAGTCCTGAGACTTCTATTTTTGCCATCTCACGTAATTCGGGATCTGATTCATTTTGAAGTATATTCTTGCTTTCTTCGAGATCATTAAACGATTTTTTGTAGTCTTGGTAGAGTCCAACTATATTATCGAGAAACTTTTTTCTAATCATAGTTTCTTTCAATTTTTTCTGATCACTGAATATGCTTCATTCAGCAAGAAGTGATTCTATGTTTTTGCTTTCTTCTACGAGATTGGTGAGGTCAAATTTCATGGCCCTATACTATCGAATTTTTCTGAAAATCAAACTTCCCTTTGAGGTAATTGATGACAATATCAACCATTTTTGGCTCTTCACCTTCGTGTATCCATTCATTATTATCGACGACGAGATCGGCAAATTGTTTTGTCGGCTCTACGAATTTCCTATAACCAGCTTGTACAAATGTAATATAGAAGAGGATATCATCCGCTATGCCGTTTTCTCCTGCATGAGCTCTTTTTGTACCATTTCAAAAATCTCGCATAAATCGACGAGCCATCCTATTAACCGAAGAGAGTTCTATAAAAATACTCACATCACTGAGTTCTCTAAGTCGGGGATCATGGAGACCAAAGAGTCCATCGAGAATAATGAAATCAACAGGCTTGATGATTTTACCAGGTTTTCTCTGGCTCTGCCCTGTCGGATTATTTCCAAAATCATACTCTGGTATCTGTACTTCTTGTCCATTTTTGAGCATCTCAATGTGCTTGATGAGGAGTTCTGTTTCGAGTGCCTCTGGTGTATCAAAATTCTTAAATTTCTTTCCTTCAAATTCGACTTCAAGTCACGCAGGAAAACGATCAGCAGGATAATAATACATATCGTAAGGGATAGTATCGACTCTTTCTTTTCCAAAAGTTTCTATGATTTTCTCTGTGAGATATCATTTACCAGAACCGCTTCAGCCGATGAGATTTATGAGGTACATATTTTATAAAAATGAGAGAAAATCCTGAACCATTGCTTCCATAAAACGATCACGATCGACTTTTGTGACTACGAACGTATGAGTGTCTGGTTGTGCTACATTTCTGAGATCAGTGACAGTTTGTCCGCGAGTAAATTCTCACTTTGTCTCAACACGAATTGGGAGAAATTGCCCAGAGAAGAGATGGGGATAGATAAGCATAGCTACGACACTTGGATCATGCACGAGAAATCCTTCTGTTCCAGCCGTCTCACGGAAAGCCATATTTGTCTTAAAGGTGTGAAGGGTGAGTGCTTCGAGAAATCTAGCTTTCTTACCTTTTAATCCTCGTAAAATCGTCTGCATCTCATGACGGGTAAAGATAAGCTGGCTCGTGACATCGAGAGGAAGGAGAATGCTATTATGCACAGAAGTGAAGACTTGGTCAGCAGATTCAGGATCATACGAGATATTAAATTCTGCAACAGGAGTGACGTTTCCTGGAACTCTTATCGCTCCGCCCATAGAGATAATTCTCGTTGGATGAATCCCTTTTTTGATTAAACGAGCTATATTTGTGAGAGGTCAGAGCGTGAGAATCTGGACATCTATGTGTTTTTTTGTGAGTTTTTCGAGCAATTCATCGCTTGAAAGGGGAATTTTTGGAGTATGCACACGTGGGAGATATTTACTGGCATTTCCGAGACCATCTTGACCGTGAATGTGACTCGCATCGGGACTTTTGACGATTACATCGGATTTTCCGACGGGCACATCGAGTACATCCATGAATTCACAAGCTCGGAGGGCATTTCTATACGTTATTTCTGCTCCGACATTTCCGCCAGTAGTTGTAATAGCAAGTATTTTAATAGTTCCTTTTTTATGGAGCCCAAGAGCCCAGAGGAGGGCAAAAAAATCATCAGCACCAGGGTCGCAATCGATGATTATATGAGGTATTTTGTTATTCATGCCTTTATGATGCCAGATTTTAATGATATTTGCAACTTTTTTAGACCTTTTTGAACCGCTCTCTTCCGTCTGATAAAATAGTCATGAAATCCTCTACAGTACGGACAAAAACAGGATCTTTTGCAAAATCTTCCCCTAAATCTCGGACAGGGTAGAGTGCACGGTAGACGACAAGGTCTTGAAGCGTCTCTTTATCCTTTGCAATACAGACAATTTCGTACTCTTTGTCTGAATTTTTGTAGTGTGTATAGCGTTCTCAGGTTTTTGGAATTATTCTTGTCATAGAGCGATAGAGAGAGCGAGAAGGGAAGAGCTTTTTTGGCTGGCAGTACCTATGATGACACCATCTGTGATATGTAAGATTCAGGCAATATTGTTATCGTTGACACTTCCTCCGTAGATAATGCTCACATGTGTGAAATCTTTGAGAGCTTCTCGGAGTATATCTGTCACTATTTCTATATCTTCGAGCGTCATAGTTTTACCAGTTCAGACAGCAAATCATGGTTCATAGGCAACAATTATTTTTCTTTCTTTTGGCCAATTTTCGAGGACGATGAGTTGCTTTCGTATGACCTCTTCAAGTGTGTTTTTTTCTTGAATAGGGCCGACACAGAGAAAAGGGGTAATATTTGTATCTATGATTGATTCTAATTCTGACTGTATTTCTTGGTCTGTTATACCATTCAGTCTCTGTGACATATGCCCAATAAGACAATAGGGAAGAGTGCTTTCTGGGTGTACTTTTTGAAGTCCGAAAGATGCTCTCGTCTTGAGAGATTCTCCTATATCATCGCCCGGGAAAACTATCCAATCATAGTCTGGATAGATATTCACAATATCCTCGACTGTTTTTATCAGTATTCAGGCAGTTTCGGGGGTCTGAGTGTTTTTCCAATTGAGGGCAATTATTTTGTTCATAAGAGTTTTTCAAGTGGTAATTCATCAAGTCAATGAATCACAAATTCACCTTCTTTTTTATGAGTGCGATCCATCTCATAAATAGTTATAGGCGTATCAAAATCTGCTGCTGTCATATGGATACGATCGTCGACAAACACGGTGCTCTCCGGTTCATAATGAGCGATGATTCGTTTGATGATATCAGTCTTATTTCTTATTCGAGTGACTATGACTTGATTCACAAGCTTGCTTGCTCCTGTGATACGTACTTTCATTTCGTGAAAGAGTTCATCACCAGCAGTAAGGATAACTGTTTTTACGTTTGGAGTATTTTGAAGTTTGGTCAAAAAGGGTATGACATCAGGAAAGAGCTGATTTGGCATGCCAGCTTGTATAAAAAATTCTTCTGGATGATGAATATTTAATTCTTTTAAAAGTTTTTCATAGACGAGAATGTCATCAGGTCATCTGCGATATTTCTGATAAATTTCTGTTGCCTTATCTACATCAGAAAGAGTTTTTGTACGAAAAATATTGCCTTCACCGTAAGGGCCATAAGTATCACCAAGCGTATTATCGAAGTCGAAAATGAAGAGGATCATAAGCTCTAAGCAATAGTAATATTTGTGTCAAGATACACATCCTGAATTGCCTGAATCAGTTCTACACCTTCATTCATTGGTTTCTGAAACGCTTTTCGTCCGACAATAAGTCCGTGACCGCCGGCGCGTTTGTTGATAACTGCCGTTCTGACTGCTTGAGCAAGGTCGTCAGAACCCACAGATGGACCACCAGAGTTGATGAGTCCGACACGACCAGCGTAGCAATTTACCACTTGGTAACGACACATATCAATTGGATTTTCTCCGATATGAAGTTCGTACGCATTTTTATCTTCTTTTCCAATGCCGAGATTTTTAAATCCTCCATTGCAATCAGCCATTTTTTGCTTGATGATATCAGCTTTGATAGTGACTCCCAGATGGACAGCTTGAGAGGTGAGATCGGTTGCTGTTTCATAGTTAACGCCGTCTTTTTTGAAGGCATTGTTTCTCACATAGCACCAGAGGATAGTCGCCATACCGAGTGAGTGAGCAAGTTCAAAGGCTTCTGCGACTTCGACGAGTTCTTCTCGGCTTGTTTCGGACCCAAAATAGACCGTAGCACCGACAGCAGCAGCACCCATATTGTACGCATCTTTGACCGTTCCAAACATGATTTGCCTTGGAACCTGTGGATAACTCATGAGTTCATTGTGATTGATTTTGACGATAACTGGTATCTGTCCATCAAACATCTTCTTCACCATACCGACTGCACCAAAAGTCGTCGCAACGGCACTACAACCAGCCTCGATTGCGAGCTTAAATATATTTGCTGGATCGAAGTAGAGAGGATTTTTTGTAAATGAAGCGTTTGCTGAATGCTCAATGCCTTGATCAACAGGCAGGATGGAGAGGTAACCAGTATTGGCGAGTCGTCCATGACCGTAGAGTTTTCTGAGATTTGCAAGCACAGCCTCTGATCTATCTGATTGCTCAAATGAACGCTCTATAAAATCAGCTCCAGGAAGTACAAGCATGTTTTTATCTATTTTTGGAGTGAATTTTCCGAGGAGAGATGCTGCTTCAGAACCAAGAAGTGTTTCGATATTGGTCATAAAAATAATTACAAATAACAATACGAGAGAAGTATACTCTCTCTTTTTTGAAGGCAAGGGATTTTGACTACTTTTTCTCTTTTATAAATGTATAAAAAAGAAGGATGACTCCTCAAGTAATTCCAACATCAGCAATATTAAAAACAGAGAAATATTGCACGCTGATAAAATCAGTCACAGAACCAAATAAAGCACGTTCAAGGGCATTAAGAAATCCACCAGTCAGGATCATGAGATATCCGGTTTTCTCAATGTGAGAAATTTTATTCCATGATTTCCAGAGAAATATTCAGATAGCTATGAGAATGAGGGGGATAACCCATTCGATACCAGGCAGGGGAGTACCGAAAGCGACTCCAGTATTTTTGACATGGGTAATCCCGAGAAGTCATGAGAAAACAGAATATTCTGGATTATAAATATTAACCCAGTATTTCGTCATAATGTCTGTGAGAATTATTCCGACGAGAAGTGGAATATGTTTTTTCATATTTTATTTTTTCTTCCCAAAAAATTTCTTCTTTCCTGTATCACCTTCAGCGAGTTTTTTCATGATTATCTCGTTACAGATGGCTTCATCGAGGAGAGATGGATCATCTTTGTATTGTTTTGGGAGAGGGAAGTTGTCTTTGCCTTGCTTGATGTATGGACCAAATTTTCCTCGTAATACTTGGATGTCGCCAAAAGTATGAATAGCATTGGTCGCTGCGCCAGATTGTTTTGCTTCGATCATCTCCAGAGCTTGTTCGAGGGTGACGTTGTAGACTGTATACGGAGCATCAGCAGGAATAGAAACGTAGGTTTTATCGAGATTGACATAAGGGCCAAATTTTCCAATAGCTGCTTTGACATCTTTCCCATCTTTTTGTCCGAGAATGCGGGGGAGTGCCGAGAGCTCAAGTGCTTGTTCGAGTGTAATTGTTTCCATATCCACGCCAGCAGGGATACTTGCAAATGTTGGTTTTTTCTCATCACTTCCTTTTTCAGGTGTTTCACCTATTTGGATACATGGGCCAAATCGTCCCATACGGACAGAGACTTGTTCTCCTGTTTTTGGATGTTTCCCGAGGATACGTTCGCCAGTCACTCGCTCAGATCCACCAGCATTTTCTACCTGAGGATGAAATCCATCATAGAAAGTTTTAAGCATTTTCTGCCACTTCTCTTCACCGCGAGAAACTTTATCAAATTCTTCTTCGACATTTGCTGTGAATTTGTAATCAATCATTTGCGCAAAATTTTTCTCGAGAAACTCTGTGACGATACGAGCAAGAGAAGTAGGGAAGAGATACTTTTGTTTTTTCTCGACATAGCCACGATCTTGAATAGTCGAAATAGTTGAGGCGTAGGTTGATGGACGACCGATACCTTCTGATTCGAGTTTTTTGACGAGAGTCGCTTCGGTGTATCGACCTGGTGCACGAGTAAATGTCTGTGTACCAGTGAAGAGCTGTGAATCGAGCTCTGTTCATTTTGCGATAGCAGGAAGTGTTACTTCACCTTCTTTTTCTTCTTCCTCATCAGTCCCTTCTTCATAGAGCTTTAAGAAACCATCAAAAAGGATGACCTGACCTTTTGTCTGCCATTTTTGATCAATATCTTTTGGTACAAAAGTATACGTCGTTGTCTGTACTTTCGCTGCCTGCATCTGTGATGCGACTGTTCTTTCCCAGATCAGTTTATAGAGTTTGAGATCGTCACCATCGAGCTTGATAGACGACGGATCATTTTCTATATGCGTCGGACGAATCGCTTCGTGCGCTTCTTGAGCGTTGGCAGTTTTTGTATTATATTTTCTTCCTTCTTTGAGAGCGTACTCACTTCCGTATGAACTATTGATGTAGGACTGACATGCTGTGATGGCTTCTGCTGAGAGATTGACTGAGTCAGTTCGCATGTAGGAAATATGCCCATTCTGATAGAGCATTTGAGCAATCGTCATCGTCTTTTTTACACCGTAACCGAGCTTCCGACTCGCTTCTTGCTGAAGTGTTGAAGTCGTAAATGGAGCGCCAGGCATACGAAATGTTTCGTTGGTATCGACGTCTTCGAGTGTGAATCCATATTTTTGTTTGAGCGATGCGACGAGTGTTTTTTCTTTTTCACCAGATTTCACTTCAGTGCCCTCGCCAAACTGTTTGAGAAATGTTTCGACATCTTTTTGAGTCTTGATACTTGGAGCTTTACCTTTGACCTTGTAGAGCTCAGCAACGACATTTTTCTCGAGCTTCACACGCATCTTCCATGATTCAGTTGGGACAAATGCTTCGATTTCTTTTTCCCGATCGACGATAAGACGAACAGCTACTGATTGGACACGACCAGCTGAAAGTGTTGTGGTACTTGGGACTTTTCTCCAGAGAATAGGGGAGACCTCGAATCATACGATACGATCGAGAATTCTTCTCGCTTGCTGAGCATAGACGAGATCCATATCGAGAGTACGAGGATTTTTAAGAGCGGCCTCGATAGCTTTCTTCGTGATTTCGGTATAGGTGACTCGTTTTGCTGTTTTTGGATCGAGTCCAAGCGCCTCACACAAATGCCATCCGATAGCCTCTCATTCTCGATCTTCATCCGTTGCTATATATATAGTTTCAGCAGACTTCACGAGTTTTTTGAGACCCGCAACGACTGTCTTTTTATCTTCATCTATTATATAGGTCGGGGTAAAGCCATTTTTGATGTCGATACCCATTTTTTTCTTTTCCAAATCTCTGATATGTCCGACTGAGGCTTTCACTGTGTAATCAGCTCCGAGATACTTTTCTATGGTCTTTGCTTTTGCAGGAGACTCGACGATAACGAGGTTTTTTGTCATGCCTCCTAGCGTAGAAAAAAATTGAGACGCGCAAAAAAAGAATATGTTGACAAATATTTAAAATAAATTCTATACTTGTTCATTAAACGGCATGAGTATTGCAGTTTTTTGAAAACGATTAGACTTGAGAAACTAATCTTTATTTTTATGAACCTCTCTTCTATTTTTTCACTTTCATGGAAACAACTCTTCAAAGATAAAAAATCTTTTGGAATTATTTTTCTTTTTCAAATCTTGCCAACTGCCATACTGTTGCTCGGTGCTATTTTTCTAGGTGTGTGCGCACGATATGTAGTACCATTTTTTGGTATAGATATGAATAATATGACTTTTCTCGCACGCTTCACCACACCAGTATGGATAACAATTATTTCTATTGTTGCACTTCTTCTTTTGCTTGTATGGCTGACATTTCAGCTTATTTGTTCTTATCTCTCTGCTCAGGGGCTCGTATGGAATTTTCAAAATAAATCCTATACATTCAAATCGCTTATCAAGTCATGGAGAGGTATGTGGTCATGGGCTGGTACAGGTTTAGCTGTCGGTATTCAATTTGTAGTTATATTTGTTATAGGTTTTTTATTGGCTCTCGGTTTTGCATATTTTAAAGAGTATCTTGCTCTTGTGCCTATTGTACTTGCTGTTGGAACATTTTTATTTTTTGCTATATCATTTTCCCTCTCTCTTCCGTTGTATTTCTTTGAATGAAAAAAATACTTTCAAGCAACAAAAGCATCGAAAGCTCTCATTCAGGGGCGCTGGTGGAAAACATTTTGATATGCTATTTTAGCTGTAGTAATAACTATAGGAGTAAGTATTCTTTTTGCTGCCATAGAAATGGCAGCTACATGGCTTATGCAATTCATACCAGAAACAATTCTGAGTTCTCATACCGTCGGTTTATTTTTAGGATTTGGCTTATTTTGCTTCTATATTGTACAGATGTTTTGAAGTACTGTTGTACAGATGTTTATTCAGAGTATGACTTTTAGTATTTATCAGTCGTATTCATCGGATCCAGCAGTTAAGCGTCTTTCTAAGAAAACTCAATAAACATGTCTCACTATCCTCTCATTATCATCGGTACAGGATCAGCTGGCCTCCCGGCCGGTATGTACGCGAGTCGTTATGGAATTCGTAATCTGATCATAGGAGCTCAACCAGGTGGAGCTCTCGGTACTTCTCATTGTGTCGAAAATTATCCAGGCACTCTCAGTGAGTCTGGCGCGAGCATTATGAAACGCTTTGAAGAACACGCGAAACATTCAGGTTCTGATATTACCTATGATACGGTGGTAAAAATTAATGAACTCCCAAATAATATTCTCGAAGTAACCACAGCTCGAAAAGAAGTCTACACATGTGATTTTCTTATCTATGCGACTGGAAATGCGTATCGACATCTTGGCGTCCCTGGTGAAGATCGACTTCTTGGAGCTGGTGTTTCCTATTGTGCGACATGTGATGGAAATTTCTTCAAAGGAAGAGATGTGATTGTTGTCGGAGGAGGGGATTCATCATTTACAGAGGCTCTCTATCTCGCACATCTGTGTAAAACAGTGAAAATTCTTGTCCGAAAAGAGAAGGCAAAGGCAGAAGAAATCTGGGTCAAAAAAGTAGCAGAAGAATCAAATATGGAAGTTATCTATAATACTGAAGTAGCTCAGATTAATGGACAGTTCTCTATCGAATCGGTGACAACAAAAGATGGCAGAGTTATCCCAACCCAAGGTATATTTATCGCTGTTTGATCGGTACCGAGCACAGAACTTATCAGTCATCTCGGAGTTGAGACTGATGAAGAAGGATGTATAAAGATTGACGCGCATCAGAAAAGCACACATGATCGTATCTATGCCGCTGGTGACGTCACTAATGGCTCTGCAAAGTTTCGCCAGACCATTATGTCTGCAGCAGAAGGCTGTCTCGCTGCTCATAGTGTTCATGAGGCAATGCTCAAGCAGGGTATTAAAATGCAATAAAAATTTGCAAAATAATACTCTTTTGTATAATCCACGTGTTTCTGTCTCTCTAATTTATTTTTATGGCAAAAGGAAAAGGTCAAAAATTTAAGCTCATTTCTCTCGAATCAGGGAAGGAATGTGGCTACATCAAGATGAATCCACTTGATATGGATAAAACAAAGAAATTTAAGCGTTTCGACAATCATCCAAATATGAGAAAGCATGTTGAATGTAAGCTTGTTCCTATTAAGAAAGCTGGTACAAAAGCTCTCGCGAATTCTCAGAAAGCGGGTGAATAGTTTGAATATGTATTCCAAAAAACCTCTCAATTATGAGAGGTTTTTTAATGTATAATTTCTAGAAAGGGACATCTTCGATGGAGACTCTCTCCTCTTGTGGCGGCATAGTAGTATGAACTGCTGGGATATCACTCGATTCTTCATGACTTCGTCCTGAAAATCCGCCTTCATGTGATCATTTTGGCGTCAGCATAATCATTTGTTCGCCAACGATTTCAGTTTTATATTTCTTTTGGCCAGATTGATCTTCCCAAGAACGTGTCTGTATGCGACCTTCGAGGTAAACTTTATTTCCTTTTTTTATATATTGTTCAGCTATTTCGGCGAGTTTTCCAAAGAGGGCAATATTGTGGTATTCTGGGACGTCTTGCTGGACGCCGGCGCTATCAGTGTAGCGACGATTGGTTGCGATAGAAAAATTAGCCACTCTCTGTCCGCTTGGCAATGCTCGCACTTCTGGATCGGCTGTCACATTACCGATGAGTTGTGCTCTATTGAGGGAGTACATACGTATTGAGTAAAAAATAAGTACTCTGATTATACCTCCTTTTTGTATGAGACAAGAAGGGGAGCTAGAAAAACATTTTTTTTGGGTATACTACACGCATTCATACGACTATGGCACGACGAAAAAACGCACTTTGACTCTCAAATACCACACAAACGATGATTGTGTGATTTGTTCTCATATTTGCAGCTATTCTCGTATTTTTTGCTCAAAAAGAATATCTCTCCAAGCCACTTTCTCTCGCATTTTGACCATATTTTCGATGGTTTTTTTCACCGATATCGTGCCTTGTCGGTCTCCATATGATTTTTGGGAAGAGCGTCTTTGATCTGAGACGCGCTCTTGGTCTCTTATTTTTCTGGATATCGAGCGTATCGCTCTGGAGTAATTTTTATGATAAAAAATGACTCTTTTTTGATGTCCATGAACCCCTTGTTCAATGGTTTGATAAAATTCCAGCTCTCAGTCTCCTGTTTGGATTTTTGTTCCTCTCGTTGTATTTACTATTTCATGTTTCATATAGAAAAATTATTGCTCAATTCGGAGAACTTGGCTGATACGCATATCAAAAACAAATAGAACTCCTCAATAACGTATCTGACTCTATCCGAGAGCGACAAGAAGAGAAGAAAAAAATGTCACCGAAAGAAGTAAAAAGATTGCGAACTCGTGATGAAGAATTGGAGAGTAAAATAGAGAAACTTTCGAGCACTCGTCATCAAGAAGAGGATAAAACATCTTTCTTTGAAAAAATCAGGACTCAAGGTGGCCTCCTCAAATCAGCTGTCCCAGCCCCACAGACTATTGTCCCAAAATCGAGTATGGTCAGAACAGTGCCAATAGTTACGAAAAATGTTTCTGATAAGCATACTGACATCAAGCAATTCCATGGTTCATGGCAATATCCTCGCAGTGATTTACTCATGCATCATCCAAAAGGTAAACCACTTACTCAGCATGAAATAGAGCTTCAATCAGCGATTATCGAACGGACACTACTCCAGTTTGGCATAGAAGTTTCTATGGCTGGGTTTGAAGTAGGGCCTACTGTGACACAGTATAGGCTTCGCCCAAGTGAAGGTGTGAAACTTAACAAAATAGAAGCACTCAAAAAAGATCTCACACTAGCCCTCAAGGCAAAGAATATACGCATTCAGGCACCAATACCTGGCCTTGGACTGGTTGGAATAGAAGTGCCAAATGATCGCCGAGATGTCGTCAGTCTCCGTGAGATAGTTGAGAGTCCTGACTTTGCCAAACATTCGTCTAAACTCGCTATGTGTGTCTGATCGGGGATAGCGGGAGATCCCGTGGTTTGTGATATGAAAGATATGCCACATCTGCTTATCGCTGGTCAAACAGGTTCGGGTAAGTCGGTTGGTATGAATGGTTTTCTTATTTCATTGCTTTTGCGAAATTCTCCAGCTGAACTTCGTATGATTATGGTGGATCCAAAACGAGTAGAATTGGGTGTATACAATGGTATTCCACACCTTCTTGCTCCAGTCATCAATCATCCAGATAAAGCTCTCAATGCTCTCAAATGGTGTGTCGCAGAGATGATACGACGCTATGATCTCCTGACGGAAGCTCGAGCACGTAATCTCGCTGAGTATAATGCTAAGATTGGTAAAGATGAAAAAATGCCCGCTATCGTCATCGTCATCGATGAGCTTGCAGACCTCATGATGAGTGGCAATAAAAAAGAGGTAGAAAATGCCATTGCCCGTATAGCCCAGATGGCCCGAGCAGTGGGTATGCATCTTATCGTTGCTACTCAGAGACCATCGGTCGATGTCATTACGGGTCTTATCAAGGCTAACATACCAAGTCGTATAGCCTTTACTGTCGCATCTCAAGTTGATTCTCGTACTATCCTCGATCGTGTTGGTGCTGAGGATCTACTTGGTAGGGGGGATATGCTCTATGCTCCAAGTGGCGTCATGGAACCAGATCGTGTTCAGGGTGTTTTTGTGAAGACAGAGGAGGTGGAAGCAGTCGTTAATTTTATGAAACTTCATACAGATGCCGAAACAGCAGCAAATATGTATGATATGACCATTGTCGAATGACGAAAAAATGAATGACCTGGTGATATAAATGGTGATGGAAGCGCTGATGAGGAAGATGATTTTATCATTCAACAAGCCATAGAAGTCGTTCGTTCGAGTGGGAAAGCTTCCACTTCTCTTCTTCAGAGACGATTAAAACTCGGGTATGCTCGAGCTGCTCGTGTCATGGATGCTCTCGAGGAGATGGGTGTTATCTGACCTGCTGATGGGAGTAAGCCAAGAGAGGTCTACTAAAAACTATTTTCTACTGAGTTGCTTGCGTTTGTTCTTCAGGCGTTGTAGTATCGCTCGTATTTGTAGTTGTTGTGAGGTGAGTTCTACGAGTTCTGACAGGTGGTACTTCTGAACTAGTATCTGTAGCCGTGTTGTCCGTTACTGTATCTGCTGCAGTTTCTGGGGCAAGAGTATCAGTTGAATTTGTAGTTTCGTCAGTTGCATTGCTTTTTAGGTTGGTATCTTTGCTGAGTCCTGGTATGACGACAGGTGCACCATTTGTTACAGAAGGTACTTTCTCAATACGTGTATTAATACCAATAGCTTTAAATATTGATCCATTGAGAAGATCGATAAATTTATCAGTCGTGTTGGTCATAAGGGTTACCACTATGAGCACTCCCGTTATGGCAACAATCCAGACGCCGAGTCGTGCCACTTGTATGATGGCATCGACCACGATATCAACGAGTTTCAAAAATCACTCGAGACAGAGGCGCATGAAGCCGAGAAATTTATCAAAGTTAGATTGTACTACTGGTGCTTTTTCTTCTGAATGTGCTGTGAGAAATATCGGATGTATCTGACGCATGATTGCGTCTTTCTCATTCTGTGACATGTCCAATCACATACCTGTCCCTCCTGAGAGAGGAGAACTGCCAAGTGAAGGAGCACCAGGGAGAGAGGCTACTTCACTTGAGCCGTTGAATAATGTTTGTACTGTCTCAGCCATATGTTATAACTATACGATATTGTTTATTTCTTTGCAAACATTTTTGTTATCTTATCACTCATATGACCATTCTTCGTTTTGAATGAATCATCTAACACAGATTTGAGCTGATCAAGGTAATCCTTTTCAATAAAGGCGCGATTTTTAACTCGAATTTTCATACCAGGACGTAATTGTCACTTCTTGAGCTTACCATTCTTTCTGCGAATAGCTCTCTCTGTCATGTTGAATCTGCTACTAATAGCATCCATATCATCACCTTCTTGCACTGTATATGTTTTCCACTGGCTCTTGAATACCATGACATTGAGCGATGCGGCTGTGACACCGAGAAGTGTCGTGACGCCAACAACAGAATACTTAGCAGCTACAACAGCTACTTCGGCTGTTTTTTTCATAATAGCTCGTGTTTCTTTAGATGTATGAGCGACTATGAATTCTTTTGTAGCATCTTTTGTAGTATTAAATGTATCAACGCCAGCTCCAAAAATATTTTCAATACCATTGATTACATCTGAGGCGATAGCTTTACCTTTTTGAGCAAATCAACTGAGCGTTTTGAGTGATTCAGTGAATCATCCACGATTATAGTTTTCACTTGCATTGTATTGATTTAAACTATTTGATAGGAGACTAGCATCCCCGCTTCATCGCACCTCTCCGACATAGAGACAATCAGAGCTACATTTTATAGTACCATTATCTTTACCTGCATCACAGGTTTCACCATCTTCTATTTTTCCATTACCACAGACAGCATTTGGATTGAGAAGTTTATTGAGTACAGAGAGCCCAATTGGCGAATAGCTTGTACTTTCAAGTGAATATCATTTTTCGAGGAGTGAGAGGATAGAATTACTCGAAAGCATATTTGCATTTTTACCCAAGTTACTGAGAGAGGCAGATCGAGTTGGGGCTTCTATGACGATTTTTGGAAGCACTGTACAGCTACCACCCGTGAGTGTGATTTTTCTTACTGACCCACCAGATATGCTCGCAGTAGCTGTTGGCATAATACTACATACACCACCTACGAGAGAGATTTCAGGTGTTGTTACATAGCCCGTTCCTTCTTCTGTGATGAGAGCAGTGAAATTATTGACTACAAGAATTGCAGTAGCAGTTTTACCATTAGTTCCCGTAGGAGGTGCTATGACGACCGTTGGTATAACACTACACTCTCCACCAGTTACAGTAATGCTTGTTACTGACCCACCAGATATGCTCGCAGTAGCTGTAGGCATGACACTACACTCTCCACCCGTAAACGTGACAGCCGGAACTTTGATATATCATGATCCTCAATCAGTTATTGTTGCGCTAAAGTTTGTTCCTATAACTGTTGCTGTAGCATTTGTGTCACTTATGCCTGTTCCAGAAGTAGTTTTGTTACGATTAGTTCCTAGAATATCTGTCAGCCAATCAGAGATTGATGTACCAGAGGTGATTTGGTTCTTTGTGACGAGATCGACATAGTCATCATAGTTTGGATCGTCTGTTGTGATGGCATTAAAGTTGATATTGGTGACATTTTTATTGGTAACATCGACTGTTGATGTTTTTATAAATATGGCGTTATCTGTACTACCAGGCACGACTGTATATGTACCTTTATCTATTTCAGTAAATATATATGTACCATCATCTTTGGTTGTTGTTGTTGAGATGATTGAGGTAAGAGTTGTATCAGTTGATTTAAACAAATTTAGCGTTATCCCGTTGATAGGATTTCCACCAGAAATGATTACTCCGCTAATACTAAATTTATTGTTAATACCTGTCGTTCCAGAAGTTGTTAGTGTTCCCGAAGTGATACCTGTTCCAGAAGTCGTATCAATAGGGTCGGTAATGAGAGGATTGTTGATTGTGTATTTACACTCTATTTTTGAGGGCATGCACAATCCAGTAAATATGGTCTGGTTATTTTCGTAACTTGACTGTGAAAAGTTAAATGTATTTTTATTGAGCGTACATAAATCATTGAATGCAAGTGGATCGAGAATATTTGGCATTTCTAAGAATGTTTTCTTTTTACACATCGTGTTGGTGTCAACAGGGTCTACTATTGGACTACAAACTCCAGGTAATGGCGTTCCACAATCTGCTGGACACGTACATCTTTCACTGAAAGAACATGTGCCATCTCAACAAGGATTAACGGGAGGATTTTTACAAACTTTTCCTGAACACTGAATACAAGCTCCGCTTCCTTTTGCAACCTCCTGTTGTGCTATTGCCTGACATGCGGCTTGTTCTCCTGGTTTATCTGTACAATAGGTGAGTGTCTGGGTCCCATTTGGACATTTGTTTTTACACTGAGGGAGATTTGGGTTTTCTTTACATGGATCCTTTTTACACTGAGGGAGATATGGATTTGTTTGACATGGATCAGGACAGTTATTGTAATAATTACAATCGTGCGGACATTGTGGTTGATCTGGATCCTGATCACAACTGAGCGTACATTCAGGATAATTTGTAGCCCCATTTGTACAATAATCATTACAATCGGGATAATTTGTAGCCCCATTCTGACATTCACATGATGATGGATCGTCGAGACATTGATCACAGCTCTCTGGATCATCGGTACAATCATCTGTCATCGCATATGTGTAGGTAATCGTGTTGGACATGATTACGGCAAGGGCTGATAAAATAGTTACCAGTCATGCAAGAATGTATTTTTTTGTTTTCATACTCTACTATATAAACATACTTTAAAATGATTTGCAAATTTTTGATATATCGTTATTATGGACAGGTCGAAGACAGTAGGCATTGGTTGTAAAATCATACAAGACCTACCGAGGCAAAAACCTTACTCTTTTGTAATATATAGATAAGATACGCCTTGATTGCGTATTTTTTTGTACCTTCGATATTTTATTTCCTATCCTTTTTTGTATATGACTGTGTCAAAAACAAAAAAGTCTGAGACTCTCGCCGAACTCAAGGCTGACCTCACTCGTGCTACATCATTTGCTCTTGTTCAGAGTAATCGTATCACTGTAGCTGAAGTAAGCAAGGTTCGTCGATGACTTCTTCCTGTAAGCGGAAAAATGGTTGTCGCTAAAAAGACACTCATTCAAATCGCTGCAAAAGAAATCAAAGGAGTAGAAATCCCAGAAAATATGCTCCCAGGTCAAGTAGCCATTGTGATGGCTTTTGATGATGCGGTTGCACCACTTTCTGTTGTTAATACTCTTTCGAAAGAATTTGAAGGGGCTGATAAACTCGTTTTCACGGGTTCATACCTCGACGGTTCTCTCCAAGATGCTCAGACTACTAAAAAGCTCGCATCACTCCCATCTCGGGACGTCTTGCTTGCGAAATTCATGGGTTCTCTCTTATCACCTGTGAGCTCTCTCGCTCGATTCTTTGACGGCGCGAAGCAAAAAATGACAGAGACAAACAAGTCTACAGTTGGCGATCTCGCCTCTGCAGCGTAATATTTATTATTTTATTTTTATTTTATGTCAGATCACGCACAAAAAGTACTCGACCTCGTCGAGAAACTCACAATCGTAGAGCTCGCTGAGCTCGTCGAAGCTATGGAAGAGAAGTTTGGTGTCTCAGCTGCTGCTCCAGTAGCTGCTGCTGGTGCTGCTGCTCCAGCTGAAGAAGAAGGTGGTACAGTTTCAGTCGTTCTCAAGGATGCTGGTTCTAATAAAATCGGTGTTATCAAACTCGTTCGAGAATACACTGGTCTCGGTCTCGGTGAAGCAAAAGCTCTCTCTGAAGCTGGTGGAAATATCAAGGAAAACATCGAAAAGAAAGAAGCTGATGAAATCGTCGCTAAATTCAAAGAAATCGGTGCTACTTGTGAAATCAAGTAATTCCGATATTTCGAAATCTAAAAACCTCTCAGGAAATGAGAGGTTTTTTTATTATCAATAATGTTTTTTTACCCACCAAACTTAAATACAACAGTATCTCCATCCTGCATGACATAGTCTTTTCCTTCCATACGGACGAGCCCTTTTTCACGTGCACCAGCCCAACCACCATTATCAACGATATCCTTCCAATTTGCTGTTTCTGCTTTTATAAATTTATTTTCAAAATCTGAGTGAATTTTTCCAGCAGCCTGAGGAGCACGGTCTCATCTGTGTATAGTCCATGCACGAGCTTCTACTTCGCCGACAGTAAAGAAATACTGAAGTCCGAGGGTAGAAAAGCATGTTTTAATGAGCTCATCGACAGGGTTTTTTGTGAGCCCTAGGTCAGCCAAGAACATAGCACGATCTTCGGGGTTAAATTCCATCATTTCCATTTCGATTTTTGCACAGATAGGAACAACAGGGATTTTCGAATCGGTCATACCTATTTTTTCTCTGAGAGAGCTCGAGTCCATTTTGAGGTCAGACTCATTCAGATTTGCTGCATAGATAAAAGGTTTCATGGTGAGAAGATGGAGATCATTCGCGAGTTTTTTTTCATCTTCTGTGAGTTCGACTTGGATGGCAAGTTTGCCCTGGTTGAGTGCATCGAGGATTTTTTCGTAGATTCAGAGGAGTTTAATGGCATCTTTATCACCACTTCTGGCTTTTTTTGCTACATCGCCATCTTTTCGTTTTGTGAGCGTTTCCAGATCAGCGATGATAAGTTCTGCGTTGATGATTTCGATATCTCTCTTTGGGTCGACACTTCCATCAACATGATGGACATCACCGTCTTCGAATACTCGAACGACCTGAAGAATGGCATCGACTTCACGAATATTTGCGAGAAATTTATTTCCAAGTCCTTCACCAGTGCTCGCGCCACGGACAATACCAGCAATATCAACGAATTCTACTGCAGCAGGAACAATTTTATTTGAGTGGATAGTGTGCGCGAGAGCCGTAAGCCTCTCATCTTGGACATTGACAATACCAGTATTTGGCTCGATGGTACAAAAAGGGAAGTTTGCAGCTTCAGCAGCATAGCTCTTTGTGAGAGCATTGAAGAGGGTAGATTTACCGACATTTGGAAGTCCGACAATACCGAGATTCATAATGAAATATTAGTATATTTGAGAGCATATTCGTGAAGTTTTCTGTTTTTGCAAATCATATTTGAAATTTTTTTCTACTTGATGTATGCTAACATTATGAAACTTGAAAAGCATGATAGCGCTGATGTCTTGCGTACCCAAGAGAGAACGAGGGGAGAAAGCGTCCGATTCTCTGGTAAAAAAACGAATAAAGAAAAGCAGAAATCGCTAGAAGATGATCAGGAAAGGATTAGGTCTGAAAATGAAGCAAAAAAACTTCTAAAAGAATTCGAATGACCCGATAAAAAAGAAAAAGCTCGAGAAGTAACAGAAAAGTGAGAAAAAATCGATCCAATGATGGTAGAAAAGTTGTTGGCAAATGTGCCTCCTGAAAAAAAGAAAATAATTGATGGAGTGAAAAAGTATTTATGAGTCAATCAAACAAATTCGCCAGATAAAGTTTCACAATTTCACACATCGGCATGACAAAATGGTTGCTGACCGGAGACTGCCTGGTGTATGTCATTTGTGCAACATGTACTCAAGGAAATAGGAAATCCAAATTATCGACCGACTGCTTGGGCTCAAGATGGTCTTCAGATGGGTATACCTACAAACACTCCTCAGCCAGGAGATTTACTGATAGTGAAGAGATGATCTGGGGGGCATATATGATTTTTCTTGGGTTTTGCGCCATCAAGAAATCCTATTATAATCGGGTGAAATCAGGGGGAGGAGGGGGAAGTGTCAGTCAAAGAAGAAACTCGCCAAATACTTGGATATCGAAGTATCGTCTAATTTATTTGCATTCTCGATGAAAAAATGGTAATCTCTCTGTATGCCTAATTCACCAGAACAAAAGAAAACTCCTGAACCTCCAAAAGAGGCTCTAAAAAAAGAAAAACTCGATTCGAAAGAATCGTCAAAGGAGCAGAAGCAAACTCCAAGTGAAATCAAAAAACAGAAACAAGCTCAGTTTCTATCGAGCAAGTCAAACCTAGAAAAAAGAAGAGCTGAATTTGTCGAAAAGGGTAAAGCTGATAAAAAAGTAGAAAAAGATCTCGATAAGGCTGATCCAAAAACCGAAAAAAAAGATAAAAAAACAGAAAAACCAAATTGAAACTTGAAAGACGCGGAGTTAGCTGCCGAACAAGCCGAAAAAGAAGCCCTAAAAGCTCTGAAAGAAAAACACACTGCAGAAATGCAGGATGCACTAGAAAACGTTGATATTGATACCCTAGATACACAAAGCAGATGAGCTATTCATGTTGCATCAATAGCTGGACGTATTCCAAAAGAAAAAATAGATGCCCTCCCAAAAGAAGAAAAAGAAAAAGCGCTGAAGTGACTCACTGGACCCGACGGAAAAGATATCGACGTATCAAAACCGTTGACACCTGAACAGGTCGAGGTAGTGAGGCTTCATATGGCATCTGACTATGTGAAGACATTGAGTAACTTTTCTGCCTCTGACCTCAAAGATTCAAAAAAACTGAGTGAATTGGAAAAAGTTAATCCTGGAATTACAGAGTTTATAAAAAGCCAGCCAGTGGAACTGCTTTCTCAGAAAACCTTTTTCGAAGCAGTAAAAAAGGATCCAAAACTTTTAGAAAATTTTTCTCGCTTGGTTCAAGAGAATGGTATGCTTATGGCAGGCATCACACCGACAAGTAAGTTCTGAAAAGAGTTGGTAAAGGTTATCGAAGCAAATGTTGCTGAGTATGAAAATATACACAAATCTGCAGAAGGACTTATTGATATAGAACATTTTAAATGATTAAAGGATGTTTTGGGTGGTTCGTATATGGACCTTCTTTGTGCGCATGATTTTATCTTATGAGATAAGCACATTCTCAAAAAAAGCCGAGATGCTGTTGTGTCTTTATTTGAAGATACAATAGCAGAGAAAAAAATTCCGGATCCAAAAACAGCCACCCCAGAAGAGATGGCGGAATATCGAAAAAGTATCAAAGAAGAGTTTCAGAAAGCTACTGGTGTTTCCGGTGAGAAAGTAGAGACAGCCATTAAGCATATTGATAGAGGTCAGCTTTCGCCACTGATGAGATTTTTGGCTGATATATTTGCTCCATTTGGTGCTTTATTTCCTGGTAAGGCTGGTGATTTTTGGAGGGAATATCTCAAAGGTCAGGAAAAAGACCACGGTGATGAAAAGTATGGTCCAGGTAAGATAACCCCGTTTGAAGGAAAGTGAGTAGAAAATGCTTCCGCGAGTGCTATCTATGAAGCAGCCAAAAAATATATCGGGAAAAATGAATGAAATAGTCCAGAACTTATTCGTCAAATGCATGCTTCTGCATGACTCAATGCTGGACCAAGTACCCCTTGGTGTATGTCGTTTGTTCAATATATACTTCGTCATGATATGTGATTTAACAGTGCACAAATCGGCGCACCAACTGCATCTGCTGCAGATGGACATAAGATAGGTCGCCATACTGATACGCCAAAACAAGGAGATATTGTTCTTATGTATCGATCTGGTTGATCCGGACGACATATTGGCTTTGTCGATAAAATAAATTCAGATGGTAGTGTTGACATATTAGGCGGTAATCAGAATGATTCTGTGTGTATATCCCATAATGTTTCCAAAGGACGAATTGCTGAATTTAGAACTCTGGAAACTGCACCGAATTCTGTTGCTGAAAAAAAAGAATGAGCAGAAACTTTTAATATAGCCTGAACATCTATTACAATTACCCCACCGCTTGAAGCTAAAAACCTCTCTGATAGGAATAAAAACCCTCTTAATATTAAAAGTAGCCGATTTCCAGGAGATCCTCGAGGGCACTCTATTTTTCCAAGCTATGAAGTAGGGCTGACTTTGGCAGTAGAAGATTTACAAAAAAAACTTAATTGACAAAGTGAAGCTGTGAGAAGATATACTGGAGGAAGAGACGCTCAATATGTTCGCGATGTGATTGGTACATGGGCCCCTGAGGATGACGGGAATGATCCTAATGAATATACGAGAACTGTCTTGAGTCGTATGGGTTTTTCTGGTGATTTACTAAAAATTCCTGTGAGTGCTGTAAAAAATCGTATTCCTGAGTTAGTTATGCAAATGGCCAAAGTAGAGTGATGTCAGGCTACTTTCAAAATAGGATAATACAATACAAAAAATAGTGTTTTTGTCTTTTTCGATAAACTTTGTTTATGAAAATCCATATTATCACGAATTTTACCGGTGCATTTACCTCGTATTTTGATTCGAGTATTATGCGTATAGCGAGAGAAAAAAGCCTTTTTGAGCCCGTATTTTATAATCTCGGGGATTTTTCACTTCAGGCACAACATAGAGTTGATGATAAACCATATGGAGGTGGGGCAGGGGCTTTGATACAAATAGAACCCATGTATCGTGCTATTACCTCAATTGACCCAGAAAATAGAATGAAAAAAATCTATCTCTGACCAAGAGGTGAGAGGATGAAACAGGCAAAAATCGAACAATTATCGGATGAGCTCGAGGAGGATGAATTTATCATTCTCTGTGGTCATTATGAAGGCGTCGACCATCGTGTGTTTGAGATGTTTTCTTTTGAACAGTATTCTATTGGTGATTTTGTTGTCAGTAGTGGTGAGTTGGCAGCGATGGTGTTTATCGATGCCATTGTTCGTCTTATCCCAGGCGTTGTCGGAAATGAGGCATCACTTCATGAAGAGTCTTTCTCAGAGGCACTCGAATGAAAACCAGAATATCCTCAGTATACTCGTCCAGCTGATTTTATGGGATATCAGGTACCTGATGTACTCATCTCAGGAGACCATAAGAAAATAAAAGAGTGGAGAAGAAAACAATAAGAATTAATTGAGTTGAGCTAATGCTGTCGAGATTTCAGGAGTGTTATATTTTTCTTTTATTAGAGAAAGAAGTTTTTTATAACGATCTCAGAAAAATCACCGCTTTTCTTTTTCGAAATCCATCCCTCACACAATTCACCATATGCCTTCTGCTTGTCCATTTTCTATGAGAGCTTCGCACAAAGGTATTATCTTCCACACGGCTCATGTAGTTTCCATGCTCTGAACAATTTCCATAACTTCTTCTGCTTTTCCATTTCGTGCTAATCAACATAAGAGTTGTTGTCCTTCGGGGACTACTGCTGCCATATGATTGGAGTAGCCGATATTGCCAGCAGTAAACTTTATTGTTCTGAGAGAAGCGAGAACACCGCTAGGATTTATTGTCACTTGTTGAAGTCATAACCTAAATGTCGCCATATTCTGATCTCAACCAGATGGTAAGTCTGAAACAACACTTATTTGAACGTGCCCACCAGCACTCGTAGTATTTCATCCAATATCATCCGTCTCTCTCAAGAGTGTTCTTGATTGCATAAAAAATAAGTTAAAAAAAATCCCCTGAACAGGGGAATTAAAAACAGGAAATAGAAAAATCAGCTGGTGTGCGTCATTTTCAGTTAATGTTGTGAGGAGTTCACTTCATTAAAATCTTATTCTATTAAAAAAAGTTGTCTGTAAAGTATTTTATCTATAATCGTTTGTATGAACGCAATTCTCAATTCTCCAATCCTCACATGGCTCAATCCTGATATGATTATTAGGTGAGTTATCGTGTATTTTTTCGTTGTATGGTTCTGTCTCGTGGTATGGGTGGTGCGTGATGTGACGAACCGTACAAAGTCTCTTATTTTTCAGATTATTAGTATCTTGCTCGTTCTCTTTTTCACTCCACTTGGTATATTTGTTTATCTCCTCCTCAGACCTCAGAAAACTATTTTTGAGCAAGTATTTGAGGACGAATTTTTCCGTCTAGATTCTGAATTTCAAAAAGAGGATTCCATGAAACACAAAAATCGCCGCTCTTCTCCCGGAATGGACATAGAACATAAAAAATCTGTTCATTAAGACAGTCATGAAAAAAAGGGGAAAACTTGTCATGACCTTTGGTACATTTGATATGTTTCATCCAGGCCATGTATATTATCTTTCTGAAGCCAGAAAATTAGGAGATGAACTTATAACTATTATTGCTCGCGATGTAACGGTATCAAAGATTAAAGGAAGACTACCCCGGGAAAAAGAAAATGTACGATTAGAAAAAGTATGAAACTCAGGTATACCCACTTATGTTTTTCTGGGATCTGAGGAATCCCCGTATGAAGCTATTTACAAGCATAAACCAGACATCCTCTGTTTCGGTTATGATCAGAGATCTTTTAATGATGAGAGACTTGAAAAATTTCTCAAAGAAAACAGCATTCAGCCAAAAATTATTATTATTTCACCGTTTGAACCGGAGAAATGGAAGAGTTCAAAGCTATAATCCAGTCGTAATAACTTTTTCCTCGAAATAACTCGCAAGGATCTGTATTCCTACGTGTTCTGTACCAGCGAAAAAGAGACCTTGTCCGACTGGAGCATTGAGAAGGATGTATTTTTCCTGTTCTGTCAGCTTAAAGACATTTTGCATGGCATCAATCGATGATGGAGACTGTTTCATGAGGAGTTGAAGCGAAGAGTTTGAGACGATAGCTTTACCATTTTCACTTCCGATAAAGTCTTCCACATCCTGTGTGATAGTTGTTACGCCGAGATGATATTTACGAGCACGTTTGACGAGACCGTGGAGGAATTTACCACTATCTTCGTATTGCATTATATTCCAGGCTTCGTCCACGACGAGGAGACGTTTACGATTCGATGATCGGACGACGTTCCATATATAAGAGAGGATGATATACATGGCGATAGGACGAAGTTGTTCATCGAGATCTCGAACTGAATAGACCTGGAGACCTTCACCAAGTGTGATATTTGTTCTCTGCGTAAAGAGACCACCGAAAACACCACTGACATATTTTTCGAGTCGTTGAGCGAGCTCTTTTGCTCCTTCCATTGTTTCTACGACAGAGAGGAGGTCAGACATCACAGGGATTTCTTTTCCAGAGACATCATCGTCTTCAAAAGTGATACCTTTGAGACTATACGTCGTCACGAGTGCTTTTTCCAATATAGCTTCTTCATTGGCACTGATAGTTCCGAGCATGAGCTTGAAAAGCCCGATAAGACTGATGATACCACCTCGGAGGAGATCGCCGGGATGACTTTCGTAGTCCTTAAATGGAAGAGGGAGATCAAAAGGATTGATGCGTTGGGTGGCATTGATGCTGACGTTGAGATAACTTCCGCCAACAGTATTGACGAGAGCCTTGTATTCGTTTTCTGGATCGATAACAATGACATCCTCTCCGAGCATGAGACTACGGAGTATTTCAAGTTTTACTGCAAAAGATTTACCTCCTCACGACTTCGCAAGGACGACCATATTTGCATTTTCTGTTCGAAATCGGTCGTAGATGATGAGAGAGTTATTATGTGTATTGATACCATAGAGAACCCCGTCATCCTGAGAAAGTGTTGCAGAAGTGAATGGGAAAGTCGTCGAGAGGCCACGAGTAGAGATATTTCGATAGACTGATACCTCATCACGACAGAATGGAGCAGTTGCTGTGAAGCCTTGCTCTGCACGGAGGAGTGCTGTCTTTGTGAGGATATTACGTCCGTGGAGCATATTCTGTATATCATTGGTGAGCTTTGTAAGCTTATCTCGATCATCCGCATAAAGCGTGATATAGATAGAGAAATGAAAATACTTCTCAGAGCCACGAGTGAGGAGTGTTCGGAGTTCTTCTACGTCTTCTAATTGAGCATCTGTATAGGGATTTGCTGTGAGACCTCGTTCTTGGTTGAGGTATTTTTCAGACTGGAGTTCTGTGAGACGACGACGGAGATATTTCATGACCTGCTGTGCATCTGTAGGGTATATAAACATCGATACATCGAACTTACTATCCCAGTTGATAAGAGGGGAAAGCCAGTTACCTTCGAGAAAGTCTGGATATGCATAAGTAAAGAGCGTCTTACAAACTGTGTCATTGATTTGTATATCTTGTGGAGTTACTTTGACCATAGCAGGCGCAATGGCATCTTTGATATATGCAAGAGCTTCATGATAGATTCTTTCTCCTTCTTTTATATCCTCAGGTGTTTCTTTACTATTATTATACTCTGGCAGTGGTTCATATTGTTCACGAGAACCACCGGTATTCTTTTTTGTCGCACCAGTATTTGATGTGCTAGTGTGTTTTGATTCCTTTTCTTGTATATCTAAGTCGCCCGTAACGGGTCGAGTAAGTATATCGAGCAGGGTAGTGTGTGATTGGGTAGTCATAACTTCTTTTATAGAATACCCTTTTTTTCTGCCCGTTTCAACTTTTAGGCCTATTTTTGTGTATTCCACAACATTTTTGTTATTTTTGTAAAGTGGAAAAAGCCGATTTTTCCCTCAAAATGGGCTTTTAGTGCTTGCATTTTGTTTTTGTATCGATAGTCTTCCCTTGTCCTTGTATTTCTTAACCCTTTCTTCTATGAAAAAACAGGACCTTATCAAGGCTATCGCTACTGCTGCAGGCCTCTCTCAGGATGCTGCTGCGAAGTCTCTCAAGGCGTTTATTGACGTCGTTACAAAAGCCCTCAAAAAGGGTGACACTGTTGGTATTACTGGTTTTGGTACATTCCGTGTTGCACACCGCAAGGCTCGCATGGGTGTTAATCCTCAGAATCCTAAACAGAAGATCAAGATTGCTGCTAGCAAATCTCCATCTTTCAAATCTGGAAAGACTTTCAAAGAGTCAATCTAATCGATTTTCGATGATAAAATCCTCCTTTTTAGGAGGATTTTTTTGTAATATAGGAAAAATCTCTACTATTCAGGTATGAAAGGCTATATTTTTATACTTGGTCGAGAGCCAGATCTTTCCTTTGCAGAGCTTGTAAGTCTTTTTTGAGCAGACGTAAAACGTTTCTGAAATTTCGCTTTTTATTCATGCCCAGAGGAAACAATTCTCGGAGAAATCAAATGCTTGGGCGGAACCATAAAAATAGGTGAGATTATCGCAAAAAATGTAAATAAAAATTCTCTTACTTCTTTTTGTGCTGATTTTATAGGAAAATTTGTATCCGAGTGAAAAAAACTCAGAGTAGGAATTGATTCCTTTATTCCGTCTCTTTCAAAGCTTGTTTTTAAGGTAAAAGATGTTCTCAAAGAGCAAGGCGCATCAATACGAATCGTACAACATGAAAATTGACGGATAAAAACGGCGACAACTATTCATGAAAAACTTATCACACAATGAATTGAGCTGATTATTGTTCCCGATAGAGATGGCACATATGTCGCAAAAACAATTTGGATACAAGATATAGAGGCATATTCAGAACGCGATATCAATCGTGATCGATCTATGGTTGTCGGCATGATGCCACCAAAATTGGCACAAATGATGATTAATTTTGCGACTCAAGGGGATAGAACGTACGCTTTATGGGACCCATTTTGTGGACTCGGAACGACTCTTATCGAGGCACTTCATGGCGGATATACTTTTCTTCTGGGGTCAGACATATCTCAGGATATGGTTATTTCTTCTGGGAAAAATCTAAAACAAAGTGCCAAAGATGTAAATGCATCAATTGAAGTGTTTCATCATGATGCTCAAAAGATAGATACTCACGAGCTCAAGCAAAAAACTGTCATTGTGACAGAGGGGATGCTCGGTAAGAATTTCTCATCTCATACAATAAACCACAGTGCTGCTCTGGAAGAAAGAAAAGAATTAACACAACTATACGGTAATTTTTTTCGATCAGCATATAAAAACGATCATATAGAAACACTTGTTTGCTGTTTACCGTTTTGGAATATAGGGAAAGAAGCTATTTATATGCCTCTTTTTGAAGACTTTTCCACATCATGGAAAGTAAGCCCCTTATGTCGATCTGGGAAGAGGTATATTTACCATATGAGACCAGGACAGTATGTATGACGTGAAATATTAGTGCTGCAGAAAAGATAAAATTAGGGACAATCCAGCAAATAAAAGCTATAAAATCAAGTAAAGTTATTTTAATATAAATATATTTCTATATAATTCGGATACTTTCTATTTTTTCTCATTTTTGTTTATGAAAAAAGCCCTGTGAATACTTTTTGTGTCAGTTCTTCTCGCGAGCTGTAGTTTTAAAATACCATTTTTATCAGGTAATCCTACACCGAAAGATGGAGACACTGTTTCTGTAAACTATGTCGGAACTCTCGACGATGGAACTGAGTTTGATTCTTCTCTCAAGCCAGGTCATGTTCCTCTTGAATTTGTCATTGGTCGACATGGTGTAATAAAAGGATTTGAAGATGCTGTTATCACGATGAAGGTTGGTGAAAAAAAGAAAATCCGAATCGAACCAAAAGATGCGTATGGTGAGGAATACACCGAGGAAACAGTTCCACTTTCACAGTTTAAGGATGTTATTTCTCAAACAGTTCCAGCCAATGTTCTTATTGGTACTGTTGAGCAAAAAATACCAAAAGCTCAAGCAGAAAAAACATTTAGCGCTCTCACTGTTGGTGTAGAAAAAAAACTTGGAGAAGCAAGTCTAAAAATCCTCTCTATAACAGGAGATGATGTGGTTGTGGCTATTAATGATCCAAAGGCTATATTCTACGGTAAAAAAATAGCAGTTGGGCTTCACGGAATTGCTCCAGATGGAAGTGATGTAACTGTAACAAAAATTGATGGAAAGAATGTGTCTGTTGATATCAAACAGAAGCAAGAAATCATTTCTAAGACAGACAAAGATGTCACTCTCAAGGTGAAAAACCCTCATCCACTTGCTGGCAAAGCTCTCAATTTTGAGCTTGAACTTCTTCAGATAAAGAAATCAGAAAGTGCTGCTTCGTAAGAAAATATTGACTTCTAGAGAATCCCGCTCAATATGAGCGGGATTTTTTATGCATCGTTTCTTTGCTACTTTTCCGCTGACAGCTAATCTTCGTCTATCACAGCGTGATTTTTATCATCAAATAGCGCATGTTTTTCGTGCGAAAAAAGGCGAAAAAGTTGTTTTTTTTACGTCAGGAGGGCCTGATATCGTATATGAAATTATAGAAATTAAAAAACAGGAAATAAGTCTCGTAAAAAAAGACACAATATGATTAGATTCAAGACCACTTGCTGTCCATGTTTTTCAAGCCTACCCTAATAAGGTGTCAACAATGGAGCTCATAGTTCAAAAACTCGTAGAAATAGGGGTGACGAGACTGACATTCTTTCCTGGAGAATATTCCCAGCTTTCGGCTATATGACCACAAAAACAATCTAGGCTTACAAGTATTGCCCGAGAGGCATTAGAGCAATGCGGAGGGAATGAAATGATAGATATTGCTTATAGCGAGGAAAAACTTGACCAATTGATTTCTGTTATGCCAGACATGTGACATTTGGTAGCACATCAAAAAGGAGAAGTCAGTATTGATAAAAAAAATACAGGAGACGGAATGATTGGTCTATGGATTGGGCCTGAAGGGGGATGGTCACATTCTGAGAATAGATTTCTAGAAGAAAAAAATATACCACTCTGGTCTTTTAATCAGAATATTTTACGCTTAGAAACAGCCGCTATCGTGGGGGCATGAATCCTTGCATATAATCATCACTGAGAGTAAATACTCGAGATTTTTTGTTTATGTATATAACCTCATTCAGGCAGGGGTTATTTTGTATAGAAGGATAAAATCTCTCCTTTTCTCCGACAAAAAGATATGTATTTTTTGGAGATTTTTTTAAAAAATGACAGAGAATATCCTTATTTTGCATAGCTCATACAAGGGAATATCCTTGATTTTTTATACTTCCAGCGATATAAGGAGCGAGGATTTCTTTTTGGCTATATCCTTGTAGCCAAGGCATATATAGAGCATTAAGTGAAAATATTTTTGCTTCTTTTGGTAAATATTTTTGTAGAACTTCTATTTTTTTGAGTTCTGTTTCGGTGATTCCAGGCTGATGACGAAGATGAAAATGATAGGTCCATACTATTGCCTGAATACCTACAATGAATACCAGTACTTTTTTTGAAAAAATCTGGGGAAGAAACTGGGAAAGAACAAGTATAAGGGCCAGGTCAAAAAAAGCCTCCATTCGTGTGTAAGCAATACAATGTGTGATCACCATGAAAGCTATGATGGAAAACAACAGAAGATGTGTTTTGTATATATATGATTTTCTTTTGTATACATATGAGGTGATAAAACCTATAAGCCCAAAAGTAAGTAAAAAAGACTGAAAAAACCAGAAGTCCCCCTCTGAAAATAATGTCCCATATGGTCACTTCAAAAATAGGTAATCTTGTATTTTTCTTCATACAAATGGCGAAATGTGTTTCCCCCATGTCCAAAAGTAGGTAAGGGCACCGATGATGATGGAGACAAGAATAATGCTTGTGTATTTTTTTCGAGAGCTATTTTGTTTTAAGAAAAGAAGTAGGAAATACAAAATACCCACAAAGCCAGTTAATCTATGAAGTGCTATACAGGCTGAGAGCAGAATCGTAGCTATAGCTATTTTTTTATTATATCTGATGGCTCATAAGAGGAAAAAAGTAGCAATCATCTCTTTTCCAAATCCCCACCACATAACCTTGAATTGTATGACGGAAAAAAATGCCAACCCAAATCATAAATAAGATGCATGCGTATATTTATTAGACCTTTTCCCCATGAAAAGAAGCCAGAGACAGATACCGAGGTATACAGCAGCATAAAACCATGTAAGGATGTAGTTCGTTGGTATAGCGCTTCGTAGGTAGTAGAAGAGTACACCGGAAAATGGTTCAAACTGTCCCTGTAAATAGGGTCTCAGTGAATAATAATCAGCACCTCCGTGCATTAAATTTATGAATTCCCTATACGCTCCATGGTCATAACCGACAGGCATGGTGTTATTTTTTCAGAGCCAAAATAGACTCAAAAAGAATCAAATGAAAAAAATAATGAGTATTCATTTTTTCATATTCTATCTGATGAAATATCTATATTCATTTTCACCACCCCATGCTCATCCTACACCGTCTGTTCCTCGCGTTCTACCGCTATCATTCACATCGGTTGAGGTGTAAAATGCTATCTGAGGATTTGCATTACCTATGAATTCATTACACCAATAGTTCTCATGACTCACTCACCAGCTCGCACCTTTGTTGGTCATAATAGCGCTCAGATTATCATATTTGATTTTTCCATCTTGATTGATGATACTCCAGGTTGCATCCCCAGGAATATCCATACAGCCTTTATTTGTTTTCCCGAGTACTCTTTCACCAAGCGCCCAGTTGAGTGTGTTTGAAGTCGTGAAAGAAAATTTGACCCATTTTGTCGGATCTCCAGTCCGGTTCCTGATGAGCATTTCTTTTGAGCCAAGTTCTGTAAAATATTTATAATCGAGAAGTCCTGCTAAATTAGGATTATCATATTCGGCTATGTTATCTATAGGAGCTTTTTCAAGAGCATCTCGCATATCAACGTATGACATCTTTATCTCAGAGCTAGCATGTCCATTATTTGCATAAAACAACGTCCATCATCCTCCTGCTGTTTTCATATCGCAGTAGACCGTGAGGAGTTTTTCATTCATTTGAATTACATATTTTCCAGATGTTGCATCTGGTTGTTTTTCTAGGATTTCTCGGCAGCTCTTCTGTGCTTGCCAGCCTATCTGATTTCTCTTTTGCTCGTTTCCGAGATCTACTTTTTGTGCATTTTTCAGGATTGAACTAACGAGCTGTCACTTATTTTTACCTGAATTTATGATAAGAACATGTCATTTTGAAGATCCTAGAGAGTAGGCCGGCGTATCTCCAACTTTGAAATTTGCATATTTACTATCATTAAGAAGGGCAACTAGCTCATATTCTTTTGTATCTGGTCTGATAAAATAATGATACATTTCTCCTGTTTCTGGGTCTTTTAGGAATTCCATACCCAGAGCGAGAAAGAGATCTTTACCAGCTCGTCACTGATATCACATTTTTACTTCTCAAAAGGTTAATTCGAGCGCGTTTGTTGGGAGTGGTATATTGACGCCTCTTCTTATGGCATCATCTATACGTTCTTTTGTGAGAGAGAGGTGAGCAATACGAGTGATATCTGTGTCAGTATCCTTGAGAGATGAGACGAAAAATATAACTGGGAGTATCGCAGCCAAAAGAACTCCCCCAAAGAGTAATATTTTTTTATAGGGGAAGATTGTTTTTCCTTTTACTGGAGCTGTTGTTGGAGCTACTGGTAGGGGAGGAGCGGATGGAATATTTTGAGGTATTGGTTCCATTTCTTCTACAATTTATCACATTTCTCCTTCTATTGCAAACGGAGAGGGGTAAAAAAAGAGTAAAAATAATCCTACAGGTCTTCTTTCCAGAGAAATACCCAATTTATGCCAAAAAATACCCAAAGAGTTGAGAGATTTTCGTGAAGAAGTATGAAAATAAGTGGTATGGTAACGGTATTGATGAGGGTTAAAAATCATCATAGTTTCCAAAAGAAGTCTGGTATTCACCAATTTCATGCACCGTAGAGGGTGTGAAATTGAGACTCAAAAATCATTATAAAAAGCAGGATAATGATGTTAATGCTGATGAAAGAAATAATAAAAATATCCCATCATTCTCACCAGGGGCTATAGAAAAGCCACATGATCATGCCTATAAATATCGCATGTTCAAAAATTATTTTGAATGATTTATTTTCGGAAGACAGATTTTTGAGTCTGAGATAGACGGCTAGAGTCCCTAGAGCAAGAACAAGAACAAAAAGCGTTTGAGAGTCGTAGACTCAAAAATGTCGCCAATTCTCTATGCCAATACCTGCATGAAAAAGTCACAGACAGATCTGAAGAACGATAATATGTGGTATTATTTTTTGGAGCATAGCACTAAAAGATGATGACTATTTCCCCACGAAACACTCATTTCTTCGCGTCTTCCAGTAGGTTTCAGAGAGTTTCTCTATGGTATGTTTCATACATTTTTGTGAGCTCCCTAGCGACACAAGCAGGATGATTTTCGCCAAATATTTTTGTGAGTTCGGAGAGAGTTTTTTTAACACGATGTGGTGATTCGTAGATGAGAGCAGTGTAGTCTTTTTCGGCGAGTTCTTTCATGAGAGTTTGCCGGCCTTTTTTTAGCGGTAAAAATCACAAGAAACGAAAATCATGCATATGAAGGCCTGAACCAACGAGACCAGTCAATGCAGCATTTGCTCCGGGGATAACCTCTATTTTTATATGCTGATCGATAGCTTCTTGTACAAGAAGGTATGCAGGGTCAGAGATGCCAGGAGTGCCAGCGTCAGAAATATAAGCGAGATGCTCTTTTTGTGCTCTTTCTATGAGTTTTTTTGCTTGCTCTCGTGTGCTGTGGCTATGAAAACTCTGAAGTGGTTTTGAGATTTCGAAGTGTTTAAGAAGAGTTCCGCTGTGACGAGTATCTTCACATACTATAAGATCAGCTTCCTTGAGGGTTCGGAGAGCTCTCAGAGTTATATCTTCGAGATTTCAGATAGGAGTTGAGACGAGAGAGAGCATTATTTGACGACAATATTAAGAATTTTATTTGGTATAAAGACTTCTTTTACAACAGTGACGCCCTCGAGCCATTTGGCAATTTCTGGTTTATTTTCGACGGTCATACGTACTTCTTCTGCTGTGACACCACGCATAAATGGATATGTTCCTCGGAGTTTCCCTCCAATCTGAATTGCTATTTGCACTTCGTCATCGATAGTCATAGCTGGGATATATTCTGGCCATTCAGTTGAATAAATTGATTCCTCATTGCCGAGCAGTGACCAGCATTCTTCTGCCATATGAGGAGCGAACGGTTGGAGAAGGCGAGCAATGACAGATTTCCACTCGTGTGCTTGCTCTGGATCTGTTGGTATACCCTCATTGACCATGATGTTGATAGCTGCAATCGCTGTATTGAACTTCATATTTTCGATATCTTCTCCAACTTTTTTAATCGTCTTATGCATCGTTTTTGCTGCACGGAGATTATCGTCAGTCGTCCATGATTTATATTCTGTTGTTTCTCTGTCTGTTGAGAAGAGGCGATAGATTTTATCGAGAAGTCTGTAGCTTCCGACAATAGCCTTTGTATTCCAAGGAGCGACATCAGAAAAATCAGCCATACTCATCTCGTAGAGACGGAGTGTATCAGCCCCGTATTCAGCGATCACATCATCAGGATTGATGACGTTACCTTTTGATTTACTCATCTTGTTCCCATCAGGTCAGAGAATGAGTCCGACGTTTCGAAGTCTGAAAAATGGTTCATCTGTTGGAACTACACCGATATCGAAGAGAAATTTATGCCAAAAACGAGCGTAGAGAAGATGAAGGACTGCATGCTCTGCACCACCGATATAGCTATCGACTTCACCCCAGTATTTGACCACTGCTGGATCGACGATAGCATCACTATTGGTCGGATCCATAAAGCGGAGATAGTACCAGCAAGAACCAGCCCATTGAGGCATCGTGTTTGTCTCTCGTTTCCCTGAGAGATTTTTCCCAAGCTGGACATGAACCCAAGAGGGGATAGTCGCCAGTGGAGACTCTCCATCGCCTGATGGTTCATATTTTTCTACTTCAGGGAGTTTGAGTGGTAAATCCCAATCTGGTAAGAGCCAATCAGAAATCCCACGAGTGATTTTTTCAATAACCTTATCTCATTTTTTGAGTGTATCACCATCGAGCCAACAATCGTCTGATAGAGTTGTTGGGAGCGATGTTTTATCTTCATCTTTGATATGAATCAGAGGAATAGGCTCGCCCCAGTAGCGCTGACGTGAGAAAATCCAATCACGGAGTTTGTAGTTCGTGATTTTTTTTCAGAAGCCTTCTTTTTCTGCTTTTTCTGTGAGCACTCTTCGAGCTTCTGCGGAAGTAAGATTATTAAATTCTCAGGAGTTTATAAGCATGCCTTCTCCCGTAAAACACACATCAAAATCAAGAACGGACTGACGTGCACTTTCTTCATTTGGAACAACAGAAATTTTCAAAGGAATGCCGTATTTTTTTGCAAAAACAAAATCACGTTCATCGTGTGCGTCACCAAAGACAGCCCCGGTTCCATAACTTCATAAAACGAAATCACCAATCCAGACAGGGAGTTTTTCTCAATTAAAAGGATTTGTTACATACGAACCCGTGAAGACCCCAGTCTTTTGTTTATCGAGTTTTGTTCTCTCAATATCAGATTCCTCTTCTGTTTTTTTGATATACTTTTCACATTCTTTTTTGTGGTCAGTATGGATGTATTCTTGTACTCGTGGGTGATCAGGCGCGATGACGACAAACGCTCCGCTAAACACTGTATCTATGCGTGTTGTAAATATTTCTACATCAGGACAATCAATACCACGGAAAGAAAATTGACATCACTCACTCTTTCCAATCCAGTTTCTCTGCATCTCTTTGATGCCTTCTGGCCAATCAAGACGATCAATATCTGAGAGGAGTCTCTCAGCATATTTGGTGATAGCGAGAATCCACTGACGAATAGCTTTTTTCTCTACTGGCGTTCCACATCGTTCACATTTTCCATCGATGACTTCTTCGTTTGCAAGACCTGTTTTACAGCTTGGACAAAAGTTAATTGGTTTATCACTTTCGTAGGCGAGTCCAGCTTCGAAGAGTTTCAGGAATATCCATTGAGACCATTTGTAATACTCAGGACTTGTCGTATCCATCTCGCGATTCCAATCAAATGCAAAACCAAATTTTTTGAGCTGTTCGCGGAATCGATCGATATTTGCAGCTGTTGTGATAGCGGGATGGGTGCCAGTTTTGATAGCATAGTTCTCGGCAGGAAGACCAAACGCATCCCAACCCATTGGATGGAGAACGTGAAATCATTTTGCATGTTTGTAGCGAGCAATAATATCTGTCGCTGTATATCCCTTTGGATGACCAACGTGAAGACCTGCCCCACTTGGATAAGGGAACATGTCGAGCGCGTAGAATTTTGGTTTATGGTTATTTTCGAGTTCAGGATTCAGACAAGCGAAAGTATCATGTTCTGACCAGTACTTCTGCCATTTTGATTCTATTTCTGAGTGATTGTACATAAGAAGCGACGAACAATAGGAATTAATTGTACAAATTATATCGATTTTTTCTTTTGTGGAAGAGAAAATATAAAAAATCCTCTCGTGTTAGAGAGGATTTTAAAATAGTCATATTTTATTGTACTTCTGCTGTGCTTTTTCAGGCAGTTGGAGTAGTAGCAGAAGGTGTATTATTATTTTGTTCTAATTGAGTTTGTAATTCTTTCATTTGTTCACGCATAGCAGGATTTTTATTCATCTCTTTCATCATTTCTGTTTTTATCTCTCGGATAAGTCCAGGGTTTTGTGCCATTTTCAAGAACCCACCGAGAGCTCCAGTTCCTATCACGATAGACCCGGTGATAGATACGATAAGCGCAGCGACACCCAAAAACCATGCTATTTGTGTATCCTTTTTATTGACAGAGAGTCCGAGCCATGGAAATGTAATAACAGAGAAAAATACCATCAATGCCGTTGTCCCTGCTCATTTTCCACACCTTTCTGATATCTTATGATAGATAAAAATAAGCGCAGCTAACGTCACAATGCCTCATACGACTGGTATGAAACCAGACAATAAAATAACCGCAATCCACCAGAGTGGCTGTTTTGATATCTTCACGACTGGGTAGACATTTGCTACTGGGATCCAAGACCATGCGGGATGAAGAGATGGTTCATATTTTTTTGCCAGGAGATATATACCGTATGAGATTGCAACGTAGCTCAAGAGAGCACCTATAAAGACAATAAACCCACCGACTCATGCTGCTAAAAATGGCCCAGGGCCTATCTGTCTGAGGACGCTTCTTATGCCCATTGCATAAGTTTCATCGCAAATAACAAAAAGCATCGGAATAAACAAGAGCATTTTTTTCATACAATGGAAAATAATAAATTAAAACAAAAATAGTGTAATACACGGCTTGTGTATAACAAGAATTCGTACTTGCTTTCTCTTAGATATTTTTCGTAAATGTTAGTGAAACACTATTTCTGTATTATAGAGCCAGAGAATTCACCTTTTACGAGAGATGCGAGAGAGGGGAGTGAATCAATATGACATACGCCTATTTTGAAGTCATGATCACGTGCGAGAGCTATAGATGCCTGATCCATGATTCGGAGATTTTTTCACAACACATCATCGTATGTAACTGTAGAAAATTTTATGGCTGTAAGATCTTTCTTCGGGTCAGCAGAATAGATACCATCAACACTTGTGAGCTTTATCATCATATCACAGGAGAGTTCGAGGGAGCGTAGTACAGAGGCAGTGTCTGTTGAAAAATATGGATGGCCAGTACCTCCCGATAGAAATACAATGGCATTTTGTGATAGTTTCATTTTTGCTCTTTTTGCATCAAATATTTCCCCTATGCCCGAGAGATCGCGTGCTGTAAAGACAGTAGTTTCTTGTCCGAGCTTTTCTATTATATCAGCGAGCATAAGCGCATTCATCGTCGTTGCCAGCATACCCACTTCATGTCCGACTGTTGGAGAGATACCATTTTTTGCAAATTCTGCACCGCGACAGATATTGCCACCACCACATACAACAGCTATCTCATGATACTTTTTGAGGTCGCAAATTTCTTGTCAGATTTTTTTCAAATATTCAAAATCATAATTACCCTGTGTTTTGTTAGCGAGTGCTTCACCTGATATTTTTATAAGTATTCGCATAGAAAATGATTAATTTGTTTTGTTTATTGAATTGGTTACACTTCCGAAAGAGTATAAGAAAAAACTTCTTCTTGCAATGACTATTTTTAGCTTCCATATTTGGTGAATGACCATCGCTCCGACATGGTATGGTGCGATGTATGCTCTGAGTTTTTTTATTGGACTCTTTTTTATACAAAAGGAATTCGAAGAAAAAGATGCGGATACGCTCTTTTTTGCCACCATTCTCTGAGTTATTCTTGGCTGAAGGCTCTGATATGTCCTCTTCTATAATCTCGGATATTACATCTCAAATCCACTGGAAATTTTGATGCCCTGGAAGGGTGGCATGTCATTTCATGGAGGAGCTCTCGGTGTCATCATCGCATGGATCATAGCAGCTCGAAAAATCCACAAACCCTTTTTGGTCGTCGCTGATAAAATGGTCTGGATTATCCCTATCGGTCTTTTCTTTTGACGCATAGGAAATTATATAAACTGAGAACTTCTTGGGATGGCAGGATACAATGGTATTTTTGCACGAGTTGTGGATGGTGTTTCCTACTTTCCGACTCCACTTCTCGAGTCTCTTCTCGAGGGTATTTTACTTCTTGCATTGCTTCTCTGGAAGAAGAAAAATATTGCCTATCCAGGGCAGCTCTGAGTCTGGTTTCTCGCTGGATATGGAGTTCTCCGTTTTGCGACTGAATTTATAAGAAATCCTGATATTCAAATAGGGTATCTCTTCGGTACTTCTTGGCTCACTCTTGGCCAGGTTTTTTGTCTCATCATGATTGTTGTAGCAGGTATTCTTTCTCTTCTTCTGAAAAAACGGGGATAAATTGACAGTATTTATAATATATGTTACAGTATATGTATGATACGTCTCTTCATCATTGCTTGTTCGATTTTTACACTCAGCTCTTTCGCTCTTATCGATGAGGATATGGGCAAGAAAAAAATAGAGACAGAACACGGTATAGAACACCCAGATCATATTCCGCATAATCACCAAAAGGATCCGCTAAAAAAGATAGGAAATGATGATGGCTCATTCCCACGAAAACGAAAAAAACTTCGCACAGCCTAATTATTCATGGTGGTATTTTCCGCCAGAGAGGATGTTGAGACTGCGATAGAGTTGCTCGACCAGCATGAGCACTGCGAGTCAGTGGGGGAGTGTCCAGTCTGTAAAACTAAGAACATAATCGACGTGCGGTTTCATCAATTTGGTATCAAGTCCATAGGCTCCGCCTATCACAAAGATGACGCTCTTGTGTTGCTGCATTTTCTGTCCGAGCCAGGTACTCATCGCTTTTGTATCACCGATGTTTTTCCCAAGCACATCACAGAACACCACGAAGCTGTCAGAATATTTCTCGAGCTCTTCTATCACGTCTTCTGTATCGAGTTTTCGAATCGTCTCAATTTCTCCCGACTTATGAGGCTTGAGTGTGATGATGGCGAGTTCTTTTTGAAGTCTTTTTTCGTATTCAGAAATTGGTTTCTCAAAATGGTGCCACGAATCAGCGAGTGTCAGAAGGATGATTTTCTTCATATATCAATTATATTAAATACTGGATAAATCCCACAAATTAAAACATATTTGCGGAATTTTTTCTTAATAAAAGTTTATTTTTTAATAAAACTTACGTTCCCAATATTTAAAACGTGAGCACCTTCTTTATCTTCTCTTACGCTCATATTTGGTAACTTCCCCGAAAGTACAAAATGAACACGACCAGAAGTTTTAGCCATAGCTTGACTTACATTTTTTGGTTCAACGTTTTCTAAAGCCTTTTTAGCTTGAAATCGCCTTTCATTTTGAAAAATCATTTTTTCAACTGCATTTTGTTCTTCTTTTCTTTTTTCTTTGCCAGCATGGTCTTTAACGTGCACTACTTCAGATTCATCAAATACTCATAAAGTTCTATCCCTATATAAAACAGTTAACTTATGTCATTTTTTTGATATTAAACGGGCTTTTTTTCATTCAGGATCGCTAATTGTATTTCAATTTTTTAAGTTTTCTTGACGAATTATATTATTCATATTATATATAATATTACTAATTTAATAATTGTCAAATATTTCTAAAACAAATCAAACATTATTAATTATAATGCGCACATGGCTATCAAAGATACTTCAAAGGACATCCACAAACGACTTATAGAACCTGTGACCACGACAGAAGATAGTGGGGAAGAGTCTCTCCGTCCAAAAAAACTCTCTGAATATATCGGTCAGACGATGATTAAAAAGCATCTTCAGATTGCTCTCGATAGTGCGAAAGTCAGAAATACCAACGTCGAACACATCCTCTTCTACGGCCCTCCAGGTCTCGGTAAAACGACGCTCGCCATGCTCGTCGCTGCAGAAACAGGAGCGAGTCTCCGTCATACTTCTGGGCCAGCTATCGACAAGCCAGCAGATATGCTCTCCGTCCTCACCAGTCTCCAAGCGGGTGACATCCTCTTCATCGACGAGATTCATCGTCTCAAGCCTGTTATCGAAGAAATCCTCTATAGCGCTATGGAAGACTATCAAGTCGATATCATGGTCGGTACTGGGCCAGGGGCAACATCAGTGAAGATGGATCTCCCGAAATTCACTCTCGTCGGTGCAACCACTCGTCTCTCATCTCTCAGCCATCCTCTCCGTGACCGATTTGGTCATGTCTGGAAGATGGATCTCTATGAGGATGAAGATCTCGCAAAAATCGTCGAACGCAGTGCAAAAATTCTCTGAGTCGAGCTTGGTCGTGATGAAGCGCATGAAGTCGCAAAGCGTAGTCGCGGCACTCCTCGTATAGCCAATCGTCTCACAAAAATCGTCCGTGACTATCATACGCTCGGTAAACTCTCTGACCTCCGCGAGCTCTTCCAGGAGATACATATCGATGAGTATGGTCTCGATGATGTCGACCGACAACTCCTGAAACTCCTCGGTGAGAATGGAGGAAATCCTCTCGGTATCAATACTCTCGCGGCTATGCTCGGCGAAGAAGCAAATACGATAGAGGATGTCATAGAACCATACCTTATCAAAATCGGCCTCATTGAGAGAACTCCGAGGGGAAGGGTTATTACGATGAAGGGTAAACAATATGTAACAGTTTAGAAATTTTACAATGAAATTAGAAGAAAAATTTACACCGATAAAATCTTACATTACACACCTGTTTCTTGATAGTGAAGAAAATGACTTTAACCTTTTTCTAGGTGGTGTCGAAATACTTAAAAATCCTGAGTTTCAGACAAATTTTATTGAAAAAGAGATTGAATATATTAATGAATTCAAAAAACATCTGAAGAAAATTCAAAAAAAATGAGAAATTAAAAATCAGCATTATGTGCCACAATTTTATTTAAGACTTTTTGCAAATGCAGATGGCAGGCTTGAAACTCTTGATAAGAAAAAACATAAACTAATAAAACCACAGTCGCCAAAACAGATATGTAGCGATATATATTTTTATGCTATTGAATCAGGCAAATCCGACTTTACGTCTCAACTATTAGAGAATCTTTTCTGATATTATGAAAATAATTTTTCAGCAATTCATTCTAAGCTGGTTTCATTGATAGAAAGCGATAGTCATCTGGAACAAGATATTATATATGAGCTCTGTTTCTTTGCTTCAAATCTATGGATGAGATGAAAATATTTCAGAGATAAATTATGTGACATGGATGAAAAGATGATTAAAGACTTATCACGGTTTGAGGAAAAAATGGGCTGATCAGGCGAATCCGACCTATTAAAACACATTAAAGCCAATAAAGATAATAACTCTCAACATTTAATTTTCATTTCTGATGAAAATAATATAAGAGGATTCGCAAATTTGCTCTTTTATCAAAAAATAACCATATATATTGCTACTGGTGAAAGAAATTTTGTTACTTCAGATAATCCTGTTATAGAAATATTTCCAGCCTATAGAAGACATCCTTTGTTCGGCCTTGCTTTCTGAGAAAGACTTCACTATTTCGCTTTAAACAAAAGAATACTTTTTGAATTTGATGCTAATCCTGGAGGCCCTAGCCCAGACTTAATCTGGAAAAAACCTAAAAGAAAACGCATAGGGGATGATAAGGTAACCTATTTTAATTTGTTAAGATCAATGTATTCAGAGTATATGTATTCCTCAGTTAAGAGTGATTTTATAGAGCAGGAGTATTCAATTGCTAGAACAAATTACATTGATGATCTGGTTCAAATTGATGATAGGCCTGAATTTATCAAAGATAAAAATACTATCATTGCTTATAAAAATAAATCTATTGAAGAAGGTTTACATTTTAAGAGCAATGATGAAATGGTAGAATTCTATAAAAATAGAATTTTTTCAAGATTGTAATTTTTTATTTCTTCTCTAAAACCACCACAAAAAACCCTTCCATAGTTTCACTTGGATACCAGCGATTCATGTTATCTTCAAGCGTGTAATCAGGAGTGATAGGGCAGGGGAGGAGATGGTATTCTGGATGCTTGGTGAGGAATTTCTGGATGACTTCTTCATTTTCTGTACGATTAACGGCACAGGTTGAGTAAACGAGTTTTCCGTCGTCTTTGAGCATCTTGCGAGCTTGTTCGAGGAGTTCGTATTGGAGGAGAGCTTTTGAGGCTGATTTTTCTGGACTGTACCATTTATAGGTCGTCTCATCGCCGAGATTGATACGTCCGTCAGAACTACACGGAGCATCGAGGAGGATACGATCAAACATCTTTCGTCCCTGATTTTTCTGTGCATTTTGTGAGAAGAATTGGACGAGCTCTGTTGCATCCATCTTGATGACTTTGACACATTTTTCAGCTCCTTGAGTTTTGATAGTATGGACAAGCTTATCGTGTCGGATGCCGAATTTTTCGAGTGCTGTTATTTCACATTTTCACGCAAGCATACTCGCCATCTGTGTTGTCTTGGAACCAGGCGCTGCAGTCATATCGAGGATTTTTTGACCAGGATGGAGACCGAGACAGAGAGCCGGTATCATACTCGTGAGACTCTGCACATATATCTTTCCTTGCTTGTATATCTCGAGACCACGGAGAGTGTATTCGTGTTCTTCTTTTGCCATGTAAAATGCATCTTCGAAACCATCCCAAGCGGAGGAGAGAAGTGATGCTTCACCTAGAGCCTTCACTACTTCTTCGCGAGAAGAATTGAGATGATTAACTCGAAACGAGACGATATTTCTCGGTGCAGACCAACCAGCGAGGATTTTTTCACGATGCTCTTGAGGGAGGCTATCGAGAAGTGGTGTGAGATTTGAGGGGATTTTTGATGTTTTTGTCATGCTCTATGTATACGCATTATTTCTTGTATGCAAGAAAAAACTAGACATTTTTATTTTTTCATTACATTACGAAAAAATTTAGTATTTTCTCACCTTTCTACGAATGATTTCTACTCCTGATTTTCCCCATACAGATAAGCTCAAGTGAGTTCACGTTATCACAGTTGAAACAGATGCACATATACAACGATGGATAGATGCTGTCATGAGCGCAGGTGCAAAAATAGAGCAAGGGGAAGAAGTAGTAGCTGGGCTTCGAGGACAAACATCACAGAAGATCGCTATCATCATGGGTGATACTTTGGATGATAGAACTATTCAAGAAAATATTGATAAATATGAAGCCCTCTTTGCTGATCCGACACTTTCTGTGCGGTATTTTTTATTTATGAGAGATTGATCTACGAGCTATGTTGAGCATGATCGAGTAAGGACAATTCCTTATATGGCTTTCTCTCCACATGATCTCATAGAGAGGATGAGTCGTTCTCTGTATAAAGCACGATTACCATATTTTCTTCGTACTGGCTATAGTGTAGAAATTTGTGATGAGCTAGAAAATATAGAGGGAGTTAATTACCGAAAAATTATTATCCGTTCTTATGTTCAAAGACCCGATAATAGAGAGCTAGAATACGAATCAACTGATCTATACATACATAATAAAGAGTTGTATGAAATACGAGATAAAAAATTAATAAAATTAAATGATGATAGTAACGTGTGGGTAAAAAAAGGAAATCACACAGGGCCTATAAATATATCTATGCTGAAAGACAAAAATCAGACTGAGGAATAGAGAGCTAGTCTTCTATACATGAAACTTCTGATGTACTTCTCGTAACTGTTTATTGGTGACGTGTGTATAGACCTGTGTCGTGGCGATATTTTTGTGTCCGAGAAGCTCTTGGATAGAGCGAAGATCAGCGCCGTTTCAGAGCAGGGTAGTAGCGAAGGAATGACGAAGGGTGTGGGCAGAAACAGGTTTGACTATACCGGCCTTGAGCGCTCGTGCTGATATCATCTTGGTCACGAGAAATCGATCGAATCTGACATCATCCGCTCCAGCATCAACAGGGAAGTGCTTTCCATGCTTGAGAAAAAGAGGAGGGAAGTGGTCTTCCCTTTTTTCGAGATACGCTCATATAGCCTCACAAGCCCATTCTGTGAGATATACAACGCGAACTTTGCGACCTTTACCGATGATTGCAAATTCACGAGTATCGAGATTTACATTTTTTATATCCAGTGCTGTCAGCTCCGAGACGCGGAGTCCAGTACTATAAATGGTGAGAATGATAGCCCGATCACGGAGGTCAGAGATATCATCTGTGCCAATATTCTTGACGATATCCTGGAGTTCTTCAGCGGTCAGAAACTCGACTTTTCGTTCTTGACTTTTTTGTAATTCTATGTCACTAAATTCGATGCCGGTTGGAATATGAGTTTTCTTACAAAAATGCAAAAAAGCTCTGAGTGAAATCATATATGCATTGACCGTCGTAATCGAAATATTTCCTTGTGCGAGTGAGAGTCTGAAATGATCACAGATATGTTGGTCGATCTGAGTCGTTTTTATCCATCAGATATTTTTGAGCTGTTTCATGGTTTCAAAAGACGCGTTTTCTGACGTCTCAGGCTGTATTGATACCTGGAGAGAAAAAAAACGCGCCAAATCGAAGCCTTTTGGGACAATTTTTCGAATCTCTGGATGGATGAAGCTGAGGAACGCCCACATATGTCGGCCGTATTGTTCGACGGTTCGTGGACTCATAGCACGAGTGATAGTCAGATACATCAGAAATTTTTGAACAGATTCAAAAAGAGACATGAATCTATTATAGAGGGGATAATAATTCTTTCAAATCTATTTTCACATAATGTATGTTATGTGCTAATTATTGGGGGTAAGAAGTTATAAGGTATATTCCTCAGTATTCTATATTGAGAGAGAAAGTTTGCCCTCTTGTAAAAATTCTTATAATCTCGGCTATGAATATCCTCAGAAATCTCCTTTTTTCATTTCAGGGCAAAATTGGCCGTGCAGATTATATATATGCAATAGTATATGTTGTCCTTCTGTTTTTTATATCATCTGACATCTTTTTTAATCCAAGCTTGATTCATCTCATAGGTGGTGGCTATGATTTCAGTGGTTTTTTTCAGTACATTTTCTCATTTTTTGGAATTTGTATTTTCCTGTGGTCATTTTTTGCAGTTACCATGAAGCGTCTCCGAGCTCTCAAGTTTGATATTCGTTATTCTGTCCTTGCACTCCTCTTCCCTCCTCTTCTTGTCGTCGGATTTTTACCAGATGGTGAAAAATTTAAATACAAAAGTGGACTTTCGCCTATCGATCAGACATTTTTTTATGTATTGATAGCTATTATTGTAGTAGCACTTTTTAGTCTTTATCGGCTAACTATTTCTGTCCGTTTTATGCTTTTTCTCACAGTTGCTGTATGTGCTGTGCTTGTATATTTTTTCTGGGCAGATAGACGTCCTTTTCGTGATCTACCTCGTGTAAAATACAGCGGCATAGACGTCTGGCTCGATCTCGGATTTGTCCTTGTAATTGTCTTCTTTATACGCTCATTTATCTTTACACCATTTCAGATTATTGGCCCCTCTATGGAGACGACATTTCACGGTGGCGCTATTACCTATACTCAAGCTGGTCAAGAGTATAGCGATGGAGAATTTATTATTGTCGACAAAATGAGCTATAGATTTTCAAATCCTGTTCGAGGTGATGTTGTTGTCTTTACTCCAGGTATTTGACCTGAGAAACGCTATCTGATTAAGCGTGTTATTGGTACTCCGGGTGATGTGGTTAAAGTCGAAAATGGTTTTGTTTTTCTCGCAAAAGCTGAGTCTCCTTCTCACTTTATAAAACTCGATGAATCAGATTATCTCGGCCAAAATAATGGACGTACATGCCTTTCTTATTCTGGTGTTGGATGTGATAATGAAAGTCAGACTTTTGTTGTACCAGCAGGAAGATTTTTCCTTATGTGAGACAACAGATCACAGTCTCTCGATGCTCGTAAGTGTTTCAGCAATAGTGGCTGTATAGGTGATTACCGGGAAGCGCAATTCGTACCTCTCGCTCAAATTCAGTGAAGAGTAGCCTACTCTCTTGGTCATTTTGATCTCCTGAGTCAGCTGCTTCCTTACCCAAAGATTGGAACTCTTCAAGAAGTGATCCCTTATCGCTGACTAAAAATAAAAAATACACATATTTATCCAGAGCTTAACTCATAATTATGTGACGCTTCTTTCGTGTATTTTTCAGTATTTTGATTGTCATCGTAGCTCTCTATGGAGTCATCTCTCTTCGACCATATAGAGTGACAGGAGACTCTATGTTACCTAGTTTTTCTGACCAACAGATAGTTATCACTGATAGGATATCTACCCACTTCTCCCCTCTACGTCGATGAGAAATAATTGTGTATCGTGACATGACTGAAGGGGGTGAAATAAAAATCAAACGTGTCATCGGCCTCCCAAATGAAAGAATCGAAATTTCTGAAGGAAAAGTAATGCTTGTGCAATGAGCTATCAAAAATGAAATAGAAGAACGTTATCTCGAAGAACACACCCATACTTGTTTACCATGATCTTGCACAGATCTATCTCCTCGCGTATTTGATGCGCCAAACAATTCATATTTTGTCCTCGGAGATAATCGCGGAAATTCTCGAGATTCGCGAGGGTGTCAGGATATTACAAATTGCGATCATACTCCGATTTACATACCAAAAACAGAGATACTTGGTCGAGTTATTGTCTCTTTTTAGTGTATGTTTTACGTCGTCAAAAAACCTCTCTGAATTGGGAGTAATCTCGTTGCCAAAATTCTCAGAAGGGTACTTAAAAAACCAAAAATGGGCTTTGCAGGGACGCTTGATCCACTTGCTACAGGTCTTATGATTATTGGGACTGATGGCTCTCCCCGTCTTTTTCCAATGTTAGAACACTTCAAAAAGACATATGTAACAACTATCCGGCTTGATGGCACAACCGATTCTTATGATCTCGAACAACCCATAAAACAGATCAATATAACACACGAAACTATTCAAAGAATCTCAAAAAAACATATAGAAGAGATTATTCGGGCAAATTTTATCGGCAATATACATCAAACTCCACCTAGTTATAGCGCTATATGGATAGATGGTAAACGCGCCTATGATTTAGCTCGTAAGGGGCAGGAATTGGATATAAAAAGCAAGGAAAGAAGGATTGATGAGTTTGAGATACTAGACTATAATTGGCCTATTATGACTGCGAGAATCGTGGTCTCTCATGGTACGTATATTCGCTCTCTGGCACGTGATCTCGGGGAAAAATTGGGTACAGGTGGATATCTGGAAAAACTTGAGAGAACAGAAATGGGTCATATCAAACTGCAGGATGTGGAAAAATGGATTATCCATAATGATATCCTCTATGCCCCGCTTTCTCATGAGGCACTTTTTCCTGATATTCCTACACTCTCTCTCAGTACAGAAGAAAAGATACATCTCCGACTCGGAAGCACCCCTATAACTACTGAGAAGTGAGATGGGCAGTATTTTGTTGATTATGAAAATGATTACTACGGTTTATTGGAGGCAAAAAATGGCCTCCTCTATCCTATAAAAAATGCAGTATAGAGCACTACAAGAGCGGTTTACCAATTGTTCAAAACTGCCTGAGCATCTTCTGTTTTATCGTTTTTATCAGCAGCTTCTTTAGCGGCTATTTCCTCTTTTTTCTTTTTCATTTCGTAGGTCTGCCACTCATTCATGTGTTTTTTGTTGAGTGTATCTATCTCAGTTTGATATTTTTTTTCGAGTTCATCGAGTTTTTTTCTCTCTGTTTCGAGGATGTCTAGGAGTCGCTGTACTTGGTCGCCATTCATCGAAGGAAGTATGTCAAACCAATACTGACGCTCACCGTCATCCATAGATTCTGTTGCGAGTATCAATTCGATAAGACGAGGATATTTCGTCTGTATCTCATCAAGAATGGTAAATGTGGTTTTTCCTTTTTGAATTGTAGCCATATTTTGAATGTTCTCCTATACTGTATCATATCTTTTTGCGTTTTGCAAGCCAAAGAGAATTTGATTTGCACCTCGAAAAACCTCCCTATAATATGCAGTATATTATGTCGTCAATACAGATAGGAGCACTCGTCTACTTTACACTTATCGCCATCGGTGCATGGATATTTTTTTGAGTGATTTTTCTTCAACTCAAAAGATTTATGGATATGAGCTGTTATATACCAATTATCTCTCGCGTATTGACCATTATTATGATATGTTTGACACTTATCGGATATATTATTATATTTTCGCCTCCCCTCTTTGAGATGCTAAATTCATCAAAAACAGTTTCTAATAGACCAGCGGGGTACTTCGATACATACTAGGGGAGTTCACGAAATAATCTCGACTTCCCTCCCCTTTTAGATAGACTCTTGCGCATCCTATGAATCCTTTTGAATCTGCCTATACACGTCTCAATGACGCTCAAAAACTTGCCGTAGATACTATCTACGGGCCTGTGGCAGTTATCGCCTGACCTGGTACTGGTAAAACCCAACTTCTCACCCTCCGAATTGCGAATATCCTCATAAAAACGGATGTGACCCCGAGAAATATCCTGGCATTGACATATACAGAAGCTGGGGCTTTCGCTATGCGGGAGAGACTTCGGAGTTTTATCGGTACTGATTCACTTCGAGTGAATATTGAGACATTTCATGGTTTCTGTAAATGACTCATAGACGAAGAATATCCGGAGAGATTTGTCCGTTCTCCAGGTATGAAAATGTTTGAAGAGCTCGACGCACGCCGTATGATAGCAAAAATTTTGATAGAAGGCGACTATACGTATCTCAAGCCACGCCATGATCCGGAGCTCTATATGGGGGACGTGATTCGAATAGTTGGACAGCTTAAACGAGAAGGCATCTCTCCTGAATTTTTTCGTAATAAAATAGATGAAGCAATAGCAGATTTGCCAAATAATGAAGAATTGCACTATAAAAAAGACTCAAAATGGTGAAAGAAAGGTGAAAGAAAAGCTGAATATGCTGATGCAGAACAGAGACTTTTCAGACAAAGAGAGCTCACATATGTTTATCGTGCATACGAAGAAGCGCTTATTACTGAATCTCGCTATGACTATGATGACATGATTCTCATGGTGAGGAATCGGCTCCGAGAAGATTCACAGCTTCTCGCGCTTATCCGAGAACAATACCAGTTTATCATGGTCGACGAATTTCAGGATACTAATGGTCTTCAGGCGAGCATAGTGGATATAATCATGGAAGGACAAGATCAGCCAAACATACTCGTGGTCGGAGATGACGAGCAGTCTATTTATCGTTTTCAGGGCGCAGTCATGGAAAATATCATCAATTTCTGTGAAAAATATCGCGATAAGGAGCTATCAATCATTCCACTTACTGAAAATTATCGATCTACTCAAACCATTCTCGATGCTTCTCGGGAAGTAATCAGAAATAACAGTGAATCTCTCGAAAAAGCACTTCATCTCGATAAGCATTTGATAAAAAATACGAGCTTTGATGAAAAGAAAATATCCATATTTACCCCTTCTGATCCACAGGTGGAGATAGCCGGAATTATCTCTCAAATACGTACTCTCCATGAAAATGGAATTCCATGGAGTGAAATCGCTATCATCTACAGAAAAAATGCCAATCCTGTCCATCTTGTCGAATATCTCAAGCGTGAGAAAATCCCATTTCATAAACAAAAAGGTGAAAATCTCCTCCATCACCCCGAAGCACAAAAGCTCTTAAAGACACTCAAAATTATCGAAAATTCATATCAAAATGACCTCTTCTGGGAAGTGATGTTGTTTGATTTTTGGGGTTTAGATCTTCATTACCTACTTTCACTGCAAGGAAAAATGCGAGCGAGCAATGGAGAATATCGTCGTTCTCTTTTTCAGGCTTTTCTTGAAGATGATGATATGTTTGTCAGAAGTATAGCACAAAAAATACTTGATTTTACCCGAGATGCTGCAAATAAAACACTAGTTCAATTTTTTGAATCATTCCTAGAGTCTTCTGGTTATAGAAGTTTTGCACTTGCCCAAGAAGACAAGATAGAGCGTCTCTCTATTTTGAATTCATTTTTTGATGAGATAAAGACATTCGCCTCTCTCCATGCTGAAAGTACTTTAAAAGATTTCATTAATTATATCACTGATCTCGATCATTACTGACTCTCCCCTACTACACAACCTATTCGTATGGAATCAGATGCGATTGAACTCATGACTGCCCATGGAAGTAAATGACTCGAGTTTCAAGCAGTTTTTCTCTACGACGCAACGAGTAAAAATTGGGAATCTAGCCGTGATCCATCGAAGCTGAGTGTCACCATTTCTCTCTTTGAAAAACATATCATTGATAAGTCCGAAAAGAAGAATCAAAAACTCGAAGAAGAACGTCGTCTCTGGTATGTATCCATGACTCGATCCAAAGAATATCTCATGATTTCTGCAGCAGATAATACTGATATGCGATTGCAGCCATCAAGTTTTATAGATGAAATTACCCAGTTGCATAAAGAAAAAATCAATATAGAAGTCGATCCAGTTTCGGTCATCGTATCACAAACTGCACCATTACCACATATTAATTGGTCAGAAGCAACAAAAACTGAGCTTGAAAAAAGAGTAAAAAATTATGATCTCTCTGTGACCGCTCTCAATACTTGGCTCAAATCTCCACGAGAATTCCTCGAAAAATACCTCATTCGACAGCCAGCAGGTAAGATGCCAAGCGCTTCTTTTGGAACGGCAGTACATGCGGCTTTAGCATTTATTGGTGAACATTATAACGAGCATCAGGTACTTCCATCTCCGGATCTCTGGATGACAAAGGTTGAATCTGTGCTTCACAATGAAATACTGACGAAAAAGGAGCAAGAAGATTTTCTTGCAAAAACTATTGAATTAATCAATAATTATCTTTCCAAAAAAGACTGCCCTCTTTCATCCAAAGCTATCATAGAAGAACGTTTTGGTTGGAAGAAAGTAGTTGTTTCTGGGGTACGATTGACTGGTGTTTTTGATAGAGTGGAGCATCTCCCTGACGGGACTATGCAGGTGGTCGATTTCAAGACTGGTAAACCAGACAAAGGAAAAGAGCAACTCGCAGATTATGAACGACAACTCTATTTTTACCGTCTTCTCTGGGATGGATCAGGTCAGAATAAAATCCTTTCTCGTGGTGTGCTCGATTTTGTGGAAGGCAATACGGGAGAGATGGTTAATAGAAGTATTTTTACTTATGAAGAAGCTGGGTTGGAGCTTCTCCGAAAGCAAATTGCAGCCTTTAGGGTATCACTTGATACGCTCGATTTCCCTGAAGAAAATACATTTATCATTTCATAAACTCTTCACAATTCGGATGAGGAACGTTCGTTGCTTGTTTATTGAGAACATCATTACAAGCGAGCTTGGTATTTTCCTCTATTTGAGCTCTTTCTTTTTCGAGAGCCTCTAAAGCCTGTATGAGACTTGTAACTGTTTTTGGGTCTTGTGCTTTACTCTGTCCGATAAAAGCTTTTCTCGCTGCATATGCATCGTAGAGTGATCGTTCCGTGGAGGCACGTTTATTTTCATTTTGTTCTGACTGTACGACCTGTACCGCTCGAACATTCGAGGTGGAATTAGTCTTTATCATATTTGGTATGACTTGTTTCAAAAAGAGATATCATGGATTTTCATACGCTATACGCTTCCATGTTTGTTTTATAGTTTCTTCAATAGGCTGATTGGCTATACGTTTACCGAATTCTTTGAGGTTACTTCCATTGATGAGAAATTTTGAATTAGAGAGTCAACCTTTATATGAGTAAATGATATTTTTTATTTGAGCATCTTTCGATGGATTTGACTCAGCAGTTCATGTTAGTTGGCTACTACGATAGAGGAGAAGAGCAAAGGCATCTTTCCATATTTTTATTGCCTGTGGATATTTCCAGCCCGTAGTCCATGCCTTTTTTACTGCTTCTTTTATGGCCTGATTTTGAGGGTCTTCATCACTACATTTTTGAATATCGTCAGCATTGTAAAAATTTGCCATGTTTTTCGCAAAATCAGCAGGAGCAAGTGTGAAATTTGTATTATCGCTGTATTCTTGGCTGGCAATTTGTTTGATGAGATTTCGATAATACTTGAGAACTTGTGTTGTCTGTCCGTACATGTCATCAAGTACCTGCTGGAGTGTTCTACCATTTGTTTTATAACTCGATGTACCAACAGTTATGTTTTCTTTAAACGTTATTCCACCTGCACAGCGACTCCCCACATATACACCAGCAGATAAAATTTTATTCTGTATATCAAGAATACTGTTCTGATGTTTCTGTTCTATTGTTGAAAGTTTTGATGATGTATCGAGGTAAAATCGTATTTCAGATATGAGCGTTGCTAAATCGTATCATGCAGCTTTCATATTGCCAAGAATTTGTACGACTCATTGTATGGGGCTTGCTACATCAAGATGAGATGGATAACCAGCTGGTTTTTCACATTTTTGAGGACTCGCAAGATTTTTTACAGCAGTTATAACGGTATCTATGTTATTTGAGTAATCTTGAACTGGAGGAGATGGTACAGTTGAGAGAACACATTCTCACCATGCAAGCTGATATGAGGTTGTTATTAAGACGAAAAAAACAAGAATTTTATGTGATATTTTTGGCATACTATTTTAGTTGGTGCAGTCTTTTTTTTCTTTGAGATATTTAAGTACTTTATTCAGTCTATCATTATAGTCGACTATCATGAGAACTCGGGACAATAAATCATCAAAGGTTTTTTCTATGTGTTTGATAGAATCAGTTGTTTCTTGATGGATGAGGAGTCGCTCACTTCCTTTTCATTTTTCTACGAGACTCGATTCGTAGAGCTCACCTCATTTTCTTTGGCCTTCTGCGAGATCGGCAGCGCTGACGTCACGATGGTTACCATCATAGAGTGCAGCTGTTTCGTATGCTCATTTTGTCGTACTTTTGAGATTAGTAGGACGATCGTAATCAAATCCATTACGCGAATAAGCATTCCTGAGAGCATCCTCTGTTTTTTTGTCTTCTTTTGTTTGACTAGATGTGCTACTATTTTTAGAAGATGACGCTGTTCCAGATGAGTTTCCTGAAGAGCTGCTAGTTGTACTTGTTCAGAGTCGTCGATTTATAAAACTGAGTAAAAATGGAGGCGTTTTCCAAAAAGTATGAATTCAAAGACCAGTGAATATTTTTGAAAGCTTGAGTCCAGCATCATCGTTTGATTCATACTCATTGATAGTTGGAGCAGCTTTACAGGCAAAATTCCTTTTATCACCATGTTTTATGATCCATTCTAAACCTTCTTCAAATATAGCCTGAAAAGAATTGTTATTTGTTTTGGAGCCAGATGATGATGAAGTCTGTCAATTTCTATTACCAGGTGATTGAGCACTGCCACTCAAAAAATAATGCGTATTTTGGACAAAATCAATACTGATACAGTATCATTCGCTACAATTGCCGGCACCAGCTTCTGCTGAGGTATTGTATTTTCATTCATCATTAGAATTCCCGAGTGAATTTTTTATATCTCAGAGAAGATTAATTTTATAATTTTCTCCACCTATCCAAGCACCCTGTTTGACCTGCCCAGTGATAAGTGCCGATGCGTCATCTTTACTGGAATTTTTATAATCGCCAAAGGCAGGAGCACTTCTGAAAAAAATCTCATCGATACGACGGAGATCATCGAGGAGATCATAGGGTGAATTCTTGGTATCTCCATCAAAGTAAAGCCCCATGCCTGAGACATCACGAAAATTATTCATTTGATCCGTCACCTGAGCTCCTATATCCTTAACAGTGTTATCTATAAATAAATTAAATTTCCTTACAACTTCATCCATATCTACAAGTCATGTGAGTATTTTTTCATGAAAATATGGCTTTGCTACAACAAAATAATCTGCATTTCCTGTCTTATTGTGAGTATTTTTGAGGAATTTCGCAAGCGCATCTCCAAAACCAGGCTTTAAAACTTCACTACAGCCACCACATGCCTTTACGAGCTCAGGGATTTCAGTAGGAATAGTTTCATTAAGTCTTTTTTCTAATTCATGAAAAGCGTCAGAGTTATATCACAGTGCACTCCCTATTTCCCAGTTATAGGCCGTTGTAAACATATTCATACCAACTGTGGTAATATCAGTTTTTGCGAGATCTTGACTTGCTGTTGCGCTGGTTGTTGAGGCAGAAGAGGTACTTCCAGATACTACTGAGGCGATGAGTACCCATGTAAAAATACATACTTTAGTACTGAGAGAAAGCTGTAATGTATGCGTTTTTATTGACCCCATAGACTCTATCGAGATTTTACTGTTTTTATCATACTCTTTTTTACCTCTTTTATCAATGAAAAAAGCTTGCCAAGTGACCACGAAACGATATACTCACGACGTTTTTTATTTATAACTATTTAACACTATGCATAACGCATGAAAAAAAGAAAGCGAAGCTGGTAAAACACAGTTCGATATTCACAAGACACTCATTCTCCTCAAGCCTGATACTATTGCTCGAGGAATTGTCGGAGATATCATATCTCGTCTTGAAACAAAATCTCTCAAGATTGTTGGCATGAAATTCATCGTTATGTCTGAATCACTTCTCGTTGAGCACTACGGACACCACAGTGAAAAGCCATACTTCCCAAAAATCGTCAAATACATGACAGATGGCCCTGTGCTTGCTATGGTTGTCGAGGGTATAGATGCTGTTCGACAAGTGAGAAACCTCTGTGGCGCTACTGATCCACAATTTGCTGCACCAGGTACTATCCGAGGAGATCACAGCTGTACAATAGACTACAATCTTCTCCATGCTTCTGACTCTATCGACTCAGCAGATGTTGAGATTGCTCGTTTCTTTAAACCTGAAGAAGTGTTCCAATATACAAAAAACGTCTACGTTAATTAATTTTTTAGCTCATGCGAGCTTTTAGTATACTATCAGATCAAAAAACGAGAGCCGATAAAATCATATCGGCTCTTTTTGATGGTATATATTCTCGTTCACAGATTCAGAAAGGTTTTGACTTGAAGCAAATACTTGTAACCAATATCAAAGATCACAAAACGTATTCAAATCCGAAATACTACATGAAACGTGGTGATTCTATAGAAATGAATATTCAATCTATCCCCTCTACCCTCCCGCCAGATTATCGGCCTCTTGAGATAGTATTTGAGAGTGATGATTTTTTGGTAGTAAGCAAGGATGCTGGTATAAATACACACCCAACGCCTTCTTATGCAGGACGTTTTGGAAGCATGGTGAATCAGCTTGTTGCACAAATAAAAAATTTTGACCGAGAAGTGGGTGAAGATAGGCCATGAATTGTGCACCGACTTGATAAAGAGACTAGCGGCCTTTTACTGGTCGCAAAGAATGACGTCACCCTGAGAAAACTTCAAAAACTCATCCATGATCATAAAGTAGAAAAAACCTATCTTGCTCTCGTGGTTTGAGAACTAAAAGATCCCGCAGGAACTATAAAGTCGGTTATAGGACGTGATCCAAACAACAGAACAAAGATGACCGTCAAAAATCCTCTTGAATGACGTCAGGCAGTAACGCATTATAAAGTTATCGATGTATTTGAATATCTCGGGAAAAAACTCAGTCTCGTAGAGGTAACTCTGGAAACGTGACGTACTCACCAAATCCGAGTACATATGGCCACCATCGGTCATCCAGTTTTGGGTGATAAAACGTATGGTCTTGAAGTAGAAAACATATGGGCGCAGAAAAATCTATGACTCGAGAGACAATTTCTGCATGCCTGGAAGCTTCATTTTACACTCGACGACACAGTGTATGAATTTACTGCACCCCTCAAAAAGGACTTAGATGCTTCTATCCGAGCATTGAAAAATTAACACAGACAATCAATCTTATCATTCCTTTTCTCGTACTTGCCACCGATAAATGGCTCAGAGAGGAAAATATCGAGAAATCCTAGGACATCCTCGATAACCATAGTTCTAGCTCCAAAACAAGCGATGTTTGCATCATTATGACTCCGGCTAATTTTTGCAATTTCTGAATTATACAAAAGGACTGCTCGTATTCATGGATGTCTATTTGCAGCTATGGACATGCCTACACCCGTACCACATATCAGAACTCCCCTATCTGCCGATCCATCTGAAACTGCCCGAGCTACTTTGGCAGCATAGTCAGGAAAATCATCGAGAGGCTCTATGGTTTCTGGTGAGAGATTAAGTACTTCATGTCAGAGATTCTGAAGCCTTGTTATGACAGGATTTTTAAAAGGAAAACCAGCGTGATCACAAGAGAGAGCTATTTTCATAGTTATTTTTTCTTACTAAACTCACTCAGTATATATCCGATGAATGGAAGTCAAAATATAGCAACCCATTCAAGTGCTGTCATATCTCGAAGTGCTGTAAACCCAAAAATATGAGCATATGGTGAAGCGATGAGAAGAAAGTGTAGGCCAAAAGATGCTAAAAGTGCAAAGATGAGCCAGCTATTTACCCGTATATCAAATCTCTTTTCTCTTCAAGATCAGAGTCAGAGAAACATCTGATAAATAATTGAGCTCGTAACGGTCATGGTTTGTGCGAGTTCCACACCTTCTGGTTTAAAATAAAAAAAGATTGCTCCTATGACAAAAAGTCATATAACGCCAGAAAAGGCAACGTATTCTTTTATTCCAGCGAGAAGACTTTCATTCATTGGTTTCCTTTTCATGACATCTCATTCTAATTCCTGCGTTGAGAGAGCGAGAGCTGGGAGACTATCAGTCACGAGATTGATCCAAAGTATCTGCAGTGCAGCAAATGGAACGAGAAGAGGATCTCTATAAACTATCACACAGACGGCCAGGAGTACAACTTCATAAAAATTACATGCCAGGAGGTATTTGATGAATTTCTTTGTATTATCATAGACGCGTCTCCCCTCTTCCACTCCGGCTACAATAGATGCAAAATTATCATCTGTTAGCACCATATCTGCGGCATCTCTGGCCACATCTGTTCAGCGAATTCACATAGCGATACCTATATCTGATTGTTTGAGTGCGAGAGCATCATTTACTCCATCACCCGTCATGGCAACTATATGGCCTTGTGTCCGAAGTATCCTGACGATACGAAGCTTATCTTGAGGTGCTATGCGAGAAAAAATATTGATAGTTTTTATTTTTTCAGCAAGCTCCTCGTCTGTCATATTTCCAAGTGTTGTAGCATCGATAGTTTCTCCAGTGAGTCCTATCATCTTACCCACAGCAGAAGCAGTGAGCTCAGAGTCTCCAGTAATCATGATAACACGAATTCCGGCTTCTTGGCAGGTATGTATGGCAGGAGTGACTTCTGGCCGAGGAGGATCCATCATTGCAGTAAAACCAGCAAATACGAGATGAGTTTCTATTTCTTCAAGGGTATATTTTTCTTGTTTTTCTACATCCTTGTAGGCCATACCTAGGACACGTTTTCATTCGCTGGCTAGTTTGGCGTAAATTGAGAAAAGCTCGTTTTTTCTTTGTTCATTTATTTTTTGTATATCTCCATTAATACACTCATGAGTTGTAAGTTCGAGAATTCTCTCAGGAGCTCATTTAACATAAGCACGATATTTTCAGTTATTTTCTCTCACAATAGACATGCGTTTTCTGTCACTCTCAAAAGGAAATTCAGCCACTACATTGTGAGCGTCTTCAAAAGTTTTTTTATCCACATTGTATAGCTTTGCATACTCTAAGAGACCTATTTCTGTTGGATCTCAAAATATACGTTCTATACCGTCTGTACTTTTACCGTAACCTGCTTTATTACACCCCACAGCTATATCAAGAAGGATTGGGTGGGGTTTTTCTGTATCAATTGAACCATTACTATATACATCGACGACCTGCATTTCTGATTTTGTAAGAGTTCCTGTCTTGTCTGTACAGATGACTGTGACTCTCCCAAGTGTTTCGGATGAAGGTAATTTTCTAACAAGGACATTTTTTTTCACGAGACGTTTTGTTGCGAGAGCGAGACTCAGTGCGACAACTGCCGGGAGTCATTCAGGGATAGCTGATACAGCGAGACTGACGGCTACAAGGAGTGAGTGTCAAAACTTACCATGCTCTGATACAAGTATGACGACAATAAGAAGACAGAGAACACCTATAAAAATAGCTACTTTCCTTGAAAAATCTTCGAGTTTTTGAGAAAAAGGATTCATTTCTTCCTGTATTTGACCAACCATACCAGAAATGTGTCATAATTCTGTATTTACTCCTGTACCTATGACTATTGCCTTACCAGAACCAGCCGCGACAGCTGTCCCCTGATAGATCATGTTTGTTCTATCTGAGAGAGGTGTATTTTCTGTTATTACTTGAGTTGTTTTTTCCTGTGAGACACTCTCTCATGTCAGAATTGATTGATTTACTCGGAGTCAGACTGATTCTATGATACGAGCATCTGCTACGATTCTCTCGCCCTCATCGAGAAGAAGTATGTCTCATGGGACAACGTCGACTGAGGATATGCATTGCATTTCTCAATCGCGAAGAACTCTTGCTTGCGGTGTCAGAAGACTTTTTAAGTGTTCGAGGGTTTGCTCTGTTTTGAATTCTTGTATAACTCCAATTGCTGTATTTATCACGACGATAACCATGATAACAATAGTATCAATATATGTTTTCTCTAGATACCACGAAAGGAGCGCCGCAATGATCAAAATAATAACCAATGTCGATTTGAGCTGCTCACTGACCATTGCAAAAATGGTGCGTTTTTTTGTTTGAGTAAGTATATTTTTACCAACTTTCTTCAAAATTTCGCTTGCATTTCATGATGAAAGGCCTGTTTTTGAGCTCTGAAAAGTAGTAATCACTTCTTCTGCCGGTAGTGCATGAATATTCATGGTTACATAGTATCATTTTTTTCATCTGTATGCAAAAAATGGTTATTGCACTTCACGAGAGAATACACATGCTATGAATAATATGTCTAACAGCCAATGATATCAGCTGATATCATTGGAATTATTTAAGTCTCTGGCGCATCTCGCTTTTGTATGCCTCTACCCCTGGCTGATCAAAAGGATTTACCCCTATCATAACACCAGAGAGAGCACAAGCGTACATCATAGTTTGCAGGAAATATCAGAGATTTTCTGCATCGAGTTTTGTTATTTTCATTGTCATGCTCGGACACCCACCATCATTATGAGCTTTTGCTGTAGATTCTAGAGCTATGAGGTTCATATCATGCAGACTTCGTCATGCGAGTGTATCTAGACCATCGGAGAGTCCATTGATTGTCGGAATTACCTCCTCAGTCGTTGGCTCATTTACCCAGAGCATAGTTTCAAAGAAAAGCCTTCTTCATTCTTGTACGTATTGTCACAATGAATGGAGGTCTGTGGTATAGCTGAGAGTATCTGGGTATAAACCAATTCATTCTTTTCCGTGACTTTCTCCCATGAGTTGTTTCCACCATTCTCCAATAAAAAAGAGAGATAGCTCGCTCGTTATAAAAAGTTCACTCACAAATCCTGAATTTTCTAGATCTACACGTTTTTGAGCATAAATAAAGGCTGGATGATTCATATCATTAACGATATCTTCTTGAGCTTTTTTTGCACCGTGTAGTAAAGATTGAATATCAATCCCAGCAACAGCTATAGGGAGGAGACCAACAGGAGTCAAAACTGAATAGCGCCCACCAATGTTACCTGGTAAAACATATGACACATATCATTGTTTTTGAGTTTCAGTCCTGAGTGCTCCATTTTTTTCATCAGTGATAGTTATTATACGGCTTTGTAATTCCATTTCTGAATACTTGCTCAGGAGAAATTTTTTAACCATACGGTAAGCTATCGCTGTCTCCATCGTGGTTCCTGATTTTGATATTACACAAGCGGAAACAGATTTATCTTTTATGGAATCAAATATTTTTTTATATTCTCTCCCTGAGAGATGATATCCGAGAAAAATAACTTGAGTTTTGCTTTTGGCTCAGAGGGCTTCTATGACAGCACGAGCACCCAAATATGACCCGCCTATGCCACACACCAAGAGTACATCATTTCGCTGTATGATTTGAGCCGCATGATATGCGATATTCTCAAGCAAAGAAGCATTTACTGATTCATTATGAATCCAACCAAGATAATCTGCACCCCTGCACGTCTTATCTTGAAGACTTTTGTGAGCTGTTTCGAGAGATATCTTTTGTGAGCTATTTTTGTCGCCCAAATAAGTATCGATGTATGTAGTATCGATAAAAAACTGAGTCATAGTTATATAATTGTTATGGATATGATTTTGATATCTCTTCGTAGATGATTCTTGATGTATCACCTATGGCATTAGCACCTCATTCGAGATCAGTTCCACGAGAAAGGATGCATACCATGTAAGGATATTTTTTGTAGTAAACAATACCGCAATCATGTATTTGATGAATCTCTTTTCAGGCATTATCCGTGATAACTCTTTCTCAAAATTTATTAGCCACTTGTACATTTTCTGGCACACCACTCACTATCCCCTGTTTAAAATCTGTTTTTGTTAAAATTGAAAGAGCTAATTCAGAAGATTCAGGCGACAAGTAACCAGCGTCATAGAGAATACGAAAGAAAGTAGAGTATTCCTTGAGTGTGATTGTCTTTTTTAAATCATGACTATCAATCGGAGGATCGATTCAGAGTTCTGACTCTATTTTTATGAGATACTCTCGTGGCATATAATCGCGAAGTGTAACTGAGGCATAACTATTAGAATTAACCATCATTTCATTCAGGAGATTCAGAATCGTGTATTTTTTACCTTCTTGGAGTGTATTTTTTGGTACAAAGTATTCACTACTACTTCAAGTGCTTTTTTTCAAAATGAGACTTCTATTGAGAAGATCTGGTTCTGCTTCAGACCATTTTAAATATGCTATAAAAAGTGGCATTTTGAGGAGAGCAATAGGGGCAAATTGTATATCTTCATGGATACCAAACCATGGTCAATTATTCAGATTTCTCACGTAGACAGAAAGGGTTGTATTTGGATATTTTTTTTCTACCTCTTCAAAAATTCTACTAGTTGCTTTAAGCTCAAAAGGAACGTATTTTTTTGTAGCACCGGGAACGAGTAATTCTGGATTTAAGTATTTGAAATTTGATTTAGAAGTTGTAGCTTTTTGATTAAGGGATGTATGAAATAATTTTTCCACTAAATTTTGGCCAATAACTGTTCATAGAGTAAAGGATCCGAGCGAAACAGTTCCAAGCGTAGTTCATCCTATGAGGATGACAACAAAGATAAAAAAAGCGGTATATTTTTTTCCCATAGAAGAAGTATTACTGACCCAGTATAGCGATATAGCTCTTTTTATAAAAAATATTTATCAATATTGAGACGCTTTATGTCTTGACTCTCTCCTAAAAAAGAGATTTATTCTTTTTTTCCCATCTTTTTTACTATAATTCTGACATATGCAGGCTAAAAAAATCATACTCGTCGGTGGTGGTACAGGCTGACACGTCTTTCCTCTCGTCAACCTCGCAGAATATATCGAAAAAACTCATCCAGAAACTTCTTTTCACTGGATTGGTGAGACTGAGAGCATAGAGTCTCGTGTAACAGCGGAAAAACAGATACCATTTTCACCTATTGTCTGTGGAAAGCTTCGACGATATTTCTCATTACAGACGTTTTTTATGCCTTTTCAGGTGCTCACAGGGATTATCCAATCTATGATGATTCTTCGGAGAGAAAAACCAAGCTCAGTATTTTCAAAAGGTGGCTACGTATCACTTCCTGTTGCCATAGCAGCATGGATATTCAGAATCCCCGTTTATCTGCACGAATCAGATTCAATACCTGGTCTCGCGAATAAAATTGTTGGCCGATTTGCTTCATGAATATTTTGTGCTTTCTCTGAGGCGGATAATTTTTTTGAGACAAAAAAAATTCTATGACATGGTTCACTTCTTTCGGTTGAAATTCTCTCTCTTGCACATGAATCAATATCTCCCAACCCACGAACTCAAATACTAGTTTCATGCGGATCACAAGGTTCTGCCAGTATTTTTGATGCAGTAATTGAGCTTCTTCCGAGCTTTTCTGACGTAGATTTTCACATTATTCTCTGAGTAAAAAATCTCGATTATAGACAGAAATTTGAACAGTTTACAAATGTTCACATCTTCGATTTTTTCTACAATCAGGCAGACTATCTCAAAATTGTTCAAGAGTGTGATATCGTCATAGCTCGAAGTGGTTCAAGCATTTTTGAGTTTGAAGCCCTCTGACTTCAGATGATACTTATACCGCATCCTTTTACTGGAAACAATCACCAGTACTGGAATGCAGTGGCATTTCAGAAAAAAGGACATGAACTCCTCGAACAGAAAAATATAAGCACTCTCGGAAATATCCTCGAAAAATACAAAACCTATAAAAAGCCACCAGAAAAAAGAGTGGTGGATATGACTATTTTTGATACAATAACTCAAACTCTTTTCAAATAATCTATGAAACAATATCACGACCTGCTCAGGCATATCATGGAAAAAGGTGTCGATCGCGATGACCGAACAGGAACAGGCACAAGAAGTGTTTTTGGTTATCAATTTCGATGTGATCTTTCAGAGGGTTTTCCACTCCTCACAACTAAAAAAGTATTTACGAAGGGTATCATTCATGAGCTTCTCTGGTTCCTCGCGGGAGATACAAATATCAAATACCTCGTCGACAATGATGTAAAAATATGGAACGAGTGGCCATTTCAAAACTATCTCGAAAAAAATAATCTCGCGAATACATATCCAAAATATACTCCTGAATGGGATGAACAATTGAAATTTTTTGTTGAAAATATCAAAAATGATTTTGAGTTTGCAAAAACGTGGGGCGATCTCGGCCCTGTCTACGGCTATCAATGGAGAAATTTCAATGGTCAGCACATTGATCAAATACAAAAAGTCATCGATACCTGTAAGAAAAATCCAACTAGTCGTCGGAATCTCGTCGTCGCGTACAATCCAGCACAAGCAGACAGTATGGCACTTCCACCTTGTCACAGCCTCTTCCAGTTCTATGTCGCCAATAATAAGCTCTCATGTCAGCTCTATCAGCGCTCTGTGGATAGTTTCTTAGGGCTCCCCTTTAATATCGCCTCTTATTCTCTCCTTGTGCATATGATTGCTCAGGTGTGCGATCTCGAAGTAGGTGATTTTGTACATACTTCAGGCGATCTCCATATCTATCACAATCACTTTGATCAGGTAAAAGAACAGCTCTCTCGCACTCCAAAAGCGCTTCCAAAACTTAAACTTAATCCTGAGGTAAAAGATATTTTTGGATTCAAATTTGAAGATTTTGAAATACTTGACTACAATCCAGACCCAATGATAAAAGCCCCTATTGCTGTCTAATGAAGTGGATATATAAAATTACATACCCCAATAATAAAATCTATATAGGAAAAGATTTAACTTGAACTTTTAGATATTTCTGAAGTGTAAATAGCAAATTACTTGAAAATGACTTTACGGAAGATGAAAAAAGAGTGTTCACTATAACAAGAGAAATATTATGGCAATCAGATTCTGCTAGCGATGAAGAAGTAAATAAAAAAGAGGTCGAATATATCATGCAGTACCAATCTAATAACCCAAAAATTGGTTATAATCAGTGGCCTAAATTTAATCAATAATTATGAAATTTATCCTCGTTGCCGCCATGGCAAAAAATCGTGTGATTGGTAAAAATAATGGACTCCCCTGGGATTTACCACAGGAAATGACAGATTTCCGTGCTTTTACCCAAGGAAAGACAATCCTTATGGGACGAAAAACCTATGAAGGACTTGGACGAATACTACCAAAAAGACGTAATATCATGCTCACTCGAGATCCTTCAGTGGTCAAAATTTGAGAATTTCCGACAATTGAAACAGAAAATGGATGGAGAGTTATCGGCGGTGAAAAATGAGAAATAGAGATATACACTTCTGTTGAAGAAGTACAAAAACATCTGAAAGACGACGAAGATTTACTCGTTCTCGGAGGTTCTGAAGTTTACAAACTCTTTCTCGATAATCCTCTCTCTGAAATTCGTCTCTCTGAGATTCATGGGGAGTATGAAGGCGATACCTACTTCCCTGCCTTTGAAGAGCTCTACGAAGAAGTCTCTCGTGAACCAAAAGAAGGGTATGACCTTGTCTGGTATAAAAGAAAGTAGCCGTCATTCCAGACGAGCAACAAAAGAATAATAATTGAGAGCGAGATGTGGAATCTATGCATTGAGCAATCTTATTTTTTCTCGGAGCCATTCTGGCCAATCTGGTGTGCCATCACGCATCGTCGTATCATACATGCGAATGATATTTTTTTCTCTATCAGAAGCCTGTTCTGGTATCTGGGAAATACGAGTTTCGAGCAAGTAAACATCGTGATCAAACGGATTAATATAAGCATGTAGAACTCCTGCGGGGGTTGAGAATTTTTCTCATTTTTTGAGTTTTATAGCTCCCACATCATGAGAGATTTTCTCATAAATACTGTCTAGAGAAATATTTGTCATATCTTCTTTCCCGAGAACAAGAGCCATATCTGTCAGTCATTCACCCTCTTCCCTGTGTCCAGGATGAAGAGAATTTCAGTGATACTGGAGACTGAGAAGAGCATGAGGTTTGAGCCAGAGGATTTTTTTATCATATTCAGGAGTTTCCTCTATGACATAATAGGCTCACCATGGTTTTTCTTCATCTGACTGGAGCACGACGAGGTTATTTTCATTGATATATTTTTCTACAAAAGCATTTTTCATAAGAGTTATAATATTCCTCTCTTTGCAGAATCAAGGAAAAATATATACTAGGAGTATGAAACAATTCAACCTCCAAATGCCAGATTGGAAAAATGTAGACTGGAAGAGCCCTATTTTCACGGTTTCCGTCATTTCAGTAGTTATGTCTCTTTTGATGTGGATATTTCCTATTATCCAAATTTATGGAGCTATAGGGAATAATGGCCGAGGCTTATGGGTATTTTTAACAGAAACAATGCTCTATAGTTTTCTCCATGGTTGATTCTGGCACCTAATAAGTAATATCATTTTCTTTATATTTATTGGAAAAATAATTGAATACCGCTACGGGCAACGCTGGACATGGTATCTTTGGTGATGGACGACAGTATTCGTTGGTGCTTTTCTTTTTATATTCTCCGATAATCCAACCATAGGAGGAAGTGGTTTTGCTATGTCTCTTTTAGCAGTCTACGCGTATGATTTTTATAAGAAAAAGCAGACAGAAGATTTAAAATGAGCTCTTTTGCTGTTATTCATCAATCTTATCATTGGAATGGATCCAAGTATTAGTTTTATAGGGCACTTAGCGGGAGCTATAGCATGATTTATCTATATATGGCATAAACACAACCATTCACACTTGAGGTTTTAGTTCTTTTGTTTGATGGCATCAAGTATTTGACCTACTACTTCAGTAGGTGATATATGAGTTGTATCGATGACGAGATCGTAGTGAGATAGGTCATGATTATCAACTTGATATAGCGCCATATAACGCTTTGATTCACTTTCCCGACGAGCCTGAGTCGTTTTCATAGCTTCTTCTATACTCGCATGGACATCAGTTGAGTGACGAAGCGGGTTACTGCTATCTCAGACAATACGCGATGCTCAGACAAAATCATCTACAGTAAGATAAACTTTAAAAGACCGTGGAATAAAGTGCCAAGCAAGTCGTGCATCAATAATAAAATTATCCTTTTCTTCTCAGAGCTTTTTTTGTCTCTCATCCAGTATTGCATCTACCTTGCCTCCATCAGTTTCCGAATATGTGTTGAGTTCCATGAGAGTCATGCCCTTTTCCATGGCCATTTCTCGCATAAAATCTCCTGTTGAAAAACGCTCAAATCAGAGCTTTTCGGCGAGCATTTTGCCAACAGTTGTTTTACCAGATCCTTGTCGTCCTGCGAGAGATATAATCATAGATTGAATTATAATAGTATTTATTATTTGTCACTTTTCTGATTGTCTGGAATCCCATATGATTTATTTGCTCGAACCTGCCATATTTCACCTGTTTCAAGACAGTATCCAGTAAGATGTCATCACCACATACATCCAGAATCGAGTCATCGAGTATTGTTAGTAAATCGGAGTCATTGCTGAGCCCAATGTCAGTATATAATAAGTTTATCTCAAGTATAAAAATCATGCCACGGTTTACCCTCATATTCTCGAATACGAGTCAAATCAGCGATATTCTGAACATGCAATACTACTCCTGGTTTCAAACCAGCATGTACGAGAAGAAAATGTTCTGTTTCGATATACGTTGCCAGATTTCTGAGCCAACCCAGGAACACTGGACACTTTTCCAGCTTCTCAGAAAGCTCATCATAAAGTGATTTTCGTTTCTTATCAGGATCCATATCGGCAATATAGCTGAAAAAATTTGTTTCATGATTTCCACACACTGCCTGGATACCATGTTCATAACAAAATTTAATAACTTCAAACGATTTTGGTCCCCCATTGATAACATCACCTGTTGCATAGACCTTATCTGATGGATTTACCTGCATCTTTGAGTAGAGGTCTTTTAATTCGTCATAACAACCGTGGATATCTCAGATAAATAAAGTTCGTGACATAATCTAGAGAGAAAAAACTAAAACAAGTGGCAGATGATCTGAAACAGACACTTCTCTTACCTGACAAGAAGATACCAATATATCGTGTGTAAATATGTGGTCTATTCCTAATCCTGAATGGTGGGGTTCTTTTTGAAATAATGGATGAATTTCACGACAAAGAGTATTTGTAAATTCCCCTGATTGTTGTGTCATTTTTTCTCTTAAAGTTTTTATAGCCATACTTTTATTGCGGATATTGAGATCACCTGTAAAAATGGTTGGCATAGGTTCTACTGAATTCATATATTCAACGACTCTTTCTGCATCTTGCCATATCTGGAGCGTCTCGAGACAATCATATGAGACATGAAAATGAACGGTAATAAGCCTGATTGATCACTCCTCTGTTTGTATCTGTGTTACGAGAAATGGAAGACTAAATTTCCATGCATTAGGATATTTTTCATATTTTGGACGATCAGAAAAAGCAATATTATCAGCAGCAAGAACCGTAGGTTTATCTCAACCTAAATATTGTTTACTTTCAGAAGTAATAGGAAAATGGCTCAAAACAGCAGCACCAAAACCTATTTGATGAGTTCCACAATCTCTGAAAATAGTTGGATGAAAAACAGAATTCCAAGAAAATCGTTTAGAGAGTTCTCATATATAATCTTTTTGTGCACCTCATTTTGATGAAAAAATACTTTCCCCATCAGTTGCTTCAACAAGAGAAAGTATATCTGGCTTTTCAGCTTCTAAAAAATCCACCAAAGCATCAAAGTATTTAAACGATTCGACGTTAAGGTGGATTAATTTCATATGCTTTTATTTACCCTCTTTTTCTCTCGTGCTCCTTGAGTTTCTTCTTTCGGAGACGGACTTTGGTTGGCGTGATTTCTACGAGTTCATCTTCACCGACGTAGTCGAGAGCATCTTCGAGTGTCATAACTCGAGGAGGTGTGAGATTCATCGCCTCATCTGTACCACTCGCTCGCATATTTGTGAGCTGTTTATTTTTCGTAGCATTGACGACGAGATCAGAACCCTTGAGATGTTCACCGATAATCATACCTTCGTAGATCTCAGTTTGAGGTTCGATAAAGATAGGACCACGTTCTTGAAGATTCCAGAGAGAGTAGGTCATCGCGACACCATTTTCACCAGAAATCATAGAACCGACTTCACGCTTGTTGATATCACCACCGTATGGAGCGTATTTATCAAATGAGCTTGCGAGGATACCTTCACCACGAGTCATCGTAGTAAATTCACGGCGGAAACCGAGAAGTCCACGAGTAGGGATGAAGAATTCGAGATTTGTGAGACCACGTTCTGATTTCATATCTTGCATGATGCCACGACGTTTACCCATTTTTTCGATAACAGCACCAGCTGCTTCATCAGGGACATTGATGACACACTTTTCAAATGGTTCCATTCTGACTCCATTTTCTTCATGGAAGATAACTTCTGGAGCGCCAACCTGGATTTCAAATCCTTCACGACGCATTGTCTCAATGAGGACAGCGAGGTGGAGTTCACCACGACCAGCGACGACAAACGAGCCATCATCTTTGAAATCGACTTTGAGACCGACGTTCATTTCGAGTTCTTTTTCGAGACGATCACGGATATGACGAGAAGTGACAAAATCACCTTCTTTACCAGCAAATGGTGAGTCATTGACGAAGAATTGCATCTTGAGTGTCGGAGGATCGATAGTGATCGGAGGAAGTGCTTCTGTTGTTTCTTCAAAAGTAACTGTTTCTCCGACGAAAATATCGGGGATACCAGCAATAGTGACGATATCACCTGCTTCTGCTTCCTTGATTTCTGCTTTTTGAAGACCGAGAGAAGTCATGATTTTACTGATTTTTCCTTTTCGTTTTACACCATCATTACCGATGATAAAGACATTTGCACCAGTTTTGATTGTACCATCGACGATACGACCGATACCCTGACGACCTGTAAATGAGTCGTATGCGAGGTTAGCTATCTGCATGCGGAAAGGTTTTGCAGCGTCATTTTCACGAGGCTGAACTTTTTCGAGGATGAGATCAAAGAGGGGTTGAAGATTTGTCGATGTATCGGTGAGTTCTTTTTTAGCAACACCATCACGAGCGATAGTATAGATATGAGCAAAATCACACTGCTCATCAGTTGCACCGAGCTGTACAAAAAGGTCGAAGACAGCATCGAGAACGTATGCAGGGCGTGCAGTTGGTTTATCGATTTTATTGATAACAACGATTGGTTTGATACCGAGTTCGAGAGATTTTCGGAGGACAAATCGAGTCTGTGGCATAGGACCTTCGTATGCATCGACGAGGAGAAGGACTGAATCAGCCATTCGGAGAACTCGTTCTACTTCTGAACCAAAGTCGGCATGTCCTGGAGTATCCACGATATTTACTTTTGTATCACCGATTTGGATAGCAGTATTTTTTGCATAGATGGTAATTCCACGCTCTTTTTCCTGATCATTTGAGTCCATAACACAAGTCTCAACAGCTTGGTTATCACGAAAAGCACCTCCTTGTTTGAGGAGAGCGTCAACGAGCGTAGTTTTACCGTGATCGACGTGTGCGATGATGGCAACGGTTAGGTATTTCATAAAGAAAGATAAGTAATATGCGGTGATTGTAAGAAAAACCCATAAATTGCAAATACAAAGTGAAGCTGTCAATCATTTTTTAAAAAATCCTCCACGAATGAAGAATTTTATACCCAAGTAATAAGCCGGATTCTGTATCTCGATATGAATCTCTCTAGGATGATAATCGCTCATCATCTCAAGCATGAGCCTCCTCTTGCGAGGGCCAACTCACTTGCACCGCCGAGGGTTTTCCACTTGTGTATGTTACCATGCACAACTGTGGGCTCTTACTCCACTCTTTTCACCCTTACCTACCGAAGTAGGCGGTATAGTCTCTGTGGTACTTTCCCGTCCTGATTGCTCAGGAGGCAGCCGTTAGCTGTTCGGTTGAGGATTGCTCCTCCGTGGTGTCCGGACTTTCCTCAATGGATTACTCCACTGTACATATCTGCTTAGGTTTTTGTATTATGAGAGATTTTCCGGTTTTTGCAAAACATCCTGCACAATATCATAAATTCTCTCTACTTGTTCTTCGATGTCTATGTGGGTAGTATCAACTGTGTAGGCTCATTCTGGTTTTCGGAGGGGGCCGTCAATACGGGTCATATCACGATTATCACGTTCACAAATTTGTTTCAGTACTTCTTCTTCAGAAATTGTTTCTCATTTTGCATTGAGTTCTAACCATCGACGGTGTGCTCGTGCAGAGGCATCAGCAATCAGATAAATTTTAACTTGAGCATCTGGTGCCCAGATAGTCCCTGTATCTCTCCCCTCAAGGACATAATTATTCTGTGCTATTATTTTTTTACCTGATTCTATGACGATATCTCGTGCTGGTTTTTGTGAGGCAATAAGTGATGCATAAGTACTCGCTTCCGCTGTACGAATACGTGATTCATAATCTATTCAAAATATTTGCACTCCTCCAAAATATCAAAATCAGATTTCTATACCATCAGCATCATCGCTCTCGAGATGTTCGAGATTTTTTCCACGATCATGGAGGTAGACACCGAGAGCACGGTACATAGCGCCTGTATCGAGATATTTGAATCAGAGCTTTTCAGCAAGTTTTTTTGCTGTCGTTCCTTTGCCACTTCCAGCAGGTCAATCAATAGTGATGGTAATAGGCATATTATTCACGGATTCTAAATGGTTCGATTTTAATACATTTTCGGTCAACAATTTCCGCATACATACCAGAGAGAACGCCGACACCGTTTTCATCAGGCGACATGAGTCACTCTTGTCTTCCTTCGATAAATCGATGTTTCGAAGTTTCCCATTCGACGCCTATCAGGCTCCGACGAGCTCCAGCAAAACCAAGGTCAGAGATAAAACCCATTCCACCTGGCCAAATCTCAGCATCAGCAGTTTGAATATGTGTATGTGTCCCCCAGAGAAGTGATACTCGTCCATCAAGAAAATTTGCCATAGCATAACCCTCAGAGGTTGTTTCTTTATGAAAATCTACCAAAATCGCCTCAAGATGTTCTGACGCATGTTTTTGTAAAATCTCATCAATCAGAGGAAAGGGATTTGTATATTCCTTGCTCATATAAGCCGTACCAAGTGCATTGATAACCAGTATTTTCTTGTCTCAAAACTCAAATACTCTCTCCCCTACCCCTGGCGTATCATCACCATAAGAATTGATCGGACGAAGTTGGCGAGAATTGGGCGCATCGAGATACTCACGAATATCATCTTTTGAAGACAGAGAATGATTCCCACCGGTGAAAATATCAATTCCTACTTCCTCACACCAGTGTACCTGATTCATCCGTGGGCCTTTTCCATGAGAGATATTTTCATTATTTGCTATCACCACATCTGGGCCATATTTTGCACGTAAACTCGGCAGATGCTCAGCAACCATCCGACGTCCTACTTTCCCGTAAATGTCTCAGAAAATCAAAAACTTCATAGCTGAAGTATAAGAAAAAACGAAAAGTTACAAAAAAACATCTCCGAAAGAGATGTTTTGATTTTATAATGGAGCAGACAATGGGACTCGAACCCACAACCTCCGCCATGGCAAGGCGGCGCTCTAGCCAATTGAGCTATGTCTGCATACCTGATAGGATTGGAGCGGGGGGCCGGGTTCGAACCGGTACCTCCAAGGGTTGAAGCCTTAGTGCTCTCGCTCATTTAAGCTACCCCCGCACTACTCCACCTAACAAGGGAGAGTATAGAAAATATTTTATGATTTCAAATTTTTCTCAACGATGTACCCAAATTTCTTTTTTCCAACCTGCACAAGCTTCTTTTCTGAATTCACATCAATCAGAGTTTTGAGATCAGTCACCACGACTTCATCGAGTTTGACTCCACCAGAATTGATGGCATTTCTCGCTTCTGTAGAATTGGTCACCATACCGATTTCACGGATGACGGTCGCGAGTTGATATTCCCCTGCTGGATATTCGTAAACTTTGATATCTTTATCTTCTGGACGAGCTCCACCTGAGATAGTTGCTTCGAAATATTTCAGAGCATTTTCGACCGCTTCTGCTGGATGATAAAGGCTGACAATTTCGTGTGCAAGCTTCTTTTTTATCTCTCGAGGATGAGCCGTTTTGAGCTCTTCTTGAATCTTCGCGATTTCCTCCATATCAACGGTCGTACAACTCTTGAAGTATGGTATAATCTGGTCATCAGGGATTTCCATCACTTTTACAAACATATCATTTGCCGACATATCGAGCGAGATGTAGTTTCCTTTTGTTTTACTCATTTTCTGACCATCAGTTCCCATAATAAGGTCAAACATCATGATATCCTGCTTCTCCATTCCATGCGCTTCCATAAGCGTACGACCAGCGAGGAGATTGAAGTATTGATCATTACCTCCGAGCTCGACATCACATGAACCATATTTCTTTGCAATTGCGACACTATCGTATCCCTGCATCATAGGATAGAGGAATTCTTGGAGACTGATACGAATACCAGCTTTGTAGCGCTTTGAGAAATTATCTCGATCAAGCATCTCAGCGACTGAGAAATTTTTTGCGAGTTCCCCTACTCCACAAAAATTCACTGCATCGAGTCCTTCGCTGTTATAGTAAACATGCACTTTATTCAAATCAAGGATTTTCCCAAAGTATGAGAGATATTTCTCAGCATTTTTGAGGGTCTGCTCACGCTGAAGCATTGGACGCTCTGCGTCTTTATCACTGCTATCCCCTACTTGAGCCGTTGCATCACCGATGAGGACGATGATTTCATGACCGAGCTTCTGAAATTCTCGGAGTTTGAGAATAGGCACAGCATGTCCAATATGCACAATAGGCGCGGTTGGATCAATACCAAATTTGATACGGAGTTTTTTACCACTTTCGAGGCGTTTTGTGAGATTTTTTTCATCGATAATCCGAGAAACTCACTTAGTAAGGAGATTTTGAAACTGTTTTGTCATATGAGTATTATGAGAAATATAGCCACGAATCAAGTTACTTTTTCGGTGTATTCGCTAGTATTTTTTGCATTTTTTGTACTTCTGGACTCATTTTGAGAGCGTTTTGGAGACGGTGAATTTTTGTGAGATTGGTCGGAATTGATTTTTTTTCAAAAGAAAATGATGTTCCACAACCACACCGGGATTGTATTTTTTTGCTGACGAAATAGAGCTTTCATTGTGCACGAGCAATCTGAGCTCCATCAAATTTTTCGGATAATTCTCATATAACCCAGCATCGAACACCACCATGAATATCAGATGGCACTCTTCCGTCTGGCTCACTCCGGACACTCAGTGCTATTTTTGAACCAGCACAGCCAGATTGAATTATATCGACATTCACATCTGTGACTCATTTTTCGAGAAATTCTTCGCAAAGATGTCTATCTAATCGTATCAGCATAAAATATTGATAACACCATTTTAAGAAAAAAAGAAAAGAGTAAAGAAGCACTTTTCCGCTTGATAATAAGCTTTTACAGATAGCATATGGAAGTTTAATACTTATCTTAATCACTTTTATGGCAAAACGAAAGCGCATACTTCCCTTTGGTACACTCATTCCGACCATTATCGATAAAACTCCTTCTGGTGAACGTGCATACGATATCTATTCTCGTCTTCTCGAGGATCGTGTCATCTTCCTCGGAGAAGCTATCGATTCTATGGTAGCTAATACTGTTATCGCTCAACTCCTCTTCCTCGAAAAACAGGATGCAAAAGCACCAATTACTATGTATATCAATAGTCCTGGTGGACATGTCACTGCTGGTCTCGCTATCTATGACACAATGCAGTACATCAAACCAGATGTTATCACCGTAGCAGTCGGTATGGCTGCTAGTATGGGCTCTGTCATCCTCGCAGGTGGTGCAAAAGGAAAACGCTATGCCCTCCCACACACAGAAATCATGATTCATCAGCCTCTTGGTGGTGCAGAAGGGCAAGCGACCGAGATCAAACTCGCAGCTGAACACATCCTCAAAACTGGTTCAATCCTCTATAAAATCCTCGCAAAACACACCGGACAGCCTATCGAACAAATCGAAAAAGATTGTGATCGTGATAATTTCATGGATGCCAAGCAGGCACTTAAATACGGCCTCATCGACAAAATAATCAATAACGAGGCATAATTTATTTTCTTATTTTCTTTTTATGAAAAAGTACTTGATTGAACTTATCGGAACAATGCTCTTTGTCTTCACGATATTGACAGTTACTGCCATCGGTAGTGCTGTATTGGTACCAATGACCATTGGCCTTTGTCTCGCAACTCTTGTGTACATGGGAGCCCCTATCTCATGAGCTCACTATAACCCAGCTGTGAGTCTAGCATTATGGATGCGAAAAAAAATCTCATTCAAACAAACTCTCTGATATATCATTATGCAGCTTGCTGGTGCAGGTTTAGCCTACCTTCTTTACACAAAATGACTCCATCTCAACCACGCTGAGGTACAACTAGCGCCAAAACTTGTCTCAGTATTTATCGTAGAACTTATTTATACTTTTATGCTTGTTTCTGTTGTTCTTCACTGCGCTGCTAGCAAGGCTACCGCAGGAAATAACTACTTTGGGCTTGCAATTGGCGCAGTGGTAATGGTAGGAATTGCTTCTGTAGGTGGTATCTCTGGTGGTTTTTTTAATCCAGCAGTTCTCCTCGGATTAAGTCTTTTCGGTCTTGCAAAATATGGCTGGATGACGATTCTCGGAGCACACCTATGTGGAGCTATCTGTGGAGCTATTTTTCACGCAATAACACAGGAGAAATAATACAAAATTCTCATTCCCAAAAAACCAGATGAAAAATCTGGTTTTTTTATTGTTTCACTGCTTGTAATGCTGAAAATAATATGATAAGCTAAGAGTATGACAACTGAAACAACTATTTCATCGATCGAAAGGCATAATGCAACAGTGAGCTATTGTTTCATGGCTATCTTCATGCTTATCTCTCGCGATGAACGATTTAGCAATGATTTTGTACGGTCTCACTCTCGGTATGCGGCACTCATCCATTTAGGCTTTTTAGGCCTTATAGGAGCACTTATTTATTCCAGAAATTTTAATTCTATTATTATTTTTGAGATATCATGGGTACATATAACTATATTTATATGATTTTTTGTACTTCTGGGCATACTCGGAATCGGCATGTATAGGGCCATGCTTTGAGAGAAGCCACATTTTAGTCTCAAAGGTATAAATTTTTCCGAACTACAGTGAATCAGTAATGAGTCTCATCTATCAGACGATCAAAAAATGCCAGTTTTGCTTGCACATATACCATTTTTATGAATATACCTCTCGCAAAAATACGGTAATTTCCTCTCTGGAGGAACAAAATTTGGGAACTGGACGTTTATTATTTCAGCTTTTTTCATTTGGCTGGATCCAACACTCACGCTCTTTATTATTTGGCTTTGTGCCGTTACGTTCTGGATAGTATATCAGTGAGTTTTGATATCTTCCGGTGATACCATGAATGTGATTGGAGATAAGTTTTATTCCGCTGCAGACGTACATATTTTTCTGAGAAAATTAAATGCATACATACTTAGTATTTTTAAGCATGGAAACCAATTACCAAGCTGGAAACAGTTACAGAATGAAGAAATAGTAAACTATGAAAAAAATATCCACATCAGTGCAAATACAAAAATGATGATACCCATTATCAGCATAATAGAATTGTGTTTTTCTATAAAAAATAAGAGCGTACATCAAATAGAAATACAGGCTATTCTGATTAATATTCTCGTACTGTATGGTCTCTATCTCTGGAGCATGCCTCTCTTAATGCTTGTAGGATTAGCTGCATTTTGGTCATATTATCAATCAAAGAATCAAAAAGATGTGTCTATACCATTTATAGGAGAAATATCTGAAATTTTGGAAAAAATTATAGAATGGAAAAGAGAGAAAAGCGTTTCACAAAAAGTAACATTTACATCAAATAATAAATAATTATGCAAGATATAGCACGCAACATACTAGAATCATATATTTTTGAAAAGAAAATTTTGAAGGCACAGGATATCCAGGGGGCATTATCTGGGGCACTCAGAGAGAAAATACCTGTTTTTGTTACCATAACTGATGGAGATACTGTTGTAGGGAGCAGTGGACGAATATATCCTATGCATGAAAATGCCCTTGAAGAGCTCATAGAAAATACAGTGCTTATAACAAAAGACCCACGTTTTGAGCCATATCTACATAATCCAGAAAAGGCTCGAAAATTACATTATCGTGTTGATATATTTCGTGATAATGACAGACGTCTCTTGCATCATCCAGATGATATTAATAGCCAATCTGAGTGAATAATTCTTCTTTGCCAAAAACAAGAAAAAGTAGGTATCATACTCCCCCACATACTCCCGCCTACACTTTCCGGTGAAGAAATATATCATAAAATTATGCAAAAAGTGCATCTCGACACATCTCATCTCGGAAAATGAGATGTAGTTATATATGCGGTCAAAACAGAAACATACCAAGATGTTCATTAAAAATAAGAGGTTTTAAGAAATTCTGTTGCAATTTGTTTTTTGCTTTTATAATCACCGTACTAGTAAAGTAAGGGTGTGTAGCTCAGTTGGTTAGAGCGCGTCTCTGATAAGGACGAGGTCCCTGGTTCAAATCCAGGCACACCCACCATGTTATTAGTATGTCGGGAAGTGGCGCAATTGGCTAGCGCACTGCGTTTGGGACGCAGGGGTTGCAAGTTCGAGTCTTGTCTTCCCGACCATTATTAAATAAAAAATCGTAATAGATTTTTTATTTTGGCCCCATCGTCTAGCGGTTAGGACAGCTGGTTTTCATCCAGTAAATCGGAGTTCGACTCTCCGTGGGGTCACCAAAATGAAATAAAACACTTTCTTTTGAAAGTGTTTTTTGAAATCATTTTGCCAAAAAATCCATTTTTTCTATACTGCTCGCGCATATTTTACGGAGAGTTCGCATAGCGGTCGAGTGCGCACGCTTGGAAAGCGTGTAAGCTGCAAGGCTTCAGGGGTTCGAATCCCCTACTCTCCGCCATTATAGCTAATCAAAGGAGATTCGAACCCTACGGGTTGACTCATTTTGCCATTCAGGCAAAATTCCCCCCTACTCTCCGCCATGATAAAAAATCCACAACTAATTTTACAGAAAAACACCCCTGATCCATGTTTGCTCTTATATTTTCTTTTTTTCCATCTTTTTTCTTCATGTCACCATGGTGAATCGAGAATGTAGACGTTCTTATACCGACAGCTTTCGCTATGGAGCAAGAAGTAGAAGGGAGTTGTATCACATCACATTTTCCGATTCTTATGTATCATCATATACGAGAATATGATGATTTTTCTGATATTGCTGCAAAAAATCTCTCAGTTTCTCCTGAAGAATTTCACGAACAGCTCAATTATTTAGCAAAAAATGGATACCATTCCATTACAACGAAAGACATAACAAAAAACACCGTACCTTGCAAGTCTGTGATGATTACGTTTGATGATGGCTATTATGATGTATATAAGAATGCTTTTCCTCTCATGAATGAGGTGAAATACAAGGGGGTTATTGGCCTCATTTTGTGAAAAATAGATGAGTCTGACTATTTATTTTGACCCGATATCGTAGAGCTCCATAAAGCCAACTGGGAAATCGCAAGTCACACCTGGAATCATCTCATTCTCACTCAACTATGACCAACAATACTCAATCATCAAATACGAGATAGTAAAAAAGATCTAGAAAAATGGTTTCATATACCAATTCAAACCTTTGTATATCCTGGAGGATTTTATTGACCTAATGCTATAAAAACCGTGGCGCAATCAGGTTATCGTTATGCTCTATCTACGCATTTTTGAGAAGCAAATCTCCTCGATTATCGATTAAAACTCAACCGCATAAATATACTCCCCGGAACAACTGTAGAGAAATTTTCAAATCTTCTCCAAGAAGCTGAAAAAAACTTTAAGAAATAAAATTCTTTTCTGCCTGACGCCAGTCTATAACCTCCCAAAAGGATTTGACATAGTCTGCACGTCTATTTTGGTGTTTCAAATAATATGCATGTTCCCAAACATCAATACCGATAATAGGTGTTTCTTGATCCAGGAGGGGGGTATTTTGCCCCGCAGTCTGACGAAGTGCTAATGTACCATCCTTATCACGAACAAGCCATGCCCACCCAGAACCAAAAACAGTAAGAGCTTTTTGTGTAAATTGATCCTTAAACTGATCAAAACCGCCAAAATTTGCATCTATTTGCGCTTGAAGTCCTACCTCTGGCTCACGTTGAGCATCTGGTGACAGAATAGACCAAAAAAAGCTATGATTGATGTGTCCTCCGAGATTATTAATAACTCCCTGTTTTTTGTCAGCAGGCACTTCATCAAGATGAAAAAGGAGTTCCATGGGATCGTATTTCTCAGTCAGACCAGTGTCTTTGAGTAAATTAGTATAATTCGTGATGTACGTCTGGTGATGTTTACTGTGATGAATCTCCATGGTAAGAGCATCAATATAAGGCTCTAGAGCATTATACGAGTATGGGAGAGCAGGGAGAGAGTGGCTTATCATAAAAGGATTAAAATAAATAAAGAGTATTCTTGGGGTTTAGAAGTCTATGATGAGAATCAAAATATACTCATTCATTTCGAAGTATACGCTCTTTTTCTGAAACTCAAAAAGCATATCCCCCAATACTATAGTCTGTTTTTATAACTCGATGACATGGTACGTGGGGTGCATTTGGATTTCTTGTTAAAGCCTGTCCAATAGCTTGAGCACTTTTGCAACCTATATAATTTCACAAGAGTTTATAGGTAGTCACCTTTCATGCTGGTATGAGCATAAGAGCATCGTACACTTTTTGTTGAAAAAGAGTAACCATAAAAATTATTTACCGCGTGGCATACCATAAAAATCCAAACCCCTCTGGTCAACCATGGACTTTGTATGAAAATTCTTTTTTTTTCCTTTTTTAAAAAAACCGCGCTCATCTAGAAGTCACATTTCAAGTAATGATTGAAAATTCTTTGTAGGAAGCTTTCGTTTAGGCCAGTTTTGTTTATTCTCAAGATAGTGTTTTCTTTTCTTGTATGACTGATTGCTTCTTGTTTGAGCATTTTCACTTCCGATATATACCTGATAAACAGTTTTCTTTGTGTTTTTCGCTAATCGACGAGCTTTTGCTTGAGCTTTTACGACTGATCATTTGAGTCCGTGTTTGTTTGCCATAGTTGTTTCAATGGTATTCAAACTCCGAGAAATGCAACCCGTCTTTTATCACTGCTGAAGCATATATATTTTTCTCGCTATTCTAAAAAGATCTAATCGAGAAGTTTTCTTATTGGCAGAAGTGATATGAAATGATATATCTACTATACTCTTCCTAAAAGCTGTACCAATAATATTGTTTTGCCATGGTTCAAACTCTCCACCACTATATTGCTCGACTTTAATACCACCCACTTTGAGAAAAATACTCAGTGTTTCAATAAGCGTAATGTACTCTTCTGGTTTCGCACGATTCCCCTGAAGTGTAATAAGTCATTTATCTGCAGCTATTTCCATGACTCGACACGCCCAATTATTCGGTTTTGTAGCAGAAAGATCATCATACGATCAATGGCATGAATAATCATCTGGTATGTAGATATTGAGCATTTTTACAGCCATAGCCACTACTTCTTCTCTCATGACAAAGTCGGATAGGTGGTAGTCAGCTGTACTTTTTTGTTTATTGATAACCCCTGCTTGTACGAGAAAATCTACATCAGAGAGATTTTTTTTGTCATTATTATTTTTTTGTGCATTATTCGTATTCTTTGTAGGAGATGTATTTACTTTTTTGAGGTAACTATCCTGTTCTTTTTTTATTATGGTATATTTTTTTTCAAGGATATCGAGATAACGTGCGGCATCAACCACATAGTTTCCAGAACTATTTATCTGCATACTTTCATTGAGGCTTCTATAAACAGTATCTGGCGATACATAACCAAATTTATTATATCCAAGAGCGATAACGCCCGCTATCATAGGCGCAGAAAAGGAAGTACCGCTCGCAGTCTCATAATCTGTACCGGCATCTTTATTAAATACGCCAACAGATGTAGAAAAAATATTCTCCCCTGGAGCAGAAAAAGCCATACAGGTACCGTAGTTCGACCATCGAGCTCGGACTCATTTTTGATCGAGAGATTCAACTCCAATAGAGTATTTATTACTTCCGCCATTATTACATACAGGAGAGAGTGGATTGACCGTTGTATTGACACCACTACTACTGTATGACAAGACATCACCATTACCGCCAGCAATCACTACAATAATTCAATTATCGTAGGCTTTTTTCATGATATCATCATATCGAGAACTATATGCAAATTGACTTTGTCACAAACTCAAATTAATGATATTAGCATGATGGCTAATGGCGTATTCCATTGCTTTAATAATATTTTCTTCTCTTGCATTCCCCTTAAAATCAAACACTCGAAGAGGCATTATTTTTACGTTTTTTGCGATACCGGCAATACCTTTTTTATTATCAGCAGTGGCAGCAATAATTCACGATATCATAGTACCGTGCTCTCCTGTTGGGAGATTGTCGGGAAGCTTATCCCCTACGAAATCCTTTATTTTACTCGATCAATAAGGAGCCGAAGGATCAAACCAAATATGATCGGTCAAATCTGGATGATTAATATTGACACCATCATCTATAACTGCGACGACTACTTCTTTTGTATTTCAGAGCTTTTTCCACGCTTCTGGAACATTTAACACGTCTAGATAATACTGAAGATGAGAAAAGGTATCGTCACTTGGGGAGTCGTTTTCTGATCAATTATCTTTGAGAAGTTGTTCTACGTCATCAAGTGCATTTTTTGATTCTTCCACCTGACTTCTTCATCGGGCGAGATTGCGTGCATTCTTATAGGCTTTAAAAGCATCTTCGTATTTACCCTTATTCAAATAAGCAGCTCAGATATTAAAATAAGCTCTGTAAGAATTTGGATCAATAGTAAGGATATTTTTGTACTGTTCAATGGCGCTATCCCATCTTTCGGATTCAAAATATGTGTCACCAAGATCAAAGTATGTATTTATGTCATCATTTGACTTCTTGAGAGTAGTAACGCAATCATTATAGCTATTTTCTATCTTAACTCATTTCGAAAGAAGATCGGAGAGTATTTTTCATTGGGCATTTTTATTTGGATCAGATTCACGCATGGTTTTCCACGTGTCCATCCTGGTTGTTATCTGATCTTTGATTGAGTTGTACTCAGATTCGAGATCAGAACAATCATCGAGAGCATAAGAAAATCCTATCTGACAAAACAGTAAGAAAGTAATGAAGGTGAGGGCAGTTTTTCTCATGCTTCATAACTTTACCGTATCTTTATTTCATTGTCAATTTTTTAGTCAAAATTTCAGTAAAAATCTTCGGATTCCCCTGTCATTTGCTTTCTTTCATACACACACCTACAAAATATCAAAAGAGATTTACTTTTCCTGCCCTATATTCAGCGATTTGTCCTGGATTAGCAGCAATAACGGTATCAACAATGGCTTCCATAGCTCCCGTATCATTCACTTGTCTTAGACCTTTAGTATCAACTATAGTATCTGGATTGCCCCCTTCATTCAAGAGTATTTTCACCACTTCTTGTGCATTGGTTGAGGATATTTCGTCATTTTTGAGCATCTCCACGACACGAGCGAGGTTTTCTGGAGTGATTTTGAGACTACTAAAATCCACTTCTTCATCACCTTTTTTGAGTATTCAGAGGATAACTGTGAGAATAAGTGCAGCAGACTTTTTTACATCACCCGAGAGGGCAACAGTTTTTTCAAAAAAGTCAGACATGGCACGATCAGAACTGAGGATGCGTGCATCATCTGGAAGGAGTTTCCATTCACCCAGGTATTTCTGACGGCGATCAATCGGAAGTTCTGCGATGTTCCGCTCATCGATGTATGCTTGAGTTATGACAAGCGGTGGGAGGTCAGGTTCTGGGAAATAGCGATAATCCATCGCATCTTCTTTTGATCGTAGAGAATGACTCTCTCCTGCCTCATCATCCCAACCACGAGTTTCTTGATCAACTGTACCATTTTCATCATAAATTTCTGTTTGGCGTTTTACTTCAGTATCAATCGCCCGACCGATTTGTTGAAATGAATTAAGATTTTTGAGCTCAACACGATTACGAAATTCGTGGCTTCCTTCTGGCCTGAGTGATATGTTCACATCACAGCGAAGCTGCCCTTTTTCCATATCAGCATCACTCGCCCCAACAAATCGCATGATTTTCTGCAGTTCACGGAGATATTCGAGGACGTCATCTTTTGACCGAAAATCTGGCTCTGTCACTATTTCCATCAGAGGACTGCCAGCACGATTGAAATCAACAAGAGATTTCGTGATTGAATGCTTCGAACCGCCTGCATCAGCCTCGATATGAATACGACGGATATTAAATCGCTTCAATTCATCACCAACGTATGTCTCGAGATGACCGTGTTCTGAGAGTGGATGAAAAAGCTGAGTAATTTGATATCCCATCGGGAGATCAGGATAAAAATAGCTCTTACGGTCAAATTGTGAAAACGTATTCACGGTCATGCGGAGACCGTGAGAAGCTCGGACAGCCAAATCAACGACACCCTCAGAAAGCACAGGAAGTGCTCCAGGAAGCCCAAGAGAGACTGGTCAGATATTAATATTTGGATCACGCTCAAGCGCGACAGCATTTGGCTCAGAACCAAACATTTTTGTAATAGAACCAACACGGACATGGGTCTCAAGACCGATAACTATTTCGTATTTCATATGTGCTCGATTATAGTAATTTTGACTAGCAAACAACTAACCTTTATAAAGCTGATATTTTTTTGTGATCTCTTTCACTTTTTTATCATCTCCGTGTATCATCACTCAGTAATACAATACATCTTTGAATCCCTGTGCTGAAACTGATTTATGAACTTCTTTATCATCAGGTATTTCGAGCATTTCTTTGGTAAATTGAGTAATAAATAAACCCTGACTTCTTGCCTCATGAATAGCGTTCCTAATATCATCAGAAGAGTCAACTGTTTTTAATATAATTGGATGATGTGTACACATCTCTATATGCTGATTATCAGTTGTTTTGATGTCGTCGAGATGGATAATACTTTTCCCTTGTCGTGCACCGTATGATGCTGATAAATGTCAGACAGTATTAAGAACTTTCCAAGATGGCAATTCTGCCTCTTGATTGATGAGTATGACACATGATTTTTTAATACTCTTTTCTCATTCTTTTGATATCTGATTCTCTGGTTTCATCAGCGGAAACATCACCACATCTCGGAGATTATCTTGCTGTGTCAGGATAGCGATGATGCGCTCTATACCCATACCAAATCCTGCTTGTACTGGCATACCGTACTCCATCGCGCGAACGAATTCCATATCAGCACTTGTTGCCTCTTGGTCACCACCTTCTTCTGCTTTACTCTGCTCAGCAAAGTTCTCCATCTGACGAAGTGGGTCAACGAGCTCTCAGTAAGAATTGATGATTTCCCATCCATTGACGACGACCTGCCATTTCTCACATTTACGTGGATCTGCATCACTAATTCGAGCAAGAGGAGCTATAATGCTTGGATAATTGTAGACGAATGCTGGGCCTGTGATCGTCGGACGGAGGACTTTTTTATAGAGGTAATCAATCAACGTCATCGTCCCCATCTTATCCATGCCCTCAAACTCTATTCCCTTAGCACGTATATCCGCACGGAGACGATCAGAATCGTCAGCAGTGTATGAGGTAATATTAAGACCACTCGCTTTATTCACACCTTCTACATAGTCTATACGTGGCCACGGGGTCGTAAAATCAACCATCTTAGGATTCCCTTCTTTATCTCTTACTTCAAATTTTCGCTCAAGTTTCAGCGTCGTAAAAATATGGTCAAACATGTCTTGTGTGAAATCCATATCTTCATGAAAGCTCTTGTAGACATTTTGGTGTTCGAGCATGTAGAACTCCTGAAGATGGCTCGGATCTGAGCCTTCATTGCGGAAATCAGGAGCTATAGTAAACACACGTTCAAAACCTCCTACAGTGGCTTTTTTGAGCTCTGTTTCATTACAGATGCGCAGATAGTAGTCTTGATCAAAATCATTATGATGCGTCATGAATGGTTGCGCTGCTGCACCTGAGGCTGCTGGCGTCAATACAGGGCAATCAATCTCGAGAAAATCATTTTTCCAATAAAACTCTCGAAGCGTACGGATAAAGTCCGAACGGAATTTCATACGACGGCGAGATGATTCGTTGAAAATCATATCGAGATAACGCTGCCTGTATGCTGTTTCTTGATTATCCTCCCCTATTCCGTGAAACTTATCACCGAGCGGACGAAGCGCCTTTGAGAGTATCTGAAATGATCGTACAAAGACTGTCAGCTCACCCTTGTGAGTCATAAAGAGTTCACCGTGAATACCGACAATATCACCTGCATCGATGTATTTTTCGAAGAGCTTAAATGCTGAGACTTTTTCATCGCCAACTTCTGTGAGTTCCTGACCTGCATTATCTATCAGACAAAAATCCTTCGAAAGAGCGAATTGTATCTGTCCTGAAGCATCTTGAAGTGTACCAAAAATGAGCTTACCAAAACTCCGCAAAAGCACCATACGACCTGCTGTATGAATATCATTGTGTGGAGCGGGTATTATCTCCTCGATAGTACGAAAATTCTTACCCTCAGAAGAAGTGCGAATAAGTGCGACATCTTGTTTCCCAGAAAATTTATCTGGAAATACGTGCACACCAAGCGTGCGAAGAGTGTTTAATTTTTGAATACGAACTGAGCGTTCGTCGCGTGGGTCTGAAGAAGTCATAAAAAAGAAAATCTAAGACTATTGTATAAAAAAATAGGAAAAGACTAGCTTTTCCTACTATTTTTTGTGAGTAAATAAGACTTATTTTACCTCAAATTCAAATCCTTCTTTCTTGCCATTCGTTACTTTCACGGAAGTGATTTTTTCGCCAATCATGCGGTCAGCAATTTCATCTTCGATTTTTGTCTGTATATAGCGGCGAACAGGACGTGCGCCAAATTCGGGATTATAGGTATCTTTGAGTATACGGTCAACAACAGGATTAGCCCATTGAAGTGATACGCCTATATCAGCGAGACGTTTCTCAAGCTCAGCAAGCTGCAGAGTGATAATTTTTTTGATCACTTTAGTATCCAATGGCTTAAAAACAACGACCTTATCAATACGATTGATAAATTCAGGTGAGAAATAATCATCGAGTGATTTGATAACTTTGGTTTCAATTTGCTCAAAATCATCAATAATTCTCTCTTTTTTGTCTTCTGAGACATCAAACCCGATTTTTGTTGCACTCGTCGTAAATTCTTCTGAACCAATATTCGATGTCATCACAATAATTGTGTTTTTGAAGTTTACCTTGCGACCTTTTCCATCACTAATGACGCCATCTTCCATGATTTGAAGAAGGAGGTTAAATATCTCAGTATTTCCCTTCTCAATCTCGTCAAAAAGTACGACAGAATACGGCTTTCTACGGACTTTTTCAGTGAGCATGCCACCTTCTTCGTAGCCCACGAAACCAGCAGTTGTACCGATAAGTTTTGATCCAGAGTGACGCTCAGAAAATTCGGACATATCAATTTTTATGAGTGCCTTTTCATCTCCATAGTACTCACGGGCGAGGACTTTGACGAGTTCCGTCTTACCGACACCCGTAGGCCCGAGAAAGAGAAAGCTTCCGAGAGGACGTCTCTGATCAGAGATGCCAGCTTGTGAACGCTTGATCGTCGAAACGATAGACTTGATGGCAGTATCCTGACCGATAATCTTTGTTCCCATATGTTTCTCGAGATCTTGAAGCTTCTTGATGTCCTCAGCGGAGAGCGTCTTCATAGGTACTCCGGTAATCTGATGGACTACTTTTTGAATGTCTGAAGAAGTGATACGATGGCGCTTTTCTCGAGGGATAGTGATTTTTCGTCTCTTTTCACGAATAGCATTTTCGATTTCAGAGAGCTGATCCTTTGCGCGAGAAGCCTTGTGGTACTGCTGAGAGGTCACAAAATCAGTGATGTTTTTTTGAAGCGTCTCAGCTTCGAGCTTCAGAGTCTTGATTTCATCTTCGGCATGAACATACGTCATACTCTTCGCACTACAAGCCTCATCGATGAGATCGATGGCTTTATCTGGTAAAAATCTCTCAGTAATATAACGCACAGAGAGCTCCACGGCTTCATCTATTGCCTCATCATCTATAATGAGATTGTGATATTCTTCAAATGTTCATCGAAGACCACGAATAATCTCAGCAGCAACTACCTTTGTAGGCTCATCGACCTCAATTTTTTGAAATCGTCGTTCGAGAGCAGCATCTTTTTCTATATATTTCTGGTATTCAGAAAGCGTCGTCGCACCGATAATACGTATTTTACCTCGTCCCATAGCAGGCTTGAGAATATTTGCCGCATCGAGCATCCCCTCTGATCCACCGGCACCAATAATGGTATGTATCTCATCTATAAAGAGAATCACTTCATTCTCGAGCTTGGTTGCCTCTTCGATAACCTGTTTCATGCGGACTTCAAATTCACCACGATACTTCGTGCCAGCAACGAGACTGGTCATGTCGAGAACGAGGAGACGCTTATGTTGCATTGCAAATGGCACATTCCCTTCTGAGATACGACGTGCAAGTCCTTCTACGACAGCCGTCTTACCGACACCAGGATCACCAGTGAGAACGGGATTATTTTTTGTTTTACGGTTGAGGATAGATATGAGTCGGTCGATTTCTTTTTCACGGCCGATGATTGGATCTATTTTTCCATCAGCTGCTTCTTTGGTAATATCAGTACAGAAAAAATCAAGCGCCGGCGTCTGACTATCGCTCTTTTTCTGATTTTCGCCTCCAGCATTCATATGCGAAAACATAGGATTTTGTTCAACGTCTTCCATGGCAACACCACTGAGAAGACCCTGTTCGAGAACATTCATAATCTTACCAAGATCAGGAGAACCCGGAGTACCGATGCCTGCTTGTGAACGATTGAGCTCTACGAGAGAACTTTCAAAATCACGGACATTGATTCGTATAAAATCCAAAAAATCGAGAAACCAAGAGTTATTTTGTTTTATAAGTGCGAGAAGAAAATCTTCGATACCAATAGTTTTTTTCTCAAAACTTGCAGCCACTTTAACACTAGAGACGATGACATTCCTGAGGAGCTCAGAAATGCCAGTATATTCGCCAACCCTATTCACAAGAGGGGCAAACTTTGGATGCGTCATGACATCAAGAAAAACCTTCTCATTAATACCAAAATCATTAAAAACAGCAAAGGCGTGTCATTTTTTAGAACGAAGTATTTCCATGACAATGTCAACAGATTCGAGCGTAGAAAATCCTTGCTGCTTTGCTGAGTTTTCCGCAGATAGAAGGTATCATTTGTACTCAGGAGTAAAATTTTTAAACATAGACAATAAAGAGAGAAAAGTTTGCTAAAAACTAGGTAATATGATAATCTGCTTCTGTATGAAGTACAAATATTTTTCAATTCTTTTCCTTGCCGTTTTGATAGGTTTAGGTCATATTACATTTTCCGAAGAAGAAATAAATCCCGTTGAAGAGTCTGCAACTTGGTGGTCTCAGAGCATTCCAGAGATAACACTTATAAATGATTTTAGTGATACAGAAAGTGAATTAGAAAATCTCAGTATTTCTGAAAATCACCTTGCATCGATGCAAGAAACTCTCATAGAATCGCAGAAAAATGTAGAAATAACACAATACGAAAAACAATCTCTCATAGAAAAAATACAATCAACTCAGCGAGAAATACGAAAAAATATCCAAAAGAACCAAGAAGAAACAAAAGAATTAACAAAAAATATAGCGCTCCTCGAGAATGAAATAAAGTATCTCAAAGAAAGACAATCAGATACTGCCTCCTTTTTACGTACTTCTTTTGCGCATTCATATCAAGAAGAAACTCACTGAAATGATGATATAGGATTCTATTCCATATTTTTCGGCCAGTCTTTGGGTAATAATTTTTATACCCAGGATACTAACGGTATCATGCAAGATTCGACAGCTAACCTCCTCTCTCGACAAAAATCTATCGCTGAAAACCTCACCTCTCTCGAAAAACTCGCAGCAAGAAAAGTAAAAATGAATAATCAAATCGTAGCTCGTCTAGAAAATGAGAAAGCAGAACTCAAACAAGCAGAAGAAATAGAACAAAATATACTCGCACAATCCGTAGAAAAGCAGGGCGAGATAAATAAAAATATAGATACTGTTTCAAAGAAACGAAAAGTAATAGAGGCAAAAATAATGGAGAAAAAAACGGTAAATGCAGTCCAGTTCGAAAAGAAATTTGCAGAATATGAGACATCTCTGAAAGAACGACTCTCTCAATACAACTGCAATAATCAAAAAAGTCCTGTCTGTGTCTGGATAGATCAATATCTCCAAATGGAAAAACAAATGCTCACACAAACAAAAGAAAAAGTCGATTTTTCTTGGCCCATACTACCAAATAGTGGCTTTTGATATACTTTTCGAGATCAGAAATACTATGTGGTGAACAATACTCATCATGAATGACTCGATATACTGACACCAGCAGGAATCCCTATTCAAGCAGTAGCAGATGGTTATATTCTCATTAAACAATACCCGAGCGATACTTCTCCCGGCATAGTCATAGTCAAGCATACAAACGGGTATATGTCGCTCTATGTCGGTATTATGCCAAATAACAAACCAATGTTTTCAAAAGTAAGTCTCTGAGACAGCATAGGTATGACACGGGATTACACAGAACACAGCAAGCAAAATAACATACACATAGAGCTCTACAAAAACTGAAAAGCCCTCGACATACTCGAAAAAATAGATCTCTCCTCTCTTTCTGCAGACAAGATACCAGCCCGATATGGTTGGAAATATATCGATGACCTTCAAAAAAATAAAAAATCTGTCGACATTAACGCTCTTCAGAAAATCATCGGTTTTTTCTATGTTTCTGGAGAAAACGAAGCTGAGAGACAAAAAAAATTACTCTCAACCTATGCATCAAACGATTTTCAAAATCGTAATCTCTGGATAGAAGAAAGCCTCCCTGAAAGTGTCGATCCTACTTTTGTCATGTGTGTAGGCTTTGCAGAAAGTACACTCGGACAAAATCTCACAACTGATGGAAATATAGGAAACGTCTGAAATACAGATAGTGGAGGCAGGCAGGATTTCGCTGATTCTCGGAGTGGTATACGCGCTATTTCTTCTGTAGTAAATAATAATTGGCTTGGCAGCTATACAACTATTGATCAGCTCTCTGGCTGGGGTAATCCTCGTGGACCAATATATGCTTCCTCTCGAACAAATTGGCACGAAAATATAGTCAAATGCATGTCGGCCCTAAAACAGCACTATGTTGGAAATAACAGCACTTTTCGCCTTTCTCAGGCGTCATTACTACTCTATCAACAAGAGTGATTTGCAATAAAAAAAGATTCATAGGACGATTTTTACAAGAAATGCAAGGCTAGTACGTTTCTCGGAATGACAAACAGCGTTAGAGTAGCCGCATGAAAGAACATCGAGATATAGACTACCCGCTTCTCATATCCATCCTGGCACTTGTTGTTTTTTGATCAATCATGATCAGCTCCGTGAGCGTCTATGATTCATACAGAATAACAAAAAGACTGGTTGAAACCGGAAGCCTTCCTGAGCCAAATAATTGGCGTTTTATCGTGAGAAATATCCTACAAGCTGGTATTGGACTTTTTGCTATGGTGATAGCCATAAAAATACCCTATTTATGGTGGAAAAATCAAATAAAAAGCATGACAGTATTAACTATATTTCTACTCATACTAGTCCTGGTATTTGGTGTAAAAATCAACGGAGCTCGTGGGTGGTTCGATATACCAGGTATACCATTTTCCCTACAACCAACTGAACTCCTCAAACTTACGATGATACTTTCTGTATCAGCTTTTTGCAGTAAATATAAGAATATCCTCTCACATACTTCTGAAGGATTTATCCCATTTGTTGGAATAGTCGGCGTACCTGCACTACTCGTTTTATTACAGCCAGATCTCGGTGCCCTGCTCATCATCATACCTATCGTAACAAGCATTTATTTTGTAGCAGGAGGAAATGTCAGGATAATAGCAGGTATAGGTCTTGCAGGGTTCGTTTGAGCATCGATTCTTTACGGTTTAGGGCATTATAATACTCCTGAAGAAAAGGGTCAATTCTCCTACATTTATGATCGAATGAATACGTTCTTTCAATCAAGCAAGACAGCCATTGAAGAAAACACGATGCATCATCAAAACAAACAAGCATTAATTGCTGTGGGAAGTGGCGGTATTTTTTGACTCGGTTTCGGCCATTCTGTACAAAAATATGGCTACCTCCCTGAACCACAATGAGATTTTATATTTTCTGTGATTACAGAAGAAATATGATTCATCTGAGCTTTTATAATTATCAGTATCTATGTATATATTATTTATAGGGGTTTCATGATAGCTTCTTTTTGTGAAGAGAATTTTGGGAAATTTAGTGCTTTTGGTATTACACTGTGGATATTATGGCAAATGGTGATCAATATCAGTGTTAATTTGAGTATTTTTCCTAATACCGGTCTCACACTCCCCTTCGTCAGTTACGGCGGTTCCTCATTACTTATGATGCTCTTAGCAGGTGGCATTCTTCTCTCTATTTCCAGAGAAGTAGAGCAAAATAAAAAAAGTTTTGCAAATATCATGTACCTTTATCTCTCCCGTAAGCCAAGAAGATAGGTTCTATAAAGACTCTATATCAGATGATATATGTATTTTTTGTCGAGAGAAAAGATTTGCATGTAATACGCATGTAGTCTATACTGATGAAGTATTTTATCCCTAATTGCACCCTATGAATACAGCCAAGCATTATATCTACGCTTGTATCGGTGGACTCACAGTAGCTCGTTCTGCATTTGCAGAGATTGAACCAGGTCTCGATCGTGTTGATGACGGTCTCAAAGGACCTAATACTGGCGATCCTATCGCTACTATTCAAACCTTCATCAAAGGCCTCCTCACTCTTCTCGGACTTGTCATGGTTGTTATGGCACTCTGGGGTGGCTGGCAAATTCTTACTTCTGGTAGCGAAGATGAAGGAAAAGAAGCAGGTAAAAAGATTATTATCAATGCGGTCATTGGTATCGTCGTTATCTTCTTTGCTTGGACTATTACAAATCTCATTTTCAATATCCTTGGAGGAAACACCATCTCACAGTAATTCGTAACGTGAGTTCTGCTCAGCCCCTACATATTTGTAGGGGTTTTTTGTAGGGTTTTAAATATTTGACAGTACGATTATATTTGTTATTATATGTAATATAAAACCGTGAATAACAAAATTAACAACATACAACGTTTCCTAACTCTTCTTTTTACAGATAAGGATATAGTGAATGATGCCCCTTCTGTTGCTCATGAAATAGCGACCCCGTCGCCTGTATCAGAGTTTGAATGGGACTCAATCATAGATGAATCCCCACGAAATAACCAAGAATCAGATTTTTATCAAGTAACACCAGAAAACATTGGGCCTGAGAAAGAAGAAATCATGGCTACCATTGTTCCTGAAGAGAAAAAAAACTCGCCTAAAACAGAAAAAATAAAAAAAACTCCTGAAGATATAAAAGTTATAGAAAAGGAGAAAATCATACTTTGACTGACCTCTGATCAAAATAATACCGTTTCCGTAGATGTAGACGCGCTAAAACGGCACATGCTCGTGGTCTGAATGACGGGAAGCGGAAAAACAACCATGCTTGAACGAATGATATTACAGGATATAGATGCTGGTCGTGGCGTAGGGCTGATTGATCCCCATGGTGATCTCTATGACAAAATTCTTCGCCAAATACCGAAATCTCGTAGTAACGACGTTGTGCTTTTTGATCTCACTGATGTCGAATATCCTATCGGATTCAATATCCTCGAAAATACCCATCACCAATTCCCTTCTCTCATAGCGAGTTCTATAGTAGGAGTTTTTAAGAAAATATTTGGTTATAGCTGGGGACCACGACTAGAATATGTTCTCAGAAATGCCACTCTCACTCTCCTAGAACGTGACTGAAGCACACTTCTCGACCTCACACTTCTTCTTTCTGATGAAGAATTTCGTCGTAACTATATAGCAAAAGTGACGAATCCATTTTTGCGTCGATTTTGGGCAGATGAATTCAATGCCCTCAGTAGTACAAAACAAACAGAAGTAGTCAGCCCAATTTTAAACAAAGTAGGTCAATTTCTCTCCATCCCTCTTATTCGAAATATTGTAAGCCAACCTCAATCAGGCTTTTCCCCACGATGGATCATGGATAATAAGAAAATTTTCTTAGCAAACCTCTCAAAAGGAAAAATAGGAGAAGACGTCAGCGAAATGCTTGGTTCACTGCTTGTCAGCAAATTTCAGCTTGATGTCATGAGTCGTGCGAATGTCACACCAGAAAAAAGAGAACCTTTCCACCTTTATGTTGATGAATTTCAAAATTTTGCTACTGATAGTTTTGCTGATATTTTTTCTGAAGCACGTAAATACGGTCTAGCCCTCATCATAGCTCATCAATATATCAACCAAGTTTCGACCCATCTGATGGATGCTATTATGGGAAATATTGGAAATATGGCAGTTTTTCATATAGGATCTACTGATGCAAAGATGCTTGCTCCTAATATTGATACGACATTAACTCCACAAACTCTCGTAGAACAACCGCTCTATAATTTCACTGTTAAAACAACTCATAATGGACAAAAAAAGGTTACTCATTGAGAATTACTTCATCCAGATTTGATAGGAGAAAGATCCGCTTCTCAAACCCCAGAAAAACTCCAGTCGCTCGTTCGTGAAAAGTTCTCAAAAGATCGTAAATTCGTCGAGGAGAAGCTGAATAGTAAAATGAGCTAATCTTACTGAACAGTGACTGTGTGAACAAGTGTCTGTAAATTTTTCTGAAAATCAGAAACTTGAATAGTGATTATATGTTTACCAACAGAGAGATCTGATGGAGACTTGAGGGTAAAATTATATTTTTTTACTCACTGAAATGTACCATAGAGAACATCGTCGACAAAGACCTGAATTTTTGAGACGTCACTCTGATCATCAATAGTTCCAGAAAAGGAAACCTGTTGACCAGATTTAATATTCATTGTTGTCGGATTATCTGTTTTAATAACCGGATTATTACCATCTTTGTTGAGGACTTTTACATGATAGTTTTTGGAGGTACTATAGCCAAATGAATCGACAACACGCAGAGTAATAATTTGGTCAGTACCATCTATACTCGTAATGCCAAACTCAGCTTTTGCAGAACCACTTTTTTTATCCCCGAGATTGATAGATCGATAAAATTTATCATTGATAAGTATCTGCGCCTCCTTCATTGTATGATCAGAATTAAAGGTAATCTCTACTGGATAGAGCCCAGAAAAAAGCTGCATATTGTCAGTCAATGATGATGTAAAGTCAGAGACTGCTTCATCAGGTCGTTCACAGATATTCTCAGGTGGTGCAACGACAGTCATCATATCTTCTGTTAATGACATTTTCTCAATGAGATATTTTCGACCATCCTCACTTCCGAGCCATGCATTTACCGGGTCACGCCATCCTGGATATTCGTCTTCTATTGGGAAAGCAGTATCAAATATAACTGCCTCTTTTATGGCTTCTTTTGGAGTTTTTTCAGTAACTTTACCGTTACAGAGAGAATCAACTTCTATTTTTGTAGGATCAAATGCTTTAAGGATATCTGGTTTTTTGCCTTCCAAATAAAGAAAACGATCATTACCTCCAACATCATCTGGTCTCACAAAATCTTTTTTTGGAAGTCCAGTATGGATAAAATCCATAAGTTTTTTCCATATAAGAGCACTCGATTCCATACCGCTTGCACGAGCACTTGCTGGTTTACCATCAGTATTTCCTGTCCATACTGCTGTTGTATATTGTGGCGTAAAACCAATAGTCCAGAGATCTCGCGGAAGAGTGTTTTGTCCTATTTTCTTACTAGAAGTACCTGTTTTTACGGCAGCTTTTCGTCCATCAGCCATGGCAAGGAAATAATTCCATCCTTCTGGTCTAGCAGCATTATCAGAAAGAATATTTGTAATCATATATGCAGCACCAGGAAGTATTACCTGTTTTGGCGAAGGAGGATCTATTTTGATTTCATTTCCCTGCGGATCAAATATTTTAAGAATAGGATTCGGTGGAAGATACTGACCATTATTAGCAAGAGCAGCATAGGCAGAAACAAAATCTATACCACGTACTTCGGCTGAACCAAGAGCAATTGGTGGGCCATAGAGATTATTCTTTTCTCGATGCTCAATAGTGGTTAATCCGAGTCATCGGAGATATTCAACAAGATCGTATTCTTGTTTTTCTCCCGTATCAGCGACACCTCGAGTAGCCAAGAAAAACATCTTAATTGCTGGAATATTTCTCGATGCATCAAGCGCAGTACGAAGCGTCATAGGTCAGAGAAATTTCCCATCAAAGTTTTTTGGCTTATAGTTACCAAAATCTTGTTCTACATCAAAAATAGGAGTATCAGTACTGAGTTTATTATTCTCAAATGCACGAGCGTAAATAAATGGCTTCATGCTCGATCCTGGTTGCTTGAGAGATGTCATGATATTAACCTCTCAATCAATGTCTTTGTTATAGTAATCCTGAGAACCGACCATAGCCAGGACATCACGATTATTTGTATCGAGAGTCACGAGAGAACCATTATTAATGCCATAACTTTTAAAAGTACTTTTAGAGTAGGAATCAATGAGTTCTTGACCTTTTTCCTGAATTTTTGGATCAAGAGTGGTGTATATTTTCCATCCTCCTTTCTGAAAAAAATCTTCACCATAGAGGCTGACGAGATAATCTTTTACGTAAAAAACAAAATGTGGATATTTGATAGATTCACGTGGATCCTGGAAAGCAAAATCAAGACCAGTATAAAGTGCATCCCTGTATTCACTATCGTTGATATAGCCATCCTCATACATACGCATGAGAACTCTGTCCTTTCGCCCAGCTTGGTATTCGAGAACCACCGGAAACGTCGTTGCGTCTTCCTGCTTTATGGTTGTATTTATTTGAAGACTATTGAGAAATTCCATGAGGTCTTTCTTTGGAACAGTTTCACAATCAGTTCCTATACTTTTTTCAAAAGGTGATTTTCCTTGAAAATGAGCTAAACCACAGACTTTTGTGAATCCTCTTTGAGTCGTAAATGTCATTTTTGACATTTCAGACTGAAAAAAAGCAAATGTCGTTGCATCACTAATTTTATTTACTTTTACGATACCTTCATTGGTATTTTTGCTGTCGTGGTAATAAACATAACCCATAAGTCTGTCTCTTCGAGAATATGGATTATATGCTGTAGGCGATTTTGGAAGGGACGCAAGAATCGATGCTTCAAGGATATTTACATCTTTGGATGGTTTTCCAAAAAAACGACGAGAAGCTTGCTCGATACCGGCAGAGTTTGAGCCAAAAGATATTTTATTGAGGTAGAGTTCGAGGATTTTTTCTTTTGAAAAGCGAATATTGAGTTCAAATGCGAGGATAATTTCTCTCACTTTTCGTTTTATAGTTCTCTCGTCGGAAAGAAGTGTATTTTTGATAAGCTGCTGACTGAGAGATGATCAACCCCCACAAGTTCCTCCAGTACTACAGGTAATAGCAGAGCGTAGAATACCAAATACATCAAAACCAAAGTTCGTAAAAAACCGTTGATCCTCCATAGCCACCAAAGCATTAATCATCGTTGGAGATATATCCTTATACGGCACATATTGACGATTATCGTCACCACCATAAATGGTATAGAGCTGATTCCCCTCACGATCATAGATAATACTACTTTCTTTAAAAGATGTCTCTATCTGAGAAATAGATGGCATCCCAAAGAGAAATGCAAAATAGAATACAAGTATCGCGCCGCCTCAGATAATAGCAGCCCATCTCTGAATTTTTGGATCACGAGCAGCATGACGTATCTGGTACCACCTTGATGTACCAGTGATGAGTTTACGACGAATATAGTGACTACGAGAATCCATAATTATTAGAAATAAAGTGATGAATCTGAACCAAGCACGAGCTCATACGAACCTACCATAGAAAGACGCTCCTCTGTTGTTGCCTCTCTCACCTCTATTGGTGCAAGAGAAGAAAGAGCATGAAGTACTTCATTCTCAGGTTTAATTATAAGGGAATTGTATCGAATAAAAGTTTTTGCGACTTTTTCTTTTTGATTACGAATCTGCTTTTCATCAACGGGAAAACCAATCGAACGAAGCTGAAGAGCAACTGAGAGAGCAAGGTTCGTTTTTCCAGATGCATTGACGAGAGTGATAGGAAATTCTGAAAGTAATTTTGGATATTGCGTAATAATAGATGTAAAAAGCTGGATACGATCGTATACTGCGACATTTGCTCCTGTTGCTTTTTTTGGAAGTAAAACAGAAGCGCCTCAGAATAGTTCTCGGTCTGGTGTATAGAGCAAACCACCCGGGTGACAGAGCCTCAGAGCATCAAAACAAGTATTATCAAGAGTATGTCAGATAATATTCTCTCTCGAAATTTTCGTAGCATTTTTGGCAAGAGAGATAATCTGACTGAGAGTAAGATTTGTTGTAACTGAGCTTCGGAGCACATTCCAAATACCCTCTAACTTACGAGGAGAGCTCAAAATATCGAGACTGAGCATTTTCTCCTGGAGAGCTGAGATAACGAGTTGCTGTCTTCTTGAACGGTCAAAGTCACTCGTAGTATGACGACTACGCGCATACTTGAGAGCCTTGTCCCCATCAAAATGTTGTGGCCCAGGAGCAATATCAACAATAGTATATCACCATCAACGAGTTGGGTATTCGTTATCATAGAGACGTTCAGGGACATCTATATCGATACCTCCTACCGCATCTATTAATTTTCTGAATCCAGAAAAATCAATCATGGCATAATATTTTGTCTCTCGACCTGTTATCTGACCGACCATTTCTAAAAGATGGTCAAATGCACCTTCAATTCAAAGTGCTTTTTTTGTACCAGCGTAGAGCTCATTGATTTTTACACGACCAAGTATCTTTGAATGCACGTACAAATCTCTGGGAATAGAGAGGGTCACAAAACTTGATGGATCAGTATCGCTGTAATGTCAGAGTATGATAGAATCAGTGAGGTCTGGAGCATCATTTTCCTCTCATCCACGACCAAGAATAAGGATATCCATATCCCCCGTCTTTTTGTCTGTGATTACATTACTCAAACTGTCTGGAACAAGACTACGAGCAAAAGAAGATACGTCGAGATGAAAAGAAAAAACTCTTGGTAAGGCCCAAGCGGCAGAAAATAAAAGTATAAGCAATACTCATCCGAGCAATACTGTATCTCTGACAAGATTTTTTGACTGGACAGAAGCGTATGTGTGAGAGAGGTGTTCGAGTGGTGACTCTTCTGAATTGACTCATGCTTCCTCTTCAGTTTTTTTAGATGAATGGTGTTCATGTTGTTTTTTCTGGGCTTTATGAGCCAGATTTTTTTCACGACGAAATCGTTTTTCCATAATTATTTACGTTTCCAAGAATTTATATCATAGAGCATTGGAGCAGCAACACATATAGAAGAATAAGTCCCTATAATAGTGCCAAGCAACATCAATGTCACAAATCCATGGAGCGCCTCTGGTCCGAAAAAGAGCATAGCAATAAGTACCATAACAAGAGTCATAGATGTGTAGAGTGATCGTCTCAAACTCACATTGATAGAATCATCAAATATCTGTTTTTCTGTTCTCTTATCATTTGATTTTTTATCTCGATAGGTCGCACGAATACGGTCTAGGATTACTATAGTATCATTAATACTGTAGCCAAGAGTCGTCAATATCGCTGTGACAAAAAAAGTATCTACCTTGAGAATAGGAAAAAGAAGGCCAAGAAGAATGAATATACCCGGCGCAATGATGACATCGTGAAGCAATGTAATCAGAGTGATAGCACCGAAAGTAAAACTCGATGTACCCTCTATAGAACTCCGAAAGGCATACATGAGATAAAGTGCGATAGCAATAAAACAGACTATCAGAGTCAGATAAGCTCTATCAATCACAAATTTACCAAAAGATTGTCCAACCGAAACAAAAGAAGCTTCTGTAACAGTGATTCATGATTTTTGAAAATATGTAGGTATCTGATTTCTGATATTGTTTGTACGATCATTTGATTTGATGACATTTGGCTCTGCAGAGAGGCCAATATCGGCACGGAGAGAATTACCATTGACGCTATAAAGCAAAACATCATTAATAACAGCTTTGTCCTCAAATTTATAGTTTTTCAGGATATCACTGCGTATATCAGCTAATTGTTCTGACGAAAAAGGAGCTGAAGACGTATATTCGATCTGTAGTCCTCCTGTCATATCTATACCGAGATTCGGTTTAACAAAAAAGAAGACGACAAAAGAAAGGAGAAAAAAGAATGATGAAAACAGGTAAAACTTTTTTCTATTAGCTATAAAATGCATAAAAGAGGATAATAAATAACTTGGTGTCAGTGTACTTTTTTTTTCTATTTCGCAACCCTAGTTTGTTGACTCATCTATTTTTTCGTTTTATGCCTGCTAGAAGAGGCGCATGAGTGTATTTTCCTCGATTTTAATGACGTCGAGATCGAGAAGTCTTTGAAGTACTTTCACAGTCGCTTCTACATCATATATAGCACTATGGGCTCACTCAAAATAATCTCAGAAAAGTTTCTTATAAATCTCATTGAGTTTTGGAAATTTGAAACCAATACCACGACCTGGAATAGCACAAAAATCAACAGTAGATTTCATGGTACAAAGTGTTTTTTGTGGATGATAATCACCTTTTCGACCAAGCCTCTGAAGTTCATAATTAATAACAGACTCATCGTATTCTATATTATGACCGATGACGATGTCAGCACGATTGAGAAATGCAAGAAATGTATCCATCTGATCAGCAATAGTGGATTTTTCTGCGACATCCTTGTCATAGATACCGTGTACCTGACTCGCACCAAATGGTATGGAAATGGGTGGTTTCACGTAGGCATCTATTCTATCAATTTCGGTTAATTTTTTATCCGATCACATTTCCAGAAGAATTCCAGAAAACTGAACAATATAAGGCTGTACTTCGAGAGGGCCTTCTCGCTCTACAAATCCAGTTGTTTCCGTATCAAAGACAAATATTTTCATATAGGTCGCATTGTATAAAAAAACCGGGAGACGCAAAAAATTTTGCAATTATATAGCATGCCATATAATCAGCCCAAATGCCGCGATAGCTCAGATGGTAGAGCGCATCCATGGTAAGGATGAGGTCACGGGTTCAATTCCCGTTCGTGGCTCCATTTTGACACCTGACCACATGACTTGTTAGCCACGGTCTTCATTTGCTATTCAAGGCAAATTCTGATCTTTATTCATAATTCCATTTAGTTTTACAAAAAATAATATTATTTATAATAAGTTAAGTTGTCGTCTTTTTTACTGTATATTGCTTTATTTATGTCATTCCCCTCTTTCGATATAACATCAGACGCTCTCCACTTTGATCCAAAAATTACTGGAATTACTGAATTTGGGAATGGAATGGCCGGCTTTCGAGTAGAAAAGCCACAAGATTTGTCAAAAGCTCCAACTGATTACGATGTACTGAGCGTTCAAGAACTTGCAAGCTTGAGAGTAGAAAAACTGAGACAAATTCTTGAAGAATGATCTATTGATCTGGCAGGAGAGAGGGTTGAAACACTTGTTCAATCAGTACGTTCAAACGCATGAGACATACTGTCAAAATTAAATCAGCAAAATGCGCCTGAATGGATAAGACGATGGAATACACGTACTATAACTTGGATTGATCCTAATGGAAATGCTCAAATAGTGGATGTTTCTCAGAAAGATTTCAGAGATACTGATTTTATAGATTTCTCCACACTCTCACCTGATTCCGAATGAGGTGCTATGCTCAGAAATAATTGAATTCCTTGAAATATAGTTGGTACAATTTCAAAAGAAATATACCAAGATAAAAAAGAGTCCTGAGGATGAAATAGATCTCTTTCAGAACTCATGAAGCATCCTGTAATAACAGCACTCCTCCCAGATACAAAACTGAGGGAAGAATATCTCATATCGCTCTGAATAGTGGACATGTTGCAACCTTTTGAAAACTGATCACAATCTCTCTGGGTACAACACGGACTAAAGCCATGATTTATGAGATATCACGCACTGTGACTAAAAGCAGATGCTTTCTATCCACCAAATTTCCTCACTCTTTACGCAAATCTTCTTTTAAGAAAAAAGATTTAAAAATTATTTTGACATGGATAGCTCCACCGCGACAGCCCTTTGGTTGTCGCGTTTTTTTATCACTTCACGTTTATCGTATTCTTTTCGACCGCGTGCGAGTGCTACAGATACTTTCACAAGATTTCACTTAAAGTAAACTCTCGTTGCTATTAGCGCCATTCATTTTTCTGCAACTTTTTGTTCGAGCCGAAGCATGACATTTTTTCGGAGAAAAAGTTTTCTCTCTCGCTTCACGCCCACATCTGCATCTTCTGCAAATTTATAAGGTGAAACATGCATACCAAGGAGTTTTGCAAAGCCTCAACGAATAACTACATGACTTCCCTTCAGTTGGGCACCCTGTTCACGCATACTCCTGACTTCCCAACCAAACAGCTCAATACCAGCCTCATGCTCCTCGAGTATTTCATAGTCAAAGAGAGCTTTTTTATTATTGGCGATTTCAGAGGATTTTTTTTTCATTTACGCAGCAGGACGTGCTCAATTAGTAAGATGGGAAGATTCAGCTCGTGAAATAGCAAAATCCATTTCCCCCATTGTAACGTCAGGTAAAAGAGTGTCAATGCCGTGGATGTGAGCATTACGTATTCTCCAAAGATAATAATCACGTATTCTGATTCATTTCTCTGATCAAGGAATAAAAAGCAAATCAACAGGCTCACAGGCTCCGCTGTGAAGCCTGCTGGTAATCGCAGTATCGAGTTCACCATCGTCCATATTTGAAATATCAACTCACTCTTGCGCAAGCTTCCTCATTGCTCCCAATACTTCCTCTCGACCATCATACATAATATTAAGATTCACCCTCAATTTGTTATTGTTTTTTGTAAGCTGAATTGTTTCTTCTAATTTTTTCCGTGCTAATTTTGGTACTTTAGTTAAGTCTCCAATAACTTGAAATCGTGCATCATTTTGCATTAATTCATCGCTAAACTTTCAAATTTGTCGATAAATAAGAAGGAAAATCCCTGCAACTTCTCTTAATGGCCTTTTCATATTAGAAGGGGCAAAGGCCCAGCCTGATAGTTCTTGAATTTTAGGATGATGATTCATCACATGAAGAGCCATTTCTCTGAATTTTTGAAAACCAGAAAAGTGTCATTCTCGTATATCTTTTTTTTGCCCCTCTGCCCATCTACCATTACCATCTAAGATAACTGCCATATGTTTTACATCTCGACTCATTTTTACTTATTTTTATCAATAAACCGTTGGAGTATAATACTTGCAGCGATATCGTCAAGGTGCTCGTGAGAATCAAGCTTCCCGAGTGATTCTTGTGCCTCAAAGGTCGTCAAATCCTCATCCTGTACTTCTATTTGCATGTTTGGTACAGTTTTTTTGATTCTATCAATAACCTTTTGAAAGGTCTTTTTTTGTTTTCCATACGCATCGTAACCTATAGCCTCACCGATAACAATAGTCGATATCTTTCTCTTTTTTACGAGCTCAGGAAGCTTTTCGAAGAAATCCTCATGTTCATAAATACCGTGAGGAATAGCTATACCTATCTCAGCAATAGCAACGCCAATATTTGATGTACCGTAATCAATGCCGAGATACATATTAGCGAATATCAAGAATTAACTGAGCATAAGCATCGCTTGAGAGGTCAATATGAACCGTGTGTTTCCCTGCTTTTTTGATATGTTTTTCATCAAGACGAATCATATCTGGAAGAAGTGTCACATGAAATTTACTACGGATCTTCTCAATCAACCATTCCTGATCAACCGTCTCTGAAAGATGTCCTGCATTATGCGGAATCTCTACCTGTAAAGTTTTTTCATGAAGACGCTTCACAATTTCAAATCGATTCGTATAAATTTTGGCCCTTCTTTCTTCTTTCGATGGTTGCGATTTGTATTCACGAGCAATACCTTCTGGGAAAAGTTTATTCTGAGCGAAAGTGAGAGATACTTCTTTTATCTCACCTTGCTTGCCAACATTGGCTGTAGTGCGAAGAATTTCGACCATGAGTTTTCAGTTTCCAGCCATAAAAATTAATTAAGAATTGCTTTGATACGACGAACACCTGCAGACGAAGCTTCTTCTTTTTGGATTTTAAATGTTCCCATTTTCGAAGATTCTTCGATGTGAGGACCTCCACAGAGTTCTTCTGAATACGTCACACCATCATCACCCACCATCTTGTAGACTTTGACGATATCAGGATATTTCTCCCAGAAAGCACCGAGAACCCCACGAGCTTTCGCAGATTCTTTTGGCTCTTCTGTCATCGTCACGGTGATATGAGCTTTGAGCGCTCCATTGACATAGTTTTCAACCGCTGAGATTTGCTCTGGCGTCATTTTTTCTGGATGAGTGAAGTCAAATCGGAGTCGCTCCGGAGTAATATTTGAACCAGCTTGCATGACGTGCTCACCGAGTACTTTTCGGAGACCAGCGAGCATCAGATGACACGCCGTATGGAGAGAAATCGTGACGTCACTATGATCAGCAAGTCCACCCTTAAACATACCAGCAGAAGCGGTACGTGAGAGGTCTGCATGAGCCTGTAATGCAATATCAAAATCCTTTTGGAAGCTCTCTGGCAATGTTCCTCAAACAGACAAAATCTCTTCTTTTATCATTTCAACTGGTAGACCATATGTTTCAAATAAATGAAAAGCTTCTTTACCATCAATGTTTTGCATCTTCGAGAGTTCACGTAAACCATTTTTGATCGTCTTTTGAAACTTCTCCTCTTCCCGACTAATCTCATCAATAATCAGGGCTTCATTGTCAGCAACAGAAGTATAGACTGGTGCGTAGATAGCAATAAAATCACGAGCGACTTGAGCGAGACATGCATCTTCATGGCCCATCTTGTGAGCTTCACGAATAGCACGGCGAATAAGACGTCGGAGGACGTAACCACGATCAGTATTACTTGGTTTCACACCATCAGCAATCATATGAACGGCTGTACGGATATGATCAGCGATGATACGAGCGCCTCGTTCATTGTAGTTTCACTCCCCTACTATTCGCTTGATGTGTTCGAGGGTATTGATAAAGAAATCTGTATCGTAGGTTGTCTTCTTTCCATTGATAACGGCGAGAGTTCTCTCAAGACCCATACCAGTATCGACATTCTGCGCAGAGAGATTTTCGAGCGTTCCGTCAGATTTTTTATTGAATTGCATGAAGACATTATTCCAGATCTCCATCCACTCCTTTGGATGAGTTCATTTATTTCACTGAGGTTCACCTTCTCCAACCCAATAAAATATCTCCGTGTCAGGACCACACGGACCCGTCGGACCAGCAGCCCACCAATTGTCTTCAGCAGCGAGGTACACAATACGCTCGGCAGGCATACCTAATTCCATCCAAATTTTTGCCGATTCATCATCACGTGGAGCATTTTTGTCACCTTCAAAGACAGTGACTGAAATCATCTTTGGATCAAGTCCGAGCCAATCAAGTGATGTGAGAAATTCCCAACTCATCTCAATAGAGCCACGCTTAAAATAATCACCAAGTGACCAGTTTCCGAGCATCTCAAAAAATGTGCCGTGGCGGGCTGTCTTTCCGATATTCTCAATATCGCCGGTACGGATACATTTCTGACATGTGGTCACGCGATTTCTCGGCGGAATTTCCAAACATGCGCAGGCTTTATAAAAACGGTTTCGTGGAGGTTTGCCTCGTGAAGGGCGATTCGAAAGTTTTTTCGGTCGCGTGCGCATCGGTGCTCGCCAAAGTTAGTCGCGATCGTTTGATCGCAGATCTAGACAAACTGTATCCGGCCTACTCGTTTGCGCAGCACAAAGGCTATTCCACTTCGCTGCACATGGAAATGCTCCGCGAGTTTGGTCCGTGTTCCGAACATCGCTTATCATTTGGCCCAGTTTCCCCGCCGTTGGAGCTTTTCTCCTAGGCGCAAATCTTTCATCCCGACGGGGATGAATCACCATCAGCAATTAGGCAGAG